>JAGNJD010000003.1:0-59014 GCA_018000835.1 Candidatus Goldiibacteriota bacterium | reverse complement strand
TTTGAAAAAGGGGGACTAAAGGGGGATTTGAAAGAAATAAAATCTCCCCTGGCCCCTCTTTTCCAAAAAGGGGAAATTACTTGTCTTATCTTCCTCCTTTTGAAAAAGGGGGACTAAAGGGGGATTTTGGTAAAATAAAACCCAGATTGCTTCACTGACGCTCGCAATGACACAGCCGGTGAAAATATCATTGCGAGGACACAGAAAAATAAGTAAACGTTCGTTTTTGCCCACAATGACCGTGACATTTGTAAAAATGAAATAATGGTTATTTTACCCGTGTTAATCGTTAACATATTGTTTTATTGCAAACTATATCTCTTGTAATTTTAGCGGATGCGGTGAATTAAAAAAAATTTCTTAAATTCCGTATTTTTTTACCGGATAAAATTAATAAAAAATCAACGTTAATTTATGTTCTGGTTGGGTTTGCCACTTTTAATTATTGAACATTTTTTTACCTTTATTTCTTTTTCTCCCGTTGCCTTTTTGGCATCAAGAACCACTACATACGTCCCGCTTGATGCGGAAGCCCCGCTTTCCGTTTTTAAATTCCATTTTACGCTTTTATCGGCAAGATTTGCTTTTATCTGTTTTACAAGTTCACCTGCTATGTTATATATTTTTATCCTTACTTCCCCTTCTGCCGGTTTAAACCATTCTATGGTTATCTCACCTTCATACCCTTCAATAACTTTTGGATTGGGATATATTTTTGGATATAAATCCGGATTTTGCGGGTCATAAAGCACTGTATCCGTATTTCCCTCCACAAAAACCGTAACCTTTTTGGACGCAACCTTCTGATAGCCATCCCTGGTTTTAACCTGAATCTGTATTTCATAAGAACCGTTTGTAACAAGATAGCCGTTTGAATTCTTTCCATCCCACTCTACCACGTTTCCCTGCCCGCAATTTATGTCTATGTTCCCACCTTTTGGTATGTATAAAACGTCCGGAACAGAAAGTTTGATGTCCTTACTTAAAACGTTATCTTCTTCTATCCATCTCACAAGTTCCCCTGCTGCATTAAATATGTTAACTTTTATGCTTTCTTCCGTTCTTAATAAATGAACGTCCATAACAGTTGTCTGGACGTGCCCATAATTATCCTGAACCGAAACTTTTACGTAATAAATGCCGTTATCTACTGTCTGCCCGTTTTCATTTAAACCATCCCATACAAAATTTACCCTGTCAACGCCCGGCCCCATCTGTTCAGGCGTCCATATACCCGGTATGCTTATTACGAGTTGTGAACCATCGGGATTAAATATTTTTGTATCTTTGCCGTTGACGAGGGTCTCAATCTCTATAACGTTTTTATTTATCATAACTTCTGAAATTAATTTTACCTTTTCTCCTGCTTCGTTATATGCCTCTATTATCAGTAAATAAGGAAATGAAATAAAAGTCGGCGTAACGGTAGGCGTATCTGTAACCGTAAACGTAACTGTCCAGGTAGGTGTCCACGTAGGAGTAAAAGTTAAAGTTGCAGTTTCGGTATGCGTCCAGGTAGAAGTAAATGTATTTGTTATTGTCCTCGTCGGCGTATCTGTTCTGGTCACTGTAAATGTAAACTGAGGAGTATCAGTAAAAGTAAATGTTATTGTTCTTGTTGATGTATATGTATAAGTCGGCGTTGGGGTTTGAGTTTCAGTAAAAGTAGGGGTATCTGTTCTTGTAGGCGTGGCTGTGGGCGTAAATGTCGGCGACGTAGTGTCGGTATTTGTCGGGGTTGGCGTCCTCGTAGGCGTTGGCGTGCTTGTATCGGTATTTGTCGGCGTATTAGTAAAGGTTGGAGTTACCGTTCTTGTCGGCGTATAGGTCGGCGTATTTGTCGGCGTGTTTGACGATATTGTATCAGTAACAGTCAGAGTCACTGTATCAGTAAAAGTAGATGTCTGCGTCGGCGTGTCAGTCGGCGTTGGTGTTGCAGTGCGTGTGTTTGTATTTGTATAAGTAGGTGTAGGGCTTGGAGTATTTGTCGGAGTTGGAGTTCTTGTTGACGTAGGAGTAGACGTATTTGTGCTTGTAAAAGTCGGCGTTGGAGTGCGCGTAGGTGTGTGCGTAGGCGTTGATAGTATTACCTGAACGCATACCGTGTCAAGTCCATTGTAATACGACTGTCCCGTGTTACATACTGCCGGATATGTAGGAGTAATTGTAGGCGTTACGGTTGCCGTATCAAGAGAGCATTCATTTAACGTTACGTAAGCTTCCATATGGCCTGTCTGATAATACTGTCCGAGTTCAAGCGCTGAACTTGTCGTATCAATTGATACGAAAAATGTTTTTGGTCCGCTTAAAGTATAAGATGCCGGGACAGGCACGACCATCTGATATCCTGTGACAGATGCTCCTCCTGCGCCTCCGGTGACAAGCAGTGCATTTGTGGCATTCCATGGCGGTGTATTATCCGGCGGATTGCCCGTAGTCCCATTAAGTCCCCACAGACATTCGTCCGGCGCTCCGGTATTTGGCGAATAATCCAGGGTCGTATTGGCTGATGCTATTACAAGGGCATGTAAGTTTGCCCATGCCGTGGTATTTGACGCATTTATCGTAATCGTAAGGTTCTGCCCTGCAACATAGCAGTTGCCTTTTGAACTTAATGCAGACGTTATGGTTACGGAAGATGCAAAAACGGATACGCTGCCGATGAGTAAAAACATTACAGAAATCACAATTTCTGTAATCGTCATCCTGTTTATTTTTAATTTAAAATGCCCGTTCATTTTTCATCTCCGTCAATTTTATGTGCTTTTAAAACTTTTGCAAATTTTACAGCGTCACTTTTAATCAGATAATTGTTTAACACAAAATAATATTTTTCCATTTCAATGGGGTTCATTGGGAAGTGAGCCAGCGTGCCCCACCAGACCATGTCTATGCACTGGCCGGCATTTAAAGAAGCAGTGTCCCATATAAGCATGCCGCCAGTCGGGCCGCTTGGAGTTACGCCTGGAGACGAACTTACAAAACCGCCAAAAGTTATCTGCGATGGTATTGTATCCCATACACGGAAAGGAGATGCAGCAGGACCTGCTGCTGAGTTACATACGTGAAGCGTAAATGTTATTCTGTCTCCTACAGCTACCGACATCGGGTTTGCGGTTTTATCCAGCGTAATTACCGGCGTCGGACATATAGGTATGGTTACAACCTCATTTGAATCCACAGCTTTTATTCCGGTTCCAAAGATTGTGCCCCTGTTGGTAATCGGATCGCAGGTCTGAACCTTTCCCCACCATGTAAGCGTTCCTCCCTCGTTTGATATTGTCCCAAGTGACCAGTCCCTGTATCCGCTCACCAGGGTGCTTGCAGGGCTTGAACCGCCATAAACAATTCCGGAAGGCACCGTGTCTATTACGTGAGTTGCGCCCGATGCCCTTGGCTGATATATTACAAAGTTATTATATGAATCTTCCGTAGTTCCATTTGCTCCGCCCTGCTGGCCTACGCCGGCATACCACGGGCCATTTGTGCATGCCATATTGGTCGTTTCCGCTCCTGTAAACGTATATGAAATCGTCCATGCAGATGGTTCCGGACTTCCTTTTTCCCATACCTTTGCCCTGAATGAATATTCTGAAACCGTCTCAATTTTTACCCTGTACCATTTATTTCCCCTGATTTGAACGGTATTAACAGAATAAGGCCAACTACAGTTCGGATTGCATACCTGAAAACCGACGTTACCATTTGAGTTAGTCCCAATAAAATCGTCAATTGAAAGAACGAGTGCATAAGCATTCCCGTTTGACGTTGCACCATTATCTCTTATCGCTACCATGGCATCTGCACCTTCATAACCATTTCCACTAACTCCGCCGGCAGGATTTATGAGAACGTCGGTAACAATAACCGAACCACCGGTGCATCCGGTGCCGGAAACGTCTCTGTTTATAAGGAGACCGGGATATTCATCATTGCCTGATGTTCCTCTTAATATTCTGTCTCCCGTATTACATGTGTCTTCAACATACCAGGTTCCATACGCTCCTCCTTCCGGTCTGTATCTCCATCCCGCAGGCGGCGTAGGATTTGTATAAGTGCCTGTGGCCATGTTGTCAAACGGCTGGTATTCTATTAATTTTGAACCATTAATTTCATACTCGAGAAAATACGTTACGTTGTCTCCATAATGAACCGTTGACATGGCCTGTGATTTACCAAGCGATATGACAACTTTACCTACCGTTACGTTTATTGTGGAAGAACTTGCAGAATTACCAGTCGGTCCTGTTATTGAACCATTTGCAGTATTTGTTATTACTCCATTTGCCGTTGGCGTGCCAACGACGCGTAAAAGGAACCAGACAGTTCCTGCTGCAGAGCCCCGTAATGAAGAACGATTTGGTAAAACCCAGGTTAAAGGAGTACCGGCAACAATAGGGCCGGGTGAAACGGAAGGGACGGTCCCTCCGACTATTGACTGCGGTCCAAAAGAAACGAGTTCAAAAGAAGCACCTGGTATTAATGGAATATTATCCGTTATCGTAAGGGTTCCTCGTGAATATTCATAATCAATTGAAAACAGTAAAAGGTCGCCTGGATCCTGCACTATTCCCTCAGCTCTTTTTCTCATTGTAAACTGCGTATTAAGATAAGGCAATGACCAGCTGTAATGCCCCTCTGAGCATGCAGCCCTTGTATGGAATTCACCATCATTTAAATTATTATCCTTCATTCCTACATGAAGATAAAGTGTCGTGTTATTACATCCCGGAAAGTTATCGGCATCAGGAACTGTAAGTACTTCATCATCGCCGTAAACCATAACGTAATGTTTTCCCTGCGTGCTGTTACAATCAGTGCAGTCAGAAGGAACGCCGCCGGGTGCAGGGTTTACTGTCCAGCCGATTTCAGCGCCGGGACTTGCGGCAGGAACAGAAGTATGCACGTTCATTCCTGCCCTGCTTATTATGAAAACCTGACCGGCACCCGATATCCTTGCATCCATTAAATCCGGCTGGGTTGATATTACGACGCCCATTTCGTGGTCATTATAAAGCTGACCGCAGTAATCAATAGTAACGGTTATCCTGTCTCCGAAATTCGGGGAAGGCGGCACCATGGTTATACTATTTATCCTTGGGTCGGCAAATAAAAGCATAGAATTTGATATAAACAGGGTAATTAAAACCTGTATTAAAAATTTAAATTTTTTCAACATCTACGTCATCTCCTGATTTGATAATCTATGTTTCATTTATTTTTGACAATTATTAAATATAAAAGTTTCGTTAAACTTTTCAACTATTTTAGCACTATATATTTTTTTGTCAAATATTCTGTTATATTTTATGATGGATTTATTTCGTCTTTCTATCCCGGCCATCATGAAATCGTCTGCCTTGTTTAATATTTCGGCGTTCTCGCAACGACACGGCATGCTTTATCCTTGTTATTTCCAATTATTATGATTTGATGTTTATAGGGCAGGAGTACCATTTAACATATCAACTTTTTCCAGCTATCATAAATTTCTTTATAAATTTTTACCATATTTTTTTCCGGCTCCAGCGTTTTTATTTTTTGCAGTCCGATAAACGCTTCATCAAACGATTTATAGATTCCCGCGCCTATCCCTGCTGCACGTGCTGCTCCCTGCGAGCCGTCGGTTGAAAAAATTTCAAGAGGGACGTTGCATGCATTTACGAATATTTCTCTGAACACCGGGCTTAAAAACATGTTTGCATGACCAGCCCTTATCTTTTTTATCCCAACTCCCATGTTTTTCATTACTTCAAAACCATAATTCATTGCAAAAACAATTCCTTCCTGTACCGCCCGGAACAAATGTTCTTTTTTATGGACGTTAAAATTTATGCCGTGAAAAGAAGCACCCGTATTTTTGTTTTGCAGTGTCCTTTCTGCACCGTTACCATAAGGCAGCACAAACAATCCGTCGCATCCCGGATTTATTCCCTCTGACAATTCGTTCATCTTGTCATAATCAGTTCCGCATGCAACGTTACGTTTTAACCAGTTGTATAAAATCCCGGTTCCGTTTATGCATACCATAACTCCGTTTCTTACGGAATCTTTTTCGTAATTAACGTGCGCAAAAATATTTACCCTGCATAACGGGTCATATAAATTTTTGTCTACTATTGCAAAAATTACGCCTGACGTTCCTGCCGTGGCTGCTGCTTCTCCCGGATTTAAAACGTTAAGAGAAAATGCATTGTTTGGCTGGTCGCCTGCAACATATGAAACCTTAATTCCCGGCGTTAATCCCATTTCCTCTGCTGCTTGTTTTGTGAGTTCACCGTGGATGCTAAAGGTCGGCTCAATTTCACACACAAGTTCTTCGGAAATTTCCATTGCCTTTAAAACTTCCTTTGAAACGCATTTGTTCTCATAATCCCACAATATCTCTTCAGAAAGTCCTGATATTGTTGTAAATGTTTTATCAGTCATTTTCATCGCAACATATTCACCCGGCAGCATGAATTTGTAAGTTTTTTTATAAACGTCCGGCTCATTTTCAATTACCCATCTTAATTTTGAAGCCGTAAAATTTCCGGGATAATTTAATAGACGCCTGAGACATTTCCTGGCACCTATCTTTTTTGTTGCTTTTTCACCAGCAGGAACTGCCCTGCTGTCGCACCATATTATTGAAGGCCTTAAAACTTTTTTGTTTTTATCTATGAGGACAAGGCCGTGCATCTGGTAAGAAATGCCTATTGCTTTTACTTCTTTCAGATGCTTTGCATTTTTCTCTTTTATCTTTGACGTTGCAATAATCAGATGTTTCCACCAGTCATCAGGGTTCTGTTCTGCCCATCCAGGCTTTTTTGCAATAATTTCCATTTCTTTTTCAGGAGATGAGGCAGCATCCACCAGTTTCCCGGTCAGTGCGTCAATTAGAGAAACTTTTATAGACGAACTTCCTACGTCATAACCAAGTAAATACATAAAAACCTCTTATTAATTTTTTGTCGGTCCGGTTAATTATATTTTTGCCATTTTACAAAATATTTATTACGTAATCAAGTTTTTAAAATTTTTTAGGGGGAGAAGAAAAAACGGTTTAAGCCTGATTGCGTGGGAATGACGAATAACTAATTCCTCTTTGAAAAAAAATGGGCTATGGGAGATTTTATCCTATCAAAATAATTTCCCCTCTTTGAAAAAGAGGGGCCAGGGGAGATTTTATTTCAAACAAATCCCCCTTTGTCCCCCTTTTTCAAAGGGGGAAAAAGAAGAAAACAAAACAGCGGTTTATTCTGCGATGGTCGCGTGTCACACCGTTTGAATATTCGCCTTGCTTATCTTTGAGACACAGCAAACTTAAGTCTCTACGATTTTGTTATGTTACCTTGCGACGTGTATTACTAAAGGGGAATGAAAAATAAATTCCCCTCTTTGAAAAAGAGGGGCCAGGGGAGATTTATTCCATCAATTTCCCCTCTTTGAAAAAGAGGGGTCAGGGTAGATTTTATTTCAAACAAATCCCCCTTTGTCCCCATTTTTCAAAGGGGGAAAAAGAAGAAAACAAAACAGCGGTTTATTCTGCGATGGTCGCGTGTCACACCGTTTGAATATTCGCCTTGCTTATCTTTGAGACACAGCAAACTTAAGTCTCTACAATTTCGTTATCCCCCTTGCGACGTGTATTACTAAAGGGGAATGAAAAATAAATTCCCCTCTTTGAAAAAGAGGGGCCAGGGGAGATTTTATTTCAAACAAATCCCCCTTTGTCCCCCTTTTTCAAAGGGGGAAAAAGAAGAAAACAAAACAGCGGTTTATCCTGCGATGGTCGCGTGGCACACCGTTTGAATATTCGCCTTGCTTATCTTTGAGACACAGCAAACTTAAGTCTCTACAATTTCGTTATCCCCCTTGCGACGTGTATTACTAAAGGGGGATGAAAAATAAATTCCCCTCTTTGAAAAAGAGGGGCCAGGGGAGATTTATTCCATCAATTTCCCCTCTTTGAAAAAGAGGGGTCAGGGGAGATTTTATTTCAAACAAATCCCCCTTTGTCCCCCTTTTTCAAAGGGGGAAAAAGAAGAAAACAAAACAGCGGTTTATCCTGCGATGGTCGCGTGGCACACCGTTTGAATATTCGCCTTGCTTATCTTTGAGACACAGCAAACTTAAGTCTCTACAATTTCGTTATCCCCCTTGCGACGTGTATTACTAAAGGGGGATGAAAAATAAATTCCCCTCTTTGAAAAAGAGGGGCCAGGGGAGATTTATTCCATCAATTTCCCCTCTTTGGAAAATAGGAGCCGGTGTGTATTAATAAAAAAACCGCGGATTTATAATAATATAAATCCGCGGAACGTGGGACAAAAAGAACAAAAAAACAGGGGTTTATCTTAATTATTTTATAATCGCAAATTTGCCTGACTTACGTTCAAAATATCCGGAATAACTCGTTGCCTCAAAAACGTATACATACATTCCTCTTGCAGCAGGATTACCATTTACGGTCTTTGTATCCCATTCAACAAAACCATTGCTTAAAAACGATTCCGTTTTCCATATTAATTCCCCTGCTATGTTATAAATCTTTACTTTAACTTCTCCGTTTAAAGCATAAGACGGATATGCCTGCCATGGTTTTATCCCGAAATCCCATCTTATCTGCATGCTGACTGCATCCTGTTTTTTCCTGTCAACCGGATTTGGAACCACGTTTACGTCGCCAACGTATGACACTTCAGGTCTCATAATGACGACCGTTTTGGATGCCACGACCGGATCTGCTTTGTTGCTATGCACCGTAACCTGCAATTCATATATGCCCGTAGAAACAATTGTGCCATTTTCATTTTTGTAATCCCATTCTACGTAATCCTGTGAATTTGACGTATATTGTATGGGAACAACATTCTGCTGGTCCGGGAATATTCTTAAAACGTCCGGTACGTCTTTAAAAGTTATTTCACGGTCAATGACTTTGTAAGTCCTCATTGAACGCACGATTTCTCCCGCTGAATTAAATACTTTAAATTCCACGTATTGACGTGCATCAAAAACCGTTATATCTCTTATTACCGAAATCACATGACCGTAAGAATCCTTCTGTTCAACTTTTATATAATAAACGCCTGAATCCACGTATTGTGACTGATTGTTTCTAACGTCCCACGTAAATGAACTGCCCCTGTCAACCTGATTATCAGGAGTCTGCACGCCCTGTAAAAATATTTCAAGAGAACCATATTCATCCGATATTACTTTTGCATCCTGGCCGTCAAGCAACAATGAAACGTTGCTTAATTCACCGTCTGACATAACAACGGCTATAGTTTTTACTACTTCACCTGCTTCGTTATATACTGCCACGGAAATTGTATATGGATAAATGCGTGGAGTTGGTGTAATAGTTGATGACAGCGTGCATGTAAAAGTCGGTGTAAACGTAGAGGTCATGGTTGGCGTAGGAGTATTGGTTGTGGTATTTGTATAGGTAAAAGTAGGCGTTGGTGAACGCGTAACAGTTTCCGTTGCCGTAAAAGTAAACGTGCTTGTTTGCGTAAAGCTCGGAGTCGGCGTAAAAGTGCCTGTCCACGTTCTCGTCGCAGTATACGTTGGCGTTGACGTAAAAGTAGATGTTGCCGTTGGAGTAGACGTAGGAGTGTTAGAAGATATCGTATTTGTAAATGTTGAAGTCGGCGTTGGCGATGCCGTATCTGTAAAAGTAAAAGTTGAGGTAAAAGTAGAAGTAGGCGTAGAAGTATCTGTCCAAGTCGGGGTTGGAGTTTGCGTTGCAGTTGATGTAAAAGTAGGCGTTGCAGTATATGTATTTGTCCATGTCGGCGTGGCAGTCGGCGTATTGGAAGATATAGTATCAGTAAACGTAAAGGTTGGCGTTAATGTTCTCGTATTTGTCCACGTAAACGTCGGCGTCGGTGTGTTCGTATCCGTAAACGTAGGCGTCGGTGTCCTCGTATTCGTAAAAGTAGACGTTGGCGTCGGCGTGTTCGTATCCGTAAACGTAGGCGTCGGTGTCCTCGTATTCGTAAAAGTAAATGTCGGCGTCGGCGTGTTCGTATCTGTAAAAGTTGGAGTTGCTGTTGAAGTTGACGTCGGTGTTGGTGTATTCGTTCTTGTAGGAGTATCAGTAAATGTAGGCGTTGGAGTTCTTGTGCTTGTATAAGTCGGAGTTGCGGTAAACGTAGGCGTTGGAGTGCGGGTAAACGTAGACGTAAAAGTTGGCGTAGCAGTTGACGTAGGCGTCCATGTCCGGGTAACCGTCGGAGTAAAAGTAGGGGTAAAAGTAGGGGTAATAGTAGGGGTTGGGGTTCTCGTAAAAGTATTCGTTGCAGTATAAGTCGGCGTTATGGTAGGCGTAACCGTAGGCGAGCCACAATAAACGTCGAGAACCGTATCATTTGAATATATTGGGATAACGGGATTATCCCCGTCCATTGCTGCCCTGTTTGTTATCAATCCACATCCTGTTGCAACGCCCCACCACGTATAGGAACCACTCTTATCGCTTATGTTTCCCAGAGACCATCTTACCATAGTTACGCCGTTAATAGTTACAGTAGAACATGATACGTCGCCAGGATTACATCCGCGATAAGTTATGCCATTTGGAATGGTATCATATAAATACGTATTCGTAGAAACCCTTGGCGAATATATTGCAAAATTATTATATGAGTCCTTTGTAGAACCTGTATCCCCTCTCTGTTCGCTTATGCCTGCTCTCCAGTCCGTATAGGTCCCGAGTCCATCACATCTCCACGATGCATCGGCAGCAGCGCCTATCTGCGTCCACGTAGTCCCGTTTACTCCATTGATAAAAGTCGGCTCAGGGTCTCCTTTTGGCCATACTTTTGCAGTATAAACATAGTTATTCCCGCTCTGGGTAACTTCTATCCTTACCCTGAACCATTTAAATCCAACGATACCGGCAGGATTATTTGCCGTTCCGGCATACCAGGTTGGAGTAGAAGAACCCTCCGACAGCTGGAAAACAATGTAACCACCGGAATTTCCTAGCGGCGTATTATCAACTGATAATATCAGTGAAACAGACCTGCCGGCAGAACCCTGCTGTCCGTTTGACCTTATTACTATCTGTGCATCTGCTCCTTCGTAACCGCCGGTATCAATCATCACGTCTGACATAATTATACCCGTGCAGAACTGGTCGGAATTATTTGAAGCACTTCCATCGTCAACAAGCAAAGCAGGATATTTTGCATTACCGGTTGCATCACCGGTTACGTAAGCATCTCCGGTTGCGCAGGGGTCTGAAATTGTCCACGTGCCGTATTCCATCGGAGAAGAATTAAATGGCTGGAATCTCCATCCGGATGGTGCCCCTGTTGCCTGCGTAAAAGTTCCGATCGTATTATCAAAAGACCTGAATATTTTTAAAACGGAGCCTGATATTCTGTATTCAAGAGCATAAGTTATTGACATTCCATAACTTAAAAAATCGTCCGACTGATATTTTCTCACGGACATTACAGGTTGTCCTACGACAATATCAGTTGACGAAGTTTTATCGGATAGAGTCGGCATGGAACCGGTTGCAATATTTGTTATTACGTCTTCGTTGGTTGCAGGCGGTTTTAAAAGCCGCAGCAGCATCCATACGCTGCCTACGGCAGAACCGCGAACGTTTGTTCTGTCGGTTAATGACCATGAAACGGTTCCGGAAGTAGACCCTGCCGGCGGCTGCGATATTATCTTTGAGGATGGACCTGCTTCTACAAGTTCCAGACGACCACCGCCGGGAATATTTTCAGTTATTGTAATTGGCCCATTTGCATATTCATAATCAATTAAATATAGAATTAAATCTCCGTTTTCATCTGCAATGCCTTCCACTCTTTTATGAATAGTAAAATTTCTGGGAAATATTGGTATCTGCCATGTAACTGAATTGTTTGTCTGACATGCAGACAGTCCAACCCAGTCACCACGATACAACTGGTCTTTCATTCCAACCTGTAAATAAAGATTTGTAACGTTACATCCCGGGAAATCACCCTGTTCCGGAATGTGAACGTTAAAAGTTCGCGTTACAAGATTTCCATTGGTTTCTCCTGCATCACACGTTGTGCACGTGCCAGGCGATGCCCCTGTACCGGAATATACATTATAGCCAATCCTGTTTTGCGATGGATATGCAGTTTTGAAATCAATGCCGTCAACGCTTACTAAAAATATCTGACCACCTGAGCCCGGTGCCAGACGCGTCGCACTGTTGGACACGGCAATAACTATGTCTGCCTGCTGATAAACGCTGTGACAATAGGTTACGGTTACTGATACCATGTCTCCGAAATTCGGAGTTGGCGGGTTCATCGTTACTGATACAATGCGCGGTAATCCTGCGAAAACGTAGGGGTATATAAATGATATGAATAAACAAACTATAAAAATTTTTTTTATTGGAATCTTCATAAGAAGCCCCACCTTATTAATTTTGAATCTTTTTTATTACTTTATTTGTCCTGTCCCATGTAACTCATACCCTGTTTTATTTCATCGTTAAATTAAATATACATGCAGGTGATTAAAAAGTCAAGTAAATTTACACGTTTAATCAAACCGTTTTAGCGTTTAAATAACACCGCGCTTCGCCACAAACAAAAAACTTATATTTCACCAAACAAAAACAATATTTTATCATATAATTTATTCATTCCTGTCTGATAAAAAAAATATATATTTTCATATAATCCCCTTAAAATTATATGTTTTTATGAAATTTTTAACAGTGGGGTCATCAATAAGAATGGAGGGATTGATTGCATTTTTTGAGGAATTCATTGCAATAAGTTACAGGAAGCAGAAGAAGGACAAGCATTACCGTGAGGCACGGATATAATGGCAAAAAAGGGTGTTTGCGCAAGCCACGCAAAGCAGGTAAACTAAAACCTGATGGAAGCAAGCAGACAATTTATTACGAAAAAAAATGCAACAATTCATCCATTAAATTAACCGGACAGCAATGATAATTTATTAAGTTTTATATTATCAAACTTTTTGTCAAAGTTAAAAATTGGTATACAACTTTTTTGCAACTTTTTTGATTATCAGGTGTCTAAATTAAAGGAATCAGGAAAAAGGCGATATATAATTCAGGAAAGAGAGGCTAAACTGGATATGAAAGCCAAAATAACAATTTTTAAAGTTAAAGTGTGGCAGGTTAAAAATTTTCTTTCCATTGATGATATAAAATCATGGAAAAATATAAACGTTACTTTTGATTTTGAATCCGACATAAAAAAGGATACAAGCTGGAAAGAATTATCCGGATATAATTATTCAATCACAAAACTTCTTTTCCTTACCGTAAATTAAAAGCACCGATTATTTACGTCCATTAAAAATATCCAGACAACATAAAATTTTTTATTTTTTGTCTTGTATCTTTGTAGAACGTTTTTTATGAAAATCCTATCCGGTAAAAAAAATATTAATTTCATATTTCCTTCCTGATAAGAGCGTGGCAATTGCAGGGTTGATTTTGCAGGTCTGAAATGAACTGATTACATAAAGCATACCCATAACATCAGCCCGTTTCAATTCCGGAAAAAGCAATCCTGCAACCGCCAATTTTATACTGATACATTTCCATTGCATCTTTGGGGTATAAATTTTTATTGAAATTCATTGATTGCCTGGACATCTTTACCTCACCGCTTTTCCGGTTATAACCCTCCATATCCTTCCCATTATTTTTATGAAGCCCTTTATGTTCCATGCCCAGTCAAACGGTCTCACCTGTCTTAACAGGTATGAAGGTCTTAACAATATTTTTTCGTATGCTTTTTGTCTTAACTTTTTTAATTCTTCGGCTGATAATTTTTCAGTTCTTATTACAGGTTCTTCAGAAAGCGGAAAATATTTTGACCAGTCCTTCGTTAACAAAAATCCGTTTTTTTCATAATACCCGTACATTTCCGTATTTGGAAACGGAGTTGAAAAACAAAACTGCGTGTAAAAAGGATCTATCTCTTTTATGAACCGGACCGTCTCTTCTATTGTTTCCTTTGTTTCTCCCGGTAGTCCTATAATTGCAAGCCCGTAAAACATGATTTTTAATTTCCTGCACCATTCTGCCGTCTGTCTTATGGAATCAAGCGGCACTCCTTTTTTTATATTTCGTAAAATCGTTTCAGAACCGGTTTCAATTCCAATGGCAATTTCCTTCATACCTGCTTTTTTCATGATCTGCAGCAATTCAAAAGTAACGAGGTTTGCCCTCGTGCAGCATGTCCAGTTAAGTTTATCCAGGCCTTCCTGTATCATTCTCATGCATAATTCTTTTACCCTTTCCTGCCTTATTGAAATGGTATCGTCAAAAAACAAAAAAGATTTTATTTTGAATTTTTCACGCAACCATTTTATCTCGGCGATTACGTTTTCAACGCTTCTCTCCCTGCATTTTGATCTGCCGTATGCACAAAAAGTGCAGGTGAAAGGACATCCGCGTGTCGTTGCAACGAGTGCAAAAGGCGGCTGCATTACTCCCGTATGGTATGGTTTTAAAGACGGCAGCAGATGATATGCAGGATATGGTAATTTGTCCAGGTCGTCAATCTCATGCGCAGGTCTGGTTGTTGTAATCTCACCGTTGAAACGATAAGATATGCCGGGAACCTCGTTTAAATAATTCCTGAAATTGTCGTCTTTTTTGCAATATTCATTGAATAAAACGGAAGATACGTTCTGCCTTGCAGAAAAATCTTCTTTGCTTTTTTGTATCGCTTCCATGAGTTTTTCAATTACAGCTTCCGGTTCATAATTTATAAAAACGTCCACGTCTTCGTTTTTTAAAATATCGTCCCTTATTTCAGGCACGTCAGAAATGATTTTGTTTCTTAAAACTGTTATTGCGCCGGCATCCTTTGCCATGGATAAAACGGCAATATCCTGCTTTTGCGTATCAAACCCGCAGCGGCTTATTACGACGTCAGGGGCAAATTCCATAATCCTGTCACGGACGTAAGCAGGTGAATAATCAAAACCATTTGCATCAATCAGTTTTATCTCATAATCCGGATTTTTCTCCAGCACAGCAGCAGTATATAATAAGGAAAGCGGCGGATAAACCGAACCAATGTCCTTATGCTCAAATCTTTCTTCCCGCACCACGGAATACCCGCCAACCCGTGGCGGATTTACCAGTAAAATTTTTAGTTTCACGTTTTTACTTCCTTTTACAACGTTTGACGTAAAAACAACGTTTCTCTCTTCAATTGTTCTTTAAGAAGTCTTTTTTAATCAGGATATTATATCATAAATTTGGTTTGTAAATATTCCATCTGTTTTTGCCCAATTTCTGGTTTTTAAAATCCCATGCTTTGCAGGTTTGCATAAGTATGTTTTCATTTCAACGGACATCCTTAAAATTAATAATCCCTTAAATGCCCGAAAAGGGAGGAAATGCCACGGAATGCAACGTCAATATCTCTTATTGACCTTATCGTAAACAAACTCTTTATTAAAAATAAAGGATGCGTGTGGATGTTCCATATTTTTCTGCACCAGGACGCAGTATCAATGTCACTTTTTAAAATGTCGTGTTCCATATCAAAATTTTCATAATCGTCCGCATCAGCGGTCAGCCAGTCGTTTTTTTGTGCTTCTTTATATAAAGGTGTGCCGGGATAAGGCGTTACTATTGATGCCTGAAGAGAATCCCCGAAATGCGTTCTATATAGCATGAGTTCCTTTGCAGTTTCATAGGTATTTTTTACTTCATTTTCATGCTCCCATGGATACCCCACCATTATTGTCATCAATATCTTAAATCCGTAATCTTTTGCCCTTTTTATATTTTCCTTTATCTGCTCAACCGTTTCAAGTTTGCCTATTCTTTTCAGCGTCTCACTGTTGCCCGACTCAAGTCCTACTTTTAATAACCTGTAACCTGTCTTTTTCATTATTCTGCATTTTTCTTCTGTCAGGTCCTCTGCCCGTGCATTTGACGACAGGACAAATCTGCCTTTTATCTTTCTTTTTTCAATTTCAGTCAAAAAACCTGAAAGCCATTCATAAGACCAGATTGCACCTGATTCATTGTCGTCAAATATTTCATAAACTCCGTATTTTTTTACGAGCATTTCTATTTCCTCTGCAACGTTTGCCGGCGTCCGCAGACGTGCTTTTTTCTGCCAGAAAGCATGCTGCCAGATACAAAAAGTGCACACCCCGCCCGTCTCTTTTCCTTCCCTTCCACAACCCCTTCCGGTCAACACGTATGCACATGGTCTGTATAAATATGCCTCACCATAGGTCTTCCAGTCAGTTAAATCCCTGTCAATAAAAGGAAGTGAATCAAGGTCGTCATAAAGTTCCGCATTCCCTGAATTTTTTATCTGCCATGTGCCATCCAGCATTTTGTTTTTATAATATACGCCTTTGGGCATTTCTCCGCTGCCACACAGATGTGCAATAAGTTTTGCAATAGTAACGTCATAATCACCTCCAGTTATGACGTAATCAGTTTTGCTGTTTAACAAAGACTCTTCAGGAAAAAAACTTACGTGGTCTCCGGATAAAACTATTTTACAATCGGCAATTTCTGATTTAAGGTTATTTATCCATTCCCAGTGCTTTTTTATTATGGGGGCTTTTGTTTCAAGAAAAATAAAATCCGGCTTAAAATCCTTTATTTTTTTTTCAAAATCAGCAACCGGCTTGTTTATTGCATCAAGCCATAAAACGTTGTGTCCGTTATTTTTCAGGATTGTTGCAAGGGACGCCGGGACGAGTGGAAAAATTTTTATCTGTTTCGAATTTGTAAATTTAAACTGCCTGTTTTGTCCGAGTAAAGGAATTTTGTTTTTTTGTTTTATAAGGGGATATACTATTGCGATGTTCATCAATTACCATAAATAATCCAGTGGATTTACTGCCGTCCCATTTTTTAAAATGGCAAAATGAAGATGTGGTCCCGTAGTCCTGCCCGAATTCCCTGTCTTTGCTATAAGTTTTCCGGCCGGAACTTTTTGATATGGTTTGACGTATATTTTGCTCAGATGCCCGTAAATGGTGGTATAGCCATCCTTATGTTTTATTTTTACGCAGTATCCGAGATTTTCTTCCCAGCCCGCAAATACGACGACGCCGTCTGCTGCCGCACCGACCCATGTTCCTATTTTTGCCCTTATGTCAACGGCCTTATGTCCGTGTTTTACTCCGGTTACGGGATGAATCCGCGTTCCAAATAACGACGTGTAAGTGCCGCTCAGGGGAGATCGGAACATTGAACGCTTGCTGTATAATTTTTTCAGATTTTCACTCATGTATACGGGTTTTGCACCTGGTATAAATAACACGTCAAGTAAATTTACTTTTTCCCCTTTTAAATTATTTGATTTGATTATTGTTTCTTTATCAACCTTATACAATTCTGCAAGCAGGTCAAGGGTTTCTTCTTTATCCAGCACCTGATGCAAAACCCCGGGTTTCAAAGGTATTATAAGTTGCTGATTTACTCTTGCCAGTAAATCTTCCAGCTCCGGGTTTGCACCAACAATCGTATCAATGTTAACTCCGTATTTTTTTGCAACGGTCCAGAAATTTTCCCCCATTTTTATTTTATAAAATGCTATTGTTAAATCTTTTGCCTTTAATTTTTTATTCAGATAAATGTATGCAAGTTCCTTGTCTCTCTTGCAGACGTCTGCATAGTTATCTTTAAATAAATCGTCAAGATTTTGTCCCTTTTCTTTCAGCAGGTTTTCCAGTTTTTCATCTTTTAATGAAGTTAATGCAGTGCTTTCTTTGGCAGAAATTAATATTGAAACTGCTGCAATTAAAAGTAATATAGAAAGAGAAAAAGACAATAATAATATTCTTTTTAAAGATATCTCATTTTTTAATTTCTGTATTAAATTTAACAATCGTTCCTTCACTTTACCGTCCTTTTTACTTGCATTTATACTGATATTATATAAAATAAACAAAAAAATCAATAAAAATATTTATTGCTCATAAAAATTACCGGTCGCCTGCAAAGACAAACGTTTTTATCCTTTGTAGAATGCAAATCGCGTATGAAAACGTTGCAGGCCTGCAAAGACAGAAAAAAAATAATTTCAAAAGGAGAATATTATGAAAACCGTAAAAATTGCTTATCTCGGTGCAGGAGAAATTTCAGACAGGTTCATAATCATGTCGCAAAAATTAAAGGACGTTGAAAACATAGCCATTTATTCGCGGCACATTGAAAATGCAAAAAGCAAGGCAGAAAAATATGGAATACCTTCCTATTTTGACGACTATGAAAAAATGCTAAAGGAAACGTCCCCGGATGCCGTTGTGATAACGACGCCACATTCAATGCATGCACAGCATGCAATCCATTGCATGAAAGCAGGTGCACACGTTCTTGTTGAAAAACCTGCTGCTACAAATTTTAACGATGCAAAAAAAATGTATGAAACGGCAAAAAAATACAAAAGAATATTTAACGGTCTTCCCTTTGACCATTACCCTCAGTTTACCGCTGCATTAAAATACGTAAAGGAAAAATACATAGGTAAAATAACTTCCGCACATTCCGAGTTGTCCTTTTCAGGGCCGCCGCGTCTGAACTGGTATTATGACAAAAAAACTGCAGACGGCGGTGCAATGCTTGACGTGGGTTGTTATGCCTTATCCCGGCTGATTTCCATAATGGGGCCGGTAAAAAATGTTTCTGCATTTTCAAACACGCTTATACCAAAAAGATTGCTGCCCGACGGCAAAAAAGTAAAACCCACAGTTGACGATAACGACGTTATGATACTTACTTTTGAAGGCGGCGTTTTTGCAACGGTTAAGGCATCCTGGCAGCATCCTTTTCTGGAAAACAGAACCATAATATACGGCCGTCATGGTGCCATATACATCAACTTTGACGGATTTGATGAATATCCTTTAATCGTCCATACGAAGGAAAAAATCCGGGGTAAAAAAATAAAATGGAGAAATTTACAGGATTGCTGGGCACCCGACCTGCCTCCATTTACACCGGAAGACGACATAATGGGGAAATTCATTTATGCAATAAGGAATAACAAACAACCGGTTTATGACGCAGCCCAGTCATTGCACATCGTTGAAGTAATGCACAAGGCATATTTATCTGCAAAAACCGGCAGGACGCAAAAAATAACGACTCCTTTTAGAATGTGGTGGGATAAAGAAAAAGACATACAAAATTTTAAAAACAAATACGTTTAAAAATTTTCCATGACATATTTTTTTATTTTTTCAGGATATTTTTTTGCGTAATTTAATAAAATCTTTTTATCCAATTTTTTCGTATCAACTTTTTTAACATCAACGCCCGTTTGTTTGCCGTTTAACCGGAAATATACGCAATCCAGATATGCCTTTTCTTTTGTAGCAATAAAAATCTTATCGGTTTTTTCATATCCAAAAAACAAATCTTTTCTGATTTTTCTATAACTTATTATGTTGCCGTTGACTTTTATTTTTTTCGTTCTTTTTGTCGTTGCAAGGGTAATTTCATAAGGTATTTCGCTTATTATGCCGTATACGGACAACGCATACTCAAAAGACACGTAAGATGGCATGACGTATTCACAAGCAAAACATTCACAATCAATCGTTTTATCGTAAAGGACGTAAACGCCCCGCATTGCTCTTTTTAAAACATTTTGTTTTACCAGGCGGTTTAATTTTACTTTTAACGGTTCATTATTTAAATTTATTATTTTTTTCAGGTCAGAAAAAGTATAATAACTTTTGTTGATTTCGTTTAATTTTTTCAAAAGTTCAATCGTTTTCATAAAATTTCGTCCAGAATTTTTCTGTATTTTTCAGGCAGATATTTGTTTAACGTCTGTCTATATCTTCTAATGTTGACGTTTTTTTTCAACTCGGTTTTTTTGTTTAACAGTTGTCCGATATACCATACGTCAAAATAATCTTTGGGTTCATCCCTGTCATTTAATGCCATAATTTTATCTTTAAATAAACATTCCAGTTTAAAAATTTTTCCTAAAATTTCCAGTCCAAAATCGTTGTCTCGTGCCAGTTTTATTTCTACGTCTTTTACGCCCGCAATTTTTCTTTTTGAAATCTCAATCTTTAAAGTAAGGGGCATTTTTTTCCACTCTTCTTTTATTTTGAATTCACACAGCATGGTATTATATTCGTTCAATAAATCATTTATCCTGAAATTATCATATTTTCCGGCAATTCTGGTCATAGCCGTTTTAAATGTTTTAAAATCAATAATTTTTAGTAATGAAAAATCAAGGTCATCAGAATATCTCGGCGAAGAATAAAAAATCCTTAATGCAGTTCCGCCTTTAAATGCCAGTTTATCTCCTATTTCCGATTCAAACATTTCTCTTAAAATAACGTATTCATAATATTCCCTTAAAACGTTATCCGTGCTAATACCTCTTTTTGCTGATATTTTCTCAAAAATTTGCTGTTCCATAATAGTTATCCTTTTTGTTAATTTAATTGTATTAGTAATTATACACTTTTCTGAATGGTTGTCAACGCCCATGTCCCGTAAAAAATACAGATTTCATGTAATTACTTTTAAATTATATGTCTTTAAAATTTTTTGATTTGACGGACAGCAATTAAAATTAAAAAATTGATAATATTGACAAGCGATAAGTGGCAAATAAGCAGTGAAGACCCCCGCTACATTTTTGACCCATATCCGGAATTGCGTTATAAATTTTTAATAACTAACGGTAAATCCGTTCCTTTGAATATATGGGATGTCTGAAGTGGGACCCCCTCGGGCTAAAGCCCGAGGCTCCCACAAAAAATTCAATCAACTTCGTTGATTGACCAGGGGACGAGGAATATCAGTGATATTCCGCAGCTCCCTTGGAACCCTCTTGGCAAAGTAGATAAAACATTTTTAATGTGTGCATTCATAAAATATCTCACTGAGATATTTTATTCCCCAAACTGAAGTTTGGGGTTTTCTGAATGCTGTTCCAATAAATTGCTGCGAACCGGAAAGTATAAACCGTCCTTTAATAGTCGGGTCTGAATCAACCTTAATTTTTATATATGGGAAAATATCGGGGGGAATATTGTGCCTCGTCAATTATGCAATAATTGTCCAGATTTTCTATAAAATTTTCTTTAACGTCGTTGATTTTCCAGTCTGCCTTGGTCCCGTTAAAGCAACGATGGAAAACATTTTACTGTAATCTTTAATCGTTGATTCTATAATCCGTTTTATATAGTTCATATTTATCATTTTATATTTTAATTTATCTATTGTCACTGCAAATTTTCCCTATTAGCAAGATAAATTTTGTTTATTATTTCCGGTAATTTTTCTTTTAATTCATCGGTTAATTCTTCCGAGAAAGTTTCGTTATCCTTTATTTCAATCCCGTATATTTTTACGTTTTGCGGCATTTTTAACCCGAGAACTTTTCCCATTTTAAGCATTTCAAAAAATGAAACGTCATGACTTGAAAGCATCCTGGAGGATGCGTTTTGATTTTCCATTATTTCTACTACTTCCCCCGGTTCCATTTTTCCCGTCTTTATTGAATCAATGACTATTAAATTATCGTAATCTTTTACGACGTTGATAAGGTCCATCCCTGCGGTCTCGGCAAGTTTTAAATCAGTCCCTGTGGAATTTAATCTGCCGTAAACCGCTTCTGCAACCAGCAGTCCTATCCTGTCGTCGCTTAATATTGAATTACCCAGCCCGAGGATGAGTGTCTTTGACATTTCAGTCACGTCTTATCATATCAATTACTTCACCCTTTTTGTTTTTTACCTTTACTATCAACGGCATCGTGCCCGGCAAAGAATGCGTGGCGCATCCAAAGCACGGGTCAAATGCACGGAAAGCCATTTCAATCATGTTTAAAATTTTATCCGTTATCTTTCCTTCTTTTTTTACGAGTTTTTTTGCAGCATTTTTTATGGTTAAACTCATGGCCCCATAATTAAATGCAGTGGCAACTATTATGTTTGCTTTTTTTACAATTCCCTTCTCGTCGGTTATGTAATGATGTATCAAAGTCCCGCGCTGTGCTTCCACTATGCCAATGCCTTCCCCCTTTATTCCCTGCGGAATGTTTCTTATGTCGTCTGATAAAACCGAATCGTCTTTGATGAGTTCCGTCAGATTTTCTGCAAAATAAAGAAGTTCTATCACCCTTGCCCAGTGTTGTGCAAGTACTTTTGTTACCGGCTTTTTGCCAAACGTTTTATACATCCTTTCATATTCTGCATTGGCAAGAGGCGTCGTGAGCCCTTCTGATGCATTTAACCTGCCAAGCGGGGCAACGAGGGTTAAAGACGTTCCCTGCCCTTCCACAAAACCTTTCCATCCTGCTTTTTTAAGATACGGGAATTTAAGATAAGTCCACGGTTCTACGTGTTCTGCAATGTAATCAAGATACTCCGTCTCTGAAAATTTATATACTTCGTTCCCGTTTGTATCAACTACTCTTACTTTTCCTTCATACATGTTCATTTTGTTATTTTCATCCACCAGCCCCATTGAATACAGATTTACTTCGTAAGTATCGCTTAAAACGAGGTCCATGTATTCCTTGTTTTTCAATATTACGTCTTCAAATATTTTATTCGTGAATTTTGCAAATTCGAGTAAATCATCCGCATATTTTTTTATTTCTTCCCTCTCCTCTTTTGCCATTTTTTTTGATACACCGCCCGGCAGCCCCATGACTACGTGCGTCTGATGGCCTGCAAGCATTGCCTGTATTTTCTGCGCCTTTGCTCTTGCTTCTATTACTTTTTTCCCGGTCTCAACGCCTACTTTTCCAATGACGCCTAAAATATTTCTTTCCGCTTTATCAGAATCAACGCCGACTATAAAATCAGGCGCTGCAAGTGCATAAAAATGGGCTATGTGTGAATGGATGTTGTGCGCCTGGTAAAAAATCTTGCGTAACTTTTTTGCAGTATCGGTTGGTTTGACGTCAAAAACCATGTCAACCGCTTTTGTTGACGCCATGTGATGAACGCCCGGGCATACGCCGCATATCTTTGGGACTATGCGCGGGAGTTCCTCTACGGGTCTTCCCTCACAGAATTTTTCAAACCCGCGGAGTTCGGGTATCTCGAGATATGCGTTTTCAACCTCATTTGCATCATTTAAAAAAATGTCTATTTTGCCGTGGCCTTCCAGCCGGGTTATGGGGTCTATCGTTATCTTTTTCATGGGTTACTTGGCCCTCCTTAACAATGATACCGGCAGTGAAAATCTGTAAAACGTTCCTGCCGTGTCTGGTATTTCGTTTATTATTTTTTCAATCTCTTCCGGGTCGTTGGAATCTATGACTGATGCAACCGCTGACAGCATTTTTGCTCCTATGTCGGATACAAGCGGTGCAGGTCCGAAACATCCCCTGCACGGCATGTTTGCATTTATGCATTTTGCCCCGCATCCGCCTATGGTTGCAGGTCCCATGCATATTATTCCCTGCTCCAGAAGACATTTTTTTTCATCAGGAATTATTTCATAAGGTCTTTTGAATTTTTTTACCTTTTTTTCCTCGGATTTTATCCTCGGACATTCTTCACATAAATTTTTTTTGCCTGCAATGACGCTTCCCTTTGGCGGAAGATTGCCTGAAAATAAAGCATCAAGTGCGGCATTTATGATTTCCGTAGTAGGCGGACAGCCTGGAATAAAATAATCAACCTCTACAACCTGATTCAACGATTTTACAAAATCGTGAAAAACCGGTATTTCCAGTTCTCCCTCGTTTACTTTTGTCTGCGGCTGCGGATAAATTTTTTCACTATTTTCCACTGACTGTGCTTCAACGTAAACCCTGTCCAGAATTTCCTGCTTTTTGTAAAAATTTGCCATGCCAGGTATGCCGCCAAGATACGCACAGGAGCCAAACGCTATGAGAATTTTTGACTTTTTTCTCAGAAGTTTTGCCATATGCTCCTGTTCGGAATTTCTGACGCAGCCGTTAAAAAGGCAAACGTCTATTGAATTGTCTGCATACCCTTCTACGTCATTTAATTTAAAATCCATCGCAATAGGCCAGAGTTTTACATTGCATTTCTCCCCGATTTCGAGAATCCTATCGTTTAAATCAAGTATGGAAACGTCACAGCCGCCGCATGAGCCGGCCCAGTAAATTGCAAGATTTGTTTTGTTACTCATTTAACCGCCTCCTTTATTTCCTTCCAGTTAAGAGGTCCTAATTTTTTTACTTCTTCCGTTATCTCCTTTACCACTTCTGCAAATCTGTCGCCTTCTGATGCAGAAACCCATTCAAGCCGGAATCTTTCGTCTTCTATGCCCATCTCTCTTAACATTTTTTTTATCAGCGGCGCCCTCTTTTGCATGTTATAATTTCCGATGTCGTAATGGCAGTCACCCGGATGACATCCGCAGACAAGCACGCCGTCCGCACCATCTGCAAACGCCTTAAGCACAAACGTGGGGTCAACTCTGCCGGAGCACATGACTTTTACCGGGACCACGTTTGCAGGATATTTTATCCTGCTCGTCCCTGCAAGGTCCGCACCCGTATATGAGCACCATCTGCACAGAAACGCAACTATTCTTGGTTCAAAATTCTCGTTCATGTTATCCTCCATAAATATATTTTTTAAACATGCATAAAAAAACAATCCTTCATTTACGTATGAATTCAGTTCCTGAATCCATAATCATTTTTTTAATATTGTCTCATCAACGTTTGCAATAAATACTATACTTTTTCCAGTATGCCTTCTATTTCAGAAAATATCTGATTGTCTTTATAACCCTTTTGCTGTGCCGCAGAAGATGGACAAACTGCAACGCATGTCCCGCATCCTTTGCACATCGCTTCAACTATATGCGATACTTTTTCCTTTTCGTCAAATTCAATTGCCTGATACGGACAAACGCTTATGCATAGTTTGCATCCCGCGCACTTTTCCGGGTCAATGAACGAAGTAACCGGCTCAAGCAGGACTTTCCCTTTTAAAATGTTTGCAAGCACCTGCGATGCCGCTGCATTTGCCTGAGCCACAGTATCAGGTATGTCTTTTGGTCCCTGCGCAGCGCCTGCGATGAAAATCCCGTCAGATGCAGTTGAAACAGGAGCAAGTTTTGGATGCTTTTCAAGGAAGAAACCATCCTTACTCCTGCTTATTGAAAATTTGTGCGAGAGTTCTTCTGCATCTTCGGATGGTCTTAATCCGAGACTTAAAATTACCATGTCAACCGGCAGTCTTCTTATCTGACCAAGCAAAGTATCTTCAACCTTTACTATGAGTTTACCTTTTTCTTCTTCGTTTTCCGGCAGCATCGTAACCTCTGCGCCCTTGCCTCTTATAAAATGTGCGCCTTCGTGCAGGCATCTTTTATAAAATTCCTCATATCCCTTGCCAAATGCTCTTATGTCTATGTATAAATTGTAAACTTCTGCTTTTGTTCTTTCCTTTATCAGATGTGCAAATTTCAGGGAATACATGCAGCAAACGCGCGAACAATTTTCATTCGTATTCGTATCCCTGCTGCCTATGCAGTGTAATATTGCTATGCTCTGCGGTTCCCTGCCGTCTTTCATCTGTATTTTTCCGCCGGTCGGGCCGCTTGCATGGGTAAACCTCTCAAACTCAAGGGACGTATAAACGTTGTCATAAATTTTATATCCGTATCTTTTTAAATGATTCTGGTCGTTAAAAAGATTAAATCCCGTGGTTATGATTATGTTTCCAACTTCAACTTCCAGAATCTCATCCTTCATGTCCAGGTCAATTGCGCCTCTTTCACATTTTTTCTGGCACACCTTGCATTTTTTGCAGGTATTCATGTCAATGGTATAAACCGCAGGGACTGCCTGTGGAAACGGTCTGTATATGGCTTTCCTTGTCGTAAGGTTCATCTCAAATTCAGATGGAACGTTTTTTACCGGACAGTATTTTTCACAAACGCCGCAGCCGGTGCATTTATCAACGTCCACATAGCGCGCTTTTTTTCTTATCTTTACTTTATAATTTCCTACATAACCGCTCACTTCTTCAACCTCTGAATACGTGAGAAGTTCAATGTTTTTGTTTTGTGCTACTGATACCATCTTTGGAGTTAAAATGCAGGCAGCGCAGTCAAGGGTTGGAAACGTCTTGTCAAATTTAGCCATGTGTCCGCCGATTGTAGGAGTTTTCTCCACAAGATAAACTTTTTTTCCGGCCCCCGCAATGGTAAGGGATGCTTCTATTCCCGCTATACCGCCGCCAACGACAAGAGTTGCGTCATTTATCGGGACTTCTTTTTGTTCCAGTGGTTCGTTTCTTACGACTCTTTTTACAGCGGCTGCAATCAGTTTTTTTGCCTTTTCAGTTGCTTTTACCTTATCATCCGTAACCCAGGAGCACTGCTCCCTTATATTTGCCATCTGGAATAAAAACTCGTTTATCCCGGCATCTGCAACTGCACCACGGAACGTCCCCTCGTGCATCAAAGGCGAGCATGACGATACAACTATGTGCGTAAGGTTGTTGCTTTTTACGTCCTCCTTTATCATTTCCTGTCCGGGGTCAGAGCACATGTATTTATAATCCCGGACAAGTGCAACTCCGGGAAGCGTCTTTGCAAATGCAACGACTTCCTCTATGTTAACCGTTTGTGAAATATTAGTGCCGCAATGGCACACGTAAACTCCTATTCTTATGTCTGCCATAACTGCCTCCTTTACTAATTTTATAACGTCACTGACTTTGTCCGTGACTTCTTCATATAAACAGGATTGCTTCGTCCATCTCAGCCATCCTTATTATGTCTGCCTTACTTTTCTTTCGGCATCCTCGCAATGCCACTTTTAGTAAATTTTTAATCTTCCTGCATGATGCCTTGCATTATTTTGCCAAAACCTTGTCTGCATTTATAAAATTCTGGTTTATCCCGAGTTTATCCCGGTCAATGCCCATTGCATAACCCAGAATCTGCGTAAGGTATAAAATCGGGACGTTAAATTTTGTCCCGTATTTTTTGTTTATTGCACCCTGATATGCTTCAAGGTTCATCTGGCATAACGGGCATACGGTTACTATTGCTTCAGCACCTGCATTTTGTGCGGACAATAAAATGTCCCTTACCATTTTCAGACAGACGTCTTCGCTCGTCGTCATCAGCATCCCGCCGCAGCATTTTGTCTTATGGCTAAAAAATACGCTGTTTGCCCCGGTCATATTTACGAGTTCGTCCATCTTCTGAGGAAATTCAGGATCGTCAAAATCCGTTTTTGGTCTGACTACCTGGCAGCCATAATAACACGCAAGTTTTAATCCGTTTAATTTTCTTTTAATAAGCGGCGGTATCTGTTCCCTGAAATCGTTGTATAAAACTTCCAGGATGTGCCTTATTTTCGTTTTACCGGTGAATTTCAGATTTTCATCCTTTAGCAGGGAATTTATTTTTTCCATTAATTCCCTATCGTTTAAAAGATAATCTTTTGCTTTTTTTAGCGTCAAAAAACACGCACTGCATGCATTTAAAAGGTCAAAATCGTTTTTTTCTGCAATCGCCAGATTTCTCGCAGACATGTAAACTGCGTTTATTTCATCTATCCCCATGTATAAAGTAGCACCGCAGCAGTTCCAGTCCTCAAGTTCCTTTAACTCCGAGTTCAACGCTTTGAATAATTCAATTATGGAAAGAAGGTATGGCCTGTTTGAAACTTCAAGGGAACAGCCTGGATAAAAAGCATACGTTTTCATTAAATCCTCCTTATTTTACCTTGTTTAGAGCACGGTTTATGTTTTTAACTCCTTTTACTTTGGAAGGAAAAACCGGCATACGGTTTTTGAAAAACAGATTCAACCCGAGCGGTATTATTTTTAAAAAATTAAAAATGTTCGTTCTTAAATTGTATCTTATCAGAAGTTCCGGCTCAAAATCCCTTCCGTTTCTTTTTACGGTTTCACAAAAACTTTGTGCAAGTTTTAAGCCAGATTTGTTTTTTGGTTTTATGTTGTATTTTACTCCCATTCTTTTCAATTGATACATAAAATCGGTAAATTTTATTCCGGCAGGACAGCGGACCGTGCATGAGTAACATGATGCACACAGCCATACGGTATCGGACTGTAAAACCTCGTCTATTTTGTCTGCGCGAAGCATGGCGATTATCTTACGCGGCGTATTTTCCATGGCTGCCGCAACCGGACATGATGCAGAGCATGTTCCGCACTGGATGCATTCGTTTATTTTTTCACCTGCCGGTAATTTCTTAAAATCATCGAGAATTTTACGGGAAAGTTCAGGATTCATTTTTTACTCCTTTTCTATGCAACGTAATAATCAGTTGCATTTTTATGTTCAGGAAAAGTTGCCGTTTTCATTTGAAAAATCAAATTGTTTACATATTTGGTAACCACGAACAAACCGCGAAAAACCATCTTTTGTGATTTTTTTCACGTTATGCACCTTAATATATAACATATATTTTTTTTGTCAATGATTTTTTTAATCAGGAAACAGGTATTATTTATGTAAAATTATACAGAGACATCACTCCTGTCCGGTAAAAAATATGGATTTCATATATTCCATTTCAAAATATATGCTTTATTGAAATTTTCGCTTGTGCAGGCTGGAAGGATTGATTGCATTTTTTTGGGAATTCATTGCAGTGGAACCCCCTCGGGCTAAAGCCCGAGGCTCCCACAAAAAATTCAATCAATTTGTCCCGTAGAAATTCTCTTTACGGGATTTGTTGATTGACCAGGTGACGAGGAATACCGGTGATATTCCGCAGCGACCCTGGAACCCTCCTGGCAAAGTAGATAAAACCTTAATTTATATTTGCATCGTGAATTACATGTTTTTTATTTACCATCTATTACATATTAACCACATATGAAACGACATAACGTTTTGCCCGTTTAGCGATGCACTTAAACATTAAATTTAAAATATACTATGTCCCCGTCCTGCATTACGTAATCCCTGCCCTCAAAACGGACAAGTCCCGATTCCTTCATTTTAATTTCGTCTTTTACTTCCCTGAAATCGTCAAATTTCATGACTTCTGCTTTTATAAATCCCCTCTGTATGTCGGAGTGTATTTTTCCAGCTGCTTCTTCTGCTTTTGTTCCCCTTTTTATCGGCCATGCCCGCACTTCCTTTGGTCCCGCCGTAAAAAAAGTTATGAGGTCAAGCAATCTGTATGAGTGGCGTATAAACTCATCAAAACCCTTGTATTCAAATCCAAGTTCCTTTAAATATTCCTTTTTTTCTTCCTCGCCGAGTTCCATCATTTCAGATTCTATTCGTGCGGATATAACGACGTATTCAAGATTCCTTTTTTTCAGGTATTCAAAAAGGACAGGAAAATTTTTTTCAGGATTTTCCATTTTATCCTCATCGACGTTAAGGACGTATAAAACCGGCTTTAAGGACATAAGTCCGAGTTCCTTTACGTAAAATTTTTCATCCGGCGTAAGTCCTGCATTACCTGCCGGTATTCCGTTTTCGAGTGCGTCTTTTACTTTTTTAAACGCTTCATATTTTCTGGTTATTTCTTTGTCGTCGCCGGACTTTGCCGTGCGTTCCAGTTTCTGATATCCTTTTGTAACGGAATCAAGGTCTGCAAGCATTAGTTCCGTCTCTATGGTTTCAATGTCACTCACGGGGTCTATTTTTCCGGACGTGCGCACTACGTTTTGATCCGTAAAAACGCGGACTACGTGTGCTATTGCATCAACCTCTCTTATGTTTGCCAGAAATTTATTTCCGAGCCCTTCGCCCTTGCTTGCACCTTTTACAAGCCCTGCAATATCAACAAATTTAAACGAAGCAGGGACGTATCCGGTTTTGCCGTCGTTATAAACGTTGTAAAGGAAATCGAGTCGCGGGTCCGGGACTGCGACTATGCCAACGTTTGGCTCAATCGTGCAAAATTCATAATTTGCCGTGGCTGCACTTTTTGTTTTCGTTAAGACGTTAAAAATCGTGCTCTTTCCTACGTTTGGTAAACCAACTATGCCGACTTCCATTTAATAATGCCTCCGTTCAGTTTTTTTTGATACAAGGCAGTCCAATCTAACTTAAAAAATTATATCATAATAATTAATGTGTTTTATAAAAAAATGAAAACAGAGAAAGGTAATAACTAAAAAATAAAAAAGCCGCCGGATTTAAAAAAATACACGGCGGCTTTATATATTAAGATAAATTATTTGCTGCAGACGACGTTTCCTGGTTGCGGCATGAATAAAGTATACTGAGACGACATTTCATCAAAGGAATTAAAAGCATATACTCCTACGTTTGAATCGCTTATGCTTACGTCGTATCCTGTTTCTCTTTTTACTATTTTTTCTATGTCGTCAAACGTGGCTGTGTTTTTGTCAAACTTTACTACTCTTGCGTTTTTCAGGTCAAGAGATGAACCTTTTCCATGCGGCAGGTATATCGTGCCGTTTGAAAAATCAACTGCAAAAGCAATTATACCGGGGATAAGGAAAAGCAGGCATGCGAGTCCATCCATAATGCATACTGCAGGGTCAAGATTTCCGCCTTTCTGACCTATACGATTCGGATAAAGGATAGTGCCGCAGCCCAGCATCATAAACGACAGAACAACGCATACAACAGTTCTTAAAAACGGGGAAAAACTTTTTTTCACGATTCACCTCCAGATGAAATTTTATTGTTCTTTTATGATATTAAATTAACATACAAAATTGGCGATTGTCAATTCTTTTTATAATTTGCCTTGCTGAGTTAAACCCTATTATTTATTTGAATTTTTTAAAAATAATGTTATAATTAAAAAAAATTTGCAAAAGGAGATTACTAATGACTTATTTAAAAAGAAAAAATTTTGTTTTATATTTCATTGTTGTTTTTTTATTTTTTATTTCCTGTTCAAACAATTCGACAAATTCTTCTGCACCATCTGGTGGAGGCAATGGAACATCACCAAAAGAAGTAACTGTAACTTATTCTACTATCTGTCAATATGGTGATAATCCAAGTTTAGATATTGATTCTAATGGTAACCCCCATGTTTCTTTTATAGACAGGAATGACAAGAAAATTAAATATGCATTTAAACAGGATAATATATGGGATTTAATGGCTATAGAATATATCCCCAATTTATTTACATCTATGGGGGTAAATGGAATATCTGTAGATTCAAAAAACTCGCCTCATGTGATTTACGATTTTTTAAATGATTCAACGCCATTATGTTATAGATATGCTGAAATGGTTGCACAAAATTTTCAGATAACTACAATAAATTTACCCAAAGACCCGGTAAACCCGTCTTATAATTGCATACCAAATTATTATTCGTCAATTTGCGTTAATAAAATAACGGATGAGTCCCATGTATTATTGAGTTTTTTATCTACTTCTATCGGCGGACTGGCATACTGGAAAACAGGGATGGCAAATTCGATTATTATTGCCCCGTCTGATTATCAGACAGAATTTATCCTTGGAAAAAATGCAATAACTCTTGATAATTCAGGAAATCCGCATATTTGTTATATTGAACGTGATAATGGTACTGATTATTTAAAATATGCCTGGTTTGATGGGAATTCATTTAATTTTGAAACTATAGATACTGTTTCTGCGACATGGTCTTTACCGACAATAGAACTTGATAACAATAATAATCCTCATGTTGCTTATTTAACTGGTATATTATATCATGCATATAAAAGTAATAATACATGGGTAAAAGAAGTCGTTATTAATGGCGGATGGGAAGAACCAAATTTTAATTTTTCACTCGATAACAATGGTATGCCACATTTCATTTTTGAGGATGCAGGGGGTTCTTTATATTATAGATACTGGAATAACATAAATTGGGTTGATAAAATAATATCTGATGAAATATGTGGTGCAAATGCAATAAAGGTTGATAGAAAAACTGGCAAAGTACATATCGTATATACCGAGGGTCTTATAGACTGGTATTTAAAATACGCATTGGTAGAATAATTTTTTTTTAAATCTGTATATTAAACAGGCTTCTGGAAGCAAGACCTATTAAAAATGCTATAAAACTTACGCCCAGGCATATAACGGTCATTTCAATAAACGTATGACCAAAAGTTTTTTCCTGAACAACTGATACAAAAAAAGAAAAAAATGCTATTACTATCATGACCACGATAATTGTAAAACAAAGTGCTAAATAACAATTTGAAGCCAGGAAATAAGGAAGTATAAGCAGGAAAACAACTGCTATGTAAACAAGGCCTGTATAAAGTGCTGCTTTTAACGGATTTCTTCCCGATTTTTCTGATTTTTGTGAAAGATACTCTGCTGCAGCCATGGAAAATGCTGCAGCAATGCCGGTAATCACGCCTGCCGTGCCTATAACTCTGGTATTCTGTAAAGCAAACGTAAAACCTGCAAGCGCTCCAGTTAATTCTACTATTGCATCGTTAAGCCCAAGTACCATGGAACTTATGTATCCGAGTTTTTCCTCATTTATCATTTTAATAAGCGCATCTTCATGTTTTGCCTCGTCTTTTATCACTGATTTTATTGACTTCATTTCATTTTTTAATGCACCATAATTTATACCGGCTGATTCCTCGCCCTTTTCCATGAATTTTGCGGCAAACGTTATGCCAAATATAATTCCCATAAAAGTATAAAATGCAACCTTTAAAATATCCGGCTTTATGTCTCTTTTTGTTATCTTTTTAAACGCCGTATAATGCTTTAATTCGTCTTCTGATATAGAAAAAAGAATTTTACTATTTGTGCTTTTTTCCATTCGTGCAAGATTTTTGTATACCATGTGTTCCGTGATTTCATTTTTCTGATATTTTAAAAGTAATTTATCATTCATTTTTATCTCCATTTTTATTGTATATTTTTATACGTCAGATATTAACACGAGTCCATTCAGTATGTCAAATTTTTTGGAATAAAAGCAGAAAATGGTAAATTGTGACGTTACAATTCACTCATTATATTTACGCCTGATTAAATCCGATAATTCCCTGACATAATCATCAAATTCAGGCAGATTTTTTATCTGATGTTTTAATCTGTTTTCCCACATTATTTTAATTGACGAGTCTGAAATATTCCGGATTATATTTTCCACGTCCAGATCGTATGATTGACATTCCTGAATTCATTGTTAAGCAGTTTTAAATCCAGTCCTGCTTCAAAAAGAAATTTCAGGTCATAAACCCCCCTTGCTTCCCTGTTTATCCCGATGCTTCTGCTTATTTTATCGGCAGCGATCGTTTCCAGTGAGCAGACTTTCAGTGAATATTTTAAATTTTTAAATTCCTCGTTGGTAAATTTTAAATCTCTTTCAGACCATTCTGACGTTTCATCCGTTGCACAAAAATCCTGTTTAAGTTTTTTTCTGGTTTTATTATTTCAGACACGACGTTATATTCAACGAATATTTGTATCCTTCCATTTTCCATAAATATTGTCCATCCGATAATTTCCCTGTTTCCCGATTTCATACTATCAAGCATCAACTCAACGTCTGAATATATATCTTCTACGCCATATTTTGCATCAAAAACAAAATCAAGATCTTCAGAAAATCTGTAATTCTCAAAATATACTTTTTGCAGACATGTCCCGCCACGGAATATTAATTTTGATTTTAACTCATCGTCTCCGGCTATGGAACTTAAAATCCATTCTGTCATATAATCATTTTCTATTACTTCCGGTGGAACGCCATATTTAACGGCAAATCTCTCACAACGTGAAATTGTAATCATATTTTTATCCTCAGATTACGTTTCTGATATGTTCTGGATGGACGTTATCTATCAGACGCCATTCATTTCTTGCAAGATTTTCATACCTTAGCATTGGGTCAAAAATATCATATCTGTCATGTATATATTTTTTCAGAATCAAGGATATCTCCTCTCCTCCCATTTTTAATATTTCAAGTAAATATTCCAACCTTTTTGCAACTACGTTATTTTTATATTTAGCAACGTATCCCATTAATTTTTTTAAATCAAGTTTTTCCCTGACAATCCACATACCTTTTGCTATTTCCGTTATGCCACCACAATATTCAGGATGTGCAAGGGCATCTATGATTGTCCTCTCCCTGTCAGAAACTCTTACACTGTCCCGTGTAGTTACAATTTCTTCATTAATTCCCCATATGTTTTCCATTTTACATATATAAACCTGAATTGACCAGCAAGCCATTTTGGTGGATGCTGACGTCCCGGTGTAGCCACAAACGTAGTCAACAATGGCTGGGTCAGCATGCCCCAGAAATCCATGGCACTATAAAAGGCAATGTAATAAGCAGGAGAATTGACTATTTCTTTTGCTGCAACATATCTGTTGCCAATGTAACCCTATATAAAAATGTAAAATACAATTTCCGGCGTTAATTATCATTACTTAGAGATAAAAATTTCATTCCATAACGTTTTACTTTTTACAAACTATATCTCTTGTAAGTTTATAAGGCTGAAATGTATTTTCACCCTGAATGCGAAAAAAAACTGTTTTTTTATACTATTTTTTTCTTTAATGGCATCCATTAAATTTACAAGTCATCTATCATAAACTCTGCATGATTTTTTTATCGTATTTACGCATTTCCCCTGTATCCTAAAAATGCACGGGTTAAGTATAAGATAAAATAAACCAAAATGGAGAGTATTATTTTTTATTATATTTATGAACTATCATAATGGGACTATTGCTCTACCTGCCCCAGAGTCCTGTATCTCCGGATTTTTATTTTATGTTACAGAATCTATTATACGTGTATTTATTTCTTATGATTTGCAGGATAAAAATTATCCCAAGATAATTAATGTTTTTTATTTCTTTTTTTCTTTGTTTTTGTATTTTTCTTTATCAGCGAATTGGCGTATTTTACGAACGAAACAATTTTTTCAACCGTATCTTCACTTAAAGCATGCTCTATTGCGCATGCTTCTTTTTTTGCTTTTTCCCTGTCGACATTTAACGTGCGACTCAAAAAATCGTAAAGCAGTCTGTGTTTTTTATAAACGCGTTCTGCTATTTCCGTCCCTTTTCTCGTCAAAGTTATGTATCCATAATGTTCGTGCGTTATGACGTTTATGGATTTTAAATAATTTAAAGCGGATACGACGCTCGCTTTTCTTACGTTTAATTCCTTTCCAACGTCAGTAACGCGGGCTATTTTGTTGTTTTTCTCAATGATATATATTGCTTCTATGTAATCTTCCATTGACTGGGATAAATTATCTTCCTGCATAATTCACCTTTTTATAAAAAATTTTTCCTGTAAAAATCGTAAAATTCCGTATCTGTCATTATCATATTTATTGCTGTTTTGTCAACGTATTTCTGTTTCTTAAAATGACAAAAACATTTAAAATGACAACGACCACAGCCCAGAATATCAACGGTAAAATCTCAAATTTTCCGGATACCGGTATTGACGGAAAAAATCCTGTTATGTCAAAATTTATAAAAGATGAAATCGTTTTTAATATCCAGTTATCCCCGTATCCTTTGTTCCACCGGAACCACGGAATAAGCAGCATCACTGACGACATAATAAATCCGGTCACAGTTAAAAGGTATAATAAAATTTTATCTTTATTTCTTACAAGAAGTGCGCCGGTTGGAATAATTAAGGTAAAAATCAATGGGACAAAAAATCTCGGAGACGAACCGCCTCCACCCCTCCAGTCCCAGGAACATATAAAAGCAAGAAAAGGGATAAAAACAAACAGGAGTGAATAAAAAACATCCTTTCTGATTTTGTATAAAAAATAATATCCTGCGGGTATCAGGATAAACAACGGCGTGTAAAAAAACAATCCGAATTCCTGGTCAAAAAACAAGCCAGAAAGTGAACTTATCACGTTATGTCCGAATCCGGAAAAAATGCTATTCCCGTTACCGACCTGTTTAACAAGGATTGCCCCATAAATTATTTTATTTATCAAAAACAGCAGCAATAGATTTACTGCCTGTAAGAGGATGGAATAAAAAACTTTCTTTGAATTTTTTCTGTAATAAAAAACGAACAATAAAAACATGCAAAGCGCAGCAACAGCGTTTCTTGGATGCAGCCAGATGCTTAACATCAGCAAAAAGGAGAAAATCAAATACCTGTTTCTCTCAAACATAAGGAAATAGAAAGCAGTCGACAGGACAAGTGCGCTTAAAACGTCAGTTGCTACGTTATTCACGTGATTTATTACGGGCATTGAAAAGCCTGCGATAAAAGCAGTCATTATGGATGCCTTCTGCTCACCGGAAATTTTGTAAAAAATGGCCAATAAAACCCCTATCAGCAAGGCTGCAGCAAAATTCATAAAAACAGTTATCCCGAATCTCTTCCCGATTAAATAAAAAGGTGCAATTATTACCGAAACCATAAAAGGATGATATGAATAAACAGCATTACCCTTTTTTACTGCTCCACCCTGGGGAAATAATTCCCTGTCTTTGTAAAATGCCCTGTAATCCTTTTTTTCAAAATTATTCCTTAAATCCAGGTCCCTGTCGTATATTAAACTATGTGCCATTAAAATGTATTCCGGCTCGTCGCCCGTCGGCTGATTTGCATAATTCATCCACAAACTTGCGGCAAAATAAAAGATAAAGAAAAAAAGCACGATGTATTGGAACGTCTTTTTTAAATCTGTAAAATTTTTAAGATTAAAATAAAAATCAAAAGCAAGATGGGTTGTGCATGAAATCAAAAAGACCGCGTATGATACGCCGAGCATGATTTCCAGTTTCCTCTGGATAAAATTATGCGGTTCAGGGACGTTCATCTTTAAAAAAAGCGGGGTAACAAAAAGCAGCAAAAAAGCGCATAAAAATTTTGAATATTTTTTAAAAGACGATGCAAATCCGTTCTGATTTACGTATGAATCCGCAAAAGAAAAAACGACCAGAAGTAAATAAACGACGAACGGGAATAAATATACCGGATATATTACGTTTCTTTCGTTAATAACGTAAATAACCACGTAAAAAACGTAAGAAAATAAAAATGCAACGTGTTGTAGTATCATTTTTTCTTCACGAGTATGAATAATTTTGACCCGTATATTTCATGCGTTTTTTCAATGTTAAAATTATTTTTTATCCGTTCAAAATCGTCAATTGAACGTTCTTTATATGGCAGTGAATTTGAATACCACAAATGACTCTGCGGCAATTCAATCTGCTTAAATCCTTTTTTGTCGTCTATTATAAAATAAATTTTATCGTAATTTGAAATCGTTTTTGTAAGTTCATCGTTAGTTAAGATGTTTTTATCATAGCCCGCGTATATCTCTGTTTTCAAATTTTTATTCAAAAAATTGTTGAATTTTCTCCATGCTTCTCTCATCTGCATTTTCAGAAAACCGCCTTTATATTCGGGTATTTCAGAAATATACCTGTCCTGAAATCCTGTTTTATATTTAATTTTATTGTAATATTCAAAAGAAGCATAAGAAGTAACGTGCGTATGAATTATAACTTCATTTTTTTTATAATTTTCACTTATAGTTTCATAAAATTTCTTATAATCTATTTTCCGATATTTATCAACAAAATAATAATTATACAAAGAAACGAGATTAATCAGCAGGTATAATACGACAACGAATATCTTTGCACTCCTGAACAAATAAGAAACGCCGACGGACAAAATTATAATAAAAAAAACCGAAACTGGTATTAATGTCCTGTCGGAATAAACCGGCTTGCCAAAAAGAGATTCTACCCATGGTATTAAAACAAAAAGCAAAGAAATGTATAAAAGAATTTCTATGACTTTTTTTTCTTTATACCTTCTGTTTGAAATCACCGCAATTACTATCAATAACAAAAAAATTAATACTGTTAGAATGGTAAAAACGTTAAGCCCTATTGTAAGTCCGCACATAAAACTTTTAAATGTTAAAAACGGGGCAATAAACATATTCATTCTGTGTGAAACATGTGCAGTCAAAAGTGTTTTTACGTAAAAAGGTATAAGCGGGATTGCAAAAATGGCAATTGCCAGATTTGCCTTTATCCATAGTTCCTGCCTTATGTCTTCCCTGTATTTTATAAAATATAATAAATTTAATATGACCAGCAAAAGTATTGTATAGGTATGGGTATACAACCCCAGTATGCTGAAAGCGACGAAAGATTTTTCGGTAAAATAATTATATTTTACCGATATGATAAAATAATATACGATGAGCAGTGAAAACGTTAAGAACATCGTATACATTCTTGCTTCCTGTGAATAGTATATATTATATGAAGAGAAAGTAAAAAATATGAGAGTAATAAACGAAATTTCCTGTGAAAAAAAAGAACGGCATAACTTATAGACTATAAATATATTTATTACCCCAAACAAAAAAGAGACGAACCTTAACGACATTTCAGACGTTCCAAATAATTTCATGAAAATATGAACCAGCATATAGTAAAGAGGCGGATGCGGGTCATTTGCATACGAACTTATAAACGTTTTTAAAATGTTATTTTCGTTTGCAAAATCTGCCGTTATGTATTCGTCAATCCATACGCTCTGGCTCCCAATTCCAAAAAATCTTAAAAAAACGCCTATGACAACTATCGTTGTGAATAATATGAATTCTTTCCTGTTCATTTCGCATCAGCCCCGTATAATTCCACGTAAACTTTTAACGTCTCCTCTGCCGTATTTCTCCAAGAAAATTTTTCTGCCTGCTTAAAACCCTTTGAAATTAATGTCTGCATACGGGATTCACTTTTTTCCATTTCAGTCATTCCCCGCACAATGTCTTCCACTGAAAAAGGGTCTATGTATAATGCTGCGTCTTCTGCGATTTCAGTTATTGACGTATTTTTGGATGCAACAACGGGCGTTCCGCAGGCAAATGCCTCAAGAACCTGTAAACCAAAGCCCTCCCAGATTGAAGGGAAAAGAAAAAATAATGCACCGTTATAAAGCATAATCAGGTCGTCATCCGGCACGTAACCGGTCAGAACCACATATTTTTCAAGATTTAACTCCCTTATTTTTTGTACGATGTCCGTGGTTTCAAGTTCTTTTGGATTTATGGATGTAATGACCATCTGATATTTATATTCGGTTAAATTGTTAAAAATATTAAATGCATCTATCGCTCTTATGGTATTTTTTCTGACGTCGGCTGCACCGCTCGTCAGCACGTATGGTTTTGTAATTGAATATTTCTGCATAACTTTCATTATTGCCTTTTGGTCATTTATCACTTTGAATTTTTTATCAACTCCTTCATGTATAACCCTTATTTTCTTTTCGTCAATTTTCATGTTATTCATTATGTCCGTTTTTGAATAATTTGAAACGGTTATAATCATGTCTGCTTTTTTTGCCGATGCCGGAATTCCTGTTTTTTTGTATCTATCAATTGATATTTGTTTAAAAGTTGGCTTTGAAATTGAATTTTTTAAATTTCTGACATACATCGTATCATGAATGGTAACCACCGTTTTACCTTTATAAAAAGGAATTAAAAACGGGATTGTATTATCTGTGCCATGTAAAACGTCAACTGCGTCATTTTGAGCCGCTTTTGGAAGGTAAATCTGTTCATACAAAAAGCCGTTTGAAGTATTTAATCTTTTAAAAAAACAATTTCTTGAATCAAAATATTCATATAAAACTGAATTTTCAGAAAGATAAACGAAATATTTGTTTCCTTTGTCTATTTCGGACAGATTTTTAACAAGATTTGCTATGTATCTGCCCACACCGCGCCTGAATATTATTCTCGCATCAATACCTATCTTCATTTGTCATCTCTATATGGTTTTTCCTGCCGGTCAGTATAAAACTTCCGCCTTTTTCTTTTAAAAAAATTTTCAAAAAATTATCCGTTATTTCCATGAAAAAATTGACAACAGCACTGGAAAAAGAGCCTGTAAAATTTTCGAGAAAAACAGGTAACTTTAAATAATTTAATGATATATTTTCCTCGATGGAAAAACCTGCTTTTTGCATTAAATCAGTTACTTCGGCAGGAGAGAAATTAAACAGATGGTCTTCGTGTGATTTTTCTATTTTTTTTGCCCATCTTTTAAACATACGTTTATAATATGCATTTTTGTTGGTTAGCGTTACAATTAAAAGTCCGTCATCCTTTAATGCCTCGAAACCGTTTTTTATCACTTTTTCCGGTTCATAGCAATGGTCAAGAACTTCCTTTAACAGGCAAACGTCGTATGACTCTTTTTCAGAAAATTCTTCTGCATTACCATGAATCAGTTTAAAATCATCCTGTATTATTTCTTCTTTAAGCATTTTTTCCGACGGTTCTATTCCTGTATATTTTTTTACCATTCCCTGAATTTCCTTATAAAAATCCCCTCTTCCGGCACCAAAATCAAGTAAATCAAGATATTCATTCTTTTTTATAACTTCCTCTTCAAGAATATGGATTACGGTTTTGTTGATTCTCTGCCATTTTATTTTCATGAAAGGGGTTGCTTTTTTTTCAAGGAATTCCGAATCATCCCAGTTTAACTGGGTTTCTTTCCATTTATCATATAATTCATCCGACATTTTAAACTCCAGATAATATTTTTATGAAAATTTAAAAACGCATTTACCCGGACAGAAACCGGGAAACTCCAGTACGCGTGATTTGAAAATTTTATATATTTTAACAAAATAATTTTTATAATCAAATAAAAATATTGTTATGTATGATGCAGGATAATTTTCATATAACGTCCGGTAAACTTAATGGAGTGACTATAAAACATACGTAAGTAACAGATTTCAAATGACAAATGCCGTGTGCAAAATGACGGACAAGCATAATTTTTTATTGTGCAGTGCAGTAATAAAAATTAAAACCCGTTTTTCCCGACTTAAAAAATAAATTTTTACCTATATAACGATAAAAATTTTTTATAAACTTCTTCAATGGAGAAATTCATACATGGATGTGACCTCTGATTACATTTTATGAGTTCACAGCCGCTACAGGAGACTTTGTTCATCATGACATGACTATTTTTACCCCATGCCTTCCAGCATCTGTAGTCCACAGTCCCGGAAAACAGAGTTAGTGACTTAACGTTAAAAACAGAGGCAATGTGTACTGCGGCGGAATCATTTCCTATTACGAATGAAGAATTCTTTATCAACGCTGCTGTTTCTCTTATTGAAAGCCGACCTGCCAGATTTAATATGTTCTCTCCTGAAATTAAATTGATATCCCTGTCATCTTTTCCACCAATGATGACGACGCTTACTTTTTTTGCAATCTTTTCAGCCAGACATTTAAAATTATCTATACCCCAGTCCTTTGCCGTATGTCCGGATACAGGGTGAACGACTACGTATCTTTTTATCTTATTTGCTTTTAAGATATTTTTTACTTTACTTACGTCTGATTCACCACAAGAAATTCCTATTTTGATTTTAAATTTTTTCCCAGGTAAAATACCTGAAAGGACGTTTAAATTTCTATGTATCGTATGAACGCCTTCCTGAATAGGAATCTTAACGTCTATACCAAAACCCATCCCCCCAACGTCATATCCTATTTTCATTTTTGCATTGCATAAAGAAAGGACAAGCGACGTTAACCTGTCCTGCCACCGCAGGGCAATTGCAACGTCAGGATGAATCTTGTTAATAATGAATAACAGTTGTAATGCAGACGTCCATCTTTTTATGAAAAAAACTTTTTTATATTTTAACCATTGTGGGTCTATTACTTTTATGTCGTCAAATAAATTAAGAGATTCGAGCACTTCTTTTCCTGCCGGGCTTAAAATTCCGGTGATAAAAGCATTCCGGTAATGTTTTCTTAATTCAAACAAAAAAGGAGATGTTAGAACAGCATCTCCTATACCATCGGTTTTTATTACGACTATGTGCGTTTTTTTTCCGGAATCCATCAATCAGTCAAGAAATCCCTTTAAATTTTTTGCCCTCGCAGGGTGTCTTAATTTTCTTAATGCCTTTGCCTCTATCTGACGCACGCGTTCTCTTGTCACTTTAAATATTTTTCCGACTTCCTCCAGGGTATGCGGCACTCCATCCCCGATACCAAAACGAAGCCGCAGAACCTCTGCCTCTCTTTCCTTAAGTGATTTCATGACTTTTTCAATCTGCTCTTTTAAAAGGACGTTTACGGCAGCAGATGCAGGAGATATGGCGTCTTTATCTTCTATAAAATCACCAAGATGAGAATCCTTTTCTTCACCAATAGGCGTTTCGAGCGATATTGGATGTTGTGAAATTTTCAGGACGGAACGGACCTTATCAACGGAAAGTGACATCTTTTTTGCAATTTCTTCCGGTTTCGGTTCCCTGCCGTACTGCTGTACAAACATCCTTGCTACTTTGTTTAACTTATTGATTGTTTCTATCATATGGACGGGGATTCTTATGGTTCTTGCCTGATCTGCTATGGCTCTTGTTATTGCCTGTCTTATCCACCACGTTGCATATGTTGAAAATTTATAACCTCTTTTATACTCAAATCTTTCAACTGCCCTCATAAGTCCTATGTTGCCTTCCTGTATCAAATCGAGAAAGGACAATCCCTTATTAATGTATTTTTTTGCTATTGAAACGACGAGCCTTAAATTTGCGACCACGAGTTCTTTTCTCGTTTTACGTGCTTCAAGCATGTTTCTTCTTATTGTATATGCAAGTATCTTTAGTTCTTCCTCGTTCATACCAGCCATTGTTTCTTCTCTTTTTATGGAAGCCCTGCCCGAATCAATTTTTGAAAGCATTTCCTCAAAATTGTTCAGTTTTATTTTTTTCTTTTTTAAATATTTTTTTAACATACTTTTTTTCTTATACATTATATGAATGTCATTGTAAGATTTACCAATCCTGTTCTCTAATAAAGATATCTCCTTTTCATCTTTGTTAATTTTATTTACAACGTTTATAATTTTTTTTGCAATAATATTTATCTGTTCATTATTAAGTTTAAGCATGTTCAGATAATCAAGTTTTCTCCTGCGTAAAATTTCCAGCGTGGTTTCATATTTTTTCTTTTTCTTTGGCGTAATCCGTTTTTGGGAAATTTTTTCCTTAACCTGAAGCATGTCTTTTTCAACTTTTTCAGATCGTTTCAGGTATTTGTTAAACCTTTCTATCAATCTTTTTTCAACGGAAGGCGGGATGTCCCCTTCCAGTTTTGTCTTAATTATGTCAATTATCCTTACGTTACCGTTTGTAAGGTCTTCGCTTAATTTTTTAATTTCATCAAAACCTATTTTTGTATCAAAAATGGCGTTTTTTACGTTTAATTCTGCATTTTCTATTTTTTTTGCAAGACGAACTTCGTCTTCCCTTTTTTCAAGAAGAGGAACTTTGCCCATTTCATGCAGATACATCTGAACGGGGTCTGACGAAAACCCCTCATCATCAAGTACTTCAGGTTCTTCGACTTTTTCAATCGCACCTTTACCCAATAGTATTTTATCTATCTTTCCTTCTTCCCTTATTTCTATGTCCATCTCGTCAATGATGTTAAGCATGTTGTCTATATCTTCTACCGAAGAAAAGTCTTCAGGCAAAGAATCGTTTAATTCCTCATAGGTCAAAAAACCTTTTTCTTTTCCTTTTTTTATAAGTTCCTGAACTTCCGGCAAATCTTTTAGATTCTTACTCAACGTCATCACCTCTTCTTTTTATGATTTTTATTAATCTTTGTTTTTCCTTTAAAAGATTGCTTACCGCTTCATAATCGTCGGCTTTTTCTGCTTTTTCTATCTGATATTGCAACGACGTAACTTTCTCATTTATTTTTTCATTTTCGATTTTTTCAACGCAGTCGTTTACTATCTGAACTATTTTAGTTATGTTATCTACGTCCCTTTTATAGGAATATTCTTCCGACAATAATTCCGAAAAAAGATTTATGATTTTTTCGTTCTCAATGTAATCCATCTGAAGTTTGTTTAAAATGTCCCCTTCTTTTTTATTGAAATACTCTTCAATTTTAGCAAGTATCCCGCTGTAAATTTCATTGTTAAACTTCAGATAGTCAACGTCAGCCAATTTCATGGTGCTAAAAATGTGTTTTAATATCATTCCTTCATTTTTCGTTCCAAGGCAAATAATTGCACTCTGCAAAATCGTTTTTTCCGCCATGTCAATTAATTTCATCCGCGGTTTTAAATCAATAGAAATTTCCGGCTGTTTTTCCATGCCTGATATTTTTTTGTTCTTTCTGTTTACATACTTTTCAACGATTGTTTCGTCTATTGATAACATTTGAGAAACTTTTTTAATTGAATCGCTTTTTACTATAAGATTGTCCATAGATGCAATCAAATCCGCCATTTCATTTAACACCTTTTCTTTATAATACGAATTTTTTATGTCTCCTTTTAGTTTATAAAAATCTATCCTGTAATTAATAAAAGGAACCGCTCCTTTTATGACTCCGTTCATTGCTTCAACGCCTTTTTGTCTTATGAAATCATCCGGATCTTTTGCACCCTCATAGTGCGCAACCAGCATTTCAATGCCGGATTTAAATCCGATTTCTCCCGCTCTTATTGCAGATTTTCTTCCTGCATCGTCCATGTCGTATAATACCACTATCTTTGACGTATATCTTTTTAGGATTTTCATCTGATCATCCGTAAGTGCCGTGCCGAGCGATGCAACTACGTTTTTTATTCCATGGGAAAACAATTTTATTGCATCCATGTATCCTTCAACAAGGATAAGAAAGCCGTCGCTGCTTTTCCTCGCATTATTCAGATTGTAAAGGTTTTTCCCTTTTGAATACAACTGTGTATCCGCCGAATTTATGTATTTCGGCAATGAATTGTCAAAGACCCTGCCTCCAAATGCAATGGGTTCCGAATAAATATTAAATATCGGGAAAATCAGTCTATCTCTGAAAATGTCAGAATAATTTGCACCTTTTTTATTGCATAACCATGACTTTAATATAAGATCCTCTGGAATTTTTTTTTCCTTTAATCTTAAAAATAACCCATTACCGTCTGGTGCATATCCGATTTTAAATTCTTCCAGTGTTTCTTCGGTTATGCCGCGCATCTTTACGTAATTCTGCGGTTTTTCGTTTTTCATAAACTGCTCCCTGAAATATTTCAATGCTTCCTTGTTTATTTCCAGTATTTTTTCCTTTTCAGACGGTTTAAAGTCATATCTGCTTTCCTCTATTGTTATACCTGCTTTTCTTGCGAGTAATTTAACGCTTTCAATGAAAGTTACATTTTCAATTTTCTGGATAAAACTAAAAACGTTTCCGCCCACGTTACATCCGAAACAATGAAATATCTGTTTCTGCGGACTTACCATAAAAGACGGCGTCTTTTCCTGATGAAACGGGCACAGCGCCTTATAGTTTGAACCTGATTTTTGCAGGGAAACATAATCACCGATAACGTCAACGATGTCGTTTGCCTCTTTTATCTGTTCAATTTTTTCAGTTGGAATCAAATCTCAAATCCCTATTATGTTTTAAAATTAATTTTTCAAGCGTTTCTTTAAGATTTTTAAGATCCGTTTTTAAATACGGTTTTGGACCTTTTATTTTCACCCTTCTTTCCGATCGTCTTAATTTTTTTTCTATATGAAGCGTTTCTATTTTTGCTCCGGCGAATTTGGAATTAAAAATTTTTCCTCTGGGATCTATTACAATAGTCTTTTTACCGGCTAAAAAAAAGGAAAGTCCGGTATCCGCTGTTATTACAATGTCATTTTCACAGGCAATGTTCATAATTTTTACGTCCGTTTCCTGCGGTTTGTTGTCAACGTAAATGACGTCGGCATAAGAATTAATGTCCGGCGAATAATGTGCAACGCTCATCACCATGACAACCTTTACTTTGTGTTTCTGTAAAAGAACTATAATTTCATTTTTTTCCGGCTGGGAATCGCCGTCAATGATTACTCTCATTTTTAAACTCTTTTTTCCTGCGTTATTTACTTCTTTTACGTTGTGTCCTTTTTACTCTCATAAATCCGGACGTCTGAAAAACGTCCAGTTCTCCCGCTTTTTTTTCAACTTCGTCAAGCATAACGTTCATTCCAAGCGTATCCGAAGAAATGTGTCCGGCAATTACACAATTCAGACTTGCTGCTTGTATTGCTTTTTTGTGTTCTTCTGAAAAATGCATGCCTACTATCGTATCAACACCTGCATTTGACAATCTTGCGTATATGTCTTTTGACCCTTCGGTTCCGCCGGTCATGTCGACAAAAACTTTTTTAACCTTTCTTTTTTTATCGCCGTTTAAAATTACCGGACCGATTCCACGTTTTGAAAATTCATAATATTCTTTTTCTTCCAGCAGCATGTCAATAATTTTGCCCACTGTTTCAGGTTTTTCTTCGTCAAACCTGCGTTGCAGATACGTTGCCACGCAGTTATCAGACGGCGTATGCGTATTAAGCAGCGGAAATTCGAGTAATTTGGCTGCATCCTCAGTCCTGTAATGATTACCGGGCATTACTTTTTCGCCTACTTCTTTTTTTCTTTTTTCAGTTAAATCCTCTGCTGCTGAAATTGGAACGCCAAATGCAGAAAAAATGTCTGCCTGCATGTCCATAACGTCATAAAATTTTGCAGAAGCAAGTCCGACCGGATGATGTGAAATTATTGCATCTACTTTCTTGCCACGGTTTTTTAAACTTTCAGCCAGTAAAATTTCCGCAACGTCAATGTCTATTCCTACGAGAACCCCCTTAACGTCTTTATCATTGTCAAAAATTATGCGAGAATCCGCATACGGATTCTCCAGTTTTTCCAAATCAAAAAATTGCTTTTCTCTTTCAGGCAGAGAGTTATATTCTTCTTTTGCTCTTTTTAAACATTCTTTGACTTCTTTTTCGCCGCGAGGGTCCATTTTTATTCCATACTGGATTATCGTATTAAAAATGGCTTTTAGTTTCATCTTTTTTCTCCTCATTTATAATGTTTTTATATTATTAATTCCGGGTAAAAAATTACGTGGAAACGTATTCGTTATCCTTAACGTAAAATCGCCATTTTTTATCCATGCCCTGCTTTATCCCAACCCTTGATGCAGATATTATTTTAAATTTTTTTCTTTTTCTTGAATCAATCAGAAAAAGTTTATTACTTTTCGTTACGTCCAGACCATTTTCATTTTTTCCTATTGCAAGTGCCTGCGTTAATTTCCCGGGACCATTTGTTAATTTACGTTTATCCTTAACTTTCCTTCTTTTAACCATCTCCTTTACGTTTGTAACCGGTTCCAGTGCCCGTATCAAAACGGCGCCGGGATTCCCTTCACTTTCCGTAACTATATTCAGCAGATAATGATTGCCGTAACAGAAATAAACGTAAGCATGACCGGGCGGTCCATACATAATTTTATTGCGCGGCGTAACTTTTTTATATGCATGACTGCCTGCATCTTTATCGCCTCTGTATGCCTCCGTTTCGACAATCATACCTGAAACTTTTTTGTTGCCTAAATTGCTGGCAAGAATTTTACCAAGCAGTTCTTTTGCAACGACAACTGAATTACGATTAAAAAATTTTCTCGTCAAACGCATATTTTAAAATTACTTCTGACCATCAAGTATCTGAGTTGCGAATAATTTTACTTTTGCACCATCTGCTTTGCCTTTTACTTTGGGCATTAATTTTCCCATTACCCTGCCGATGTCTTTACCGGAAACCGCTCCGGTTTCTTTTATGGTTTCGACGATAACGTTTTTTAATTCTTCATCGGAGAGTTGTTCAGGCAGATAGTGTTTTAAATAAAATAATTCTTTTTCTTCTTTTTCAACCAGGTCTGGTCTGTTGCCCGACTTAAAACTTTCTATTGATTCATTATGGGATTTTACAAGTGAAAAAACTACTGTGCCTATTTCTTCTTCAGTCAGCATTTTCCCTTTTTTAATTTCTGCATTGGTTACGTGAGTTTTAATCTGCCTTATTGCGGCTAATTTTATTTCATTTTTCTCTTTTAAGGCATTTTTTAAATCTTCGTTTAAAGCATCAATGAAACTCATCTATGTCTGTTTCTTTTCCTTTTTTTATTTGCTGCCCACATTTTTTGTTTGCGTCTGACGGAAGGCGGTTCATAATATTCCCTTTTCTTCATCTCCTGCAGTATCCCGGCATCCTGAACTTTCTTTTTAAATCTTTTCATTGCATCATCGAGTGATTCATTATCTTTTACTGATATCTCAGCCATTAATATTTCACCTGCCAATCATTTAAATTTATAAATTTAATAAAGTATACACATTTTTTTTTATAATGTCAAGTTTTGCATAAAGGAAACTGTAAAATTACATTATATAAAGGTGTTTTTACGGGTACATAAATCAACAAAAACAGTTATCTGTGAGATAAAAAATCAAAAAGTCTTTATTTTTTTGATAAAAAATGCACTTTTTGCCTTTACCATTTACTCTAATATTTAAGGGCGACCTACGAAGTCGCCCTTATTAAACATTCTTTAAATTGTTTTAAATCCGGGATGGATAATCAGCAATCGGCAATTAAAATCTGTCTCTGTCTCCAAATCTGTTTCCACCGAATTTTCCTCTCTTGTTTCCAAAACCGCCTCTTCTATTATTGCTTCCTTTTTCGCGCGGCGGTCTTGCCTCATCTACTTTTACGACTCTGCCGTTTACTTCCTTGCCGTTCATTTCATTCTTTGCTTTTTCTGCATTTTCCGGAGTATCCATTGTTACAAAACCAAATCCCTTTCTTTCAATTACCACTGCCTCTTTTACCTCTCCATAAGCCGAAAACAATTCTTTTAGTTCTACATCAGTCGTTGCATAATCAAGATTACCTACGTAAAGTTTACTGCCTTGCATAATTACTCCTCCTGTTTTTCGTTTAATAATGTTTCTCAGGGAAGTAATTATTATAGTAATTTATGTCCCTGGTTTTGCATTATCAAACCAGATTATAAAAATTATCTGATATATTTTACAATAAAAAAAAATCATTTACCACAGATATTTTTGATTTTTTTATAACGTCCATTTTTTGCAAAAAAGAATTCAGACCGGGCGTATTGGTTAAATAAAATCAACAAACTATACGCTTTTATGAAATTTATCGGCAATACCTGATTTATCATTTTACTTTCTTAAAAACGGCTAAAAGAAAAGGTTCGTTTAATCTTCTTTTATCAATTTTTTCCTGCCATAAATATTTTGTTTCATATTTTTTTTCCAGCAATACCAGTCCAACAAGGTCATAATCCTTTTGCACCTTATATTTAATCCAGTCCAGTATCTGTTTTGACGAGTTTGGACGGATCATCCACGACGTGTCTATGTTGGAAAAAACCATATACTCCGGTTTTGCATCTTCAATCTCTTTAATTGCCTCCTGTTGCATTTTTCGCGAAATTTCGTTTTCTTCCATCAATTGATTAAAATATACGTATCCTGTTGCAGATATTCTCCTTGCATGAAATAATATCTGCGGTTCTGAACCAAAAATTGCTATTTTATCGGTTTCTTTTGTGTTGTTTTTAATAAATTTTGCTACTTCTTCTGATTCGGGAAAAGGATTCGCAAGAAAAATTTTTCTGCTTACCTTTGACGGGCTTAATTGGAACAAAACGTCGAATTGGGTTATTATTAATAAAATCAGCAAAAATACAAAAATCGTATATTTTATTTTATCTAAAATTAGTCCTGCTTTTCCGCTCTTAAAATTAAAATCTTCCGAAAAGGCAAGTGAAGCCGGCAGTGCAAAAATAATAAAATAATGCTGGGTAAAATAAAATCCCGAAGCACAAAATGCAGCAGATGACAAAAATAAAATTATATGAAATATTTTTTTATCCTGTTCTTTTATGAAAAAGACGATCAAAAAAAGCCATAAAACATATAAAACAAAAGTTATTTTAAAAAAAACGGATGTAACTTTTAAAAAATAATTAATGTAACCGTGAATCTGACTGATTGATATTACGTTACCATGTTTAAAAGCATAAATGACCGTCATAAACCAGTATCTGTCAAAAACCCCATTAATTTTCATTATTAAACACACAAAAAGAAAAATCGATGTTGCCCCCGTAAAATATAACACAACTTTGATAAGGATATCCTTTACCCTGACATGGTTAATTAAATCAATTATTATTATATAAATCAAAAAAAACAGAACAAAAAATATGGCGGGTTGCTTTGTCAAAAATGCAAGTCCCATAAATAACCCGCTCATAAAAAACATAATTTTCTTTCCGTTTTTTAATGCGTCAAAAAGAAAAATAAGTGATAACATGACAAAAGTCAGAATAAAATGCGTTGAATACCCGCTTAAAGACAACGTCCCCCTGTCAAGCGTCAACAGTCCATAAAAAGCACTGCACAATAATTTCCTGTCATCAGAATCGCCGGATATCTTTGTAAAAACCTTATAAACCAGGAACATATTAATAAGAACAGTCAATAAAACGCCGGTTCTTATTCCCGTGGTTGTCTGTCCAAAAATCATCATAATAAAAGCGTAAATATAATATATGCCCGGCATCTTTGTATCATAAAAATAAGTAAACGGCGGATTGCCGTTTAGTAAAAGCCATCCCGCGTAAGCCCATCCGCCCTCATCCCTGTCCAGCGGCATTGATAAAAGCCGGAGCCGGACAAAAATGACAAGAAATAACGATATTAAAAAAAACAAACTGCCTGGTGTAATTTTTTGTCTTTGTAAAATAAAATGATTTTTTTTCATAACGATTATTTAAATTTAAAAACTGCTATCCATGAATTTGATTGCAATTGGTATTTCTCTGCCTGTGGTCCCCATACGTAATCGGTTCTGTCCAATGAAATAATATTTACAATACCTGACAACTTAAGATTTTTTGTTGTGCTTTTTAACCATTCAAAAATTCTTGTTGACGACCCCCCATACATTCCAAGAGAATCATAAATGTTTACAAATACCAGGTATGCGGGGTTTGACTGTTCTATTTCTTTTATTGCTTCTATTTGCATTTCATCTGCAATTTTACTTACATCCATCATCTGATTAAAGCATACGTAACCAGTTGCTGATTTCCTTTTTGCATAAAACAATATCTGCGGTTCTGAACCTATAATTACTATTCTATCGGTGTCTTTTGTATTATTTTTAATGAATTTTGCTATTTCTATTGATTCTGGGAATGGATTATTACGAAAAATCTTTCTGCTTACCTGGTCCGGGCTTAATTTAAACAAAACGTCATTCTGTGTAAATAATAATAAAAACAGCAATAAAACGTAAAAAAAATTATTTAATTTCCTTGATATTACCGGTTTATTCTTTGAATCATAAAATTTTTCTGATAAAAAAAGAGCGGCAGGTAAGGAAAAAATAATAAAGTAATGAGGCCTTAAATAAAAGCCTGAAAGGCAAAACAAAACAGAAGAAACAAACAATGTCACATATAAAAATTTTTTTTCAGTTTCTTTTATGTAGAATATAACAAAAAAACAATATAAAACAGTTAAAATAAGAGTTACCTTTAAAAAAATTCCGTATTCTCTGATAAAAAAAGAAAAAATATAAAATAAATTATTTAATGATAACTGCTGTCCGTGTGACATTGCAAAAGTTATAGTCATAAACCAGAATTTATCAAAAACTCCGTAATTTTTCATAATCAGGCATATAACAAGAAAAACAGCTGCTGCCCCTGCAATAAATGATAAAGCATTTTTTATTATTTTCTTAACCATGGTTTTTCTTAAATACATTACCACTAAAATGTAAACCAGGAAAAGTATAATAAAAAAAACCGCAGGCTGCTTTACGCAAAACGAACAGCCCGCAAACATGCCGCTTAAAAAAAACAAAAATGCATTTTCCTTTTTTAACGCATCCAGCAAGAAAATGACCGACAACATGATAAAAGTAAGGACAAAATGCGTCGTATATCCGCTTAAAGCAAGGGTTCCATAATCAAGCGAAAATAACGCATAAAATGAGCAGGCAAGCATTCCGGAGTCTGAATTACCTGAAATCTTTTTTGAGACGGCGTAAATTAAAAACATATTTATCAATATGGTAAATAATATTCCGATTCTAACGCCTTCTATGGTCTGTCCGAACAGCATCATAAAAAAGGCATAAAGATAGTACGTCCCGACCATTTTTGCATCATAAAAATAAGTAAACGGCGGAATGCCGTTTAGTAAAAGCCAACCTTCGTATGCCCATGCTCCCTCATCCCTGTCCAGCGGCATTGATAAAAGCCGTAGCCGGACAAAAATGACAAGAAATAACGAAAGAAAAAAGAAAATTTTTGGAAATATTGACTTTTGTTTTAATTTATTAAACGTTTCGTTTAAGTTCATATTCACCACAAAATTATTAATTTTTTATATGCACGGGCTAAAGTTGTATATTTTTCAAATTTTTAAAATAATGCGGCAAGAATCATGTTCATGCATTTCTGAAATCAATTATGGTCTGCCTGTATGCTTCCGGCAGACCTATGTCAAAACGCCGTCCTTTTACCATGCATCCTGCAAACCCTTCCTCCTGACGTAATTTATCCAGGCAAGACGTCAGCTGGAATTCTCCTCTTTTGCGGTTATTGTGTAAAACGTCCTCTTCAAGGTATTCAAATATTTTAGGCGTAAGTATGTATTGACCAAATACCGTAAGATAAACGTCATCCTTCATTCCTTTTATGTGCATGTGTTTACGTGCATATTCTGCATCGGGTTTTTCATAAAACTCAGTAACCGTAATCTCATCGCCTTCTATATCCCATATACCGGCAGCACAGCCATAATGTCGGACTTCGTTTTCCGGAGTTTCACGGAGTCCCACAACGCTCTGACCTCTCTTTTCAAACACGTCCATTATCTGACGGGCACAGGATTTTTCAACGTCCGACAACGCATAAATATGATCACCGAGCATGAGAAGAAATGGTTCATTTCCAATCCATTCCCTGCTGCAGTATACGGCATGACCAAATCCATCCTGGATCTTTTGCTCAATCAACGTAATTCTGTGTCCTACGTCCAGAAGATATTCACTGTATGCCTGGTTTTCTTTTGAAAGTTTGTTAAAATTTTCAATGGTTGGCGGCATGAAAAAAAATTCCTCAAAAATCGCCCTGTCTGCAGGCTGGATGATTATCCCGATTTCTTCTATTCCGGCACTGATTGCTTCCTCAACGATTGTAAGAATCGCCGGCTTTATCCTGCCGTCTTTTCCAATCACCGGAAAAAGTTCTTTTTTCATTGCCTTTGATGCAGGAAAAAGCCTTGTGCCAAAACCAGCAGCAGGTATAAGTGCTTTTCTTACTTTCCTGCCGGTTTCAAGAGTAAGTTTCAGACACGGAAGTTTTAAATTTTTTTCCATTATTTCAATTACTTTATTCTGACTTTCCTCATCTTTTACTATGAACTGGGCTGCACCATCCCCCTGAGAACCAACGCCTTTGCCTCCGAGTATAAATGGCTGTATGGGTTCATAATTTAAAACCTTATGCAAAACCGGTGCGGTAAGCTGCGACGGGCATATTGGAATGCAGTTTTTGTCAAATTCCTCCTGTGCTTTTTTCATCAATTTCCCTATTTCCTCTGCATTTCCTGCCTCTATCATTTCAACTGCTTTGTTAGTTATGCCTGCATTGATGGGACCGAGGTAATTCTGAACCGCTCTTTGAACGTCATTTTCGGCAAACGGATAACCCTGATTCAGTTTAGCAAGAATTTCTTTTGTATCCTTGCCGGCACAAAGGTCCACTAAAACAAAATAAAGATTTTTGGATAGTTTTAATTCGCGGACGTCTATCCAGTCACCATCAAAAGTCATAAGTATTGGTCTGTTACCATAAGCACAGCCCTGATCCATCCTTCCGCAGCGGGATGGAGTCGTAATCTCTCCCATATAGGCAAATTCCATTTCACCCCTGATTGTCATTTTAAGGTTATATATTCTGTTAAACGCACGGGCAACCAGCACGCATATTGCGGCACTGGAAGAAAGTCCTTTTTTTATGGGAAGGTCCGTAGCCGTATTGTCTATTTCAAGGCCATTCACCCTGTAATGAGTGAGCACCTGATATGCAACGCCTGCTGCATAACTAAAGTATCCGCCCTTTTGTGCTTCCTTTAGCAATTCCCCGCGGTCCATCGGGATTTCAAACGGTTCTGTTTTTGTGCCATCGTTAAGAGTTGACCTTATTATTAATCTGGAAGGATGCGGTTTAATCTCTGCATAGATTCCCTGATTTGTGCCTGCTATTATTGCGTAACCTTTTTCCAGTTCTGCATTTATTCGTCTGTAACCGCCGGCCCAGTCGCTGTGTTCGCCAAAAAGGCATATACGGCCTGGTAAAAATAATTTCATAAATTACACCTCTTGTCGGATTTTAAATATTTTATCATTGCTTATGCATTTGGCAAGAGTAAAAGAGATAAAAGCACAACCATTTAGTTAAAATGAAGTAAAAGTCGTTGTTTCCCGGTAAACCCTATGAAAGGGATATAACCTTAATTGACAATTATAAATTAATAATTAAAAATTTATTTAAATGCAATTGATCTTTTCATCATATTTTATATCCAACCGATAAAAAATTTTATGGACAAATCTGAAAAAAATAATAATATATAAAAGATAAAAGAATACCTTTATAAAATCAATTAAGTATTCTAATTGCGTAAAATAATAATCAAAAATAAATGTTATTGACATTTATTTTAAGGAGGTAAAAAAGATGAATGTTGGAGTAATAATAGGAATTATAGCAATCGGCATAGCAACCGGGCTGGTAACCGGCTTAACCGGTGCATCCGGAGTAATGATTGTCGTCCCTATGGTAAGCATGTTTTTACATCTTTCCATATATGAGGCAATAGGAACGAGTTTAATGGTAAACGTTATATGTTCCCTGGCAATAACTTACATTTATTATAAAAATGGAAACGTAGATTTTAAATCCGGAATATGGATAGCCATAGGTTCAATCATCGGGTCACAGTTTGGAACGATTTTTGCAAAAGGCATTCCCGAATTAGGACTTGGCATATCATTTGGTATCTTTATGACAATAATGGGAATAATAATATGGATAAGAGGATTAAACGTTACCGGTGGAAAAACGTCAAAGGCATTGATAACGTTTAAAAACTCTACCGAGAAGAGAATAGTTTCCGTGCTTCTTGGTTTTTTTGTAGGAATAATGACCGGAATTTTTGGCGCCGGAGGCGGAGGCATGATATTGCTGATTTTAATATTTGTTTTAAATTTTCCGATACATATAGCAATCGGGACCTCATCTTTTTTAATGACGATAACGACTTTTTCCGGGACAATCGGCTATGCGTTGCAACGCAGCATACAGCCGGTCATAGGAATAATCCTTGGAATTTTTGCCTCAATCAGTGGCATGATTAGTGCAAAATTTGCAAATAAAGTCAATGAACAGATTTTGTCAAAAACCATTGGACTGGTATTTATAATAATAGGAATAATAATGTCTGTCTTTGGGTCGCCAAGGGGGAAACCTATTTTATCTTAAATTTGATTACGTATTGTCGTCGGGTAATTCAATTTTTAATTAAAAATGATAATTTTTGAAATGTCCTCCAAAAATTGGTATATTCTAAATGCCATTCCAATAATTTTCACATAAACGTATAATTTAAAATGAATTTATCCCCTGAATTACTTTTGTTTTTATTTTGCTTAAAATCTGGCGGGAGTGACGAGACTTGAACTCGCGGCCTTCTGCGTGACAGGCAGACGCTCTAAACCAACTGAGCTACACCCCCGCGTCAACAGGTAAATCTATCCGACGTTTTTACGCCATAAAATTCTTTAATGAACTTTTATATATTATATCGTAATAAAAAAAAATTCAAGCCATTTTATTTTTAGTTTTAAATAAAAAAATTCTGGAGCGGGAGACGGGGCTTGAACCCGCGACATCCAGCTTGGAAGGCTAGAGCTCTACCACTGAGCTACTCCCGCATCAATACGTATAAATTTTCCGGCGTTTTTTCGTCTCAAGGTTATGTTAATCTGGAGCTGGCGAGTGGATTCGAACCACCGACCACCTGATTACAAATCAGAAGCTCCACCACTGAGCTACGCCAGCTCTTTGTTTTTCAATCAGCAATTTTCCAATCAATAAAACTTTATAATTTTATCAATGATTTTAACCAAAATCAAGATTTTTTTAGGTTGTGTATAAACATCGGCAAATTGCAAGTTTTATTGCACCACACCCAAAATTTCACATGTTTTTTTTGTAAGAAATTGTCTTATTATATTATTGGATGTTTTATAGTTTAATATTGCTCCGGGATAACTATTCATCCAATTTTGTATTGCCCTCACTGTCTTTCTCATTACTTTTCCTATATCTGTGCCCTTGTTTATAAACCTTCTTATCATCCGGTTCTGATTCTCGTTCGTTCCTCTTTCAAATGAACTATAAACTTAATGGCAAATCATACGACATGAATCAATTGTTCAATGTTAAATCCTTTGATTCGGAAACACAACATTGTTGACAAGTGTCTGCTTCGGTTTCTTCCCATCTTTTCTGCTATTTCCTCGCTTTTCAATCCTACTTTCAAATACGCCTCTATCTTCCATCTTTCGCTTTCCTTTAATTGCTTTTATTTCCCATTCTTTGTGTCATACTTATCTGGTCCCATCGTTTCACCTCTATGTTTTGTTTTTTCTTACAATTACATTCTAACACATGTGAACGATGGAACCTCTATTTGATGCACTTCATTTTACAATCTTTGGAAATACTGAATTATATAATTTTAATAATAATTTTTAATTAAAAAGTATATCTTCTATTATAAAAATATTATCAATAAATTACTTCATAAAGTTTATAATCGGATGTGTTTCTGTAAAAAAGTTTAAGATTGATTCCATCGCTGTATAAGCCGTTATAATCTATACCAGACGGAGTAAAACCTGCAGAACCTACCAGTGACCATGATGTCCCATCAAACTTTTTTATAGTTGCTTTATAACTATTTCCCGAATCAGCATAAGCAACATAAATCTCTGTTGTAGAAACGACATATATTGAATTATATGAACCATTTGCGTCTGATACAGGATTTACACCACCAAGTGACTGCCATCCTGCCCCATTTGACCTTTTTACGTAAGTTTTCCCGCCTTCAGTATACGTTATATATACATTTCCGCTGCTATGCGCCATCATATCAATATATGATGCTGGAGCAGTATTTGGAGTGCCACCTCCAAATGTGTACCAGTCATATCCATCATAATATGCAACCGATGTCTTTGAATTCATTGACAAATCAACATATGCGATAAAAATTTGGGCGCCGGAACCGGTATTATATCCTGTTATTGCAACCCAACCGGGAGCACTATTATAAGCTGCCTTATTAGAAACTGTATGATGATTTAAATCAGTAAAATTTCCTTCACTGTATTTTTTAACATGAACTTTTTGATCACCGGTTGTTGCAATATAAGCATAAAATAAATCACTATTATATGGATCTTCAAATAGTGAACACTGACTGCCATAAATACCAGAACCTGACACACTTCCAAGTTTATCCCAATCAGAACCATTCCATTTTAATAAAATTGCCTCTCCATAATCTGATGCTGCAGCTTTATAGTTTGCAATTGCCGCATAAATCCCACCTTGTGTTGCTATCCATTTTTTGCCAAGTTCGCCTGCAACATAAGTCGATGAGTAATTACCATCTATTCTCGGATAATAAGAACTGTCAGTAAATCCATGATTATTGTCAATTATGCATGGCCAGTTTCCAGTTGAATTATAAACCACTGTTGGAGAACTCCACACCTTAGGCGTATTTGTTGATGTTGGCGTGCTTGTTGATGTTATTGTAAAAGTATCGGTTGGCGTATTTGTTTTTGTGACAGTAAATGTATCAGTAAAAGTATTTGTTGTTGTGAATGTATCAGTTGTAGTAAAAGTATTTGTTACTGTAGCCGAATTTGTAGCAGTAAAAGTAAAGGTAGATGTCAATGTTTCAGTATATGTTTCAGTATATGTTTGTGTGTTTGTTATTGTTAATGTATGTGTATATGTTGCAGTTGCTGTGCTTGTATCCTGTTGTGTTTCAGTAGGAGTTTCTGTTGGCGCATCAGAAATGTAAAGCAAATCAACATACCCTGTATCTCCAAAAACTTCTCCTGTGTCAGTAGAATCTTTTTCATAACGCCATTCTACAGTATGTGGACCCGCAGAGAGCACATAAGGACCTTTATAGTCCCACCCATTAAGCCCTGTTATACTGTCATAAAATATACCATCTATATATAAATTCAAATAATCTTTACCATCTTCGCATGATGAATGCCAGTAAAAAGAAAATTGAGAAGGACCATTTATACTTAAAAACATGCTTACTTTTTGATTATTACCTATAGCACCTGCCCGTGCAGCATGAGTTCCTGAATATACCCAGCCATCCCATGCATACCATTCTGCTCCATTATCTCCAGAAGTTGTAATTGTAGCCGCTGGAAAATCAAGAGCCTCTGCAAGACTTATTGTTTGAGTTACAGTAAAAGTAGCGGTTTGAATGGCTGTATTAGTATGCGTAAAAGTCGGGGTAAATGTAATTGTATTATTTTGAGTACCGATTGATGTAAAAGTGAAAGTCGCTGAATTTATGGATGTAGATGTGGCTGTGAAAATTGCAGTTGGCATAGATGTATTACCTGCATCCGGCGAAGTTGGGTTTTCTGTCTTTTTGCTACAACCCATATTAACAAAAATCCATAAATAAAAAATAAACAAAATGATAAAGTATTTTTTTTTCATTTTTCCTCCTGATCTATTTAATTGGAAAGCTTTTTCTCTGGTTAGATTTTTTGTGAATTACATAGACATATTTAAAATAAATAACCACAAGAGCAATTTTCATTGTTTAAAATATAGCATATTAATACAATTTTGTCAAATTTGTCCTATGGCGGGTAATGTCAAGGCAAATTGCAAGTTTTATTGCACCACACCCAAAATTTCACATGTTTTTTTTGTAAGAAATTGACTTGTTATATTATTGGATGTTTTATAGTTTAATATTGCTCCGGGATAACTATTCATCCAATTTTGTATTGCCCTCACTGTCTTTCTCATTACTTTTCCTATATC
>JAGNJD010000069.1 GCA_018000835.1 Candidatus Goldiibacteriota bacterium | reverse complement strand
CATCAACTGCAGGAAAACATTACAAAAGTAAACGAAGACGAAGAAATGGCTCGTGCCAAAGAATATCAGAGAGCGTATGACGCATCTGTGAGGCTTTTATCAATAATTGACCAGATGTTAAATATGCTGATAAACAGGATGGCAACTCCGTCCGATAGATGGGAATAAATTATAAAGTCGTCGTCTGCTGCTGATTCCAAATATTAAATTAAAAATAAATATATTTTTATAACGCTCAAGCCATCAGATGGCAGATGAAAAATCAGGAAATAAAATAAAGATAGTTTTTTGTTTACACTTTTTGTGCGGCTTACGTAAATACCTTTCGTTTTTATTGGAACAGCATTCATAAAATATCTCAGTGAGATATTTTATGAATGCATACATTAAAAATGTTTTATCTACTTTGCCAAGAGGGTTCCAAGGGAGCTGCGGAATATCACTGGTATTCCGCAGCTCCCTTGGTCAATCAACGAAGTTAATTGAATTTTTTGTGGGAGCCTCGGGCTTTAACCCGAGGGGGTCCCACTTATATTCATATCTCACAGCAATGCATGTTCGTCTATAAATGTAATCAATCTGATGCCTGTCCATGGTACCAAACAGGAATAAGAGTAAGGATGCGGGCAGTTCCCGTTTGTTAATCATAACAGCGTATTACGTTTTTAAACACTTCAATCATTGACAAAAAAACACCCTTAATATATCATAAATTACTTTTATAATTTAAGAGGCAGCCGTGAAAAAAAAACATGTGTTATTAAGCATATTGTCGGGAATGCTTTTGACTTTTTCTTTCCCGAATTTTATAAAACAGGATGTTTTTGTTTTTTCTTTTTTCTTTATGTGGTTTGCTTTCGTCCCGCTTTTTCTGATTTTATACGAAGAGGGTAATTTAAAAAAAGTATTTTTTTATGGATTTTTAACCGGGGTTATTTTTTATCTTGCTTCACTTTACTGGTTGTGCAATGTAAAGCCAATGGGCATATTTGCCTACGTTGCATGGATCTCTTTGTCTCTTTATCTGTCTTTATTTCTTGGCACGTCAATGCTTACGGCTGTATTTTTAAAAGAAAGATACAACGTAAGTTTTTTATTATCCGTCCCGCTTGTATTCACCGTACTTGAATACGTCCGGGAATGGTTGTTTTCCGGTTTCCCGCTTCAGACACCGGCACAGAGTCAGGCAATTTTTCTGCCTTTTATCAGAATTTTAAAAATAACCGGCGTTTCAGGCGCGAATTTTATAATATATTTTTTCAATATTTTTCTGACCAACGCAATCTTTAAGAAAAAAACGGAATTGTCAGAAAACAACGTAATTATTTTAACACTGATTTTGTTGATCCTTTTTACGTGTCTTGGATTTTCAAACGTAAAACAAAAATACGATTATAAGGAATTAAAAGTATCCGTTTTGCAGCCCGACATTGACCAGGACGTTGTTGAATGGACCGGCAATTTCAGGGATAATACCTTAAAAATTTTCAGAGAAATGGTTTTAAAATTAAAAGATGAAAATCCAGACATAATAATATGGCCTGAAACAGGATATCCCGGAATATTAAATTATGAACCATGGCGCGCAAAAGAAATAGCGGCATGGTTAAAAGGACCATGGCAGATAATCGGTTCTGATAAAATGGAAGTTACCAGAGAGAACGAAAAAAAATATTATAATACCGCTTTTTTAATTGATGAAAACGGCACAATAAGAGGCGAATATTCAAAATATCATCTGGTCCCTTTTGGTGAATACGTGCCTTTGCAGGACGTTTTTCCTTTTATTAAAAAGGTGGTCAGACGATATGGATATGAGGGCTTTACCAGCGGTAAAATAATAGAACCCGTTATTTACAGGGATGAAGTAAAAATCGGAACTTTAATATGTTATGACAGTTTATTTCCTGAAATTTCAAGGAAATTCGTAAAAAAAGGAGCATCATTTCTTGTTCATCTTTCGTATGAAACATGGTATGGTAAAACTCCGGCAACTGCCCAGATATTTCAGAATACATGCCTGCGTGCCATAGAAAACGAAGTCCCGCTTGTCCGATGCGTTGCGTCCGGCATGTCAGGATTTGTAGATTCAGATGGGAGAATATGTTTAAAAAGCAGACTTTTTACAAGAGACATCCTGACAGGCAAAATAACATATAAACAAAAACATAAAGTTACGTTTTACACAAAATATGGTGACTGGTTTGTTTTTTTTACGTTGATTATGATAGGTGTTTTAGTCGTTATTAACAGAAAGAAAAAAGATGATAGCATTAATAACTGACATTGATGGAACCATCACCGGAGATGTTAAAGGACTTAATGAATTCAAAAAATTCATTTCAAACTTAAGAAAAAACGTTTTTTTTGTTTATGCTACCGGAAGAAGTATGGAAGATTACAAAGAAATTAAAGATAGAGACAACCTGCCTTTACCCGACGCACTTATATTAAATACAGGAGCAGATGTTTATTTTAATAATAACGGAATTTTTGAACATAACGAAATATGGAACGAAAAGATAAATTTACCAGATTGGAACAATCAAAAAATTTTAAATTTATTAAAGGCCGTAAAAGAAATTACTCCACAGGAAAATATCCAGAAATTTAAAGTATCTTTTTATGCCGAATCAGGCAAAGAGAAAATTGCAAAAGAAAAAGCCGTGGAAATTTTAGGAAAGAATGGAATAAAGGCCAACGTAATAATAAGTCATGGAGTATATCTTGACGTTTTGCCGGCAAATTGTGATAAGGGAAAAGCAGCTTTGTTTTTGATACATGAAAAGAAAATCAAAAAAGACGACGTAATCGTAGCAGGCGACAGCGAAAATGACCTTGACCTGTTTTATGCTTTTGATAAGGGCATAGTAGTTGCAAACGCTCTAAACGAATTAAAAGATAAACTAAAAAACAAAAAGATTTATTTTGCAAAAAATAGTTATGCAAGGGGAGTAATGGAAGGAATTAAATTTTATTTATAGGAGTAAAAATGAAAATAGATAAAATTAAGAAATACTTTGTACTAACGAACGATGACGGCATAAATGCAGAAGGATTAAAAATTTTATACAGGGCCGTAAAAGACGTTGCAGAAGTTCTGGTCGTTGCACCAGAGGCAGAAAGAAGCGGTGTTTCAAGTGCTTTAACGATATGGAACGAAATCGAGGTTAAAAAAGTAAAATTTGAAGATACCTTTGCTTTTAGCGTCAATGGAACTCCTGCTGATTGTGCGAAAATAGCACTTTTAAAACTTGCCAGAAAGAAACCTGATTTATTATTGTCCGGAACCAATCACGGACCCAATATATGCCAGTTTATTTTATATTCTGGAACCATTGGTGCTGCGGCAGAAGGGGCAAGGATGAACGTCCCTTCCATTTCATTTTCAATAGATAATTTTTTACCGGAAGATTTTTCATTTACTGAAAAAATTATTGATAAAATTGTTAATATGGTAGTGAAAAAAGAAATAAAAATAAAAAAAGGGACGATTCTTAACGTAAACATACCATATCTAAAACAGAATTCAATTAAAGGCATTAAAGTCATAAAAACCGGTGATATAGAATACAAAGAAACATATAAAATGAAAAGGGAAAAAGACGTTTTGTATTTTAATCATATAATCGGTAAAAAGAAAAAAACTTACAAATTAAATAACGATGCAGATGCGCTTGCAAAAGGGTACATAACGATGACCCCATTAAAATTTGATTTTAACGATTATGAAAATATACTGGAATTAAAAAAACAAATCGTTAATGACAATAAGAAGTATCTCTTTAAGTCCAAAAATATATAGAATAATTAAATTTTATTTGTAACCATCAGAAAAAAAATTTCGTCTAATTATTGGGGAAAAGTAATTTTTATAGAAAAAGAACAAATTTGTTTATATTTTTGCGAATTAAATAGTTTTATTTATGTGTTTTTCTGAATAATTTGTTTAAAAAAGTTAAATAAACGTGCAAAAAATCTTATATAAAATGCATTGCGTTTTTTTTTAAAACGTATAAATTTAGTTGATTTTTTTAAATTTATTTGGTAAAATATACATGATAAATAAAATTTTAAGGGAAAAACAAAGTGAAAGGAGCGAGAATTTATGAAAAAAATAACGTTATTTAACATAATTTTATGTTTTGCAATTATCTCGTTTCTTTATGGAGCAGGGGAAACAAGTTTCAATTTTTTAAAGATATCGCAGGGTGCAAGGCAGTCAGGTATGGGAGAAGCATTTGCCGGGGTTGCAGACGACGTTAATGCCATTTACTGGAATCCGTCAGGACTTGCACAACTTACAAGACAGCAGGTTTGCCTTCTGCATTCAGTATGGCTAGTTGACGTTAATTACGAATATCTTGCTTATGCCATACCCATAAAAGGCATCGGTACTTTTGGCATTTATGGAACTTTTCTGGCTGGTCAGTTGGATGAAATAACGTATGAAAATCCCGTAAACGGTCAATACATCATTGATACTAATGCCGTTGCAAAAGCATCCGATATTAATGTTACGCTTGCATATGCAAAAAAAATGTCTGATTTTGTCGGAAATAATTCTACGTTCTCTGACTTATATGCTGGATTGAACATAAACATAACAATGGAAAATATATATGAAGATAGTGGAAATGGATTTGGAAGTAATATCGGTTTATTATATTATCCCAAATATGAAAATTATTCATTTGGACTTATGATTTTAAATGCAGGAATTGCAAATGAAAGGCCAACGCTTCCTTTTGCAATTAAATTTGGATTTGGTTATAGATTTTCCTATAATAACATTTTGCTGCCTTTTACGGACCAGGGATATTATAAATTTTTAGACAACGATTCTGTTCTGGCAATAGATATGATTTATTATCCGGTTGAACAGTTAGTAAAGGTAAATTTTGGCACGGAAAAATACTGGGTTTTAAACAAATACCATAGTCTTGCAGCCCGACTTGGATATAAATTTGGCAGTGACCTTGGATTGTTTGCAGGACTTACGATAGGTGCCGGATATAGAATGACAATAAACGAGAATTTCCAATTTGATTTTGATTATGCTTTTGTCCCTTATGGCGACCTTGGAGAGTCGCATAGAATTTCCATAACGGGAAAGATGTTTGGACCTGCCGAATCCAATTACGTTGAAAATAAACAGGAGGCATTAAAATATTATAAAGAAGGTTACGAATTTTTATATAATAAGAAATATGCCGAAGCAATAACTAAATTTTCCGAAAGTTTAAAGAGATACAGAAATTATTCCCAGGCATATATGGGCATGGGAGCGTGTTTTTTAAGGCTTGGAAAAAAA
>JAGNJD010000068.1 GCA_018000835.1 Candidatus Goldiibacteriota bacterium | reverse complement strand
AGGCGAAGAATTTGAATGGATTATAGAGAATAAAAACCTTTGCCTTTTGAAAAGATGTAAAAAAGTCCGGTATTTTAAAAGGAAAAAACGATGAGATGTGGGTAAGGGACAGTTTTCTAAGGGGGATGATAAGACAAGTAATTTCCCCTCTTTGGTTGGGAATAAGGATAGACATGGCGGACACATAGCAAGGTTGAAAATAATGAATAAAGATAGGTTGGATGCTCTTAATAAAACTTATTTACCAGATGTAATCCAGCGGATTTTCTGCTTTCCCGTTTTTAAATATTGAAAAATGCAGGTGTGCCCCCGTTGAATGTCCTGTGTTACCTGATTTCCCGATAAGTTGCCCGGAACGGACTTTCTGTCCGTTTCTTACGTGTATTTCACTGAGATGTGCATACATGGTTACGTATCCATTGTCATGTTTTATTTTTATAGTTTTGCCGTAGCCCTCCACCCATCCTGCACAAATCACGGTTCCATCCGCAGCAGCACCAACCCATGTCCCTGTTTTTGCACGTATGTCAACGCCGTTGTGAAATTTTGTAACGCCCTGCAATATGGGGTGGCTTCTCATTCCAACAAGAGACGTATAACCATTGCCACAGATAGGAGACCTAAATATGCTTCGCTTGGCATAAAATGCATCCATTGAAGGATTTAATATCTTTGGTTTAGCGCCTGATATAAAAAGGACGTTTCCTTTCTTTATAGGGATGTTTGAATTTTCCTTTAAAATTTCATCGGCATTTTTACCATAAAGCAGTCCTATGTCTTTTATTTTTTCATTTTCCCTGATTTCATGCATTACACCTTTTTTATCCGGAATTATGATAAGCTGCTTCTCGTAAGCAATCAAAGAAGTCAAATCGGGATTTGTGCCAATGACGGTATCAATGTCTACGTTATATTTTCTTGCAATAGTCCAGAAATTTTCACCCTTTTTTACTTCATAAACAAAAAATTTAACATCTTTGCATAAAAATTTTGTTTTAAGTATGAGATACGCAATCTCCTTGTCTTTTGAGCAAAAGTCAGAATATGAAAATTTTAAAAAATCACTTTCTTTGATGTCATTCTGCTTTAAATAATCTTTTACATCCTGCGGTAATTCCTTACTGCAGGAAATAAATGTAAAAATTATCATTGTCAGTAAAAGCAGGCGTCCGTAACCATTTTTCATCATTCGTTATTTATTCCCCCAGAATGGGTCAACGTAATCCGCAAAAGAACTCCCCATTTCAGGATTGTATCTTGATATTGCATCTTTTTCAAAAGAATATTCATAGTTGTCCATATAATTTTCAATAATTTTATATGCATCGTTTATTTTTTGAATTGCCGTTGTATCTATATTTTCTGCAGTATTGCCGTCAGGATGATATTTTTTTACCATTTCTTTATACTTTTTCTTTATGTATTCACGCGAAGCAAAAGAAGGAATGCCGAGAATTTCTTTTGCCTGCATTATTTCCTTGTAATTGTATCTTTTGTTATTCATGTTTAAACGCTCCTTTTTTATAACAATACCAGGAAATTGACAATTTGCCACCATCAATATACGGACAGGACGAAGCAATGGTGCATTTAAATGGATATCGTCTTTCTTATTTTTTTAATCCTTATTGTTTATTAACGCCTTTTGATAATTCCATAATTATACAGACGTTATGAAGAACTTTCACGTTATTTTTAAAACAGAATTCGAGTATTTCCGTGCTTTCTGCACCCGGCTGGAGCCATACCATTTTTGTCCCGAGTTCAAAACACTTTTGAACTATTTTCAGCGATACCGCCGGCGGCGTCACAAGATTTACGACGTCAATGTGAGTTTTTACGTCACCGACGTCCGGATATGCCTTTACCCCGTCTACTTCAGGAATTCCCGGATTTATGGGATATACCGTTTTGCCAAGGGCTCGTAATTTACGAAAAATCTGATATGCATATTTTGTTTCATCCCTGAAAGAACCGGCAACCGCAAATGTTTGTTGTGAAAGAAAATCGTCAATTAAATCCTGATTGACGCCGGTGTATTCCATTCTATCCTCCTTGTTACGAATAAAATAATATTTATTATACCATTTTTTTAATATTACTGTCCGCTAAATTTAATGGAAGGATTGTTGAGGCAAAGAGAATTTATTGAAAAAGGTAAACCATTCCAAAATGGTTTTGCTGAATCTTTAGTTGACAAAGTTAAAAAAAGTTTTTTAACAGGTATGTTTTTAATACTATTGAAGAAGTCAGGGAAGCATGGGCTAAATACGTTCAATTTTTTAACGCACAACGTCCACATCAAAGTTTTGGGGGCTGGGCGCCAAAGGATGAGCAACAATCTTCTACTTATTCTCTACTTATACATGTATGGAAATAGGTGCTATATCACCCTCGCTTAACTGCATAACGACAAAACTATGATAAAAAAGTTATTGCTAATTTTGGGACCAGGTCCCATTATTTGCCATAACGTTAATTCTGAGAATATAAGTATCTGTGGTTTTAGATTTATACAAAAATCCGAAGATACGAAAATTTGAAGATTCAAATATTGCTTTGAACATTGAACGACGAACATATTTCATCTGCCAAGCGTAAAGTCAAGGTCTGATACTTTTATCTTTATTTTTTCTACACATACGATTTTATAAACCTGACAAAGCAATCCTGCTTTTCAAAATACTTCCGGAAGCAATGATTTATTAACTGCGAGATTGCTTCGTCCACATCAGCAATACTAATATCGTCTGCCTTACTTGTCTTTATGTGTCATTTTGAGCGTTAGCGAAGCAATCTGGTTTTATTTTACCAAATTCCACCTTTTTCCCCCTTTTTCTAAGGGGGATGATAAGACAAGTAATTTCCCCTCTTTGAAAAAGAGGGGCCAGGGGAGATTTTATTTATTGAATCATATCGTTCCCACCCATCGTTTTAAACATGTAGAGACAGAGCTTGCTCTGGCTCTGAATGCAAGGTAAACCATATAATATTTCGCAAATGGTTATGAAAACAAAACAGCGGTTTATCCTGTGCTGGTCGCGTGGCACACCATTTGAATATTCGCCTTGCTTATCTTTGAGACACAGCAAGCTGTGTCTCTACGATTCGTTATTACACGTTTAGGATAATAAATACGAATTAATAATGACAACGGATGATTATATTCAATTAAAAACAAAAAAAATGGAAATATGGATGGAATTGTATTTTAACGGCTGCATTATACCACCCATCGTTTTAAACATGTAGAGACAGTTTTTGCTTTTCATTCCCTTTAAAAAAAACAAATCCCCCTTTTTCCACCTTTTTCTAAGGGGGATAAAAAATATTTCCCCTCTTTGGAAAAGAGGGGCCAGGGGAGATTTAAATTTATCAAATCCCCCTTCATCCTCCTTTTCAAAAGGGGGAAAAACAAATCCCCCTTTTTCCCCCTTTTTCTAAGGGGGATGATAAGACAAGTAATTTCCCCTCTTTTAAAAAGAGGGGTCAGGGGAGATTTTATTTTATCAAAGTAAATTCCCCTCTTTGGAAAAGAGAGGTCAGGGGAGATTTAAATTTATCAAATCCCCCTTTCTCCCCTTTTCTAAAGGAAAAAAAGAAAAAAAATCATGATTTACGTAGAGAAATTTGTATGTTGTCTCCGATTATTCCTGACAATATGATTTACAGAGAGTATATAAATAGTGTTTACCATCTATGTCCTGACCCTTTTTAACCCATGCTTCTCCACGTTATAAAATTTTAAAAAAAATATTTGATTTTATAAAAATTTTTTTATAAAATAAACACAATGTTTTGGAGGTGAATGGAAATGGACGGTGACAATAGTAATGTTTTGTTATTGAACTCAACTTTTGAGCCGCTTACCATTATTAATGTCCGCAGGGCATTCAAACTTTTATTTACAAAAAAAGCACATTCCGTGGAAGATAGCCCATATTATTTATCCACAGTAAGGGCAAAAATCCGGATACCCTCAGTCATTCAGATAGTTTATTACGTAAAAAGGCCTTATTCACAGCCAAAATTTTCAAAAAAATCGGTTTTCATAAGAGACAATTACCAGTGCCAGTACTGTGGAAAGCCTACAGTAAAACCGACGCTGGACCACGTAATCCCGAGAAGCAAAAACGGAAATAATGACTGGTTTAACGTAGTTACCGCATGCACGAGTTGCAATAACAAAAAAGGAAACCGGACTCTAAAAGAAGCAGGCATGACGTTAATCAAACAACCGTCCGAACCCCAATATCTTATCTATTCAACCATTATGAGCCAGGCAAACGTAAAAAGATGGGAAAAATATTTTTATCATAAGGAGAAAATCCCAAAAGCCCTGACTGCAATGTCGTCAGTAACGGTGTAAACGTCCGCTATCAACGTTCGTCAAAAAAATACAATTTTCATATAATTCCTTTCAAATTAAATGCTTTTATGAAATTTTTGATTTTGTTGACATCAATCACAATGGAAAGATTGATATGACAAATATCAAATGCCATTCGTCAGGTGGCATATTTCAAATAGCAAGTGCCAGATGTAGATTACCGGTATCTAATAAAATACGGGTAAAAATGCTACAGATAATTTAATTACTGATTGAATAACAACATTACATCTTTCGTTTTTCATTTCGCATTTTACACCTGGCATTTACCACTTATCATCCGTCACCCGTTTTTATTTTCCAAACTTCCCCATCAATTCCCCATAACCTGTAATACTTCCTTCCATTGCCTTTAAAACCTCTTTTTTGGTTGATTTTTGGGGGTCAAGGGTCAGCAATTTATTTATTGCATATATCTTGAAGTAATATCTATGCGTGCCTGATGGCGGGCATGGTCCTCCATAACCATGCGAACCAAAACTTGTCTTTGCCTGTTTTATGCCGTTTTTTAACGCCGGGATTTTTGGGAAATTCTCATCTAATTTTGTAACGTCTGCAGGAATGTTATAAACTACCCAGTGAACCCACGTGCCGGATGGAGCATCCGGGTCGTCACAAATCAAAACAAAACTTTTTGTGCCTTTTGGCGCGCCGGTCCAGTTTATTTCCGGGGATACGTTTTCGCCTTTACAGGTATATTTCCCGGGTATCATTTTTCCATGTTTAAATGTAGGACTCGTTACCGTCAATTTTTCAGGTTTCGTCTGGGCGGCAGAAAAAACGAAACACAAAAAAAACAAAGCAGGAAAAACCAGAATTGTTTTTTTCACTAAAATCACCTCCTTTATTTTAATGATTATAAATTATGAGATGACAATTTTCAATATATTTTTAAAAAAGGATTGGGAATGAGGGGAATTTACTTTTTATCCCCCTTTAGTAATACACGTCGCAAGGTAATATAACAAGATTGTAGAGACTTAAGC
>JAGNJD010000067.1 GCA_018000835.1 Candidatus Goldiibacteriota bacterium | reverse complement strand
ATAAAACAATTGCCGTTTCAGGTAAAAATAAAAATATAATTTTACTCGATACCGGTACCGGTAATTTAATAAACATTCTACATACAGATTGTGATGAAATTTTTTCAACTCTATTTTCTTACGACAATAAATATATCATTTCTTCAGGGAAAGATACAAAAATTAGAATATGGAAAAGTAAAAAGTCATCAATATCTTTTAAAAAAAAATATCTTTATATAATTGGAGCAACATTAACGATTATAATAATATTTATCATCGTAATATTTTATATATTTTTCAATAAAAAAAGCAGTGTAAAGGACTGGAAATTATAATCTTAAGAATTATGTATAAAATTTTATTTTAATTTACAAAAAACGACTTTAATTATATAATTAGATCACATATTTTAAGAGGTTTATTATGTCAGAATATACATCAAAAATGTATTTAAATATACAGATTTTTTACATAGATGGCGAAGAAGTTGCAAGATGGTATTATAATCCTGATGGAACAATAAAAAAAGAAGGAAAAAAAATTGACGGCACGGTTAGAATGCATTCCGAAAAGGGCGGTCTTTTATCTGAAATAACGTATAAAAACAATGAACTTAACGGACATTATTTGTTATTTTCTGAAAATGGTCTTTTGGAAGAAGAAGGTTATTTTAAAAAAAATGAATTGGATGGCAATTTCAGACAATACAATGAAAATGGAACGATTAAAATAGATGGAAGATATAAAAATGGTAAAAGGGAAGGAATTTTCAAATTATATTACCCATCAGGCATTATTGAAGAAGAAGAAAATTATAAAAACGGCGTAATTGACGGAGAAGTAAAAAATTACACTGAGAACGGCAGGATTGAAACAAAAACTTTTTATAAGAAAGGTAAATTATTAAAAATTATATATTATGATCAGGATGGTAAAATAAAAAAGGAATAAAAATTTCAGGAGAAAAATATATGCGCTATGCAATAATATCGGATATACATTCTAACTTAGAGGCTTTAAATTCCGTCCTTGAATTTTTACAGTTAAATTCTGTTGATAAAATAATTTGTTGCGGCGACATTGTTGGATATGGGCCAGACCCAAAACAATGCATTAATAAATTACGCTTATTAAATAACTTTTCATCCGTTATGGGTAACCATGATGCTGTAATAATTAACAAAACTGACATCTCTAATTTTAATAATGAAGCAAAAGAAGCAGCAAAAATAAACAAAAGCATGATATCAAAAGACGAAATGGATTATATTAATTCATTAAAAACGACATTATCGGAAAATGACGCTCTTTTCGTTCATGGATCACCACGCGATCCAATTAACGAATATCTCTTTCTTCTTGAAAAATTCAATAAAGTTATGTCTTTTTTTACGGAAAAAATATGTTTTGTAGGGCATACGCACCATCCGATTGTTTTTGAATCCGATGGTAAAGATGACAACAATTTTTTTCAAAACATTGATGTTTTTAAATTAAAAGATAATAAAAGATATATTATTAATGTAGGTTCGGTTGGGCAGCCAAGAGATAATAATCCACAGGCATGCGTCGTTTTTTTTGATACTAAATATTTAACAGTATCTTTTAAAAGATTGTCTTATGATATAGAAAAAACGCAGATAAAAATGTCAAAACTTAATATGCCTGACAAACTTATACAAAGATTATCATTTGGAGTATAACTTTAATTTTATGTAAAATATTTAACAATAATATGAAAATTGTGTTATAATATATTTATTATTAAACAGGAGGATTAAAATATGAAATTAAAATTTTTTATGTCTTTAATTTTTATATCATTATTTTTTAGTTTTACCGGTTATTCACAAATAGATGCACCAGAACCGGACGACTATGATTATTCAATTCAGGAAGACAATGATTATTTACAATCCGAGGAAGTAGAAAAAAAAGATACAGGGGAATTGATTGATTCGGGAATAGTTGATGCCAAACCAACAAAAACGCCAATACCTACAGCAACCCCTGAGCCAACCCTTGAACCTACGCCCAAACCAACACAAAAGCCCAAACCCAAACCAACCCCTATACCTACTCCCAAACCAGATCCTGTAACTAAGATTATAAAACCTGTACCATTTCCTTCTATCTCTATAACAAGAACATCTATACTTGAAATTGCACAAAAGAAAAATTTATCTAACTTTTTTGGCTTATTATCTCCTGAGAGAAAATTTACGTTAACTTTACAAATTGAAAATTCAGGACCTTCTACATCATATTATACAAATGTACAATTAAAAAGTGGCCATCCAAGCATACTAATTGCAGAACCAGAAAAAAATTTAAAAACAATTCTACCCGGAAGCCGCTTTGACCTTGTTTATAATATGGTTGTATTGGCAAGTTATGACGGAGACCTAAAACTACCTTTAATTCTGAAGATAAACGCAAATGGCATGGAAAAAGAATTTCCATTAGACGTTAACATTGATGAATCAATACCATATATGTTGTATTTTATAATCGCTTTAATCGTCCTTGTAATAATCATATTAATAATAATTATTATTAAAGCAGGCAGAAAAAGCACAATAAAAAAGGGTAAAGATTACGACATAAACATATAAATATTTTGTAAAACTTTAATATATTCTAAAATTTATTTTTTACATATTCTGAATGTATATTTTTAATAATATTAATTTTTAAGGAGCGCCTTTTAATGTTTGATTTTTTAAAAAAACTTTTCGGGGCAAGAAACGAAAGAGAAATAAAAAAATATTATGAAGTTGTTAAACTTATAAATAATCTTGAGCCAAAAATGGAAAAACTGACGGATGGTGAACTACGTGCAAAAACGGACGAATTTAGGGAACGATTAAAAAATGGTGAGACGTTAGATGACTTACTCGTAGAAACTTTTGCCGTTGTCCGTGAAGCCTCAAAAAGAACGTTAAAATTACGTCATTTTGACGTCCAGCTTATAGGTGGAATGGTTTTACATCAGGGGAAAATTGCAGAAATGAAAACAGGCGAAGGAAAAACGCTTGTTGCAACGTTACCTGTTTATTTGAATGCTCTTACATGTCAAGGTGTTCACGTAATCACCGTTAATGATTATCTTGCTGAACGCGATTCCCTGGGAAAAGGTAATTTTAAAGGTATGGGGAACATATATAATTTTCTTGGTTTAACCGTAGGCTGCATTAAAAACACATCAAAACACATTGAACGTCAGAATGCATATAATTGTGACGTTACATACGGAACCTGTAATGAATTCGGTTTTGACTATTTAAGGGATAACATGGCCGTTTATCCGCAGGAAAAAGTGCAAAGATCATTAAATTATGCAATAATTGACGAAGTTGATTCAATATTAATTGATGAAGCGAGAACTCCTTTGATAATTTCCGGTCCAGCCGAGGAATCAACGGAATTATATTATTCAATAGACAGAATAATCCCCATGCTTATAAAAGATGTTGATTATCAGGTTGATGAAAAATTAAAGACTGCAACATTAACCGAGCAAGGTGTTTGTAAGGCAGAAAAATTATTAAAAATTCCAAATTTATACGATCCCCAGAACATAGAAATAATTCATCATATAGACCAGTCATTAAAAGCACATACTCTTTTTAAAAGAGATACGGATTATATAGTAAAAGACGGGCAGGTAATTATCGTCGATGAATTTACCGGCAGATTAATGCCGGGTCGCAGATGGTCAGATGGACTTCATCAGGCAATAGAAGCAAAAGAAAAAGTAAAAATAGAAAGGGAAAACCAGACGCTTGCAACAATAACCCTGCAAAATTATTTCAGGATGTATAAAAAGCTTGCTGGTATGACGGGGACGGCAATGACAGAGGCAGAAGAATTCTGGCAGATTTATAAACTTGATGTTATTTCCGTTCCTACTAACAAACCAATGATAAGAATTGACAATGCAGACGTCATTTATAAAACGGAAAAGGGTAAATTTAAAGCAATTGTAAACGATATTTACGAAAAATATAAAATAGGACAACCTGTTTTGGTTGGAACAACTTCCATAGAAAAAAATGAAAAATTAAGTGAATTGTTAAATAAAAAAGGCGTTTCTCATAATTTATTAAATGCAAAAAATCACGAAAAAGAAGCGGAAATAATTGCCATGGCTGGGCAAAAAAATGCAGTAACCGTTGCTACGAATATGGCTGGAAGAGGCACCGACATTGTTCTGGGCGAAGGCGTCAAAGAACTTGGAGGATTATTTGTTCTAGGAACTGAAAGACATGAATCAAGAAGAATTGATAATCAGTTGCGCGGACGTTCAGGAAGACAGGGAGATCCGGGTGAATCCAGATTTTACGTTTCGCTTGAAGATGATTTAATGAGAATTTTTGGTTCTGAAAAGATTAAAGGGGTTATGGATAAAATGGGTATGTCTGAAGATGACAAGGTAGAGCATCCTTGGATTTCTTCTTCAATTGAAAGAGCTCAGAAATCAGTTGAGTCGCATAATTTTTCAATCAGAAAACATCTCCTCCAATACGACGATATCCTGAATAACCAGCGTTCTGTAATTTATAAAAAACGGCAGGATATACTTGAAGGAAAAAATTTAAAAGATAATATATTGGAAATGTTACATGAAGTCGTTAAGGATATTATATTTGACGTTGCACCTGAAAAAACGTATCCCGAAGAATGGGATTTTGATGGCCTAAAATTAAAATTAGATAGTTATTTTGGTTTAAAATATGAAATTAATAAAGAAAAAACCGACATCGTTCATCTAACTCGCGAAATACTTGAGCAGGATATCCATAACAAATTATTACAGGAATATAATTCAAAAGAAACCAAAATTGGCTCTGAATTAATGAGAGAAATAGAAAGAAACATTATGTTACAGGTTATTGATTCCAAATGGCGCGAGCATTTATATTCTATGGATAGTTTAAAAGAAGGAATAGGTCTGCGTGCCTATGCACAAAAAGACCCATTGCTTGAATACAAAAAAGAGGGTTTTGAACTTTTCCAAAGAATGATTGTAGAAATGGAACATGAAGTTATACAGTTCTTATTCAAAGTTCAGGTTATCAGCGAAGAACAACTAACGCGAAGAAGATATGCCCACGAAATGAAAGAATCAAGGCCCGTTTTCGTCGTTCCAAGTGCAAGCGCAGCTGAGGCACAGTCTTCATTATCTGAAAGAGAAATGTATACGAATTCACCTGAAGGGACTCAAAAAGTTGAGACATATAGAAGGGAACAGCCCAAAATAGGGAGAAATGACCTATGTCCATGCGGTTCAGGGAAAAAATATAAAAAATGCTGCGGAAAAAATCAATAAAAATATTTTAATTATTAAGTGCTAATTGGGGAATCAATAAGTAGTACCCCCTCGGGCTAAAGCCCGAGGCTCCCACAAAAAATTCAATCAACTTCGTTGATTGACCAAGGGACGAGGAATACCAGTGATATTCCGCAGCTCCCTTGGAACCCTCTTGGCAAAGTAGATAAAA
>JAGNJD010000039.1 GCA_018000835.1 Candidatus Goldiibacteriota bacterium | reverse complement strand
GGATATTGTTAAAGAAAAAAATCCTGACCTACCAAAAAAAATTTGTATGTTGCCCCCGATTATTCTTGACAATATGATTCACAGAGAGTATATAAATAGTGTTTACCATCTATGTCCTGCTCCCTATTTTTTATCTTTTGGCTTTATTTTTACGTATAAATTAAACTGCTTTAATGTAAAAAATGTCAACGCTTTCAAACATATAATGCCTGATGCATGATAAAGTTGCATAAATCTTACCAGCGTATAAAATGACACTACCGTCCAGTAAACTTATCGGGTAGGTTTTATAACTATATTAAGTTTTATTTTTTACCCGCAATTTTTTGCTGCCGATTACCGGTCAAATGGCTCCATTGCGAATTTTGCTTTTCTACTCTCTACTTTCTCATAGGATCGCTTGTCATAATATTGCTTCCAGCAACCTTTTTGTATATTCTGTCTCTGGTTTGTTATAAACGTCGTTAACCTCTCCCCGCTCAACTATCTTTCCCTGTTTCATAACCATTATTTCGTCTGCTATCAATTTAACAATCCTTAAATCATGGGTTATAAAAATTATGGTCATCCCGTTTTTATTAAAGTCGTAAAACAGTTTCAATATCTGCGATTGTATGGAAACGTCCAGGGATGAAACCGGCTCATCGGCAATAATTAATTCCGGTTTCATTGTAAGAGCCCTGGCAATTACTATCCGCTGCCGCTGACCTCCCGATAATTCGTAAGGATATTTGTTTAAAACGTTTTCTTTTAATCCTACGTCTTTTAAACACTTAATTATTTCATTCACCAGTTTCCCACCCTTTAACCCGTAATGAAAAGACAAAGGTTCTGCCATTATGTCTTTAATATTCATCCTTGGATTAAGGGAATCATACGTATCCTGGAATATGTACTGAACCTGTCTTCTTGTTTCCCTGTCCTTAAAATTTATCCTTTTACCTTTAAACGTTATTTCGCCTTCATAATCTTCCAGCCCTGCAATGCATCTTGCAAGTGTGGTCTTTCCAGAGCCAGACTCTCCTGCAATTGCCGCTACTTTTCCCGCATTCACTTCAAAAGAAACGTTATCAACGGCTGCGATTATCTGTCTGGTTTCTTCAAACATCTTTTCTACTTTAAAAATCTTTTTTAATCCGTTTACAACGAGCAGTTTCATTTTTGCCTCATCATAAAAAAATTATACGGGATAATAACATCTCACGTTTTTTGAAATTTCAGGATGATTTTCTTTGCACATTTTGCCTGCCTTAAAACACCTTTCGAAAAAATAACATTCGTTTCGCAAAATCCGCAAATCAGGAACTTCCCCATCTATCAAAACAAACTCGCCCTTTTTTTTATTAATGTCAGGAACCACCTTAAACAACAGATGGGTGTAAGGATGCCGGCAGTCCTTTATCGTTTTTATTTTTCCGCTTTCTACGATTTCTCCTGCATACATTACAATTATCCTGTCCGACATAAATGCAGCAAGATGTAAATCATGGGTAATAAGAATCAGGGTTAAATTTCTCGTATTCTTCAACTTTTTTAAAAGATTAATTATCTGCATCTGAACCGTAACGTCCAGTGCAGTCGTTGGTTCGTCTGCTATTAATATAGAAGGGTCGCAGGACAGGGCAATGGCAATCATAACCCGTTGCTGTTGCCCACCGGATAACTGATGCGGATAAGAATTATATACCCTTTTAACGTCGTCAATGCCGGTTTCTTTTAACAAAGAAAGTCCTTTTTTTTCTGCCTCCACGTCTTTTACCTCTTTATAATGTGCTTTAATCGTTTCTTCTATCTGCTCTTTTACTGTAAAAACCGGATTTAACGATGCAGACGGCTCCTGAAAAATTATACCTGCAACTTTTCCCCTTATCTTTTCAAGGTCAACATCTGACATGTTTAAAATTTCCTGCCCGTGCATTTTGACGCTGCCTTTTATTTCCGCGTTTAAAGGCAGCAATTTTAAAAGCGAGTTTGCAAATGTTGATTTGCCGCACCCCGATTCCCCGACTATTGCAATGCTTTCACCATTTTTTATTTTTAAATTTACGTCTTTTAAGGCATAAACACATTCACTTTTTGAAATTTTATATTTTACGTTTAAATCTTTTATTTCTACTATGTCTTTTTCGTCCATTATAAATTCTCTTTTTTTAATTTTGGATTCAGATAATCCCTTAAGCCCTCTCCTAAAACGTTAAATCCGAAAACCGATAAAAATATTGCAAATCCCGGATACGCAACCATCCACCATGCAGAATGAATGTAATCCTTTCCTGCGGTAAGAATGTTTCCCCAGCTGGGCGCTGGCGGCTGAACACCGAGCCCCAGAAACGAAAGACCTGATTCCGTTAAAATCGCACCTGATATACCAAAAGTCATGTAAACGAAAATGGGCGATATCGCATTTGGCAGGATGTGTTTTATTATAATGCTCATTTTATTCAGACCCGTGAGTCGTGCGGCATCAACAAATCCGGATTTTTTCAATTTCATTACTTCTGCCCGCATTATGCGTGCAATGTCCGTCCATGAAGTCAGACCGATTATAAACATTATGTTAAATATTGACGGACCCAAAAATACGACAAGTATTAAAATAAGAAATAACGTGGGTATGGTTAAAACAATGTCAACGAACCTCATTATTACGTTGTCAATCCAGCCGCCAAGATAACCTGAAATTGAACCAAGTAATATTCCGATAAAAGACGAGATTAAAACTGCCATTAATCCTACGCTCATTGATATCCTCGCTCCATACAGCATTCGCGTAAATACGTCTCTTCCGAATTCATCCGTACCCATGAGATGCTGTGACGACGGCGGTTGTAATCTGTCAGAAATGTTTTGTTCCCTGTAATCATAAGACGAAAAAACAGGTGCAAAAACGGCAAGAATGCCGAGCGAACAAACAATTATAATGCCTGTTAAAACCATTCTATTCATGATAATTCCTTTTCAGTTGCTGCCTTTTATCCTCTGCAAGCAGCCTGCAATGTAGTTATTTGTATCTTATCCTCGGATCAACCACGGCATACATAACGTCTGCAATCAGATTACCCAGTATGGTAAGAAATGCCGCTATCGTCACGACTCCCATGATAACCGGATAATCAAAAGACATTGCTGCTTCATAAGCGAGTCGTCCCATGCCAGGCAATGCAAAAATCGTTTCAAAAATAAAACTTCCGCCGATAAGCCCCGGCAGTGATAACCCAAGAAGCGTAATGACCGGAAGAATGCTGTTTTTTAAGGCACTCCGGTAAATAATTCTGTTTCCCGGCAATCCCTTTGCATACGCGGCTTTTATGTATTGCTGTGACAGCGTTTCAACCATGCTTGATTTTACGTATCTTGAGATGTATGCCAGTCCTCCGATGGACGTTACAAAAACCGGTAATATTATATGCGATATTACGTCAAATATTTTCTCAACCGGATTCATCTGCTCAAAGCCGATTGATTTTATGCCTGATATCGGCAGCAGTTCCAGATTTACTCCGAAAAAAAGCATTAAAATAAGAGCAAGCCAGAAAGCAGGGATTGAATAACAAATAAAAGTAAAAATCGTCATCGTTTTGTCGTATAACGAATTTCTTTTTACGGCAGAAGTTATGCCTATTATTATTCCAAGAAAAAAAATAAAAAACAGGGATGCAACATTAAGCAGGATGGTAACCGGAAGCCGTTCCAGTATTTTATCCATTACAGGTCTGTTGTCAATGAAGGACTCGCCAAAATCAAGTTTTACGAATCTTTTCAGCCAGTCAAAATACTGCACGTAAACCGGCTTATCAAGTCCATAAAGATGTCTTAATTTTGCAAGCGAATCAGGCGACGTCCTTGTATCCATCTGCATGTTTATCTTTGTAAATTCACCGGGGGTTAAATGGATTATAATGAAAGTGATTATTGTAATGCCGATGAGTATGGGAATTAATAAAACTAATCTTTTAATAATGTATTTTTTCATAAAAAGTGTTCTTTCATAATGTATCTGATTGATTTATTTTTTAATCAATAAAACCGGCGACTGGATTATGCTGTTCCCGCTGTTCCAGTAAAAAAACAATAGATTCCCGCGCTCTTACTGGAATGAAAAAAACACATATTATTCTTTGTCAGAATATAATTGTTATGTTTAAACCCAGATGTTTCTCAATAAAATCAACAGAGACAGGCTTTAAACGCCTGTCTCTGTTACATATAACGAATATATTATAATTATCCTTTTAAACCGCTGGTTGCAACACCTTCTATGAAATATCTCTGTCCAAAGAAGAATACTATGAGTATAGGAAGTAAAACGATCGTAGAAGCCGCCATCATAAGGTTATATTCTGTTCCATACATCGTCGTAAACGTTTGTAATCCGAGGGCAAGCGTGTAATTTGAAGTGCTGTTCAGATAAATCAATGGATTTAAAAAATCGTTCCAGTTATAAACAAATCCGAATATTGCAACGGTTGCAAGTGCCGGTTTTACAAGCGGCAGCAGGATAATTGAAAAAATCTGGAAATAATTACACCCGTCTATTTTTGCAGCATCGTCAAGTTCATAAGGAATTGTCATAAAAAACTGCCGCATTAAAAATATGTTAAATGCACCGCCGCCAAAAAATGTCGGAACAATCAAAGGAGCAAAAGTATCTATCCAGCCAAGATATTTAAACAATATAAACATTGGTATCATCGTAACCTGAACGGGTATCATCATCGTGCTTATCATTATCATGAATAAAACGTCTCTACCGGGAAATCTGAACCGGGCAAAAGCATAAGCAACGAGAGTGGAACTCAATAAAACACCCAATAACCCAAATACGGTAATGATTATAGTATTTAATAAATACCTGTTAAACGTTTCGTCAAGAGCCTCCGGAGCCCATGCTTTTACGTAATTTTGCCATTGTGGATTAACCCTTGCTAATTTTGTTCCGGGAGTTACTACGTCGCCGTTTTTTACGAACAATTTTATGTTCTCAGGTAATTGATATTGCTTTATTAAACTACCGTTATCGTCTACGACCTGCAACGTTTTAGGTTTGTCGTTTTGCGTGATTATTTTTACAATGCCCTGTTTTGGCATCGTTGCTATTATCTCTCCTTTACTAATTTTTTCGTTTTTCTTAACTTTAATTGTTGCACTTTCGGGTATTACGTGATGAAACGTTCCTATCGAAATTATTCTCGAACCATCTTCCCTTTTTGACAATTTAACGACGCCTTCCTGTTGCGCTTTTATATCGACATCGTAATCCAGTGTAATCGTCGTTACTGGTATCCATTTGGGCGGAATCGTAAAAATTTCCTCCGGCGTCTTAAGCGACGTCACTATCATCCACACCAGTGGAATAACAAAAATGATGGCACCAAGCCACGCAATTATGTAAAGTATTCCATTTGTTATAAAATTCAGCCTTTTCTTACTTTCCCAGAATGAATGTTTCTTTGTTTCGCCCATCTTCTTCCTCCATAATTTAATTAAAGTTACTTTTTTAATTCTCCTTCATAATGAACCCATCCGCCTGCAAATTTAAATTGTAATAAAGTAAAAAATAAAATTATGATGAACAAAATCCATGCAAGTGCGGAAGCATAACCCATATTATGAAATTTAAATGCATGCTGATATATATATAGAACGAGTACCAGGGTAGAATCAGAAGGACCACCCTGTCCGCCTGTCATGACGTATACCTGCGTAAAAATCTGGAAAGACCAGACAATGCTCATTACTAAATTAAAAAATATCACAGGCGTTAACATCGGAATCGTGATGTGTCTGAATTTTCCCCAGATTCCTGCACCGTCAATTTCTGCTGCTTCGTATAATTGCTGAGGAATGCCCTGCAGCCCTGCAAGATAAATAATCATATTTCCGCCGACCCCCCATAAACTCATTATGATAAGAGCCGGTTTTGACCACGCTTCGTCTGCAAGCCAGAGCGGGCCTTTTATGCCAAATAAACTGAGCGCATAATTTATAAGACCGAAATCCGGATTTAACAGCCACATCCATATTATGGCAGATGCAACGCCTGCCGTAACCGAAGGCAGATAATAAATCGTTCTAAGTAACCGAACCGATTTCCATTTTTGATTCATAAGCAATGCAACTATTATTGAACCAATTATACCGAGAGGCACGGAAAAAATAGTATAATAAAAAGTGTTGTATAAACTTATCCAGAAACGTTTATCAGACGTGAATATTTTTATAAAATTATCAAGGCCGACAAACGTTGGGGGCTGTATCAAATCCCATTCGCAAAATGCAAGAATAAGAGATGCAATAATGGGACCTCCAACGAAAAATATCATCCCAAGAATCCACGGAGACAAAAAAACATACCCCCATATTGCCTCCTGTGTAGCCATACTCATTTTGTTTTTTTTCACATTTTCCATCTTTGCCTCCATTAATTAAAAATACAATAAGTCTCTTGCTTTCCGTAAATTCAATGTTTTAAAACAGAAATCTGTATTATTTTTGACTAAAAAATTAAAGTTATTTTGTTTTTTCTTAATTAACATTTCAATTTATTCAAAATAATTTTCGTTTATTTCCTGGACCAGTTTTTTTATTACCGGTGCTGCCTTTTCCTTTCCACTCCATATTTTATCAAATGCCGGCGCTATCAGACTGACGTTTATCTCTTCCCATTCAGGCATCAAAGGCATAAACGTAATGTAAGGAACTCCCTTTAAAACAATGTCTTTATGTTTCGGCGGCTGGTCATCCAGAAAATATTTTGACTTCGCGATTTCTATCATGGCAGGCTGTGCAAGTCCTGTCTGGGCAAGTTTTATCTGTCCTTCACGGCCTGCAAGATACGTTACGAGTTTCCATGCTGCATCTTTATTTTTTGATGTTTTAACCACGGCATATCCTGAACCGCCGGAAGGAAATCCTCTTAAACCTTTCGGACTTTTCGGGAACATTACTACGTCCCATTCAAAATTTTTTATCTGCCGGAACATCGGGACTTTCCAAATACCGGAGAAAAACATTGCAACGCGTTCCGACATAAACATATCGGCAGTCCCCATTCCACCCATTGCCGTCATCTGAGAAGGCGAAGGTGTAATTCCATATTTATAAACAAGGTCTGCTCTGAATTGAATGCCCTCTATTGCTTCTTTTGAATTTAAAACGCATCTCGTAGGTTTTTTTACGTTATCAACTATTTTACCACCATTACTTAAAACGAATGCTTCCCATATTGGCCAGTCATCAACATAACCAAATCTCGTAACCGTTCCTTTGTCGTCTTTTTTAACGAGTTTCTTTGCTATTCTTACCATGTCATCCCAATTCCAGTCATCCGTTGGATATTTCAAACCTGCTTCATCAAACATTTTTTTATTATAATATACAACACAAATAGGGGCAATATCCCTTGGTAAAACGTAAAGTTTGTCATCTATCGTAAATCTGTCAATTATTTCCTTATAAAACTGTGATTTTTTAATCGTGGTTTCTTTTGTAAGATACGGATTTAAATCCTCCAACACGCCTTTCTGGGCAAATTCCTTAAAATTATTAACTTCAACGAAAAGCACGTCAGGAGCACTTCCACCTGCAAATTGTGTTAAAACCTTTTCCATATATGGCGGACCCGACGGGGCTCTTTCTGCACTTACCTTAAGTCCTGTATCTTTCTCAAACTTGCTAACCATATCCTTTATTATTTTAATTTCAGAAACGTCACCCCAGTACATAAATCTTAAATCGGCCGCTGACTTCTTCTGTCCGGAGCATCCAAGTATTCCTGTTAATAATAATGCCGCACTTAAAAACAAAATCACAAACTTCTTCATAGTTCCCTCCTCTTTCTATAAAATTTTAAATTGTTTTTATATTTTACTATTTTAAACATAAAAGTCAAGAATATAAAATAAAAAATTTGGGAATAAGGATAGACATGGCGGACACTTAAAAAGGCTGAAAATAATAAAAAAAAGATGGGCCATGTGAGATTTTATTTTTTCAAATTAATTTCCCCTCTTTGGAAAAGAGGGGTCAGGGGAGATTTTTATTGAATCATATCGTTCCCACCCATCGTTTTAAACATGTAGAGACTTAAGCTTGCTCTTCATTCCCTTTAAAAAAAACAAATTCCCCTCTTTTCCAAAGAGGGGAATTTACTTGTCTTTTTATTTATCCCCCTTTGAAAAAGGGGGATAGAGGGGGATTTTGGTAAAAAAAACAGATTGCTCGCAATGACATAAAATATCAGTCGTGTCATTGCGGGGACACAGAAAAATAAGTAAACGTTCGTTTTGCCCGCGATGACTGCGGCAGTTGTAAAGAATGAAATAACGATTATTTTACCCATGTTCATCGTTAACATATTATTTTATTGTGAACTATATCTCTTGTAAATTAACCGGGCGGCAACAAATCAAAGCCACATTCATAATCATCATCCGCTTTCACTATTATCATCCTTCTGCTGCCAGTTGACCACATGCCGCTTTTATGTCAGCACCTTTTTCTTTTCTTATGAAAACCTTTATGCCATTATCCTTTAATATTTTCTGGAATTTTTTTACTTTATCGTCGTCCGGCTTTGTAAATTCTTTGTTCAGAGAATCGTTATATGGTATAAGATTTATTTTGTAATTTACCTTTCTTAATTTTTCCACCAGATTTATGGCATCTTTTTCGCCATCATTTATGCCGCCAAACAAAACGCATTCAAAAGTTATACACTCTCCTGTTTTTTTATTGTAATATTCTGCAGCCCTTATTACTTCCTTTAATGGATATTTCAGGTTTATCGGCATCAATTTTGATCGCATTTCGTCATCTGCAGTTATCAGGGATATTGCAAGATTAATTTTCAAACCTGATTCTGCTATTTCTTTTATAACCGGGACTATACCCGCGGTTGAAACCGTAATCCTCGTCTGTGAAAAATTTAATCCGTTTTTATCCGAAAGAATAAGTATTGCTTTATAAAGGTTATCCCGGTTCAAAAGCGGCTCTCCCATTCCCATAAAAACGACGTTTGTTAACTTATTATCGGTCATTTTCATTGCAAGCATTATCTGCGATACTATTTCACCGGTATCAAGATTCCTTTTAAAACCAAGAGTTGCAGTTGAACAAAACCTGCATCCGCATGCACAGCCAGCCTGCGTTGATGCGCACAGGGTTATTCTTTCACCGTTATAAATCAGGACGCATTCTATCCTGTTTCCGTCTTTTAGTTTCAAAAGATATTTTTTTGTTTCATCAATTTCCGATTTTGTCTCTTTTATTATTTCGGGCAGGAAAACGTCATAATCCGTTTTTAACTTTTCAATGATATTTTCAGGAATGTTTTTCATTTCGTTCATGGAATTTATCCTGCTTTTATACAGCCAGTCAAAAATTTGTTTGGCCCTGTATTTTTCATATCCCATTTTCTGCATTATTTCAGTCAGTTCCTGTAACGTAAAATCATATAAATTCTGCATCATTTTTTCCTTTTCATTTTAATTATGGACGTCTTTACATTTTACCTGCTTACTATATAATATATTCTATTATACTGTAATAAAGGAGAAATTGTGAATACAAATAATTTTGAGGTTATAGTAATAGGCGCAGGGCATGCAGGCTGCGAAGCAGCGCTTGCGTCTGCCAGAATGGGATGCAAAACTGCACTTTTTACCATAAACGTAAACAAAATTGCAGAGATGTCATGTAACCCGGCAATTGGTGGGCTTGCAAAAGGACAACTGGTAAGGGAAATTGATGCTTTAGGCGGAGAAATGGCAAAAGCAGCTGATGCAACCTGTATCCAGTTTAAAATCCTGAATTCAAAAAAAGGGCCGGCAGTCAGGGGATTACGTGCCCAGGCAGACAAAAAAAGATATCCTGAATACATGAAAAAAACAGTTGAAAATCAGAAAAATCTTACGCTGATTGAAGCAATGGTGGACGAAATTATGACCGACGGCCGCGGCGTAACCGGAGTTATCACTTCAAAAAACGAAAAATATTTTTCAAAGGCAGTAATAGTTACGACCGGAACTTTTTTAAACGGTCTGATTCACATCGGTCTTTCTTCGTTTCCCGGCGGGAGAAGGAATGATCCGCCGTCAATAAATTTATCGTCTTCCTTAAAAAAACTCGGCCTCAGAACAGGCAGGTTAAAAACTGGCACAAATCCGAGAGTGGACAGGAATTCACTTGATTTTTCAAAATTTATTCCACAATACGGTGATGAAAATCCGGTCCCATTTTCATTTTCAACAGAAAAAATAAAAATCGACCAGATTGTCTGTTTCCTTACCCATACAAATAAAAACACAAATAAAGTTATTTCGGAAAATCTTGATCGCTCTCCTTTATACAGCAAAACAAACAGGAAAATATTCGGGACAGGGCCGAGATACTGTCCCTCCATAGAAGATAAAGTTGTAAAAATTCCTGAAAAAACCTCACACCAGGTTTTCATAGAACCGGAATGGCGGGATTCAGATGAACTTTATTTAAACGGACTTTCTACCTCTCTTCCCCTTGACGTCCAGTATTCATATTTAAAAACAATACCAGGTTTTGAAAACGTAAAAATTATACATCCTGGATATGGAATAGAATACGACTTTGTCCCGCCTGACCAGATTTTCCCGTCTCTCGAAACAAAAACCATTCCAGGATTGTATCTTGCAGGGCAGATAAACGGGACCTCCGGTTATGAAGAAGCAGCAGCACTTGGTTTAATGGCCGGAATAAACGCTGCTTTAAAAATAAAAGGTGAATCGGCATTCATTCCTGACAGGTCAGAAGCATACATAGGCGTCATGATAGATGACTTAACGACGCAGGAAATTGCCGAACCATACAGGTTGTTTTCTTCCCGTGCAGAATACCGTCTGATATTAAGAAACGATAATGCAGACGTGAGATTGATAGAATATGGCAGGAAATTCGGGCTTATCAGCGATGAATTTTATTCAATGTATCAGAGAAAAAAAGTTTTTTTTAAAAAAGAAATTGAGCGTCTAAAAAAAACAATCATATATCCATCACAACAGGCTGCAGATGCTCTTACTTCCCTGAATACCTCTCCCATATCCGAGCCAACTCCGCTTTTTAACGTATATAAAAGGCCGGAAATTTCCTACGCGGATTTAAAAAAATTTGCAAACGTCATTGATGACGTCCCGCATCATTTTATTGATTATCTTGACGCAGAGGTAAAATATGACGGTTACGTAAAACTGCAAAACGAACAGATAAAGCAGTTTAAAAAACTGGAATCAAAAAAAATACCGCCTGATTTTGATTATTATAAATATCCGGGGCTTTCAAAAGAAGCGCAGCAGAAATTGTCAAAAGTAAAACCACAAACCCTGGGTCAGGCAGGCAGGATTCCGGGTGTTACGCCTGCGGACGTAAACGTCCTTATAATACTTTTAAAAAAATATGAAAAGTAATTTTTAATTACAACAGGCAGGGATTACGTCCTGCGTTGCGTGTCCTTTTGAGACGGGTTAATAAACCACTCCTGTCAGGTAAAAAAAATACGGATTTCATATATTCCACTAAAAACAAAAATTTTTGTCTTAATCCTTTGTAATTGCAAATTTTAATTTGCGATTTGCTGATTACAAGACACGCATAAAAATGCCGCGGGCTAAAGCCTGCGCCTACAAAAACAAACTACAAGTGTTATCATATTATTTTATTACTACAATTTTTTTAACTATACTCTTACCACAGGTATTTATCTTATAAATATACGTCCCGTTTGCAACCTTTTTCCCTCTGTCATCCGTTAATAACCATTCAACGTTATTTATCCCTATCCTTATCTCATTTGCCATAATCTCCTTATGCCATACCATGTCTCCTGCTATGTTTCGTATCTCTATTTTTACCTCTTCCTGCCTGTCCATTGAAAATCTTATTATTGCCCTTTCTGCTGCCGGGTTTGGGTAACAAAATACGTTTGCATCGGATATTTCCTTTGCTTTTCTCTCTTGACTCTTTGTTACTGATGCAGGTGCAAGTCCTGGTCCCTGGCCGTATATCAGAACGCCATCATAATATACACCGACTTTATCCCATGGTGTAAAGCTCGTATACCCTGTAAAACTCCAGTCATTTGACTGGTCATACTGCGACCAGTCACTCTTGTTAAATCTCGTATTTATTTCAAGATAATCATTTAATCCGTTTCCGAGATAACCTGCATCTGGTTTAAACGTAATTTTTACATATCTGTCCTGAGTTCCAAATGAACCTGAAATTATACTTATGTCAACTTTATCTGTAATTGATATGCCATTTACTCCTGCCCAGTCAACATAACTTTCTTCCGGTTTGAAATCTCCATCGTATTTATACCAGTATCTTATTTCAAATTTTGAAATATCGGCATCTCCCATCCCTCTGTTATATAACCTGAACTGCGGATGAGGTGAAGCACTGTATCTGTATATGTCCCCTGCTTTGAAATCAAGTAAAATTATCACAGAAACGGGCGTCATTGTCAGCGTTGGTGTTACAGTCGGCGTCATTGTTAACGTCATTGTGGATGTAAATGTTTTTGTAGACGTCTTTGTTTTCGTTTCCGTCTTACTCGGCGTTATGGTTTTTGTAGCGCTCCGCGTTATCGTCATAGTTGCAGTCTGTGTCGCTGTATGTGTCTGAGTCTGAGTTTTTGTTTTTGTCCCTGTCATAGTCGGAGTTTCTGACGGACTTGCCGTATTTGTTCTGGTTATCGTGGACGAAGGAGTGAAAGACAACGTAGGAGATGCCGTGTTTGTATCCGTTACGGTATCAGTTATCGTAAAAGTTGCGGTCTCTGTTATAGTCGGCGTTACAGTTGCCGTGGTTGTTGCCGTCCTTGTTGCCGTAGACGAAGGCGTTGGTGAAAGCGTAAGCGTATCCGTTGGAGTAAATGATGGCGTAATCGTTGTAGTATCCGTAAAAGTCGGCGTAGACGTCATTGTCGGTGTCATTGTTGACGTTTCAGTAGGTGTTGCAGTAGACGTAACAGTGGACGTCGCTGTTGGTGTAGTAGTTGGCGTTATCGTCCGGGTTTCCGTAGGCGTTATTGTTTCCGTAATGGTTGGCGTCACCGTCGGCGTTGGCTCTATAATATATACAAATACTCTATTAAAAATTTCACGGTTCCCAAGTTTATCTTCCGAATAATAATCTATCTGGTATTCGCCCGGAGTTTGCAATATAACAGGTGTTTCATAGACAACAGGTTCTCCATTATTTATAGAATAATATGTTTTATCAACTCCAGCAGGCATAAATCCTCCATCAACAGCACTAAAATAAACCATTACATTTGAGGCAAAAAGTGTGACTCTCTGCCCCCAGCTTTTTACCAGCATACATTCATCATTACATATAGTGGCAGAAGTTAATGGATGAGTTTTATCAATTACAAATACCATAAATCCAACCCCTGTTCCCGCATAAACCCCTTTGTTTCCCAGCATATCTTCTCCTATGGCTTCTATTGTATGTAATCCTTCCTCAAGATTTTCGTTTGGATATATATCTGTGCTGCATAAGTCATTAAAATTAAATTCTTTTTCAATATTATTATCAATCTTATAATACGCTTTTTTAATACCTGATGCACAAAAACCATTATTTTTTTCTGTTAAATTAATTTTTATTTTACCTGAAGTTATATTAAAATAGTAAATATCCTCCCCTTTGTCGGCATTGATTATAGACCTGAAAATCGTTTTTAATTCTTCATCTGTCTTTAATTCCAAAACTTCTACAGTATAATCTTTTGACGTATTTGTGATTCCTGCAATCAATGCAATCCTGTCCATGTCATCTATACCGTCATCCCCCGTCTGTAAACGTTTTATTGAATTTAAAATGTCATGCAGGTCATTATCGCTTAACTGCGCCAGCATTTCTACGGGGATGTTCTGTGATGTGGTGGTTATTGCTGCAATAATCTGCCATCTTTCCCATGTATCAATGTCATCCGGCACGTTATTTATCTGCCATGTCCCGCCACGCACAAAAGGCGGCAACGGTTCTATTATTACCTCTGGTGGTTTTGTATCTTTATAAACGTCCTGAACGTTTACGTTTTCTGAATTCCCGTTTCTGTCAACTGAATAATAATAAACAGGTATAATGACGTCTGACATACCAAGGTCAAAAGGCGACGAATAAACGCCATAGGCATTGTTATTTCCCGTTGAATAATACGTGTTCTGCACGCCGGAAGGCGTATCATAAATACCAGATGTATCCTGCGCTGTTAATTTTATAAGTGATGTTTTTCCGATATATAAAATATTTTCAGGAGAAGTTACACTTAGACTATTTCCAGTTGCTTCCAGATGTGTTATGGGCGGAGAATCCTCCGGGTTTATTGTAACATAAGCACCAGGGCCTGTGTTCCCTGCCGTGTCAACTGCCGCAACATAATACGTCCATATCCTGTATATATCACCACCGCTTAAAACGTCCGGATATCCCCTGTCCGTCTGCGTCACGCCGGCAAGATAAGCATTATCCCTGAAAATTATGAAGCCGGATATCTGTTCATCTGCATTAAACTCCCACGTAATCTGGTTTATCTGCGTCGTTGCGTTTATTCTTCTGCCCTGAAGATTTTCTATCATGGAAGGTGGCGTTGTATCTATTGCTACCATAGTCCTTGCAGAACCCGTATTACCTGCCAGATCATAACCCGTTACGTTCACGTCAATGGACGAACACCTATACTGCGGTTTTATTTCAATTTTTGCAACGTAGTTAAAATCATCTACAAAATCCGACTTTACTTTTTCTTCCAGTTCTCCGCATTTAACAATCACTTCCGGTGCCTCTCGTAATTTTTCACTTACATTAATATTTAAATCAAAAATCCCCGGACTTTTTAAATTTTCACCATAAACCGATAAAATAATAGCCGGATTTATCGTATCCACTTTTATTGTCTTTTCGTCAATATCGGTATATCCTGACTGGCTGACGCTTGCCTGTATTAAAATGTCTCCCTCAAAATTCATTAACTGATTATCCACTTTAAAATTATATATTATTTCTCCGGTTTTTATGTCCGTCCCAGGGATAATAGAAGCGCTTATCTTGCTGCTGTCAACAGGTATCTGAGTATTATTCTTTTTGTTGATTATTGTTAATGTTGGTAATACTTCTGCAACGTATGATTTTGCTTTTATAACCACAACATCTCCCATCTTTGCAATATTTCTGTTCACATCAACTGTTACGAGTTTGCCTGTCGTATCAATCCTGAAACTGCCTTTCCCCTCGCCTGTATTTCCAAGCAAATCAACTCCGCTGAAATAAACATCCGCAACTCCTGAAACGCCGTCAAAAACGTTATTACTCACGTTAAATAATGCCTTATATTTGTTAACAGGCGTAAATATCGTCCATGGCTGTCCTGTTAAAGAACTATATGAAACAGTATATGTTCTGCCCTGTGAATCTGCCAATCCGCAACTTAATTCAGTTCCTGTTATTTCATTTCCCGCTATCTGCGCATCATATATGCTGTATTCGGTATTGCCTATTTTTATTTTCTTGCCGCTGAACCACCCTGCAGGCGGCATCATAAGTGCATCTCCGGGCTGCGTCTTTTTTATTATCAACCTTTCTTCCCCGCATTGTATCTCGGATAAATGCTTTATAATACCACTCTTTGAATTTCCTTTGTTATCCCACCAATACCATGTTGAATCACCGGTTAAATTTAATGAATTGACATTTATGGTATTTCTCAATTCATAATCAGCAGCAAGTATAAGAAAATATTTATTTTTTCCCTGCTCCTGATAAATTCCGGCACTGTAAATATAATAAGTATTCGTATTATTTATTCTTATCTGTGTTCTCATAATTGATGTGTTTATTTCTGCATCATAAGGAAATTGCGTTTTAGTTGTAGTAGTTACATCTCCAAGAATCAACCTGTAATTATCCGATGCAGCACCACTTGTTATACATTCTTTTTTTATTTCTGTCATACCTGATAAATACTCTTTCTCTTGTCTGATAAAACTCAAATCCACATCCCCGTTGTTTTTGGCCATATAAGAAGGCAGTCGCACATAACCGGTCAGAATGCTCTGCAATGTCCTGCTCGGCACTACATATATCGTTACAATACTCCCTCTGCCTGCAGGGTCAGGCGATGCATAAAATTCATAATCCGGCGGTCTGGTATCAGGAATCAACTGCACGGTGGAAAATGAAGTTAATTCCGCTGTTATTATGTTCTGCTCTGTGTCAATATATGAAGGAACAAGTTTTAATTCCTGCTCTCCTGTTTCTGTTTCTTCAAGTTTATATAAAGACAATGAGCCGTCAGGGAAACCGCCTAACTGTCTGTCATCGTAAAGCATTGTTAATATCGCGGGCTTTTTTACGTCACCATTTGCAGTCAATACAAAGTCATCTTTTCTAAGCCGTCCTGCTTTTGACGTCATTGTATTTGCACATTTAAAATCGTATATCAGGGCAGACGGTATCAAGTTATTTTCAAGCAATGGTAATTCCCTGCGTTTTAACGGTGTAATTTTTATGAGTTTGTCATTATCCGAACGTAACGCACCTGCAGGGAATTGCAGAAATACCTGCTCATAGGCATCTGTTGCAGTGCCTCCATTCTCTGCGCTTATGTAATGCCCTATATCCACCGTCGTGCTTGTCTTATATGCATTATTGCCTGCTACAATCGTCAACAATATGTCGTATTTTCCTATTTTGTCTTTTACAGGCATGTAACCGAGATTTGCAGGTTCTATATTTGTAACACTATAATTGATTTTGGTACTTTTTGAGGGTTCGAACATGGGCATTGTCAGCCGCGAACTTACGACTGTTGTGCCTTTAGTATCGACAACATAATAATTCAGGTATTTTGCGGCCCATATTGATACAAATTTTCCATAAAACACATAATTGCCGTATAATGTTGCAGAAAAAGTATTGGTTGTTTTATCTAACTCTGCCACTATTTTTGCTCCTGCTTTGGGCATCAGGTAAATATAATTAGCCATATTATCCGCAACAAGCGTATATTCAACAGGTACTATTACGGTGTTTTTCTTTTTTTCATAATACTTCCCTATCAAATGATAACTATCCTGTTCCCCTTCTCCTGATTTTTTATATTCAAGAGTATAATAACTGAAATCAGGAGCGTCTGCAACTCCCATTATCTTTGCATACGTTTTGCTCTCATACGGGTCAAAAGACGGCTCTTTCAATGCTGCTGTGACTTTATCTATTTCATATTCGTCATAAGTCAGTCCTTTCTGGAAGCCATCAGAAGAAACAGACGAAGAATTAAAATTTATGGTATTATCAGGGGCATTATCCGTCGTTAAATTACCTTTTACAAGTATGACGTCATCATGTATTGTATTTGAATCAGGATAATCAGGATAATATGGTCCCTTAACTGTCCACGTGGATGAGTGGGGTACTGAATCAGGTCCCAGATAAATGTCATATCCCATTACATTTCTCGCGGCTGTAATTTCCTGTATCGTTGGGAAGGCAGGTGCTGTAACATTTTGATATTTATACATTGACTGGAATATGTTCAAATCCTGCTTCCCGCCAAAAATTTCAGTTCCTGCAGGATTCGGGGTAAATAAAACTATGTTATCCTGAATCCTTTTCGGGCTATTTGTAACATCCCAACTATTAATAATAAGGTTGGGCTTATTGATACTATACCTGATATCTAACGAACAACCTTCTGCCGGATACAGATTCTGCGCTGTTATTGTCACGCTAACTAAGTCGTTGTTTTTTTGGAACGACTTTACAGAATAATCCTTTACATAAGCATTTCCTGTTTCTTTTACAGGTATAATTTTCACAGTAAGAGTTTTTTGAAATTCTTGTCCTGATATAATATTTGATAAATCCAAATTATATAAATCATTAGTTGTTCTCGCTGATTTTGTCTCCTTGTCGTTTTCAAAAAATAACCTTAATCTTGTATTTTTTGCCGTTATATCAAATATTTCCATCCCATCCTGCCCTTCAATACAGTTAAAATGCCCTATCATTGTCCCTGAACCCATAGATATATTAACCAGATTATCCCTGGTATTGCTTGTTATTTTCAGTTTCCCGCCTAACGAAAATTCTGCAACATAATATATGTCCCTTTCCTTTGTAAACTGGATATTCCGCATTTTCATTTCATCGCTATATGTATTTAATTCATAATAATTAGATAAACTATGGTTGAAATAAACCGTTGACTTCCAGCCGCTTAATTCAATAGAATAAATCCTGTTTTTCCCCAGATGTATTGTTGCGGAACCTTTTTGATTAGATCCTATATTTAATTTTTGCTCATTACTGTCCCTATCGTATATCTTTAAATATGCACTGCCCAAGCTGGATATATTGTAACTGACAACAACGTCTTCCTCCATGCAGCTTAAAAAGGTTTTTGTTGTTTGGGAAGTGTTAGTCAAACTAATATTTTCTGAATAAACAACCGCCTCTGTATTTTCCATCCAGATTTCAGGGGATGTATAAGAATACTGTTTGTTAATTTGTAATTGATAATTATTCCCCTTTGCTAAATTTGTCACTCTTTTTCCAATAATAGTCCTAGCACCTGCACTTCCAGAAAAATTATACAATAATTCACCCTGTGGAGAATATAGATTAATGCTGTTTGTCCCATCCGGAACCAAAATTTCGATATCCTGCCGGAAAGGCACGTTGAATTGCAGTATTCTTGAAGTATAATCTGAAGTTATCGTAATTCTCTGGAAAGAAGAAGTCCAGTATTCATTTGCCGCAACCGTAATTGAAACTGCGACCGGATTTGCAAAATCACTCGTTACACTTGCTTCCTGATAAGCGCTGACTTTTTCCTGGTCATTCGAATATTTCGGAAAAATTTTTACTATATTGGCTGAAAAGCCGGTAATCGTACTTGCTATAAAATTATTACTGTAATTTACTTCGGGTAGCGTATAATTCGAATATCCCGCATCCCAAGGATAGTATGCATTCATAATTGTTCCGTATTGCGGTTCATTAGGGAATTCCTGTAAATTTACCGGGTGAATCAGCCAGTATATTTTTTTTGTGTCGTTCCTGTGAAAATAACAGACAGAGCTGATTGTATTGCTTTTACCGTCCGCTGCCGGTTCATTGGCTACACGCCCTTCGTTTGGTTTGCCTATTATTCTTGCAATAGTCCGCACAAGACCTTTTCTACAATCTGTTCTCGCATAGGCTTTGACCAATATGGTGGTTCCCCTGGGGATTGAATAAAAACCATTTGGATTTTTATAGCTTTCAGCTGTATTTAATACCTGTCCGGGTTTAATGACAATAAAATACGTGAAACAATACTTGCCATTCGGTCGATCACCCTGGATTATTGTTTCAAATTGCACTCTATTATCAATAAAATATTTTGCTTGTGATGTAACATCTGTGACTTCTCCGTTCTCTTTTAGCATTATCTGATTTCTATCCCATTCAAAATAATAGCTGTCTGTTTTATAAGCCTGATCACACTCCTGCCCAGGTAAACATCCGCAAAAATTATCTTCCGCCTTTAAATCGACCAAATATTGATTATCACGCTTAATATAATTCTCCGTTGCATACCCTGTCACAGTATATGTCACGGGCAGGGGCTTGTCATACTCGCCGTATCCGGATGCCGTAAAATCAAAATACGGCTTTGGTTTCCCGTATGCACTTACCGTAACGCCATAAACGTCCGTTGCTGATGATGGATTGCGCACATAAAAATCCTTGGATATGCCAGTTTGGCTACCTCCAAAATTAAAAATTATATGTGCTAAATAATTTCCGACGTTTAACTCATTACCATTACTATCTTTACCGTCAAATAAACACGTATGGTCTCCGGCTGTTTTCGGAAGATTATTAAATGTTCTGTAATTACTGTCTATTATAATGCCTACATTTTCTGCATCCTTATTCATTGAATAATTTAATTCTATCTTGTCATTTGTGCCTTTTATAAAAACATCTGGATTTATAGAAAATGAACTTACAAAACCGACGACAATGTTTGTTACCGCAGTCTCCCTGCTGTTTCCGGCTGTATCAAGAATAATTAATTTCAAACTTAAATTTTCTCCTTTTATCTCCATAATCTTCATATCAACAAAAATACCGTCCCTTACTTCAAACCCACTTTTCCTTATTAATTTCCATTCACCATTATCAATGCGCATATAGATTTCATAATGGTCAAGCCGGACTGGAATTGTCTGTCCTGAACTGTCATTGACATACGCATTGCCTTTTATTGAAAAATCAGAAATTAAAGTTTTGTTATTTTGTGGATTTGTTATGTTGGCAGATATGTGGCTATTGCCCGTTATCTTCCTTATCAGAACCACTTCCGAGAATTCACCCGCAACCGCGCTCACTTTATAATATCCGTCCTGCAGGCCTGCACCATCCAGGTATGCAATATATTTTATCCCTGACGGGTTCTCGGGCGTAAGTGTCATTATAGAATTATTATTCATATCTTTTATGATAAACTGCACTTCATTTCCATATACGTTTACGTTTGCTGTTATGGTTGTTCCTGTGCTAAACGGATTTGGTTCTGCATTTACATTATGTATTCCCGGCGGGTTGGTTACGCTTATCTCTTTTATCGTTGCTGTGTCAACTACTTTAACGACGTTTTGCACAACCCCATCCGGTAATTTTTCTTCTACTTCACCGAGTATGAACAAAGTCAGGTCATATCTCCCGTTTTCGAGTGCTGATATGTCCCATTCACATAATTTATCCCTGTTTATCTGCATGTTATAAACAGTCGTGGTTACTGCCCCGCCCGTATATTCTTTTGGCAGTTCTACGTAATTATATCCCTCATAAGGATTGCCAACGGGGTCAGATACGACAAAGTCAGACGACCTGTATCCAACCATGTATCCCCTGTATGCCTCTCCTCCGGTTGCAAGTCCTGCAACAACAACCATGTCGCCGTCAACGTTTACGTTTAAATTCATCTTATCTTCGGCATATTTCCCTGCTATCTGGTTTATTTCAGGGACTATTCTCCCTTTTACCACGTAACAGAAATTATCAGTCGTATTTCCATATACGTCCATCAGCGTTATAACTGCCCTGTAAACTCCGTCTCCTACGTATCCATAACCACCGTTTGTATTTCCCATACCATCCCATGCAATTCCCTGCAAAGGTGCATTTAAGACGTTTCTATACATATAAGTCGTGTCTGAGTCGGGCGTGCCTGTTACAAAATTATAAAACCAGTATTTTGCCCCGCGGTATTCGTCTACGTCTCCATAAATACCTGCATATTTTAAAGTTATCGGTTCTTTTCTTTCTATTCCATTATATAAATGTCTTACCATTGTCCGTGATGCAGGATTACTTTCATTTGTCCATATTTGAACGTCGGCATAAACGTATCCGGACGTCGGAGCCATTGGCGAGAAATATATCGCGGTGCACGTTCTTCCCTTTGATTCCTCCTCCGGATTGAATATAAAAGGCGATGCATAAGGCGGATATCGTAAAACAGGCGGCTTGTCAGCCGGCAGGACGTAATACCTGCCTCCGGTTTCTGCCACCCGCGTCATAACCGTATAAGTGCCTATGGGATGCTGCGTTCCTGTAATTAATTGTCTCTTTGTTTCCATAATTGATAATTGAGAATTGAAAATTGAAAATTCCCTGTATATTCCCAGGTTTTCTTCTATTATCCTTTTTGCCTTTTCCATCTGGGCTGCATCCGCCCTATCCAGACCAAAAATATCTGCTATTTTTCCTCCCAGTTCCAGGTCTTTTTCTGTATATTTAATCGTTATTATCATTGAATCTGAACCCAAAATGTTAATATTGGAACTGTCAAGATTTGGATATAAACCATACTTTGACGTTACCGAATCATACAAATCAGACATAAGCGGCGGGTCTAACTGCGTATTCTCGGAATATACGTTTACGTATTCCGTCTGTTTTACCATGCCCGCCGGCACGGTTAACTGAAATTTGAAATACGGGTCAGAAACAATCGTAGGTGCTGTGTTTTCAAAATCAATCGGCGTCCCTATCGTGAAACTGCAACTATCTCTATTTTCATGAACGTAATTCATGTTCTCATCCGTCATGAATGTCCGCAAAGCATATTGCCCGGTAAGCCGCTTGCTCCATACATCCCATGCAGTTATATACTGGAACAAAGGTCCCTGTTTTGGTATGTTTGAACTTATTATCCCGGTCCATACATCCGCAGTTACGCTCAATGGTTTATACTCCATATCATATTTTACGAATTTAAGTGCATCAGCAGAGCCGACCATGCCTACAAATGATTTACCTGTGTATTTGCCTTTTAATTTAAATCTGAATTTGCCGTTTGAAGGGACAGTGGCAACTTCAACGCCATCCTCATTGACCAGAATCAAATCGGGATTTGATGTCTCGTCAGGATAGAAAATCCGGACTTCCTTACCCGCTGCTGCACTGCTTGTAAATACCTCTGACAGCGGCTCCTCTCCCGGTTTTGCATTAAGGAAATTCATTATGCCTCCGCCTTCCGTGATAACGGAAGAAAACAATCCGCCGCTGTATACCCGCCAGATAAACGAAGACGTAGGAATGCACCTGCTTCCTTCCTGCGGGAATGAAGTGCCGACGAGATAGGCAATAAACGAAGTTTCTACTTTATGTCCGCCTGCGTTTAACGTCCATACACGGACTACGTTTTTTCCCGCGTGCGGCAGTGGAATGTCAAGTTCCCAGTCCGCCTGCCCACGTTTACCATCTGCCGTGGTCATAAGAGTTGTATCTATTTTTAAAACCGTCGTAACTATGGGGCCATTATCTGCCTGGGCATATACCTGCACAAACTGCGGCAGATAATCACTCGCATATCCAAGCGTATGTAATATTGCATTGTCTGTATTAACCCCGACAAGCCAGCCGTTATAATTTGGAAATGGCGGGTCCTGTGCTGTCTGCGTTACTTTATATGGGTAAAATATACCTATTTCACCCGGCTCGTCCATTTCTGCAAGTATCCTGCCCGGGTCTGCCTGCGGTCCCCTGCCGTATGATAAACTGCTTAATACCTGGTTAAACACATCTCCCATAAACGGTATTACATTAAATTTTATGGGTAAACTGTTAAGGAATCCAAGTTCTATTTTCGGCATATTGTCTAAATCAAGCTGCTTGAATACTGCTTTACCCTGGTTTTCCAGTTGCTGCCTTATTGTTGTCCCATCTCCCATCTGGCTGTCAAGTGTCCCCCATAAATTCCCGTCGGTTGAATTCAACACGCTTACTATTATTGGCCCTATGTTTGCAATGCTGTTTGTTATGGGCTCAGGTATTGTTTTTAATATGCTTAAAATCTGTGATATCAAAGATAACGCAGCGCTTTTTATCGTCATATTTGCGCCCTCTTTGCCCGCAACCCCTGATATCTGGATTTTATCTAATTTTGAAAGAAGGGTATTAAAATTTCCTGTCCTGTTTTGTAACTGGTTCAGCCAGGTGCTTTGTTCTCCTAAATCAGCGTTGCTCTCAAACTCTGACGTATATTTTGCAACATCTCCTGCAAGCGCCCACCAGTCAATTTTTTTCCAGAAATCATTCCAGAATGTTTCAAAATCCGTCTCTGCTTCACATCCGAATAAATATTGATAAGCCTGCGATGTATTTATACTTCCCCCAAATCCCGGAAAGTTACTCCCACCTGGCAATTTCTTGATTAATTCCTCCACTGCCCCTGTATTGTTTTTTATGACCTCATCCAGTGCCTGGTATGTCAATGCCTTTACCGCACTTTCTCCCCAGCTTCTCGCATATCCTATTGCTCCTGTCATAAGATATTCCGCAAAACCGGGATTGGGTATCATGTTTATTGCGGATATTAATGCAAGCGCTATGCTTGTCTTGTTTGCTATGTCCTGTGCCTGCATTATCATGTTTATTGCATCTACGTCCACACCCCCTAACTGCAATCCTGTTAAACTAAGCCCGGCTATTTTTGAGATTGTGTCCGCATTTGCCTCGTTTGTCATATAATCCAGCAATGCATTTGCGCCCACCCCACTCCCGCACGCCTTTATGTTCCCTCCGTATGCCGTCTTTGTATTCGTTCCATCAAAATTCAACTTCTTTTCTATCACATCAAATATATTGCCCGTCAATTCATTAACATTATTACATAACCCACCTTCTATGTTCGTTATCTGCCCTGCTATCCCAGACAAATCTACCCCGGTATTTATCGGCGGGATTATTATCTGCGGTCCTTTTATTCCTCTGAATGTATTCCCTATACTCCCCTGCAGCATCTCTGCAGAAAATTTCCACCCACTTAAATA
>JAGNJD010000002.1:66117-81309 GCA_018000835.1 Candidatus Goldiibacteriota bacterium | reverse complement strand
CTTGAGACTGCGTAATTGCTTCATCCACATTAGCAATACTAATATCGTCCGCCTTACTTATTTTTCTGTGTCCTCGCAAAGACGCGTCCCGCTTGTTTCAATTATTATGATTTGGCGTCTAAGTGGTTAAAAAAAGCATATAATTTGAAACTAATTTTTCCAAATTTATATTTTTAGATTTTAACACGTTCTCATCGTTATCGATTTGTAAAAAATTTAACAAAAATAAAAAATTTTTTTCATTTTTATTTCATATCCCGAAACTCCAGAACAAAAACCTTATTTTTTTGCAGGTATTTATGGCATTTTTTTTGCTAGTTAAATCAATATAAAATAAATATAAGGACAAAACCATGAGAAACGTAATTGAAATTAAAAAAGCGGCAAAATATTTTAAGGTATCTGAAAACACGTTAAATAAATTTTTAAGAGATTGTAAATATCAAACCAAAGGCAATCTGATTAACGTTGATAAATTAAACGCAGTAATAGTTAAAAAGTCGCTGAAAAATTTAAAAAAGGAAAATAGAAATGACTACTAAGTTGAAGTTTAAGGAACTGAAAAAATATCTGGTAGAGTTGTTTTTTTTGGATGATTTGAACGAAAATGAGAATAATTTTATTGCAAAAAATTTTCCCGGACAAAAAAATAAAAAAGAAAAAATTTTAATAGAAGGCAATCTAAAAAAGGTAGTAAACATCGCAAGTAAATACAGGACTCATGAATTAAACATGGAAGACCTGATTGAAGAGGGAAACAAAGGTCTCATATATTCCGTTATAAACTGGAATCCAAATTTAAACGACAATTTTACGAATTACGTTTTATGGAACATAGAAGGATACATATTGAATTTTGTCATTAAAAAGGAAAAAGAACTGGAGAAAAAATGAAAAATCTGGATAAAGACGAAACGTCCATAAACGGCGGCGACATAATTGACATATTTGGTGATGCCGGCGCAGAAAAAACAGAAGTTAAGAAAGGCAAAGCCGGTTCTCCGGCGGTGGAAACAAAACTGGAAAACAACGGAATTGAATCGTTTCCTGAAATTGACGGGAATTTAATAAGACGGGATGAAAAATCCTTTGAAAAACCTGATTTCAAAAACGAAAACAATCTTGCCGAATTAATAACTCTTATAAACGAAAAGTCGGGCGTATTAAAAAAAGAATTGAAAAAATACGTAAGTAAAAAACTGATTGATAACATGCTTTTAAGGAGTCTGGAAAAATGGCTTTGCAAAGTTTTTTGTTTAAAAATTCCAACTGGAATGCAGAAGGGAATTTAAGAACGGACGGCACGATTGACGTTGAAAGGGTGATAAAAAATTTTTTGAATTATAAAAATGAACCGGAAAAAATAGAAAAGGAAATTGAGACGTCATTGCTTACACTTATGTTGTTTCGTTTTAAGGCAATAAAAGCCGTTTTTGAAAAAAATAAATACGACGTTTTTTTAACGGATTTCATAAAAGAAAAAAACGTAATTGAACAGGGATATAAAAGGTCAAAAACGTTTTTTTTAATGAAAAAATTTTTAACGGTATAATAAAAGGAGATGCGCAGTCGTGAAAAAAAGGATGTTTTTAGCAACTGTTGTGATTTTATTTTCGGCTGCATTATATGCTTCAACCGGAATTGCGGACATAACGCCTAAAAAAATTGCAAGTGGCTCTACTTCCGAAACGATTGAAATTAATTACTATCCACGCCCTACTCCTACTCCTCCATGGGGTAACGGCTCGCTTACATTGATAATTCCGGAGGAATTTTCTGATTTACCTTCTTTGACTTCCGGAGAGCGGGGAGAATTAAAAGTTTATTATTTAAGGGGCGGGGTAACAATAGAACCGGTTTCAAATTCCAACATATTAATTGATGGCAGGGCAGTCACAATAACGGCAATTAATTTAATGCCCAATGATTTTTTAAAAATAGTTTACGGGACAAAAGAAAACGACGGGGGCGGCGTTCAGGCGCCTTCTTTGCCGGGAATGTATTATTTCCTGATGCAGGAAAAGCCGGCTGATGCATCGGCTTTTACACCGCTTGACGCACAACCATCAATAGAAGTTACGATGATAGAACTTACAAAATCTGCAAACGTTACGTCTATAATGGCAAAAAATACGTTCACGTTTACGTTGACTTACAAAAACATAAGTAACATGTATCCTGTAAATGAAGTTCGTATATGGGATACATTACCACAGGGTATAAATTATAAATATGCCAGCGTGAGTCCTTCGTCACAAATAGGCAATTATTTATACTGGAATATTGGAACATTGTATTATAATATGAATGATTCTTTACAGATTGTTGTTGAATCTCAACCGGGTATTATTAATTATGGACAGAGATTAACAAACACAGCAAATATGGAGGCATCTGATAGTTATGGAGTATATAGAGAGGAAGCAGAAGTAAACGTGGATGTTTTTGGCGTTAAACTGGTATCAGATATTTATGCTGCTCCAACATCTGTTGTTCTGGATGAGTATATTACTGTGCTTATGAATGTTCAAAATCAGGGGAATTATCATGCGTATAATGTTTCCCCGACGGCCCTTGCTATTTACGGGGGAGGGAATGCGGTAAAAGTATCGGGACCTGCACCTTCGTCTGTTTCAATGCTCTCACAGGGAACAGAGATTGTTTTTACATGGATTTATAAGGCAACAGGCGCAGGTCCGGTTTATTTCAACGGAAGAGCATTGGGACAGGAAAATTCCATGGTCGTTGAATCCAACGCGGCATATTCAAATACCGTAGGCATAACGATTCCGACGAATACAAATACCCCGGTCATTTCTTTTACGTCAACGCCGATGCATACGAAAACTTTTACAAAAACGCAGACGCCGTCATCTACTGAAACGCAACAAATCGCGGCAACCCCGACGTTTACCATTACGATGACTTTGGAGATTACGCCTACTTTTACGGAAACGTCAAAGCCCGTAATAATTACGCCTACGTCCGTAAAAACCATGGTCCCGACACCAACGCCCGATGCATTTGTTTACGTTGACAGAAATTATTTCAATCCTGAAAAAGGTGAAACCGTAAAAATACATTATAAAGTTTCTGAGCAGGGCATCGTTGACGTTAAAATACATAATTTAAGCGGAGAAATGATTTTTTCTTATTCAAAAAATTATCCTTATGCAACTTATGATTATCTTTATTGGGACGGGAAAAACAGTGCAGGTAAGACAGCAGGCCGCGGCATTTATTTTATAGTGGTTAAACAAAAATCGCAAACCGTTATGAAAAAAATAGTAATTATGAAATGACGTTTAACAGATTGTCAAATAACCGTATCAAACGTTTTTTTTAGATTGGTGATTTGTTTATAAATCAGGCGGATACATTTTTTTAAAAAATAAGGAGAAAAAGAATTGAAAGCAGGATGGAAAAAGTTTAAAAAGACAAAAAATATGATGCTCGTTTTTATGTGCGTTTTTTTACTGCCTGTTTTTTGTCTGTCTGCAACGCTTGACACGACTTTTAACGGCGTTGGCTATGCAGTTCATAACAATGCAGCAGGCGGTAATGCCGATGACCAGAGTTTTGCAGTCCGGATAGACCCTTTTAACAGGATACTGATAGCAGGCAACAGTTATTCTTACACAAATAGTCAGGACATGGTTATCTGGGCATATCTGCCGTCAGGCATCCTTGATACCGCCGGTTTTGGCAGTCCAAATGGTTACGTGACGCATAACAATGCAGGTGAGGGAAATCAGGGAAGCAGTCAGAGCGATTACGCAAGAGGCATAATAACTGATTCAGCAGGCAGGATATACGTCACGGGTTACAGCATTGGACCTGATTCGTCGGATGACATGGTGTTATGGCGGTTTAAAAGCGATGGCACGCTCGATACCACGGGATTTAATCCTCCAAAGGGATTTGTTACGAGCAGCAATGCTGCCGGCGGCAATTCCGAACCTGAACGCGGGTATGCGATAGCACTTGACCCGTTAGAAAGGCCGGTTGTTGCAGGATATAGTAGAAATGCAAATGGGAATTACGACATTGTTGTATGGAGATATACAACTGCAGGTATGCCCGATACAACTTTTAATACAACGGGAATAAAAACATGGAACAACCCTGTTGCTTTAAACGATGACGTTGCTTATGGTGTAACAGTAACGGCTACCGGCAGGATAATAGTCATTGGATATACTATGAATAAAGATGCTACTCCGAACAAAGACATGGTTGTATTGGCATTAAATTCAGACGGAACCAATGAAGTGGCTGGTTTTAATACGCCAAATGGTTATGTCCAGCATTCCGGGGCAGCCGGCGGTTTTATGGCCGATGAGGCTGCCCAGGCAGTCACGCTGGATAAGAATAATAAAATTGTAATAACGGGTTATGGTTATAATGCTGCGGGAACGAAAGACCTTATAATATGGCGGTATAATCCCGAAGGGACTCTCGATACGTCTTTTAATTTAACGGGATACCAGAAATTTTCTTTCCCCAATTATGATACTACGGGATATGGAATCGCCGTAGATAATTCACAAAGAATAATAGCCGGCGGGTTTACTTCAAACGGGACAGCAGCAACAATGGACATGATAGTATGCAGGTATAATATGGAAGGGTCATCTGATAATACGTTTGGGGCAGGGGTAAATTACATAAAACACCATAATGCTGCAGGCGGAGCAGGTGATGATTATGGGTATGCATTATGTCTGGATAATATGGACAGGATAATGGTTGCAGGACAGAGCATGAATTCTGCACTAAATTATGACATGTCGGTATGGCGGATAACGAATGAAGGCGGTTTTACTCCGACGTTCACGCAAACAATAACGCTGATACAAAGTGTGACGCATACCATAACGCGGACGATAACGCCGATGTTTTCTGATACGCCGACTTCAACTCCTACGGCGACGAAGACCGCGACACAGACGGCGACGAAGACGGCGACAGCAACACAGACAATTACAGAAATGGTAACACATACAGTGACACAAACGATCACGCAGACGGTAACGTCGACGGCAACAGGGACGCCGACGAATTCACCGACAAGGACAGCGACAGGGACGAGGAGCATAACAGAGACAGATACGCCGACCGTAACAGAAACCGTAACGCCAACAGTAACAGAGACCGTAACACAAACAGTCACACCGACCGTTACACAGACGATAACGCAGACGTGGACTCCGACATTCACGGCAACAAATACAAATACGCCTTTAATTACTCAAACTGAAACTGCGACAAATACGGTATCATTTACATCAACTATTACGGAAACAATAAGTTTGACAAATACGCCGACTTTCACCGGTTCGCCGACACATACGGGGACGTCAACGCAAACCAATTCGTCTACTTCAACCTATACAAACAGTCCGACGGATACGATTACGGAAACGTGTACGATAACGTCTTCTGATACGCCAACGTTTACTTATACGAATACAGCAACGGGTACAGGGACAGATACAAATACGCCGACAGAAACGCAAACGCCTACATGCTCAGATACGCCTACAGATACATGGACGACGACAATTACGTTATCAAATACCCCGACGTTATCATCAACGGAAACGTGGACGCAAACGCCATCCGTCACGTTTACGCCAACGCGGACGATGACGCAGACGGATACACATTCACCAACTATAACGATAACGTCCACTTATCCAAGTATCCCGACGCCCAACATAAACATAGCACTCGACAGGAATTACGTAAAACCGCTGCATGGAGAGCAGGTAAAGATAAGCATAAAGTCGGATGAAATAGGGAAGGAAGTGGAATTTAAGGTATATAATTTAACAGGTGAAGTAATCAGAAAGTGGAATGGACAGATATATATGTCCGGGTGGAATGAATATTACTGGGATGGAAAAAATGATTCAGGGAAATTTGCAGGTCAGGGGATATATTTTATACATATATTAATAAAGGATACAGGGAAGGAAGTAAGAAGAATATACGTTATTAAATAATATGTTGTTAATTGCTTATCAGAGAGGCATAAAATGAATAGAAATAAACAGGCAGAGGCAGTAAATAATAAAAATATTAGAAGGTATTTTTAATCTAAAAAATAAAGAAAAACAGAAAAACCTTGATTTTAAAGAAAAAAAACAAAAATGGTATTGACAAAATAATAAAATATGGTATTATTTTAGTATGACCAAAAAAGAAAAGGAAAAATATTTGCAAAAAATCTCAAAAACGTTATTAATGTTTTTATTTTTGGCGTTTTTTACTTCTTTCATACATTCAACAGACGTAATAACTTCTCTCGATTTTCAGGTAAGTCCGACTGCTCAAACGGCAAAAATAGGCGATATGATTCTTTTCAACATGTGTGTGCTTAATGTTTCTTCCGCATATTCAAACGTAACGCAGATTGTATCGGTAACGAATACCGCAATTGTAATTGCATGTGCAAATTTTCCTGCAACAGACCCGAGTGTTGCCGCTCCATTATGGATTTATAACGGAACGAATACGTGGCGCGTTGTTGTTCCTTACGAAAATTCCACCATAAAGTCCGTTAAACTTGAAAATGCGAATCTTTATGCAGGCAGACCCGTATCTGATTATAATACAATCCAGTATTCAACTTTTTATGGCGCAAATGGGGTCCCATCAACGGGCGGCACTGCAAAAATAGACATTGGTTCAACGATTTGCGGACTGATAATCTTATATGACGATGGAGCAGCGGAACATAACGATGCATCAGCAAACGACGGTAAATATAACAATAAATTTTTAATTTCAGAAGCATATAAAATTAACGTTGTCCACGGAGCCATTGTAGGTCATTTTAATAAGTCCGGCAGTGATGCAACAAACGATCCGTTTGCGGCGCCAAACACAATTAATATTGACGGCGTAAGACCTGAAATAGAACTTGTAAACGTAAATCCCAACCCCTTTAACCCTTATAAAAATTTTGCACAGTTTTTTTACTATTTATCCGAAAATTCATCCGTTACGTTAAAAATTTTTTATAATTCTACGACAATTACAACTCTTGATGCCGATGGTTATTTTGGCTATAACAATCCGATATTATGGGACGGCAGGTCTAATACCGGCTCAGCCCAGACAGACGGCGATTATTATTACCGGTTTGATTATACAGATGCAGCAGGTAACGCCGGTGTTCCGTTTGTCGGTGTTTTAAAAATTACAACGGTTGATTTAACAACGTCTCTTTATTCTATAGACACCCAGTATACAGGAACAAATGAAGCTGAAATAGTCGTTCATATTAAAATGGACGTGGAACTGCACAACGCGACGACTGAAAATCTCCGTAATCTCGGATTTGATTATGTTGAAACATTTGGGACGCATGATTACAGGAATTATCCATACGTGTTCCTTGATTTAAGAATATATAATAATCTTGGCTCATTGTTTCATACAATGCCCAGAGATATAGCAGACTGCGATACGGATGCGTCTTATATAAATCCTTCGTTTCCAACTTTTCTGGATGGCTGGACTATGACAGGTTTTGATAATTATAATAATTATTATAGGCCTTTACCTGTAACTCCATGTGCAGTTACAAATACGGCTATTTATACTTTGCCGGACAAAGACAAAAATAACGATTGGGATAATGTATTTGGAACTGTTTTACATGATAACGGCGGTGGATTTTATAATGCACATCCAGAGTATACTTTATATCAAAAGAACGTTTCTCCAGGAACATACATCGTATCTTTTAAAGCAAAACTTGTAGGCAAAAATATTTTTAATGTAAGTTCTGATGTGGAAAAAGATTCTGTTACCTGCGGTGAGACGACAATAGAATATTCTTTTTATAGATACCATGCTCAGCCGAGTTTTTTCTTTGATGAGACTACGGGATATTTCGGGGGCAGTCGCGGTTATGGACTTACTTCAGAAGAAAAAACTGCAAGTTATATGGTTGAACCACAGCCGACGGTTCCGGTCCCCGACAATTCACCTCCTGTAGTCGTTGTTTATTCAAACTATCCTTCTAATGGTGAAACACTTGCACCGGGGGTAATAGGAACAACCAATTATTTGCGGATTACAGTTGCAGACGACGGCGTCGGAGCAGGCCCTATTAATTTATCAACTTTTACTCTTAAAGACCCTTATGGTAATATAGTTCCAGGCAAGGTTGCCTGGAATGCAGGAAACCCGGGGACAAAAACGTGGGAACTGTATTACATACCGGATAATAGTTTAATTCTCGGCGGTTCATATACGTATTCCGTGATTCCTGTTGATGCAGCGTATAACATCGGACAGATGGTAACATATTCATTTATTATTGCCGATACTTCAATACCGATCGTTACAAACGTAAACGTCCAGTCAAGCACGGGAAATTCAGAACAGTTATCGTCATCTTCCTCAAGGCAAATTACTTTTATAGTTTCAAAAATACAGGCAACAATAATTCCGGGTGGGACTTCCTCAAATATTGACTGGAATAATTCGGGCATAAGCGTTAAAAGTTTTTCCGGTAATTATGTATCAGGAACAGTTTCACATCAACCAAATACGAATACGCTTGATTTTATACCTTTAAATGAATTAGTTGACGGTAATTATACCGTTATTGTAACTACCGTTTCCGATGCCGGATACCAGGGTGCATATTCTTACAGCTTCTACATTACGACTGCAAATGTCACGTATATAAATCTGGCTGGAACCGGAGATAACGATACGACAGTTATGAGGATATCTCAAATCAGTGCAGGCGAGACCGGCATAACGTCCGGCGGTGTCGGCGTTGACCCAACTGATTTTTCTGCAGTGAGTATTAATATTCCTGACCTTCCAATGCTGCCTGCAAATTACAATGTAATCGGCACGCCAATAAGATTTGTTTTATCAGGACATAATTTCCCAGTTAATTTTAATAAAAATTTTTGTTCTGCAATAATAAGAATTCATTATACGGATACAGACGTCGCAACCTTAAATGCACTCGGCCTGTCGGAGAATAATTTAACGGTATGGTATTATAACGGAACAACATGGCAGCAGATAACGGACGTGGGCGGCCCCATCGATAATCCGCTATCTTCCGACAGATATTTATACGTTGACGTTACGTCCCTGTCATCTCCGGTAATAAATACAAATTCAAACGTTTATGCAATAATGTATACCCGTCCGACAACCCCTACGGTCACATATAATTTTAAAAACACAAAATCATTTAATCCCACGGAAAATAATGCAAAAATTTTATATACCACGGACATAAATTCAATAGGACCGCTGGGCGGGTCAGGCAACGTAAAAGTATACATTTTCAGTTTAACCGGTTCTGTTATCAGAACTTTTGAATACCAGAATCCGACCGAAAATATTTTATTTAACAATCATGAAACCGACCCTGTGACGGGTGTTTTGTATTACTATTTAACGTGGGACGGAAGAAATGATCATGGTTCAATTGTAAAAAACGGCATTTACGTCGTAAAAATAGAAATAACCACAACGGATGGAAAAAAGACGACAAAGACAAGAACGATAGCGGTAATTAAATAAAAATGTTCAAACTCAGATTTAATAAGAACTACGATGAAAAAGGAGTTTTAATGTTTAAAAAGATTTTGTTTACAATGATACCGATGATTGCGTTTATGGCAACCGCTTTTGCGGCCGACTCAGACACTCTTGGCGGGTCGTTTGCTGATGACGGCATTTCAGCAAGACCTGCGGGTATGGCCGGTGCTTTTACTGCCATTGCAGACGATGGAAATTCGTCGTGGTGGAACCCGGCGGGGGTTGGTCTGCTGGGTAAACGTAAAAGCATAGCGTTTACTTACATTCCCAATATGTATGGACTTACTACTGGAAACATAAACAGGATGTTATTGTCCTATGGCCAGGGAGACATGTCCGGTTACGGCGGGCTTGGCGCATCAATAAGTTATCTGAACGTAAATCTTGGCAGTGATTTTACGGGAGACACGGAACCCCAATGGACAGAGTATGTAATTTTACTTTCATGGGGAATGGAAATTGAGCAGTTTATCGGAATGCAAAAATACAAGTATCCAAAAATAGCAATTGGCGTTAATGCAAAGTATTTTTCGTTATCAACTGATTTAAAAGTCGGTGATGGGAAAACGGGTGCTTCCGGTTTTGGTGCTGATGCAGGGCTTATCATTGCAATAAAAAACAATTTTAATCTTGGAGTGATGGCAAAAAATATTTTTACGTCTGTTTCCTGGACAGGTGCTTCTGACGAGAGATTGCCTTATGCGCTGAACGGAGGTTTTTTTTACGGGATAACTCCTGATTTTATCATAAGCGCAGAAGTCAAGTCGGAAGAATCCGATTCAGGTAAACCCAGAATAACTGCCTATTGTGGCGGAGCCGAATACAGGTTTAATCTTGGTAAAAACAAGCAGGTGCAGAGCATAATGCTGCGGGCAGGAGCATCCATTGACCCTAATGCCGATTCATACATTATTTCAGGGGGCACGAGCATAGCAATGGACACGTTCTCCATAGATTACGCATATCAGTTTTTTATAAAATCTCTGCTGACGAATGACGTTCACCGTCTCGGACTCACCGTCTATTTTTAATATAAAAATGTCTTTATACCGGGGATAAATAAAATGAACATCAGGGACCTTCTGCTTTTAATGATTGAAAAAAGAGCATCAGATTTACATTTAAAAGAAGGTAAATCGCCAATGCTTCGCATTGACGGTAAACTTGCACCGCTGGACATGGACATACTTTCAAATTCAGAATTAAAAGAAATGATTTATTCCATACTGGATGAAAAGCAGAGAAAAAAGTTTGAAGAGACGAATGAAATGGACATGGCATACAATCTGGAAGGCGTTGCAAGATACAGGGCAAACGTTTTCAAACAGATGGGGAAACTTGAAATAGTGATGCGTGCAATACCGATAAAAATTCCAACCATAGAGGAACTTAACCTGCCTCCGGTTTTAAACGAAATTGCCCTTTACCCGCGCGGACTTGTCCTGGTAACAGGGACGACAGGCAGCGGAAAATCAACGACTCTCGCTGCAATGATAAATAAGATTAATGAAAATTATAACAAACACATCGTGACGATAGAGGACCCCGTAGAGTTCGTCCACTCTGACAAAAAGAGCAGCGTTTCCCAGCGGGAAGTTGGACTTGATACGGAAAGTTTCAAAACTGCACTTAAATACGTTTTAAGACAGGACCCCGACGTCATATTAATAGGAGAGATAAGGGATGATACAACTGTTGGAACTGCACTTTCCGCAGCAGAAACCGGGCACATGGTATTTTCTACTCTTCATACAATGGACACGATACAGTCAATAAACAGAGTTCTTGATTTTTTTTCAAAAGAACAGCAAAATCAGATAAAGATGCAACTTGCAGAGACTTTGAGAGCCGTGGTATCATTGCGACTCATTAAAAAGTCGGACGGGACAGGCATGGTGCCCGCAGTTGAAATAATGATTGTAACGCCAACTATCCGTGGATACATAGAGGAAGGAAAATTTGGTTCAATAAAGGATTTGATACGGGAAGGCGGCCAGTTTGGCATGCAGACGTTTGACCAGTCGCTTATAAGTTTACACAAAAAAGGTTTAATATCAATGGAAGAAGCAAAGAGAAACGCAACTTCCATTCAGGAGATAGAACTGGCATTAAAGGGAATAACGTCAAGCAAAGCATCTGCCCAGTCAATAATGGATAGCATGTTAAAAGAACAAACTAAAAAAGAATTAAACGAAGAATTAAAAAAGGTAAAAGAGATGATATCCCAGAACAAGTCAAAAGAAGCTTATGAAATGATAGAAAAATTATATTCAAAATATCCCGATAATAACGAAATTATAGAAATGCTGGAAAACATAAAAAGAAACATTAACAAACAACAGTATGAACAGACGATAAAGGACATAATTCTTGAAGGCCTGAACATTTATAAAAAAGGCAACGTCCAGGGAGCAATTATAAAATGGCAGGAAGGGTTAAACATTGATCCGGAAAATCAGCAATTAAAATCATACATAAAAAGCGCACAGGAAAAACTGGAACTCATGAATAATCTGCCAAAATTACTTAATGATGGACTTGAAATTTATAAAACGGGCAATATAAATGAAGCAATAAATAAATGGGAAGAGGTTCTTAAAATTGACCCCGGAAACAAACAGGCGGTAAATTACATTAATGGTGCCAGACAAAAATTAAAGGAATTAAAATTAAAAAAAGAGATAGATGGACTGATAGCAAAGGCAGATGAAGAAATAAATAAAAATAACGACCTGGCCGGATTACTTTTATATAAAAGAGCACAGATGTTAAATCCAAATAATCAGACAATAGATAAAAAAATAGACGAATTAAGAGAAAAATTGTTAAAACAGGAATTTGGCGGAACCGACGTTGAGGCAGCATTAACTGCCGAGGCATTCAGGAAAGGCATTGAATATCTGTTTGAGGAAGATTATATAAGAACGATAAAGGAATGGAAAAAAGCACTTGAGAAACGTCCGCTCGAAAAAAAGTTAAAAGATTACATTGACGTGGTAAAAGACCTGTTGAAAAACCGGCTTGAAGAATTGATGGAAAAAACCGACATGGCATATAGGGAACGACGACTGGACGAGACCGTTGATAATATAAAAAACATTTTAAAGATAGATCCATCTAATGAGTTCGCATTAAAATTCATGCGGGATATTAAATCGTTAATCGACGAAGATATCCAGAAAAAATACAAGGAAGCAATAGATTTTATGGAATCCGGCAAATTAAAAGAAACGAGAGAATTACTTTTATACATTTTAAAACTTGATCCAAATCACATCAGTGCCAAAAAGAGACTGGAAGAAGTAAATGAAAGTTTGTCAAGATTAAAGGATTCTTCCGGATAATAAATGAAAAAAATTATCTCTGTTTTACTGGCAATAATTACAGTATTACTGGCAATATCCGGGTTTATCCAGCTTGTAAAATTGTTAAGTAATTTTTCAATCAATTCAAAAATAGAACTTATGTTTGTCCTTGGGTTTGTCTTATATTTTATCGTTCATTTTTTGTTTTATAAACCCGTTTTTATACACGTAATGACGCATGAACTGACGCATTTATTCTGGGCGTATTTATTCGGCGGCAGGGCAAAAAAAATGGAGATAAACCATAATGGCGGAAAAGTTTTAATAAATAAATCAAACTTTTTAATTTCGCTGGCTCCTTATTTTTTCCCTTTATATACGTTCTTTTTCATAATAATTTATCTTATTGCACGCGTTGAGTTTTTACCATACATTGCCTTTTTTATCGGTGCATCGTTGTCGTTCCACCTTGCCTTAACTCTGTATTCTCTCAGGACGGACCAGTCGGATTTTACGGAAGATTCAAACATTTTTTTTTCAGTTGCGTTCATTTTTTTAATGAATGTTATAATAATAGCCGGCGTTCTTTCCCTGCTTTCTTCAAAAGTTGATTTTTTGAAGTTTTTGACCGGTACGTTAAAAGGCAGCATAGGAATAATAACCGGAACGGTTAGTTTTATAAATCAAGCGTTAAAATAAAAAGAAGGGAGATAAAAATGCAACCAGAAAAAAAAGAAATAGCGATTGTATCTGCAAATTTTTCACACGTATTCCCGTCGCAGATTTTAAAACTGATAGACGTAAAGGCAAAAGAAAATGGATGGACACTTAATCAGTATTCAACGAGTGGAATGGAAGAACGCGAAAACCAGTTGTTAAAACGCATTTTTGAAAAAGAACAACCTTTTGCCATAATACTCGTTTGCTTAAATCCATACAAGAGCATACTCCTTGATTTTAAAATGGCTGAAATACCCATCGTCATAATTGATGAAATAGTGGATGGATTTACCACCATTACGACCGATAATTTTTCAGGCGGATACATTGCAGGACAGTATTTTGCCAAAAAAGGAAAGAAAAACGTTGCCGTTATTTCCGGAAGATTAAACATGGAGGGCGGATATAATGCCCGCCAGAGATACGAAGGTTTTTTAAAGGCAATGAAAGAGAACAAAATAAATTTTGAAGAAAAAAATTTATATGAAGTCATAAATTATTCGTATAACGACGGGATAGATGTAATGGAAAAAATCGTAAAAGATAAAAACGTCCCGGAGGCAATTTTTTGTGCAGCAGGTGACATGTGCGCCCTTGGAGTCATTAAAGTTGCACGGGAAAATAACTTAAAGATACCTGAACAACTTTCTATAATCGGGTATGACGACATTGACCAGGCAAAGACCTCCAAACCTGCTCTTACGACAATAAGGCAGCCGATAGAACAGATTGCATCTGCGGCATTTTTATATGCCACGAACGAAGGTAAGACGATTTTAAACAATCCAAAAAAGGTGGTTTTTAAGGCAGAACTCGTGGAAAGAGAGACGGTATAACATAAAGTAGGATTTGATACATATTTCGTTTTTCGTTACGCAGGGACACTGTCGGTATTAAAAAATATCACGTCTATTTCTCTAAAAAAACAGTATTATATTGACGTAAAAACCTTATTTTGTTATATTTACAAAACAACGTTTATGTCGGGACGTAGCGCAGTTGGCTTAGCGCACCTGCCTTGGGAGCAGGGGGTCGCCAGTTCAAATCTGGCCGTCCCGACCATTAAATTTTTATTATAATATCCGCGAAATAGCGGCGAAGTAGCCGAGTCCCCGAACAGGTTGGTAATTGAAGCAAGAAAGAGGGATAAAAAAAGAGAAGTAAAATAATAAGAAGGGTGATTAGCTCAGTTTGGTAGAGCAGCTGACTCTTAATCAGTTGGTCCGGGGTTCGAGTCCCCGATCACCCACCATTAATTTAAACTTGTAAAGTTACTTAAAATTAGAGTAAAATTACTAAAGATATTTATTGTGGTGGGTGTAGCTCAATGGTTAGAGCACTAGGCTGTGGCCCTAGGGGTTGCGGGTTCAATTCCCGTCACCCACCCCAGAGAAGAAAAGACAGAAACAAAACAAGCGCCTGTAGCTCAGTGGATTAGAGCATAGGCCTCTCGGAGTTTTGTAAGGGGGCTGAAAGCCCTGAAAGGGCGAAAGGCGAGCGAGCGCCGAGCGAATAGCGAGGAATAGCGAGGTAGCGACAGCGAGCGAGGGGGTCGCGGAGCGAAACGCGGGAGCGTTTC
>JAGNJD010000002.1:0-66017 GCA_018000835.1 Candidatus Goldiibacteriota bacterium | reverse complement strand
GAAAGGCGAGCGAGCGCCGAGCGAATAGCGAGGAATAGCGAGGTAGCGACAGCGAGCGAGGGGGTCGCGGAGCGAAACGCGGGAGCGTTTCGCGAGGTGACCGATTCCCTCCAACAGGTTAGTAAAGGAAAAAAGAGAAGAGAAAGTAGATTAAGAGAAGAAAAGACAGAAACAAAACAAGCGCCTGTAGCTCAGTGGATTAGAGCATAGGCCTCGGGAGTTTTGTAAGGGGGCTGAAAGCCCTGAAAGGGCGAAAGGCGAGCGAGCGCCGAGCGAATAGCGAGGAATAGCGAGGTAGCGACAGCGAGCGAGGGGGTCGCGGAGCGAAACGCGGGAGCGTTTCGCGAGGTGACCGATTCCCTCCAACAGGTTAGTAAAGAGAGAAAGAAAAGTAAAATAAAAAAGCAATAAGAATAGGAAAACAAGCGCCTGTAGCTCAGTGGATTAGAGCATAGGCCTCGGGAGTTTTGTAAGGGGGCTGAAAGCCCTGAAAGGGCGAAAGGCGAGCGAGCGCCGAGCGAATAGCGAGGAATAGCGAGATAGCGACAGCGAGCGAGGGGGTCGCGGAGCGAAACGCGGGAGCGTTTCGCGAGGTGACCGATTCCCTCCAACAGGTTAGTAAAGGAAAAAAGAGAAGAGAAAGTAGATTAAGAGAAGAAAAGACAGAAACAAAACAAGCGCCTGTAGCTCAGTGGATTAGAGCATAGGCCTCCGGAGCCTTGTGCGGGGGTTCGATTCCCTCCAGGCGCGCCATTTAACGAACAGAAAAGTAAAATATAGTGTGCCCGTAGCTCAGCTGGATAGAGCAACAGCCTTCTAAGCTGTGGGTCGGGAGTTCGAATCTCCCCGGGCACGCCAGAAATAAACATGTTTTATGGACACAAATTCAAAATTCAAGGGTGGAAATGAAAGAAAAAAAAATTAAAAAACACAGCAAAAGAATAATATTTATAATAGGAATTATTGCAACCATTTTTGCAATCATAATTACGTCAACCGGACTTTTTAATACTCTTGAATCGCGTTCCATTGACTGGAGGTTTAATTTAAGGGGTGAAGTGAAACCCTCGGCTCCGGTTGTAATTGTTGGAATTGATGATTCTTCGTTTGCAAACATGCCGGAACGCTGGATGTGGCCCAGAACGTTTTATGCAAAAGTTGTGGATAATTTAAAAAAATGGGGTGCAAAGGCGATTGTTTTTGACATGGTCTTTTCCGAACCAACTGCAAAAGATCCCAACGAAGATAAAATTTTTGCCAGGTCCATAAAAAAAGCAGGGAACGTGATACTTGGGCTTGCCATATTGCAGGAAAATACGGGCAAAGGTACTGCAACCAGAATTCTATATCCGATAAAGGAATTAAAAGACGCAGCATTTGATATAGGCCTTATCCATCACAAATTTTCTGAAACTGATTCTTACATAAGAGAGACGTATTTGTTCCTTGAAACAGGAGAAGAAATTTTTTATTCAATGGCGTTAAAGTCCATAGGTTTATATTATGGATTAAAAGCAGACGATTTAAAAATAGGAAACGACAGATTGACATGGGGAAAAATGAATATTCCGCTTTACAAGGGCAATCTGTGCATAATAAATTTTTCAGGACCGGCAGGGACGTTTAACGTCGTCCCGTTTTATAAAGTTTATTATGGAAATGACATAGATACAAATGTTTTTAAAAATAAAATAGTATTGATTGGTTCCACGGCGGAACTTTTACACGACGTTTTTTTAACTTCTTTTTCAATGGATGAGATAGAATTACCTGACGGAGGCACTGCAAAAACTACGGTGTTGATGCCGGGGGTTGAAATACACGCTAACGTAATTAATACGATTTTTTCAGGTCAATATTTAAAAAGAATGGAACCCGGCATAGGATTATTGCTTGTTTTAACCATCGGAATATTAACGAGTTTTTTGATATTTAACATAAAAGCATGGCATGGATTGATAGTAGTTGTCTTTGAAATTCTTATTTATTTTTTTGTTGCGACCTATCTTTTTAATTCGCATAACTACATCATTGATTTTGTTAATCCCGTATTTTCCATGGTTCTCTGTTGTCTTGCAATTTCCACTTATAAAGTCGGAGTTGAGGAAAGAGAGAAAAGAAAAATAAAAAACATATTTTCAAAATATCTTTCGTCAAACGTAGTTGAAGAATTGATAAAGAGCGAAGACATAAAACTCGGCGGTGAAAGAAAAGAAATAACCGTCTTGTTTTCCGACATAAGAAATTTTACCTCTATGTCTGAGAAATTAACTCCGGAAGAAGTCGTAGCAATGTTAAACGAATATTTGTCTGAAATGACGGATGCAATATTCAGTAACGGTGGAACCCTTGATAAGTTTATCGGTGACGCGGTGATGGCAATATTTGGCACACCTGGATTTCAGAAAGACCATGCTTTAAGGGCAGTAAAAACCGGATTTTTAATGCTTAAAAAACTGGAACAGTTAAACGCCGGATGGAAAAAGGAAGGAAAACATGAATTTAAAATAGGTATAGGTATAAATACGGGCATTGCCGTTGCAGGTAACATGGGTTCTTTAAAGAGGATGGAATATACAGTAATAGGCGATACCGTAAATCTGGCGTCAAGATTGGAATCATTAAACAAGGAACTCGACACTCAGTTTTTGATAAGTGAGACGACTTATGAGCAGGTGAAAGATTTTGTAAAAGTGAGGAAATATGAAAATATATTAATAAAAGGGAAGCAGGAAAAAATAGACGTTTATGAAGTTCTTGACCTTATCCGGTGATGATATTGTGAAAAACGTAAAAATTTTCCTCGCGTTGTTTTTTTTATTTACGATTGGAAACGTTTTTGCAAAAGAAGCAACGTCAGGAAATAAAAAAACTTACGACGTCAAACGTTCCGACGGGACAATAGTATATTATATGAGGGGAGACAGAGTTGCATGTACCGCAGATTCCGTCTTTGAGATAAATGATAACGTAATTAAATTAATAAAAGGGAGAGTATGGGTTACTGCTGTAAGATTATCGCCGGTAAAAGTGATTTGTGGAAAAGACAGGATTGAAATAAATGGGGCAACCGTTGACGTAAATGTGGCGGAGAACCTGTTAACGGTTTTTAACGGTTCTGTTTTTGTTTCCGGAAAAAGAGTTAATAAAGGCGAGACGATAAATCTGAAAAATCGTAACGTATCGTTCGTAAAAGAACCGGACGATTGGCAGAACGAAAACGTAAAAGCAGAAACGGCGACCGTTACGGTTGAAACGCGGGCAGAAGATAAAATAAAAGAACTGTTTGATAAAAAAATAAAAGAAATCTTAAAAAATAATTATTTCACGTCAGGGGAAAACGAGCCGGAGTTTCTGGTAAAGATTGACGTTTCAGGGCAGGACATTGCCGTGAAAGGAACCATTACGCACGTTGTAAGCGGGAAAATAATTGGAATAATAGATGAGAACAAAACGGGAAATGACGAAAAAAACACATTGCCCGAAATAAAGGCGATGCAAATCGGGAATGACATAACTTCCAAAATAAATTCGTTTATTGAAGATGAGTTTAAACAGGGTAGGATGATTATAGTGGAGATGACGGATTCGAGAGCGGAGGATATGGATGAATTCACAAAAATTCTGTCCGGTATATCAGGAGTAAAAATTTTGGAAGAGAAAAAATATTATGACGTAAAAAGAGTATTTATAATTCAATATACAGGTAATGGATTTGACCTTGCCGAAATTATAAAAAATTACAACGTAAAAAGCAAAAAATTTGACGTCTGGCATGCATCCGGGAGCAATTTAAAAATTAAAGGTATCGCAACTGCAAAATGACGCATAATCGTAATTAAAAATAATTTGTATTATTTTTAATTTGTCATATTAGAGAAATCTGGAATCCGGTTTTTGTTTAAATAATATAATGAAAACTATAATTACTAATCTTTTTATCCCCCTTTGGAAAGAAGGATTAAGGGGGATTTGTTTTCTTTTTATTCTTTTCCCCCTTTAGAAAAGGGGGACAAAGGGGGATTTGAAAGGATAAAATCTCCCCTAACCCCTCTTTTCCAAAGAGGGGAAATTATTTTTTCTCCCCCCGTAGAAAAAGGGGGAAAGAGGGGGATTTGAAAAAATAAAAATCTCCCCTGACCCCTCTTTTTCAAAGAGGGGAAATTATTTTTTTCCCCCGTAGAAAAAGGGGGAAAGAGGGGGATTTGTTTTTTTCTTTATCCCCCGTAGAAAAAGGGGGAAAAAGGGGGATTTGAAAGAATAAAATCTCCCCTGGCCCCTCTTTTCCAAAGAGGGGAAATTATTTTTTCTCCCCCGTAGAAAAAGGGGGAAAGAGGGGGATTTGAAAGAATAAAAATCTCCCCTGACCCCTTTTCCAAAGAGGGGAAATTACTTGTTTTCTTTTCTCCCTTTTAAAAAGGATGAAAAAAAGATGTGACAATAGAAACTCAGCACCACATACGCCTTAAAACGTCATTGTTTTAAATTCCTGGTTGACACGCGGTTATATACCTGCAAAACTATAAAAGATTGTCATCCTAATTCCGTTGAATTACGTCTAAATTTCAGATATGATTGAAAAATAAATAAAATAATATATAATAAAGGGCAGATTAAAAATTTTACTACAGAAAATTTTAAATTTTTACCGGAGGTTAAAATGAAACGTAAAAAAAACATATTTATCTTAATTTTTTTATTTTTTGTCCCCTGTATCTTATTTTCTTATCTGGAAGGCAGTCAGTTTAAAATAGCAAAAAAATATGCAGACCCAGACCAGATACCGGTAGTATTTTTTGACCCGGAGACAGGTGAGGCTTTAGGATACATAATGTATGCAGAACTGGATGGACAACCAGGGGAAGAAATCATAATAGCATACAGGTCGAAAAAGTCAGAAGAGGAAAGGGAAGAAAAAGCATCAATTTACAAACAATATTTTACCATTGACATAGTTCGAAACGGTAAAAAAACGAGGGGCTTTATAGAAACAGGACTGACGTATGCAAGGACACCCCAGCCATACGTCACCATTAATAAAATTGCGCAAAATGAACTGCCAAAAGTTTTTCTTATGATTTTTGACGGCATAGAAGATAAAAACGTAAGTCCGCCTGACAGAAGGTATCTGATTTTATATAATGGATTTGATAAAAATGACAGGGAAAGAAAAAACCATCAGTTTTTAAGCGCAAGAATGCCATGGAGATTCATTTTATTCCAGTTTTGTGATGTGCCCACAATTAATTTATTTGAAACGAAAACAGAAGAATCAAGCGGTAGATTTTACATCAAAACGCTGGATGAAAAAGCAGAGTGGCCAAAAATTCCGATGTCAAAAATAAGAAATTTTGAGGAAGAACTGAGAAAATACCAGCCGCATATATACTGGGAATACGGTAATTGATTAAACGTCCTGTATGAATTTTTTTGTAAATGAATTTTTATCTTTTGACTTTTCAATTATCCAGCAGGACCACATGTCGGAAAAATGTAAGAGAAGGGTAAGTGGATAAGGGTCTCCTTTTATGTCTTCCCATGACGGGACAAAAGGACCGTCGTGATATGCAATTGCCTGCATTTCATCCTGCGTTAAATCCACGAAGCGGGAAACGATCAAAAGTGATTTCTGGGCGCCTGAAAAATTCATCTGCTCCTTGTTCCAAAGATAAGGTTGTTTATCCTTATCGTATCCTTCGTTTTTCAGATACGTTACGTTTCCAAAACCATCGGTTACCTTATGCGTGTCGTGAAATAATCCGCATAGTATGACAGATTCTTCCGGTATATCCGGTAATAATATTTCTTTTAATTTCAGAGCCAGTTTTGTTACGTTAAGTGAATGTATCAATAAGCCGCCTTCAAAACTTAAATGATACTTTGTTGAGGCCGGTGCAGAAAGAAATCCATGTTTTGCAAGATAAGCAGATAATTCATTGACGCCTTTTCTCCCGGAAATTTTTTTTAGCAACTCGTTATATTCATTTTTATATTTTTCAAGTTCCATTTTTCACCTGCAATTTTTATTGATAATATCATACACAATATTGTTTTATTGTCAATATTTTATGATTAAAAAATAAAAAATGTATTTTTTAAAAATTTTTAATTTAAAACTATAAGAAATCAATTAATTTACGAAAAATACTATAAAATTATTGATTTTACTAACGAAAATACACCACAAGACACAATATATTGTATTTTTTTACTTTAAAATTTGTGTTTTATACAATATATATTGTATATTGGGCCAATTTTTAACTTGACAAATTATGGGACATACTATATATTGTATTAAAATAAGGTAAGGTTATATTTTAAAATAAGGAGAATAGATGTCAAAGATAGAATTCATTCACAAAAGAAATGGTGAAATAGTTCCTTTTACTCCGGAAAAAATTACAAATGCAATTTTTAAGTCATTTAAGGCAAACAATGATTATGAAAAAGACAAGGCAGAAAAAATTTCAAATCAGGTCGTCTCCATTCTCGAAGCAGTATATAAAAACGGCAAAATTCCTACCGTAGAAAACGTCCAGGACGTAGTAGAAACGACTTTGATTAATAATGGTTACATCCAGATTGCGAAATCCTACATACTTTACAGGGATCAGCATTCAAAATTAAGGGAGATAAAAGACCTTCTGAAAGATTCCATAACTATAGTTGATGATTATCTCAGAAACCTTGACTGGCGGGTTAAAGAAAATTCAAACATGAGTTATTCTCTTCAGGGGTTAAATAACCACATTGCCTCAATCGTCATTTCAAATTACTGGCTAAATAAAATTTATACTCCTGAAATAAAGCAGGCACATAGTGACGGTGATTTTCACATTCATGACCTTGGGCTTCTTTCTGTTTACTGCTGCGGCTGGGATTTAAGGGATTTATTGATGCGGGGCTTTGGCGGAGTTGCGGGTAAAATTGAATCTGCACCACCTTCTCATTTTGAATCTGCGCTTGGCCAGGTCGTTAATTTTTTCTATACACTGCAGGGAGAGGCTGCAGGCGCCCAGGCATTTGCAAATTTTGATACTCTGCTTGCACCATTTATAAGATATAACAATCTTTCCTATGAAGACGTAAAAAGAGCAATGAGAAGATTTATGTTTAACATGAACATTCCGACGAGGGTCGGATTTCAGACGCCGTTTACGAACATAACCATGGATTTAACCTGCCCCAACAGTATGAAAGATGAGGCTGTAATAATAGACGGTCAGATAGGTAATTCAACCTATGGAGAATACCAGGAAGAGATTTACATGATAAACAGGGCATTCGCGGAAATAATGCTCGAAGGCGACAGCAAGGGAAGAATATTTACGTTTCCCATCCCGACTTATAACATAACGAAAGATTTTGATTGGGATAATGAAAAACTTGAACCGTTATGGGAAATGACTGCAAAATATGGCATACCGTATTTTGCAAATTTTGTAAATTCAGACATGTCGCCTGACGACGCACGCTCAATGTGCTGCAGGTTAAGGCTGGATAACAGGGAATTAAGAAAACGCGGTGGCGGTTTGTTTGGCTCAAATCCATTGACCGGTTCAATCGGCGTGGTAACAATCAACGTGCCCAGACTTGGTTATAAATATAAGGGAGAAAAAGAGAAATTTTTCAGGGAATTAGAATATCTCATGGACGTTGCAAAAGAAAGTCTTGAAATAAAAAGAAAAGCACTGGAGAAATTAACGGAGCAGGGACTTTATCCGTATTCGAGACATTATCTTTCCGGAGTAAAGGAACTAAATGGCAAATACTGGCATAACCATTTTTCAACGATAGGCCTTATAGGCATGAACGAAGCATCCCTGAATTTTATAGGTAAAGACATTTCATCAGAGGACGGGCGGGCATTTACGATTGAAATCCTTGATTTTATGAGGAATAAATTAAAAGAATATCAGGAGGAAACCGGTAATTTTTATAATCTGGAAGCAACGCCAGGGGAAGGGACATCCTACAGGCTTGCAAAGATAGACAAAGAAAAATATCCGGACATAATTACGATGGGAAAGAAAGACCCGTATTATACGAACTCCACGCAACTACCGGTTGCACATACGAGCGACGTATTTGATGCTTTAAAACATCAGGATGAAATACAATGTAAATATACAGGCGGGACGGTTTTCCACATATTTGTCGGAGAACGTATGCCATCAACAAAAGCCACAAAAAATCTTGTCAGAAAAGTGGCAGAGAATTTTCATCTTCCTTATTATAGCATAACGCCTACTTTTTCCATCTGTCCGGTCCATGGATATTTATCCGGGGAACATCACGAGTGCCCGTTATGTGCAGAGGAAAAATCAACGCAGATAAGAAATAAAATACAGGACTTAAAGGAAAAATTAACGGTATAAAAAACGTCAAAATGAATTTAAATCAGGAAAGGAGGAAATATATGGAAAAAAATGAAATTTTGTCTGAAATTGAAAAACTTGAACAGGAATTGGTAAACGTAAAAGGAACCGAATGTGAGGTTTACAGCAGAATTGTTGGTTATTTCAGACCTGTTAAACAATGGAACAACGGAAAACAGGAAGAATTTTATGAAAGAAAAATGTTTGACGTTTTTTCTGTGGAAGAAAAAGTCCAGGTGTCCTGATATTATTAAATGAGAATTAATGGATTCATAGGAGTTTCATTAATAGAATTTCCGAATAAAATATCTTCCGTAATTTACACTTCGCCATGTAATTTTAGATGTCCTTTTTGTCATAACCCGGCGCTTATTTCAATAAACGCCACGATTATTGACGAAAATGACGTTTTGGACGATTTAAAGGAAAGAGTTTCATTTATTGACGGGGTTTCCATAACTGGCGGAGAACCATTGCTGCAGGATGACCTGCCTGATTTTTTAAGAAAGATAAAAAATTCCGGTTTGCTTGTGAAAATAGATACCAACGGCTATTTAACGGAAAAAATCAGGATGCTGATTGACGGTGGACTGGTTGATTACGTGGCAATGGACGTAAAAACGTCCATAAAAAAATATGAAGCAGCAGCCGGTTTTAAAATTGACGTTTCAAAAATAATTAATTCCATAAAATTGATAATGAATTCAGGCGTTGATTATGAGTTCAGGACTACTGTCGTCCCCGGCATTGTCGACTGTGATGATTTTGAGGAAATAGGGGAGTTAATAAAAGGTGCAAAATTATTTTCAATACAGCAGTTTGAAAATTCATTTACCCTTGATGGCAATTTCAGGACGGTTCAGCCGTATACGGAAAAGATTCTGCATGAATTTTCCGATACTATGAAAAAATACGTGGAAAAGGTAAAAATAAAAAACACAAATATATACGCATGATTTTAGTGCCACATATAAAATCGCAAATCCATACGATTTATAATAAAAATATTATATTTTAACCTATTGTTGTCTTCTAAATGAAATTGGGGTAAGACCTTGAAAGTAGAAAAGGGAGCAGGACATAGATGGTAAACACTATTTATATACTCTCTGTGAATCATATTGTCAGGAATAGTCGGAGGCAACATACGAATTTCTCTATGTAAATCAGGATTTTTTTCTTTTTTCCCTTTTAGAAAAGGGGGAGAAAGGGGGATTTGATAGAAATAAAATCTCCCCTGGCCCCTCTTTTTCAAAGAGGGGAAATTAATGGAATAAATCTCCCCTGACCCCTCTTTTTTAAAGAGGGGAAATTACTTCATCTTATTATCCCCCTTTGAAAAAGGGGGAAAGAGGGGGATTTGTTTTTTTAAAGGGAATGAAGAGTATAAAAACTATCTCTACATGTTTAAAACGATGGGTGGTATAATGCCGCCGTTAAAATACAATTCCATCCATATTTCCATTTTTTTGTTTTTAATTGAATATAATCATCCGTTGTCATTATTAATTCGTATTTACCAACATGAATGCACAATAACGAATCGTAGAGACACAGCTTGCTGTGTCTCAAAGATAAGCAAGGCGGATATTCAAACTATGTGCCACGCGACCAGCACAGGATAAATCGCTGTTTTGTTTTCATAACCATTTATAAAAAATTCCACCATTTAATTCGTTTTAAGAGACAGAGCAAGCTTAAGTCTCTACATGTTTAAAACGATGGGTGGGAACGATATGATTCAATAAGAATAAATCTCCCCTGACCCCTCTTTTTTAAAGAGGGGAAATTACTTCATCTTATTATCCCCCTTTGAAAAAGGGGGAAAGAGGGGGATTTGTTTTTTTCTTTTTTTCCCTTTGTAAAAGGGGGATTTGAAAAAATAAAATCTCCCGTAGCCCTCTTTATTCATTATTTTCAGCCTTTTTAAGTGTCCGCCATGTCTTTCCTCATTCCCAATTAACCGATTTATTTCCAGTTGAAAAAATAAATCTTTTACGTATAATATACGTATTCAAAAATTAAAGCGGGTTTAGAAATCCGCAGGCATGGATTTAGTATTGTTTTTATAACATAAATCTAATAAACAGGAGGAATTTATATGAAAAATCTATCCGAACTTCAGATTGAACGCCTGAAATACAAACCGGAGTTACCGGCAATTTTGCGTTCCAGCCCTTCCACCATCGTCCCGGAAACAGGGAAGAAAACAGAGTCAGTATCAGATAAGGAGACACTGAAAAGTATTTTCCCAAACGTATATGGTAAGCCGGCAATAACTTTTAAAAAAGGTAAAAATAAAATTAATTTAAAAAAACCGGTAAAAGTCGGAGTAGTTTTGTCCGGTGGACAGGCACCGGGCGGGCACAACGTAATTGCAGGTTTATTTGATGGATTAAAAAAAGCAAATCCCAAAAACAGACTTTTTGGATTTCTTGGCGGACCATCCGGTATACTGGATGGAAAAATGATTGAAATTACGAAGCCGCTCGTTGACAGGTATAGAAACACGGGCGGATTTGACATGATAAAATCAGGAAGGACAAAAATTGAAACAGAAGAACAATTTGCCCGGTGCAAAAAAACCCTGACCGAAAATGGTTTTAGTGCCCTCGTCATAGTTGGCGGTGATGATTCAAATACAAACGCAGCACTTCTTGCCGATTATTTCATGGCACAAAAAGAAAAAATTTGTGTAATAGGCGTTCCAAAAACCATAGACGGCGATTTAAAAAACGAGCAGATAGAAACATCTTTTGGTTTTGATACGGCAACAAAAATTTATTCGGAACTCGTTGGAAATATATGCAGGGACGTTAATTCAGCACAAAAATACTGGCATTTTGTGCGTCTGATGGGCAGGAGTGCTTCACACATCACTCTTGAGGTCGGCTTAAAAACGCAGCCCAATATCGTCCTTATAGGGGAAGAAGTAAAAGAAAAGAACATGAAACTTTCGGAAGTAATTGATTCAATAACCGACGTCATTGTAAAACGTTCTGAGATGAAAAAAAATTTTGGCGTTTGCCTTGTCCCTGAGGGGCTTATTGAATTCATACCAGAGGTAAAACAACTAATAAGTGCATTAAACGACATAATGGGACAATGTGAGAAAGAATTAAACAAAATAACAAGCGTTGTTGATAAAAAAAATTTTGTTTATGGCAGATTACCTGAAAATCTTGCAGCACTTATGAAATCACTGCCCGATACAATTGAATCCCAGTTATTGATAGACAGGGACCCGCATGGAAACGTCCAGGTATCCCAGATAGAGACTGAGCGGTTACTTATTAATATGGTAGACAGGAGATTAAAAGAACTAAAAAAAGAAGGGAAATACAATGGCAAATTTTCTCCTATATCTCATTTTTTCGGATATGAAGGCCGCTGTGGCGCACCTTCAAATTTTGACACGAATTATTGCTATGCACTCGGGTTTAATGCGGCAATGCTTGCCATTAATAACCTTACTGGTTATATTTCTTCGGTGCGTAAACTCGTAAAAAAACCATCCCAATGGGAGTGCGGCGGAATTCCATTAACAATGATGATGACCATAGAAAAAAGAAAGGGAAAGGAAAAACCAGTTATCCATAAAGCCCTCGTTGATTTAAGGGGCAATCCTTATAAAATGCTTTTGAAATGCAGACAGCAATGGGCGTTAAATGAGTATTATCTGTTCCCGGGTCCTATCCAGTATTTTGGCCCGTCATACATAGTTGACATGACTACAAAAACGTTGTTTCTTGAAAGTAAAAAATCAAAAAAATTTTAGGTAGGGGGAAATCGTGGCAAAAATTAATATTGAAAAACCAACGGAAAAACAGTTAAAAGAATTAAACGTAGAATCATGGCCTGTATGGGAAAAAGAAAAATCAAAATTCCCGTGGTTTTATGACGAACCGGAAACGTGCTTCATCCTGGAAGGTAAAGCAAACGTAAAAACAAAGGAAGAGACAGTTACGTTTGGTGCGGGTGACCTTGTTACTTTCCCGGCCGGACTTGAATGTGAATGGGAAATTCTGGAGGACATAAGAAAACGTTATAAAATGGGATAATTCCGGATGTTTTGTTTTAACGGACATTATAAGACATTATTCCGGAATTTATGATACTCATTTTTAAGGAGAAAACATGACTGCAAAAAAGAATAAAATAAAGGTAAATTCAAGGTTCTGGACTTATTTTGCATTGTTTGCCGTCATTTTAACTGCACTTATTTTACGGTTATATCAGCCTGACTGGTATAACGACAGACAGTTTCATCCTGATGAACGATGGATTGTTGGAAATGCAGTCCCGTCGCTGAATTATCCGGGAAGACCACTTGGCCTTCAATACGGCTCTCTTCCCCTTTACATCCTTTCTTTTTATAAAAATTTTCTTAATGACCTACGTAATAACGGCTGGGTAAAAAATCTTGATACGAACAGGGCATTGATTGGCGGTGCGAGGGTAATATCGGGCCTCGTTGATACAGGAACAATCATTTTTATTTTTTTAACAGGGATGTTGCTTTTTAAACCCGCCGTCGCACTTATGGCTGCAACCTTGCTTGCCTTTACTACGCTTCATATACATGCTGCACATTTTTTTACAGTTGATACTTTTACCGCTTTTTTTGTTGCAGGAGTTGTGTATTTCTCGGCGCGCATTTATAAAAAGGGAGCAATACTGGATTATATACTTGCAGGCGTTTTTTACGGGGCATCTCTTGCCTCAAAATCGTCTGCACTTCCCGCTGCTTTTGCCATTTTAACCGGACATCTGCTTTACTTTTTTTCAATAAAAGGAAAAGGTAAATCAGTAAAAGAGTTAAAAATAAATTCATGGGTAAACCTGGGAATAGCAGCAGCAGTTTCCTTCATCTCCTTTTTCATATTCATGCCCTATGCAATAATTGATTTTAAAAGTTTTATGAACGACCAGAATTATCAGAGACGCATCCTTGTAACCGGCGAAGGAGACGTCCCATACAACAGACAATATTTACATACAACGCCGTATCTGTATTACATAAAAAATCTCGTTTTATATACAATGGGAATACCTTTTGGCATTGCTGCTTTTGCTGCTTTTTTGTATTACATAATAAAAGTCGTAAAAAATTTTATAAAACAAAAGTTTGAAGACAAGGGAATAATGCTGATTTTGTCATGGATGGTGCCTTATTTCCTTATAGTCGGGGTTTCTTTTGGTAAATTTAACCGTTACATGCTCCTTTTTACGCCGTTTCTTGCATTGATTACTGCTAAATTTTTATACGACCTTTTTTCATTTTTTAAGGAAAAAAAGTGGCCGGTTCTTATAAGCGCGGTGGTAATGGGTGGCGCTGCTTTTTATGGTCTGGCTTTTATGAACGTTTATACAAATTCCCATACATGGATTCAGGCCTCAAGATGGATGTATAAAAACATTCCTGAAATTATGCCAGGCAGCAATCCGCCAAAACGGACCACGATATTAAATGAACAGTGGGGAGATGATCTTCCCGTTTATGCAGACGGGAAAGGAGGATGGATTTATAATATTACAAAATGGAATTTGCAGGAGCCGGATTCTCCCGGAAAGATAGAAGAACTGTCTTCACGGCTTGCAGAGGCAGATTACGTTGTAATGGCAGATAAGCGTGCTTATGGGACTTATATGCGGCTGCCGCAGCGATACCCGATAAATTATTTTTATTACAGCACCATGTTAAAAGAGCCGGAAAAATTGGGATTTAAACTTGCTTACGAAAAAGCAGTTTATCCTTCTTTCCTCGGAATAACTATAAAAGACGATAATGCAGACGAATCTTTTCAGTTATACGACCATCCGCATGTTTATATTTTTAAAAATGAAAAATATCTGCCAAAGGAAGAATTAAAGGCAATACTGATACAGGGTGAAAACCAGATAAGGGCAAAATATAGTACCAAATCAAAAATAAAAGGATTCCCGAATCCAAACATAGGACTTTTAAGGGATAGACCAATAGCATTGCTGCCAGTGATTTCTGTTTTTATGTGGTATCTGCTGGTCCAGTTATTGTCTTTTATCGTCATGCCGTTGCATTTTAAAGTATTTAACAATTTTGCAGATAAAGGATATGGACTTGCAAAGATTTCCGGCATTTTTATTTTTGCGTGGTTAAACTGGATAATAGTTTCATGTGGATTATTCAAATTTTATCAGAAAAATCTTTTTATTTTATTTTTTGTTTTACTGATCCTGAGTTTTATTGCATACAGGAATAAATTAAAAGAAGTTAATTCTTTTGTAAAAGAAAACAAAAGACACATTTTGTTTACCGAAATCGTTTTTCTTGCCTCTTATCTGTTTTTCATAATTATAAAACTATGGGCACCGGACATACATAACGTCTCAGGCCATGGTTATAACGGTGGCGGTGAGCCGATGGGTATGGCTTATCTTTCCGCAATTTATAACGACGTTAAATTCCCTCCTCACGACCCATGGCTTTCAGGATGGACCCTGAATTATTATTACTGGGGTCAACTGATGCTTGCAACGCTTTCAAAACTGCTGGGGTATGAACCGAGGATTACATATAATTTGTCACTTGCACTTTTATTTGCATTGTGTTTTACCGGTGCTTTTACGCTTGTCTACAACATGACGAAAAAATATGGTTATGCTTTATTTGGTTCTTTTTTACTGGCACTTTCCGGTAATTTTCATACTCTTGAATTCATTCTCGACAAACTCTGGAATGCAAATAATCTATCACAGTTTATTAATTCAACCGGGGTTTTCCAGTTTATCTGGGACCCGACCAGAATCTATCCGACACCCGTCATAACTGAAATGCCGTTTTTTTCATATCTTTATGGTGATTTGCATGCCCATAACATTGTAATCCCGATAATGGTTTTTGGATTTGCACTCATTTATAACGTCATATTGCATCGCAATAAAACCACAAATTTTTTAAATAGTTTTGGTGATTCACGTATAAACGTTTTTCTTTCATGTTTTATGATTGCACTTATACTTGGTGCGATGTTACCTATGAATACGTGGAATTTCCCTCCAATGCTTATTCTGGTTGCAGTCGCATTTTTTATTGTGGGAATAAATCTATTCAGGGATAATTTTAAAATTACCAGAAAAATAAAAACAGAAACGGTCATAAAAAACGTTTTATATTCCATTGGTATTGCAGTTGTATCTGCCATAGTTCTTACTTTGATAAGTTATGTTTTATATATTCCTTTTCACTCGGGTTTCCAGTCGCCATATAAAACAAGCCCTCATCTGATATCAAAGGCGGAAAGAGCATCACTTTATGTTATGTTTAAATATTTTTCTGTTTTTTTCTTTATTATATTTGCATACATTTATTTTGTCCTGGGCGGTGGTATAGACCGTTTTAGTAAAAAATTGTCTTTGCATAAAATGTTTAAAATAAAAAAACCGGATTTTAATAAGATAATGGGAGTTGTAGTAAAAGTAATGAATAAAATAAACGACAATTTTTCATTATCCATAAGATTTTACGTCACGGTCATAATTCTTATTTTATTTCTTATAATTTTTGGGTTTGTCCAGGAGACCTTTGCTTTTTTACTGGTTATGGCAGCTGTCGTATTGTGGGTGTTGTTTACGACAAAGGACAGAACGGAAATTTTCTCAATGCTTTTGTTGTTCATTTCAATAGGAATCATCTGGGGGACTGAAATATATTTTATAGCGGATGGAAGAATGAATACGGTTTTTAAATTTTATATGGTTGCATGGACCATGCTTTCAATCGCCGTTCCTTATCTCCTTTTTAAAATTGAACAAAATTTAAAAATATTTAATAGATTAAAAAACAGAGATTGGTTATATATTACAGGCATAGTTTTGTTTTTATTGATAACTTCAATTTTTGTACGTTTCTTTGACTTACGCAGAACGGGTGATTTCCTGCCTGCTGTTTTAACCATAGTTATTTTACTTGGACCTTTGTTTGCCGGTTTTTTAAAGGAAAAATTAAGCAAATACATTTTTGCCGGGTCTCTTATTTTCCTGCTTGTGCCCGCCGTATTATATCCTTTGTTTGGTTCAATAATAAAAATGGACATATGCTCACTTGGTTTCAGGCAAAAACCCCGGATAGACGGACTTTTATACATGAAAAATCTTGAACAGCGTATGGGTTCTGTCCGCGATTTTGATAAATATGATTATGAAACCATAGAATGGATAAATAAAAATTTTAAAAGCATAGATCCGATTCTGGAAACACATGGGGAATGGATGTATACCGGTTCGTCAAGAATATCAATTTTTACGGGTATGCCTACGCTGGTTGGCTGGGGATACCAGGTTTCACAGCAAAGCGGACGAAGCAGCGAGGTTTCAGCCAGAACGAAGGCAACGGATTCCATTTATACCGCAACAGATTTAAACGAATCAAAAAGACTGATGAAAGATTATGGATTAAAATATTTTTACATCGGTTCCATAGAAAAAAAATTATACCCCAATTGTTTTAAACTTGCCGAATTAGGAGAGCCCGTCTATCAGAACGCAGGCGCCGTCCTTTATAAGTTAAAGGAATGAAATGGACGCAATAAAAAATTTTCTTTTAAGCACTGATACAAAAATTTTCAGATTTATTAATGGCACGTTATACAATCCTTTGCTGGAAAAAATAATGTGGTTTTTTGCAAACGACGTTTTCCTTATCGTCGTTTTGTTTTTTGCTTTTATTTATTTTTTTAAAAAAGATGCGGCAAAGGCAAAAACAAATGTTGCATTTTCATTGTGGGCGGTTATTATTACGAATCTATTAAATACGTTTATTTTAAAAAACGTTTTTAAAAGGAAAAGACCGGCAGCTGAACTTGCGGACGTCAATTTTCTCGTTTATATGAGAACCCTTAATTATGCTTTCCCGTCAACGCATACTGCAATGGCAACCGCTCTTGTAACTGTTTTATGGGATGACTATAAAGAACTGCGCCCTTTGTTCGTGTTTTTTGTTTTTCTTATCGGTTTTTTTTGTATTTATACCGGAGGACACTATCCGTTTGACGTGGCTGCAGGATTTGTGACGGGACTTATAATCGGAATTTTGTTTAATTGGTTAAAGAAAAAATACGTTAATACAAGCGCAATGAAAAAGGAAAATAAATGAACCATTATTTAAAAACATCGGTTTTAGTTGTGTCTTTTGTCGTTTATTATTTTTTTGCTTTTTCGCAGGATAAAATAATAAACGTTTTGTGTTATCACAAATTTACGAAGGGAACTGAAACAATCGCAGCAGACACAAAAAAACATGACATTTTTTCTATCTCTGAGGAAAGATTTGAAGAACATCTGAAATTTTTAAAGGAGTCGGGATACGACGTCATATCAATGAAACAATATCTTTCTTATCTTGCCGGCACGGGTTCCATTCCCGACAATTCCGTGTTGATAACGATAGACGATGGTTACAGGTCGTTGTATGACATTGCGTTCCCTTTACTTAAAAAATACGAATTTCCCGCAACAATATTCATTTACAGCGTATTTTTTGGAGGGAAAAATAATTTAAATGAAGATATGATAAAGGAAATGATGAAATTTAATTTTGATGTCGGAAGTCATTCTTATACGCATCCCAATTTAACTAAAAGAAACAATTTTAGTTCAGATGAAGAATATCTGTCTTTTCTTGAAAAAGAAATAATTAAGTCAAAAACGTTTTTTGAATCAAAACTGAAAATGCCCGTTGAAACTTTTGCATATCCTTATGGCTTATATTCGAAAGAAATCATTCAGATAGTAAAAAAGGCTGGATACAGGGCGGCTTTTTCCGTCGTCACCGGCATGAACGTTTCGGATACGCCGGGATACGCTTTGCACAGGACGTTAATATTTAATTCAACGACGGTAAAAAGTTTAAAAAAAATTCTGGATAAAAAACCGATAAAAGTAAAAGAAGTTTATCCTGCAGATGGTGAAATAATGGAAGAAAGAAATCCTGAATTTCACGTTTTGCTTGCAGAAGACTCCAACCTAAACACGGCAACGATAAAATTCCAGTTAAACAACAAGGAAATCGGAAAAATAAATTATGATTCAAAGATAAGAGAAATAAAATGTTCCCGTGAAAAACCTTTATCTGATGGTACGTATGTTGCAACTATTAATGCAAAAAGTTTGAACAAGGAAGAATATGAATATTCATGGCTTTTCGTTATTGGTAAAACTTCAGGTATTGATTTAAATGCAATTCAGAAATAAAATTTATACAATTAATAAACGGAGGTTGTCATGAAACAGGATGAGCATGAATTTAATGTCAGGGATAAACTTATTTTAGGACTTGACGTTGACGACGTAGGAATTGCATATGGTTTGATAGACAAACTTGCCCCATTTGTGAAATTTTATAAAGTCGGATTACAACTAATTACAAAAGACGGACCAAGAATGGTCATGACCTTAAAAAGAAAAGGTCTGAAAATTTTTTATGATGCAAAATTTTTTGACATACCTCAGACGGTATATAATGCCTGCTGCGAGGCAACACGACTGGGCGTTAATTTTATAAACGTTCATGCCATGGGCGGCAGTAAAATGATAAAATTTGCAAAGCAGGCAATAGAAGATACTTCAAATAAATTGCAGATTGAAAAACCAAAACTACTTGCAGTAACGGTTCTTACGAGCTTTGAAAGCAGGGAAATAAAAAACATTTTCAGATCAAAATTTGACGTAAAGAAGATGGTGATTCATCTTGCAAAACTTGCCAAAAAGGCAGGTGTTGATGGCGTTGTATGTTCCCCAAAAGAAATTCATTCAATAAGAAAAGAGTGCGGCAAGGATTTTATAATAGTTACTCCCGGAATCAGAATAGGAAAAGTAGAAAAAGACGACCAGAAAAGAGTCATGACGCCGTATGAAGCTATAAAACGCGGGGCAGATTACATAGTGGTGTCAAGGCCCATAATTCAGGCGGATGATAAAATTGAAATGGTAAGTAAAATAATAAATCAGATGCAGGAGGCATGTAAAAAATGAACCAGGAAAAAGTGCTTAACGTTTTTAGAAAGACAAATGCTTTGCTTGCAGGCCATTTTTTGCTGACGTCAGGAAAACATTCAAACATTTATCTTGAGAAATTTATGGTTCTTCAATATCCGGAACACACCGAAAAACTTGCGAAAGAAATAGCAGGGCATTTTAAAAATAAAAAACCTGACGTCGTAATAGGAGCAGCGGTCGGAGGTATAATATTGTCTTATGAAGTAGCAAGGCAGATTGGTGTTCGCGGTATTTTTATGGAAAGAGAAGAAGGTAAACTTACGCTGAGAAGGAATTTTGAAATAAAGAAAGGGGAAAAAGTACTTGTCGTGGAAGACATAGTTACGACAGGCGGTTCGGTAAGAGAATTAATTACCAGTTTAAAAGAATATGAATGTGAGATAGTAGGAGTGGGAGTTCTGATAAACAGAAGCGGGGAAGAATTGGATTTTGGGATTGATGATACGTTTGTACTTGCAACGGTAGACGTAAATGCTTACGATCCGGATGACTGTCCGTTGTGCAAAAGGAACGTTCCGCTTACTTCAAGAGGAAGCAAGTATCTGAAGAAAAACGTCCGTTAATGACTGCCATCAAAAAATTTTAATTCGTGAATGTTGTTATTTTTTTTTAATCTGTTATAATAAATAACTACAAATATTATATTTAAAGGAGATAACATGATAAGATTTCAGGATGTCATTGGCAAACAAACCATATCAATTCAGGAGGGTAAAAATTTTGGTAAAATTATAGATGTTTTCGTAAATAACGTGCATCTTAACATTGAAGGTTTTATAATATCGGATAAAGACGATAAATTTTTGCCTTTTAACGAAGTGAAAAGCATTGGTGATTCAATAATTTTTAATTCGGGAGAAATGCTTTTACCAATTTCAGAAAAGTTAAATGCAGAAATAAAAAAAGGAAGTTCCATCAATGGTTTAAAGGTAATTACGGAAAAAGGCATAGAAAAAGGAATAATTGCATCGTTTTATTTTAATAATGACGGCATAATTACACATTTTGAAGTTGAAAAAAACATTTTTATTGAAAATCTGATTATGTCCCGCGATGCAATTATCAAAATAGGCGAAGATGCTGTCATAATTTATGAAGAAGCAGCGGAAATTATGAATGAAATGAAAAAAAAGAACAACGTAAAAATTACTATAAAAAAACTCGGGAAATCAGCTGAGGTTTTTACGAAAACCATTTTTAACAAAAAGAACGTGGAAGAATTAAAGGATAAATCAGAAAAAATCATTCAAAAAACAAAAAATGGTACCGTAAAAATAAAAGGAACGGTTGAAAAGACAATAGAAAAAATAAGAAAAAAAGGATAAATTAAAAATAAAGTGAATTTCAGGGGAAAGGTAAAAAAAATATTTAACATTTTTGTAATTTCCGTGCTTGTTATTTATGCAAATTTGTTATATTTGTTGATTGTTGCTTTTTTGTATACTTCGTTTTATATGTCATACAGATATAAAGACACTGACAGGGACGGCATTATTAATATGTGTGACGATGACGTTGACGGGGATGGGATTTTAAATATTTATGATGACGATGCAGACGGGGATGGAACGGATAATATTCAGGATGCTTTAAATAATGCAAGATGCCTCATAGGCAGACCTTACGAACAACTGGGTGGTGAATTCAGAGACGTTGGTTTTAAATTCGGAGGAATTGTTTGCATTGATCTGATTAATCTTGCATACGAAAAGGCAGGAATATATTTTGAAAAAGAATTAAGGGATTATTATTACAAAAAAAAAGAGATTTTTAAAAACAGAAGATGGAACAATCCTGATGACCGGTGTTTTGCCAGACGCGTTATAAATTTCGAAGCGTATTGCAGAGACAGGGGTTTTATGTTAAAGAACGATGAAAAACTTCGTCCGGGAGACCTTATAAGTTTTAAGGGAAGACATATCGTTATGGTAGAAAAAGTAATGGACAACGACTTCATAGTCATAGAGTCGTCCGGTAAAAGATATTTTACCAGACGAACCAACAAAAAAGAATTATACGAAAGAAACATAAAAAAATACGGACCTCCGACGTTTATAAGGTTACAGTTTAAAACTAATTAATTTTTGTAATAAATACAGGCAGATTACGTTATGCAACAAGAGTATCGTATAAAAACGGAGTAAAGATTGCCATAACGGACGCATTACGTTTGACAATATTTTTGTGTAATATTATAATATGTAAAACTAAATTATGCGAGGTTTATGTGACACCAGAAGAAAAAACATTATACGTAAAGCTGGCATATCAGTATTATCAGAATAAGGATTATAAAAAGGCAATAGAACTATACCAGCAACTGGCAGAAGGTGAAAAAGACGATTTTAATGTATTTAACATGCTTGGGGATGCTTATTTAAAGGCAGAAATGAAAGGGAAAGCAATAGATGCTTATATTAATGGCATTTCTATTCTTGAATCCAAAGGTCAGTTGTCCAGAATAATTAAATTATGCAAAAAGATAATAAAAATATTTCCGGATGATTTACGGTTGAAAAATAAATTAAAAGCAACTTTGCGATTGCTCGTCCATGAAGCGGAAAGAAAAACATTGCAGCATGAATACAAAGAAGCAAGGGAACTTTACGAAGATATCAGGGATTTTGAAAATGAGGAATTCCCGATAGGTTTAAAATTAAAAGAATTGTCCGAGGAAGAGGAAAAATATAAGGAGAGAGAGAAACAACTTGCAGAACAAAAAGTACCAAAGACAGAGACGCAGAACGAATTATTAGAAAAATTTGAAAAAATGGCACAAAATTATCTGGATAACGAAGATTATGACGGCGCCGTTGAAACGTATATAACTGCTTTAAAACTTGCACCTGGTAACCAGAAATTAAGGGAGAAACTTCATGAAATATATCGTCTTATTGCCAAAAAATCAGAAGGCGAACAAGTGTGGCAGAAATTAGATATGTCTCCTTTTGATAAAATTGAAGAGGCAAAAAGAAAAGCGATTGAAGAAAAACACATAAAAATTATTCAGGAAGAAGAAGAAAGAGCAATGCGACTTATGGAAGAAGAAGCAAAAATACAAAAAGAATACGAAGCAAAGGAAATGGAAATAATCCAGAAAGCAGCAGAAGAATTAAAACAAAAACTTGACGAAGCCCATAAGAAGGAAAAATTAAAAGAAGAAGAAATACAAAGAATAATGAAAGAACAGGAAGCCAAAAAACGCGAACTCCTTGAAAAGATTAAAAAGGAGGCAATTGAAAAGTGGAAAAAACAAAAGGAAGTGATCCAGGGTATAGAGACAAAAAACGATGAAAAAATCGAATTACCTTTTATGAAAGACGCGGCAAAAACTTCAACGACCGATTTGAACGACGTTTTAAAAAAGACCTACGAAAGTCCGAAAATAGGCGAAGGTAAAAACATACCGGGAACAAAACCATTGACATACATAAAAGAGACGTCAAAGAAAGAAGAAAAACCAGAAGCAAAATCTAAAGACAGGGAAGAAAATATAGTTGACGACATAGGCGAAGTAGAAATAAAACCTCAGGATGACATAATTGTAAATAACGAGACGCTGGATTCCCTGATAACCACTGCATACATATACATTAATCAGAACGTGCTTAAAGAAGCAATGAATATTTATAATAAACTCGTAGAAAAATATCCGGATCATCCTGAAGTAAAACAAATCATCAAAGAAATTGAAAAACGTAAAAATAATTAGATTGCCGTTCAATTTTCATTAAAAATGAATAAATTCAAATTAAAAACGAATTTTAAACCAGCAGGGGATCAGCCCAAAGCCATAAAATCTCTTGTTAAAGGATTGTCGGAGAACGAAAAATTTCAGACGCTGCTTGGCGTTACCGGTTCCGGTAAAACTTTTACAATGGCCAGGGTCATAGAAGAAATGAACAAGCCGACACTTGTGATATCACACAATAAGACGCTTGCAGCCCAGTTATATATGGAGTTCAGGGAATTTTTTCCGGATAATGCAGTTGAATATTTTGTATCCTACTATGATTATTATCAGCCGGAAGCATACATACCTCAGAGAGATTTATATATTGAAAAGGATTCGTCAATAAACGACGAACTTGAAAGAATGAGGCTTGCAGCAACTCACAAGTTAATGACAAGGAGGGACGTTATAATAGTTGCAAGCGTGTCCTGCATATACGGCATTGGTTCGCCTCACAATTATAAAAAAGAAGTTTTATATCTTGAAGAGGGGATGGAAATTACCATAAACGAAATTGCGGATAAACTGGTTCAGATGCAATATAAAAGAAATGAATTTGAATTTACCCAGGGAATATTCAGGATAAAAGGCGACGTAGTGGAGATTTTTCCTGCTTATTCAACTACTGCGGTCAGAATTGACATGTCCGGAAATGAAATTGACGGCATTTATGAAATAGAACCGGTTAATAAAAACGTCCTTAATAAATTAAAACGTACGGTCGTATATTCTGCAACGCATTACGTAATGCCCCAAAATACGATTGAACGGGTCGTTCGTGACATTGAAAAAGAATTAAACGAAAGATTGAACGTATATAAAGATAACCCCGTAGAATACGAGAGGTTAAAGGCAAGGACGAATTATGATATGGAAATGCTACTTGAAATGGGATATTGTAAGGGCATTGAAAATTATTCACGCATAATAGACGGCAGAAAACCGGGCGAACCGCCGTATACTTTAATTGACTATTTCCCGGAAGATTTTTTGATGTTCATTGACGAATCCCACGTTACAATCCCCCAGATTCATGGCATGTATGCAGGTGATTATTCAAGAAAAAAAAATCTTGTTGATTATGGTTTCAGACTGCCATGTTCTTACGACAACAGGCCTTTAAAATTTGAGGAGTTTGAAAAAAAAATAAACCAGGTTGTTTTTGTGTCTGCCACTCCTGATGAATACGAAATCGGTAAATCCGGAAAAAGTAACGTTATAGAACAGATAGTAAGGCCGACCGGGCTGGTTGACCCCCTGGTTATAGTCAGAAATACAAAAGGCCAGATAGAAGATTTAATGACGGAAATCCTAAAACGGGAAGAAAAAAACGAGCGCGTTCTTGTTACCACGCTTACCAAAAAAATGGCAGAAGGACTTACGTCTTTTTTAAAAGAAAAAAGAATAAAATGCAGTTATTTGCATTCAGACGTAGAAACGCTTGAACGCGTAAAAATAATCAGGGAATTAAGGCAGGGAAAATTTACAGCCCTGATTGGAATTAATTTACTGCGAGAGGGGCTTGATTTGCCGGAAGTTTCCCTGGTTGCAATACTGGATGCGGATAAAGAGGGTTTTCTGCGTTCCACTACATCTCTTATCCAGACTATAGGGAGGGCTGCGAGAAATGCAAACGGGACAGTTTTAATGTATGCCGATAAGATAACCGATTCAATGAAAAAAGCGATAGAAGAAACAGAACGTCGCAGAAAAAAACAACTGGCATATAATAAAAAATATAACATTACTCCAAGGACTATACAAAAAGAAATAAAAAACGTAATGACGGACGTTTGTTCCATGGATTATTTTACGATTCCATTATTAGAAGAAGAAAGGGAATATTCATATAAAGATAAGAATGACCTGATAGCCCAGATAGAAAAAGAGATGATAAATGAAGCAAAAAAACTGAATTTTGAGAAAGCGGCAATATTACGGGATAAAATTGAAGAGATAAGGGCAACTGGCGTGAAAAGCAAAAAGAAAAAGGAATACAGGTTAAAAATTTAAAATGAAGATAAATATAAAAGAAAAAATTATTTTTGTTCTGTGTTATTTATTTGCACTTATTTTATTGTTTAAAGATGGATTAAGAAAAGGAATGTTCCTTTCCGGCTATGACATAGATACTTTAAGTCTTCCTTTTAGAATATTTGCAAAATCAACGTTTGATACATATAAATCAATGCCCGTATGGCTTCCCGGCATATTAAACGGCATTCCATTGATAGATTCTTCAAACATTGAATATTTTTATCCTCTAAATTTTATTTATATGATGCTTCCAATTCATCCTGCATATACTTATACGTTTGATATCATCATTCATCTTTTTATAGCAGGGACAGGGACGTATTGTTTTCTAAGCGCATTACGACTCCATCCATTTTCATGTTTTTTTGGCGGATTTATTTTTATGACAAGTTGTATGCTTGTTTTTTTCGTTAATTCAGGAATAATGGGAATCATTAAAGCAGTATCATTTATTCCGTTTGTTTTTTATTTTATAAAGAGAGGCATAGACGGAGGCAGGTTCATCAGTTTTTTAAACATATCGGTTCTTTTTGCAATGCAGATTTTATGTCTCGGCATCCAGATAACTTTTTATACCATATTGGCCGGCGGTATTTATTTTATTTTTGAACTGATACAGGAAAACAGCAAAAAAAGAAGCGATAAAATAATTTATTTTGTTGCTGCATGTTGCCTGACGATATTTCTCGGGGCTTTGCAACTGTTTCCTACGGCAGAATATTTCAGATATTCGTGGAGAAGCGGTGCCGATATCCGGATTTTTAATTATGGATTTTTTGAACCTATAAAATCGGTTTCATTTTTTTGTGCCTATCAGTAATTTTTTTGATTCTTTCCATGGGCACAAACGTGCCGTTTTTAATTCGTAGATGACATAAATCAGAAAATTTATTGTTTTTTGCAATTTTTTAATGTATAATTAAATATATAATTTATGCAAATAGCGCTTTGAAAACCACGGGTGTAACCCCGTGGGTGCCCTACATTATAAAATAAGGAATCAATGTGAGAAAAATGGCGGTGAATTATAAATCAAAATTGGGAATCTCTGCAGTAAAAAAAAATTTTTTATTTTATTTTTTATTTTTTATTTTTTTTACTACCCATGCAGATATAATAACGATTTATCCTGTTGAAGATACTTTTGCAGATTCTTCTTCGCCTACACTAAATAGCGGGACATTGCCTGTAATGTCGGTTGTAAACTGGCCGCCAATTTATAATTATTCTTTTATAAAATTTTCATCCAGTGATTTACCTGCCGGAACAATAAATAATGCAATTTTGTATTTTAATTCAGGGTATAGTATGGGCAACCCTGCGCTGGGATTTATGCAATGTGCTTCTGATTGGACGGAGACAGGGCTTACTTATGAAAATATGCCTGGAGTCATTGGAACAACGGCGGCGGCCAATATTTTAGATTCAACAACAGGTTATTATTCAGTTGATATCACGGATATAGTAAACAACTGGAAAGCAGGGCCTAATTATGGTTTGAGAATCAGCCTGACAACAAATTATCAGGCGGTTTTATATTCAAGGGAAAGCGGCGCTGGTTATACTCCTTATCTTGTAATTGATTATGTGCAGGCAGGTTCTGCTACAATAACTCCTATGCAGAGCATTACACAAACAATAACTCCGACACACACTATAACAATTTTTATGACAGAAACCAATACTCCGTATGTTTCAGCAACAAATACATATACTATATCCCCAACCAGAACAATTTCGCCAACATATTCAGCGACGCCGACATGGACATCGACAAGGACTCCGACCACAACATTTACTCCGCTATCGACATCAACCCGGACACCAACAATGGTGCTGGATGCTTATGAGCCGGATAATTCTTATCCGGAAGCAAAGACAATAATAAGTGGAGTGCAACAGACGCACAGTATAAATCCAGCGGGAGATAATGACTGGGTGACTTTTACATTAACTGATTATGCTAATATAATACTTGAAACAAGTGGGTCTGGTGGAGATGATACGGTTCTTTATCTTTATGATTCAACAGGGACAAATCAGATTGGTTATAATGATGATGGCGCTTTTAATTTATATTCACGAATTTCAATGACATTAGGACCAGGAACGTATTATGCGAGGGTTGAAGAATTTGGAAATAATGATATTATAAATACTTATTATTTGAATTTAACAGTAACTTATACAACACCGGTATTAGATATATATGAGCCGGATAATTCTTATCCGGAAGCAAAGACAATAATAAGCGGTGTTCAACAGACGCACAGTATAAATCCAGCGGGAGATAATGACTGGGTGACTTTTACATTAACTGATTATGCTAATATAATACTTGAAACAAGTGGGTCTGGTGGAGATGATACGGTTCTTTATTTTTATGATTCAACAGGGACAAATCAGATTGGTTATGATGATGATGGCGGTTCTAATTTATATTCACGAATTTCAATGACATTAGGACCAGGAACGTATTATGCGAGGGTAATAGAATATGGAAACGACAATATTATACATTCATATTATTTAAATTTAACAGTAATTTATACAAATACTCCGACAATATCACCAACGCACTCAATTTCACCTACATTCACAAATAGTGGGACAATAACTCCAACATCAACGATATCGCCCACGCATTCCATTTCAGCTACTTTTACAATCTCTCCAACTGTTTCAGCAACATGCACGCCATTGACTCTGCCAACAATGGGAATAGATTGGGTGCTTGCAACTGGAAATGCAAATTTCACACCAAGATATGGACATACAGGTGCAGTATTTAATGGAAAAATGTGGGTAATTGGTGGACTTGATGATTCATTTATTACACATAATGATATCTGGAGTTCAAACGATGGCATAAATTGGATTCAGGAAACAGTAGCCGCTGGTTTTTCTCCGAGAGCATTTCATTCAACGGTGACCTTTAATGGTAAGTTATGGGTTATTGGAGGAACTGATATTTTTCCAATGCCGGTCTATAATGACGTGTGGTCGTCTTCCGATGGAATTAACTGGGTGCAGGAAACTGCAGCGGCGACTTTTTCTCCGCGCTATTGGCATACAAGCATTGTTTTTAATAACAAAATTTGGGTTATTGGCGGCACTAATATAGCGGGTGAATATTTTAATGACGTTTGGTCATCTGCTGATGGTATTAACTGGACGCAGGAAACACCATTCGCCGGTTTCAACGCAAGATATGGTTTTTCGTCCGCCGTTTTAAATGGAAAACTATTTATATTTAATGGATATGATATTAACGACAATTATTTAAATGATGTTTGGTCTTCAAACAATGGAATAAATTGGACTCAGGAAACAGCATCAACTGCATATACGAAAAGAATGTTAAATGGATTAATATATTATAATGGTTTGTTATGGATGATAGGCGGATATAATGGTTCTGTTTTTTTAAATGATGTATGGGTGTCACCTGACGGTATAAACTGGACACAGTTAAGCAGTTCGACTAATTTTACTCCACGTGTTGCATTTGAGTTACTTTTTTATTCCGGTAGATTATGGGTAATAGCTGGTTTTGATTCAATGGGGTCAACGACAAATGACGTATGGTATTCTCCCCCCGGACCATTATATACATCGACAATTTCGCCTACGTATTCAGTAACAAGGACTTTTACAATAACACCTACAATTACAGGAACACCGCCAACATCTACAAATACACCGACATATACATCGTCTTTCACATCAACACCGACATGGACGGTCACGCAGACGATTCCAACCCCTACAAATACACCGACAAATACGCCTGCACCGGAAGAACCGGAATTGGTAATTAAAAATATAAGAATATATCCACATCCATATAATCCAAAATCCATAAACGACTTGAGAATTAGATATTATGTTACACAGCATTGCAGTGAAGTTAGAATAAAAATTTATTCTGCATCTTTCAGGTTGATATTAAATGAAACAATAGAACAAAATATAGATGCAGGACTGAAGATTTCAACGCTCGGTAGAGAAACATTATCCAGACTTGCCAATGGAATTTATTATTTTGTAATAGAAGCAAAAGGGAAAGATGGTAAGATTAGATCCAGACCGGAATATCTGGTAATATTGAAATAAATAAATTGCCGATTTCGATTGCCTGTTGCCATAATATGAATAATTATCAATTAAAAATCATTAACGGTTGATAATTAAATCATAATATCGGTGTGTAAATCGGAAAAGCATTTAATTTCCCTTTACGGAAATTCCCGCCTGTGAAGGCAGGGAGCAATTCACGCACAATGTTATACACTAACCTCCGGATAAAAAACATTGTTTTTTATATATGTTTTTTGTATAATTATATATATAAATTATTTATAAAGAAGGTTTAAATATGAATAAAATTTTACTCATTTTATTTTCATATTTATTATTTGTTTTTCACATTTTTTCATATAATATTGAAATAAAGACAGGGTGTCAAACAATAAAAATAGAAGATTATAATGACAGAATATTTGAAATTAATAAAATAGTTCTTTTGCCGAATTATACCGGAGAATCACAAAAAACTTTGGCTGAAATTGCCGGAGAAATATCTGTAATTTTTAAATTAAATAATTTTCTGGATTTTTATCCTAAATTATGGTTTCTCCCTGATGTGATTTTTATGGGTAAATATTATTATCCCGATGGTTCTAAATTTATGGATTATGATTCAAACATTCTATTTATATATTCCGGAGTGGGTTTTAATTTAAATTATTATTATAACAATAATTTTTTATTTTATTGCGGCGCTGATGCTGGTTTACAAACTGGTCTGGGGAATAATAAAATAGTAACATATACTGTTTATGGAGATGAGGGGGATTATATAAATAAACAGGTAAATTATTATGATTTTGGTTTTTTCATCAAAGCGGGATTGAAATATTTTTTACTGGATAATTTCGGAATTTTAATTGAATGTAACTATAACAATGTTGCAGAAAATATGTTTATGGGTATTGGAATGAATTTTTTAATACAAAAAAAGTGAATATAAATGAAAAAAATAATTGAAATAATAGCACCGTTTATATTTGTTTTATTAATATTTTTTTCCTGCACGAAAAAAGAAGCATTAAAAGGACCCACTTCTCCGATAGTTTCTCCAACAGGAACAGTTATTCCAACTACTACTCCGGTAAATGAATGGCCAACAAAAATTTACGTGTCTTCAAATTATAGTCAGTTCAAACAGGTCATTCAAACATCAGATGGTGGTTTTGCTTTGATTGGTGATATATCGGGACCACAGACTAATGATGTGGATGTATGGTTTTTAAAAACCGACAGTTTTGGCAATGAGCAGTGGAGTAAAATTTTGGGAGATTACAGTTATGATGAGGGGTATTCAATCATTCAAACCACGGACAATAATTATATTATTGGTTATAATTTAAATTATATGGGATTTATTATGAAAGCAGATGCAGATGGCGATTGTGTTTGGACGAGAGCATACGAACTGGGTTCATGGAATTATTTTGAGGATATTTGTTCAATTATTTCCGTATCTAACGGTTATGCTTTATATGGTTCCATTCATGATGATTATTCACAACAGTTTTTATTTTTATTAACAGATTTCAATGGCAATTGTATTAATGTGAAATCTTATGGTGGAAGCGGTTGGGAATCACCAATACAGATGATAAAAACTTCAAATAATAATTTTTTATTATGTGGAGATACAAATTCTTTTGGTTCTGGTTATGATGATTTTTATATTATAAAAATAGATTATTATGGAAATTTTCTATGGCAAAATGCTTATGGCTCTGTGGCTGATGACAGCGCATATTCAATTGTAGAAACAGATGACGGTATTATTATTGTTGGCGATACCTATACTCCGGATAGTTCTAAAATTTTATTAATGAAAGTTGATTCATCAGGAAGTGAAATAACAAGAAAAATAATTGGCGAGGAACTTTCAATGGATTATGGAAAAAAAATAATTTCTGCCGGGGATGGAAATTATATTGTTGGTTGTGGAAGTTACAGTCTTATCAATGGGACTTTGTATTCAAATTTAACGATTATGAAAATAGATAAAAATTTAAATATATTATGGCAAAAAAAGTATATTCCGCCGGAGAATAATATAATCAACCCATATTATATTGACATTTGCAAAACATTGGATAATTGCTTTGTTATTGCTGGTGGAATAGCTAATTCTCCTGAATTTCTTGCTAAAGGATTTATGATGAAAATTGATAGTGCTGGAAATAAGATATGGTAAAAAGGTGAATGGTAAATATGAAAAAAATTTTTATTATATTATTTTTTATTTTTGTAATTTTTATATATAACAATTGCGGAAATAAAAAGAATTTACTTACAATACCAGAAGTGGATGTAACTCCGACGGCAACAAATATACCCCCTGAAATAACTCCCTCAATGACTCAGGTTTTGTATTTCAAAAATTATGGTGGAAATAATATGGATTTGGCATACTCTGCCGTATGCACAGGCGATGGATATCTAATTGTCGGCAGAAGTGATTCTTTTAGTAATGGAAATCGTGATATATATCTTGTGAAAACTGATTTATATGGAAATCTATTATGGCAGAAAATTTATGGCGGAGTTTTTCATGATGAAGCGAATTCAATAAGACCTACAACTGATGGAAATTTTATAATATGTGGTTATACTAATATTTATGGTAATTATGAAAGTGATTTATATTATTTAAAAATAGACCCCTCAGGAAATGTAATATGGGAAAAAACATTTGGTGCTCAATCATCGGATGAATATGGTTATTGTGCAATACCAGCAATTGATGGTGGATATATAATTACAGGTATAGATAGTTACTCGTCAAGTTTTTTATTAAAAACAGATTCAGATGGTAATTGTGTCTGGACAAAATCATACCAGTATGATTCTTTTGCTGAATATAATTCAATTGTTGCCGATAGCAATAGTTATTATATTTTGACTAGTAGTGCTTCATTGTTAAAAATAGATTTAACTGGGAATATATTATGGAAGAAGAATTATAATTATAGTTTATGGGTTTTTATAAGGGCTTTAATAAAAACATCAAATGATAATTTTATTGCAGCATTAGCAGGTTCTAGTGATGTAACAATTTTTAAAATAGATAATAATGGCAATTGTTTGACAACAAAAACATGGAATGATTTCTATAATTTTGGAACTATTTCTATTGCCGAAACGTTAACCCATGATTTTATCATAAATGGGACGTCTGATGGTAAAATTGCTTTACTTAAATTTGATATTGATTTAAACGAAATATGGTTAAAAACATATACTGGAAATTCGGTATTTTCTGATAGTGAGAGCAGGTTCTGTTTGATTTCACCATCTGGTAATTATATTGTGGGTGGGTCTACATATTCTGCCGGTATAAATGGGGATTATTTTTTAATGGAAACTGATACGGAGGGGAATAAAATATGGTAAATAAAAAATTATTTGTCTTTCCATATAGGCGTTTTTGCATCGGCTCGCCTAAATCAATATAACATAGCTTAATTTCTCGTTTATCAGCCGATGACTTATAAACCTTACTGATAAATTCCGGACCGTTATCCGTCAACAAAATTTACAGGGTTCATAATTTTAAATTTAAAATCGGAAAATACAGAACAAAATTATACCGGTTATTTAAAGCATAAAAAATCGCTTTTTTCTCATTTTCTTTATATAGTTTGTCTGTAAAATAATTGGTTATAAAAAATCCTGCAATCATTCCTACAGGTATGCCGAGTATGGCGCCACCAAGGCCGGTGCCAGAATTACCACCTGCCAGATAATAACCTGTAAAACATCCTGCCAGTCCTCCGCCCAACATGCCAAGCCCATTGATTAATTGTTTTTGTAATATGGCGGAAGAAATAATAGAAGCATCGTATAATTTTGTATTTTCCTGAGGATAGGTTAATACGTCGGGTATCAGATTCTCAATAGACGTTTTTCCGTTTACAAATTCTTCGGATTTTGTAATCAGATGGTTAATTTCGCCGTCTACAATCCATTCAAGAAAATTGTTTATGTAAGGCCCGAGCGCCCGGACGTCGGATGCAGAATAGGAGAAATACGATTCTGTCTTAAAGGTATACGAACGTAATTTGTTATAATCATGATAATAAGTTATCGTTCCATTATCCGACATTATTTTGATATCTCCGCGCATATGCAGAGTTAAAACATATTGTTGTTTTATTTTGTCGGGAGAAATAACAATGTCAAATTCATAAATTATGCCGGTTAACATTGCATCGGTTTTTGATTCGTTTTTTAAGGCATTAAAATTTTTTTCGTCAAACGTTATAGTTTTGTTTTTGTAGACGGCTTCATCCGCATATTTAATTTCCCTGAAAATAAGATTTTCAAGCAAATTTTTATAAATTGTTTTGGAAAATAATATTGATAGCGGTATATCCGTTGCAAATAAGGTTTTATCAAAATTCCTGTTATCAATAAACGGGAAAACGGTTATTTTTTCGTCAATCAGATAAAATGATTTTTTTGTTTCCTTTACCTGCGGCTCATCAACGTCTATTTTGAATGCCATCCTCGAATCCTTGTATTTATACTGGTCAACAGAGGCACAGCCGTTTAATAAAGAGAAGATAAAAATAATCAGCAGTCCTGATAAAAAATTATTTTTGTTCATGTTTGATTTCCATTTCAATGTTGTTTATGACGTCCTTTAATTTTAAATCAATTGCATTAATTTCAGATGCTTTTTTGTAATAGATATAGGATTTTTTTCTGTCTCCCATATTATAATAACAGTCTGCAATTAACAGGTTTAACATAAAACTATCCGGATAATAATACAGTGTATCCGATAATACAAGAATTGCTTTTTTATAATTTTTTATCTTTATTAATTCTTTTGCAAGCAATATACTTTCGTTTATGTTTTTTTCCTCGTTTTCATCTTTTTTGATATTGGCGGAAGATATTAATGATTTTTTTTCAAATTTTGGTTCATTTAACGCATATCTAGCAAATATATTTATGTATAACCGGTTAAAAAAATTCCGGCTGTCAGGAAGAGAGTCGGGTATATAAAGGTAACCGCAGCCAAAATTTATCGTATTATCTGCCAAAAAAGGCGGATGGAATTCAAAACCGCCGTAAAAATAAACCGAGTATCCACGTGGAAAAAAAATTTCATTTTCCGTCTGTAATTCAGAGAACGAATAAACGTAATAAGAGGAAAGAACCAGGTCAAGCGGCCGCAATATGTTTAGATTAAAGGCTGCGCCGGTTTTAGCAAGGAAACCATCCATAAACGGCTTTGAAAGTGAAAGGTCAATTGCACAGGAAAAATTATTATTCCGTATAAATCCGTATTTTACGTCTGCAGACAATCCGGGAAAATCCGAATAATCGTAAAAAATCCCGAAATCAAAAAAATCAGTGCCCAGGTTTGAACGTAAACCACAAACGTAATAATCCGTTGAATGGTCTAAAAATTTTTCTGCCGTTCCAAATCCAGCGGACAAAAATCCATATAACTGATAATTTTTTCCGATTCTTCCGTCAGGAGTTTCCGGCAGTATCAGGGCAAAAGATTGTTTATTTCCCCAAAAAATGAATACAAAAAAAATCAATGATAATAATTTAACGTTAAAAATTTTTTGCATTTTACTCCTTAAAGTTTAATTCCTTATCAGATTACCAGATGGGCAAAAAGTGTCAAGAAAAAAACAGAGAAAAATAGCGGCAGGTGACAACGCTATCTTATTCATTAAATTTACCTGACGGCAATGGAGGATGAATCATTGCTGTCCGGTAAATCAATGAATTTCAATAAAAACTTATATCCCAGAGATGCAATGGAAATGTATTAGTATTAAACCGGCGGTTGCAGGATTGCTTTTTCCGTAATTGAAACGGGCTGATGTTATGGGCATGCTTTATATAATCAGATTATTTCAGACCTTCAAAATCAACCCTGCAACCGCCACGTCCCTCATTAGAAAGGCGAGAATGAATTTTTAAAAAAATGCAATCAATCCTTCCATTATAATTGATGTTCACGCTATTAAAAATTTTATAAAAACGTATAATTTGAAAGGGATTATATGAAAATATATATTTTTTACCGGACAGGAGCGGGGCTGAATACATAAGGAAAAAATGCAACAAAAATTCCGTTAAATCGTTGTATAATATATAAAAGTTAAATTTAAAAGGAGTTTATATATGAAAAAAGCATTTTTGTTTATTTTCCTGATATTACCGTTTTTTGTTTTTGGTGCGTCTTCTACGGTAACCGTTGATGTTAATTCAAACCTTCATTCCTTTTCTCCCGGCGCGGCATTTTCCATAAATACCGGAGAGTGGGATGGATTTACAAATTTAAAAAGAAACGTATGGCAGTTTCAGCGCGCAGGCATTCGTTATATCCGTTTTCCGGGCGGTTCCAATTCAAACGAATACCACTGGAACGGGAAAGGAAAATATAATTCAAACGGTGAATGGGTCGTAGACGGGAGTCCGTCACCTGTGGATTTTTCTTCCGGCTTTTTAAATTTAAGCAAATATCGCGGTTCAACTTCTGCAGGATACAGAAAAAAAGCAATGGTGACCGACAATGATTTGAATACGTCCTGGAAAAGTTTTCCCGGGGATACAAGAAAACAATATATAATTCTCGAAATCCAGAATTCATCATACCAGCCGGTTAACGTAAACAGGATTGTAATAAACTGGGGAACTCCTTATGCAACGCAGTATAAGGTCCAGTATTCAAATGCAAACTGGCCCGGAAATCTTGGAATCTGGATTTATAACGATACTGCATGGAAAGATACGAGTTCAGGAACAATTTCAGGAAGCGGCGGAGATGCCGACATTTCTTTTAATGTAGTATCGGCAAAATATATAAGGGTTTTATGTGATGCATCTTCTTCACCGGACAACCAGTTTGAAATAAAAGAGGTAAAATTATATTATGGAGCAAATCAGGTATCTGTTAATTCAGGAGACCCTATGCAGCAGACAAAAACATATTCGTCGTCCGTTGCTCTCGGCGACGTTTTTGACAGATACGGGAACATGGATTTTGAACAGTTCATGGACGTATGCCGTTCACTTACTCCGCCGGCAGAGCCGTTGATAACCGTCAATTTTTTTACGGGAAATGTGCAGGAGGCAGCCGACTGGGTTTATTATGCAAACGTGCACAAGGGATACAACGTAAAATACTGGGAAATAGGAAATGAAAATGCAGGCAACTGGGAAGCAGGTGGTCCCGTTGATTCACAGTTTTATGCAAAAAGATTTATTGAATTTTATGATGCAATGACTGCGGTTGATTCTAACATAGTCGTAATGCCGCAGTTTAACAGCATAGGTGATTATGAAAACGTAACAATGAATGCATCAAATAATCCTGTCGCACATGATTATTACATAGAAAATTTTTTAAAATATATTCAATCCAGAGGCAGACAGGATATAATAAAAGCAATTTCAGTGCACCGGTATCCCACTTATCAGCCGGCAACAGAAGCAGTGGCTCTTTCATATACAAATATCTGGGATTCTGAAATGACGCCGCTTACCAACTGGATAAATACGTATTGTCCTGCCCCTCAATCCGTTTCTGTGTGGCTTACGGAATACAACGACGGCATTGACAGTGCTTTTACGAATAGATATTACAATTCATTGTTTATATCATCTTACGTTTTGAATTTTGTGAAAAATGGCGGTGATTTTGGATTCCTGTTTACTGATTTTGGCACGCCCGGGCCTGGTGAGATGGCTCCTGATATTTACTCTGACTTTGGAGCAATGGAAGGGGGAGCATTATCCGGAGATCTCATTGCTTACAGGTATCAGCCGCGTTCTTCTTACTGGGCTTTATGGATGTTAAAAAACAGATTTTCTGCTGCCGATGAACTCGGAAACACGCTCGTCGCATGTTCTTCTTCCAATTCTTCTCTTAAGATTTATGCAAATAAAAGAGGGGACAGAAAATTATCCCTGATTATGATAAATACGAGTGAAACTGATTCAATTGATGCAAATGTTTCCTTAAACGGTTTTTCTCCGCTGTCTTCTGCCCAGGTCGTTACTTTTTCCCCACAGCAATATTCATGGATAAGCAACGGATATCAGTCGTATGCTAATCCTGACATGCAGCCGGCGGATTCTACGATTTCAAACGCATCACAGGCTTTCAGCTTTAACGTCCCGGCATATAACGTAAAAATAATAACATTATATGATTCAACCCTGCCTACTTTAACGCCTTCGTCAACCCCAACTGCACTACCGACTGCTACTTTTACTCCAACCCCTGTTTTTCTTGGGGCAAACCTTATTGATGATTGTGAGGATGGTGATAAAACTGATTTATGGGGTGGGGTGTGGTCAATTTATGGCGATGAAGTTTCTGCATATCCATCGTTATTTACGGATATGAAATGCGATGGAGCAGGCGCTGACGGCTCCAACTGCTATGTAGAGGTAACCGGCTCTGTCATGGGTAATTCATGGGGATTTGGAATCTCTGCTGCTCTTTCGTCAAACTGGAGTCCGATGGATTTACGGAGTTATGATGGAATATTTTTCTGGTATAAAGGAGACGGGCAACACGATGCAAGGGTTTTTATAAATCAAAACAACATACCCTGTTATGATTATTTCGGCGCGGATTTTAAAACAAATACGTATTGGACGTTTTATCAGTTACCGTTTTCACAGTTAACCCAGGGAGGATGGGGCGGATGCGGCGGCACATGGACCGGTGATAACATACAGGCAGTTTCATTTCAGGTCTCGGGGTCGAGCGTTACGTATACTGCATACATAGGAATTGATAATCCGGGTTTTTATAAAAACACACCGGTCCCGTCAATAACGCCGACGCAGGGCGTCCCGTCTGAAACAAAAAATAATCTGGATAAAGTTTACGTATATCCCACACTTTACACGGGAAAGGAAGGACGGCAGGAAATCGGTTTTTACAATCTCCCTGAATATGTAAAACTGTCCGTGTTTAACATAAACGGAGAACTCGTGTTCCAGAAAGAAGCAACAGGAGCGGGTGGAATACTTCTCTGGAATGTGGATGGTAAAAGAAATAGTGAAAAAATAAGTCCGGGGGTTTATATTTATGTATTATGGGACGGAAAGAACAGAAAAACCGGAAAAGTCGCGATAATAAGGTAAAATAAATTGCAGCCCGGTAAGAATAATGGCGGGATTGCTGCATTTTTTTTGTGGAAGCATTGGGCTTTATATCGGGGGTCCCACTACAAATGTAAATTACGTTTGCATTGTTTTTTTGAATAATGTATAATTACATTGATAACAAAAACAATACAGGAGGTTAATTATGCCTGAAGAAAAAAAAGAACAACCAATCAAATTACAAATGGTCCAGAAAACGTCCATACTCGGGACGGATAAGGAAGGAAATACTACCTATAAAATAAGTTTTTTTCTGGGGGATCAGGCAATAAAGTCAAAAAATGGTATGGAAGTATATGCAATAGAAGTCATAAATAAGGATGGCACGCTTATCAGATACGAATTATACGGCGATATACCTGACGGCAAAGTGGTTGAATATTATGAAAATGGTCAGGTAATGGTTGAAAAAAATTATTTTAACGGACAGAAAAACGGACCATATAAATTATATTATCCTTCCGGTGCTTTGTGGAAAGAAGGCAGATTTGCATCTGACCAGATTGTGCGGCTGAAAACTTATTCTGAAAACGGAAAATTATTATCGGATAAAATTTATGCGGAGATTGTCTCTGTCCGCACGGGAAATACGGAAGTTTTTTACAAAAATGGCAGGGAAATTGCACGATGGACGCATGAGGCAGATGGAACTGTAAAAAAATATGGCGAGACAATAGATGGGATTGTGAAATATTACGTAGGAAAAGACCTGAAAGAAGAACATACCTATGACGAGGGTTTCCTCGTTTCAATAAAAAAATACGACAAAAAAGGCAGGTTGTTATCGGAGAGAACCTTTGAAAAAGGAAGCGCTCCGTCGATAATATAAAAATTTAAACAAAAACAGGCAGGGGTATAAAAACGAAAAAATTTTTTATGTTTCTCATTTGTTTCTTTTCTGCCGCGATAAATTCCTTTTCCGGAACGGTTTTTCCTTTTGTCCTTCCATGGAACGATTCAACAAACAATGCCGTTGATTTAAGTTTAATCGTTTACAGAAACATAAATGCGGAAGGATTCGTCCGGGCAACTTCAGACGGCCATTTTACGGTAAATTCAGGCAGGATAAAATTCTGGGGCACGAACACGACCTTTGGCGGAAATTTTCCTTCAAAATCAAATGCACTGCAGGCTGCAGCGCGTCTCGCAAAATACGGATTCAACGCAGTACGCTTTCATCACATGGACATGTATGATATATGGACGGGCACAAATCCGGATAGAACAATAAGTCCTGCAAAACTTGATTTGCTCGATTATTTTATATTTCAGTTAAAACAAAAGGGAATATATGCCGACATAAATCTGGTTGTGTCCAGACCGTTTAACAGAGGAACAGACCTGCCGGCAGACATTGATTTAATAACCGACTGGAAAGTCCGTGATGCACTTGGATTTTTTGATCCGCAGACAAGGCAATTGCAAAAAGATTATGCAAGGGATTTATTAACGCATTACAATCCATACACGGGAAATAGTTATGTAAACGAACCAGCAGTAGCATTTATAGAAATAAATAATGAAAATGGATTAACACAGGCATTTTTAAGTTCACAACTTGATGGATTACCTCCATACTATTATAATTTATTAAATACGCAATGGAATAACTGGTTAAAAAATAAATATCAGACGCAGCAGGCACTTGAAACTGGATGGGGGGTTTTAAATCAGCCGCCTGGTTCTGAAATACTGACGAATGGAAGATTTACTACCGGAAACACAACTCCATGGGTTGCAGAGTTTCACGATACTGCAACTGGAAGTGCAGTGGTAGAGACGGGGACAGGCCCTGGCGGATTAAATTGCGCGAGGATAAACGTTACAACCGCAGGGAGTCAGGGATGGCACGTTCAATTCAACCAGCCGAATTTATCTGTAACTGCGGGAGTGCCGTATACTATTACGTTTTATGCAAAAGCAGATACAAACAGGACCATAGATTTGTCCTTAATGATGGCACATGACCCATGGTCAAACCTCGGATTTTCAACGCAGATAAATTTAACGAATGCATGGCAGGTTTTTACGTTTACGTTTTCACCAAATGCTTCCGATACAAACGCGAGAATAAATTTTGGAAGCATGGGGCTTGCGGCAGGCGGGAGTTTTTATTTTACCGACGTATCGTTAAGGCAGGGCGGCTTAATCGGATTAAAATCGGGCGAAAATTTATATACCACGGGAATAGATAATTTCAAAAATCAGGGAGACACGGTAAGAACAACAGAGGGACGAAAGGACTGGTTCAGATTTTTGCAGGAGACGGAAAGCAACTACTGGATTGACATGAGGGATTATATAAGAAATACCCTGGGGGCGCATGCACTCATATTTGGAACGATAATTGGCTGTTCAACGCCAAACGTTCAAAGCGTTTATGATGCGATAGATACGCATGCATATTGGCAGCATCCGGAATTTCCCGGTCAGCCATGGAGTAGCACCGACTGGTATGTGAGAAACAATCCGATGGTAAACAACCAGGCGGGGTCAACCGTTGCAGGGCTTGGGTTAAAATCGGTATTAAACAAACCGCATCTCGTAACCGAGTATAATCATCCGCATCCAAATTCTTACGAAGCAGAGAGCATGTTTTTTCTTTCCACTTATGGAAGTTTGCAGGGTTGGGATGCGGTTTTTGAATTTGATTACAATGGAAGCGATGACTGGAACCTGCAAAAAATAGACGGATATTTTGCCGTAAATCAGAATATGGTTAAAATGGCATCAATGATACCGGCAGCACTTGCATTTCATCGTGGAGACATTTCAGAAGGAGTTAACACGGTTGTAATACCAATTGACAGGGAAAGGGAAATACAGGAATTGTTAAGTACATGGGCATGGTGGCTTGTGGACGGAGCAAAAGCAGGGGAAAATCCAAAGACGTCTTTGATACACAAAGTAAGAATGGCGGTGGAAGGGCAGAGCATCCCTCCTGGTTCCATTTCTCCGGGAACCACGAATGTGTCGGAAAACGTGATGACGTCTGATACCGGAGAAATCGTATGGGACGCATCAGATGCATCTGCGGGATACGTAAAAGTGGATACTCCAAAAACAAAATTTGTATACGGTTTCCAGAACGGAAGAACTTATTATTTATCCGGAGTAACGATAACGCCCGGGGCGACGCTTGCAGACGGATTTTCAGCAATAGCAGTTACAATTCTCGACGGAGATTCTTTTTTATCTGCACAAAAAATATTAATAACTGCACTTGGGACGCAATATAATACAAATGCACAGTTTTATCAGTATCCCGACACTTTGATTTCTTTTCCACCTTTAATGGGCATAAACGTAACGTTGCGGGATAAATGGGGAACGTCTCCGGTTATGGTGGAAGGAATACCTGGGACTGTTATTCTGCCATGCAGTTATGCAGACGTATCTTCATGGGCACTTGATACGACAGGAGCAAGAAAGACGGCCGTGCCGGTAACAAACAACGGCGGTTTTGCTTCAATTTCAATTGGCCCCTCATACCAGACGTTATGGTATGAAGTTGTGGTTTCGCATCCTGAATATACGGCAACTGCAACGGGAACGAATACGCCTGTTTGTTCGCCGACTGCGACCGTAACGATAACGAACACTGCCACGCCTGCCAAAGGCGTAATGGTTGATGATTGCGAAAATACAGGAACAAACCAGAATTTATGGGGCGGCTGGTGGTATACTTATGCTGACGAAGAATCCGCCCCTCATTCAGAAATAACCGGTGCAAAACAATCTCCAGGAGGTCCGGTAACGACGATCGGGAAATACAGGGCAACGGGAAATAAGGTCACGGGCGGGTGGGCAGGAATCGGGACAAATCTGGCAGACGGTGGTGCAGAAACCGACCTGACTACATTTGAAGGAATACAGATGTTCGTAAAAGGAGACGGGACGCCGCTTAACATAGCCATTGTAACCGGTAATTTTACAGATATTCCTGACTATAACAACTGGCAATATACAGTTCCCACGACGCTGAACTGGACTCTTGTGCAGATACCATTTTCCTCATTTACCATACCTTATGGGACATACAGACCTTTTGATTTAACGCGGGCAGAAGATATACAATGGAAAATATCTGAGGACGGCGCATTTGACGTTGAAATAGACGACGTGATGTTTTATTATCCGCAGTTTACCTATACGTGCACTTTCACGCAAACTCCGACAATGATTCCTACGCCGGTCAATACCATAATCCAGTCAACGGAACTTGGCATAAATGAAATACAGATATATCCAAATCCGTATAATTGCCGGGAAAATAAACTTAAATTATTTTTAAAATTATCGGGTCAGTGTAATCAGGTCACCATAAAAATTTATACGAGGTCATTACGGCTGATAAAGACGATTGAAAAAAACAAAGATACGGATGACGTGATTGAAATAGGTCAGAAAGAATTTGAAAATCTTGCAAACGGGCTTTATTTGATTGTTGTTACTGCAGAAAACGATAAAAACAAGGTAAACTCGCGCATTCAGGAGTTGATTATTTTAAAGTAAGTTATGCATTCATTTTATCCCTACGATGTCAAGGACTTTTACTATGGAATCTTTTTTCAGCAGACCTTCTGCCCTGAAAATGACGTTGTCCTTTTCGTCAAGAAAAATGTTTGTAGGAAATTTTGTTGCGCCATATTTGTCTGCATAACTTATTCCGTCCGGGTCGTCTATCAGATGAGTTTCTATAATTATTTTATCCTTGTATTTTTCCTTTAATTCGGCAAAGACTTTTTGCTGTTCTTCGCAAAAATGACACCCTTTTGATTCAATGCTTATTATTTTTACTGTTGGGGTTTTGGAACTGCATCCAAATATAAAAACGAACGCCATAAAAATTAAAATTATTTTTTTCAATTTATTCTCCTGTAAATTGTATGTAAGTTTTTATATTTTTTTGTGCGTCATAATTAAATATTTACTAATATTTTATTAAAAAGTAAGTAAATGTCAATAATAACGTTGGGTTTCATTCCATGTGATTTTTCATTTTCATCTCGTAATAGCAGGCTTTAGCCTGCGATTGAGGGGATAGGGGAGATTTTATTTCAATCAAATCCTCCTTTGTCCCCATTTTCTAAAGGGGGAAAAGAATAAGAAGACAAATCCCCCTCTTTCCCCCTTTTTCAAAGGGGGATAAAAATAAATTCCCCTCTTTGGAAAAGAGGGGTCAGGGGAGATTTTATTTCAATCAAATCCTCTTTTGTCCCCATTTTCTAAGGGGGGAGAAAAAAAGAAAAGTTAATTCCCCTCTTTTTTCATTATTTTCAACCTTTTTAAATGTCCTCCATGTCTTTCCTTATTCCCAGTTTTAACCCAAATTTTATTGTAATTTAGACAAAAAAATATTATAATAATATCTAATTATTTTTAATTCAGCGAGGATGGCGGAATTGGCAGACGCGCCAGACTTAGGATCTGGTCCATTCCGGGTGTGGGTTCAAGTCCCTCTCCTCGCACCATTATAATTTCAGGAGGATTTAATGAAGTATGAAACGAAAAGCGAGAAGAATTGTACCAAAATAATAGAAGTCAGTCTTGATGCAAATGACATAGAACCGGTTTATAAAAAAGTATTGGAAGACGTTAAGGGAAATGCACAGGTAGACGGTTACAGAAAAGGAAAAGCGCCGGAAAACATAGTTAAGAAAACGTTTGAAAAAACGATAAAAGAAGAAACGCAAAAAGATTTAATACTTAATACCGCAAAAAAGGTATTAAGCGAAACTGATTTACATATAGTAACGGATCCCGTGCTTTGTGACGTAAAATCTGACATCCCGGACGGTTTAAATTTTAAAATAATAGTTGAGACAAATCCTGAATTTGAAATGAAAGATTATAAGGGAATCAAAGTTGATTTAAATGATTTTAAAGAGGTTATGCCGGATGACGTTGACAGAGAGATAAATAAGTTAAGGCAGTCAAGAGGCGTTTTAAAGGACGTGCAAAAAGACGAAATAAAAGACGGGGATTACGTCGTAATATCTATAGCAGGTTTCGTTGATGGAAAAGCAGAACCGGAGTTAACCGGTGAGGATGAGTTGATAAAGATAGGTGAGGGAAACATTCTGCCCGACGTTGAAAATGGTTTAAAAAGCATGAAAAAGGGCGAAGAAAAGGAAATAAGGACAAAATTGCCCGACGATTATAATAATAAAAAATTTAACGGTAAAGAAGTTATTTTTAAAGTTAAGATAAAATCAATAAAAGAACTTGAAGTTCCTGAATTTAACGATGAATTTGTAAAATCGCTGGGTGGCCCCTATCAGACGAAAGATGAATTAATTAATGTAATTAAACAGGAACTCGCAAAATATTTAAAACAACAGATAAAAATGCAGAATATGGACAAGATATTTAAAGTACTTTTAAAAGACAACGAATTTGAAGTTGCGAGGAGTCTTGTTGAAATGGAGGCCGATAATCTTCTAAAACGCTATGAAAATCAGTTGCTCTCACGCGGATTGTCCATAGAAAAGATGGGGCTTGACAGGGATAAAATACGAGCGGAACAATTAAAAATCGCGGAAGAAAACGTCCGTCTTAGATATATTTTACGAAAAATAGGGGAAATTGAAAAAATAGAAATAACAGACGGTGACATAGAAAATGAAATAAAAAAAATTGCAGCAGAAAGCAAAGAAGATGTAGATGCTCTGATAAAAAGGGCAAAACCAAACTGGGACGTTTTAAAAGCCCAGTTACTTGAAGATAAAGTTATAGATAAACTTCTTGAAATCGCAGGAAGCAATTCCGTGAAATAAAGGTTCTTTAAAGTGTTTTGTGAGAATGTTTTTTAAGGATGTTCATTGACTACGATGAAAAATTGTTATCTATTTAAAGGAGGCACGATATGAGTTTGATTCCCATGGTTATAGAACAAAGCGACAGAGGCGAGAGAGCTTACGATATTTATTCGCGTTTATTAAAAGAAAGAATAGTATTTATAGGCATGCCCATAGACGACGACGTTGCAAATCTGATAATAGCACAGTTGTTATTCCTTGACGGAGAAGATATGGGTAAAGAAATTTCTTTATACGTAAACAGCCCTGGAGGGATAGTAAGTTCTGGCATGGCAATTTATGATACAATGCAATACATTAAATCGCCAATCACGACGATTTGTGTCGGGCAGGCTGCGAGTATGGCTGCCGTTTTACTTGCAGCGGGTACAAAGGGAAAAAGATATGCATTGCCCAATTCAAGGATTTTAATTCATCAGCCGATGGGTGGCGTCCAGGGACAGGCTTCCGACATAGACATACATGCAAAAGAAATTTTAAAATTACGGGAGAGGTTAAACAAAATACTGGCAAAACATACGGGTCAGACGTTAAAGAAGATAGAAAAAGATACGGATAGGGATTATTTTATGACGTCTGAGGAAGCAAAGGAATATGGAATAATTGACGAGATAATTGAAACCAGAAAAGATAAAGCAAAGGAAGAAAAATAAATATGTATATGTGTTCATTCTGCGGTAAAAAGGAAAAAGACGTAAAAAAGATAATCATTTCCAACGGAGTTGCAATATGCAACGAGTGCATAGAGATTTTTAATGAAGTGGAAAAAACGGAGAAAAAGGAAGAAAATTTAAAAAAACTGCCGACTCCAAAGGAAATTAAAAATTTACTTGACCAATATGTGATTTCGCAAAATACTGCAAAAAAGATTTTATCAGTTGCGGTGTATAACCATTATAAGAGAATTATGTTAAAATCAAAAGATAACGTTGAAATGCAGAAATCAAACATACTTTTAATAGGACCGACCGGCTCCGGGAAAACACTTTTTGCAGAAACGCTTGCAAAAATTTTAAACGTCCCTTTTGCAATTTCAGACGCAACTACTTTAACAGAAGCAGGTTACGTCGGTGAAGACGTTGAAAACATCGTTTTGCGGTTGCTTGAAAACGCAAATTTTAACGTTGACCAGGCAGAAAAAGGCATTGTTTACATTGACGAAATAGATAAAATCGCAAGGAAATCGGAAAATATATCAATTACGAGAGACGTATCGGGTGAAGGAGTGCAACAGGCACTTCTTAAAATACTTGAAGGCACGATTGCAAACATACCTCCCAAAGGCGGCAGGAAACATCCCTATCAGGAGTATATAAAAGTCAACACTCACGACATACTGTTCATCGTCGGCGGTGCTTTTGTCGGACTTGATAAGATTGTCCAGAGAAGATTACAAAAAAAGATTTTTGGTTATAAAAACAAGGAAGAAATGAATGCAGGGACAAAAGACAGATACGAAATATTGTCACAAACGTTGCCCGTTGATTTGATTAAATACGGTATGATTCCTGAATTCGTAGGGAGATTGCCGGTAATTGCAACTTTATCCGAACTGGACGAAAAAGAATTGGTGGAAATTCTTGACAAACCAAAGAACTCAATTTTAAAACAATACGAAGTTTTGTTAAAACACGATGGCGTAGATTTTAGGTTTAAAGAAGATGCAAAAATAGCCGTGGCACGTGAAGCAATAAAAAAAGAAGTAGGAGCAAGGGGCCTGAGGTCGATAATAGAGTCAATTATGATTGACATCATGTATGAAATACCATCAATTAAAGATGCCAAAGAAGTCGTTATTGATAAAGACATCGTTGAAGGAAAAAAAGACAAATTAATGGCAATCAGAAAAAATAAAATAGCATAGGGGAACGAAAAAATGCCGGATCTTAACGAAAAACAAAACGTAAACGACGAACGCAAGATAGAAAAAGTGCCTCTCCTTGCCCTGCGCGACCTTGTAATTTTTCCAAACATGGTAATACCTCTTTTTGTCGGAAGGGAAAAATCAATCAAAGCACTTGAGACGGCAATGGAACGCGACAGGATAATATTTCTCGTTGCACAAAAAGATGCAAGGACGGACGACCCAAAAAAGAAAGACATTTTTGAGATGGGAACGATTTCAGAAATACTTCAAATTTTAAAACTTCCCGATGGTGCAATCCGCGTTCTTGTAGAGGGACTAACGAGGGGAAAAATAAAAGAATATCTGCAGGAAGAACCTTTTTTTGAGGTTTCCATAGAAAGAATAAACGAAAATACGGTGAAAACGAAAGAAATAGAAGCATTGATGCGGATGATTATGGACGAATTCCAGAAATACGTCCGGATGAATAAAAAGATACCACCGGAGACGTTGATGTCGGTCTCCGAAATTGACAATCCGGGACGGCTTGCAGACGTCATAGCAGCACACATTTATTTAAAAAATGAGGAGAAACAGAATTTACTTGAGATGGAAGATCCGGCAAAAAGACTGCAGCAGCTATCATCTTATCTGCAAAGGGAAAACGAAATATTAGACATTGAGAAGAAAATACAGGGCAAAGTCAAAAGTCAACTGGAAAAATCCCAGCGTGAATATTATTTATATGAACAATTAAAAGCAATACAAAAAGAACTTGGAAAGACGGATTCAACGTATAACGAAGTTGAAGAACTAAGGGAAAAAATAAAAAAAGCAAAGATGTCAAAAGACGCAGAAGACAAAGCATTAAAGGAATTATCGCGTCTTGAAAAAATGATGCCAATGTCGGCAGAAGCAACGGTGATAAGGACGTATCTTGACTGGCTTATTGCGCTGCCGTGGAATTTCAAAACAAAGGAAAAAATTGAAATTAAAAACGTGGAAAAAATTCTGGAAGAGGACCACTTTGGCCTTGAAAAACCAAAAGAAAGAATAATAGAATATCTTGCGGTAAAAAAGAACATTAAAGATAAAAAAGTAACGGACCCCATTCTGTGCTTTGTAGGCCCGCCTGGCGTTGGTAAAACTTCACTTGCAAAATCTATTGCCCGTGCAATGGGACGTAATTTTGTGCGTATATCCCTTGGCGGTGTCCGGGACGAAGCGGAAATAAGAGGTCACAGGAGAACCTACATAGGAGCAATGCCGGGAAGAATAATACAGTCAATCCGTAAGGCAAAATCCAAAAATCCCGTATTTTTGATGGACGAAATTGACAAAATGTCTTCTGATTTCAGGGGCGACCCTGCTGCTGCCCTGTTAGAGGTCCTGGACCCGGAACAAAACAATACTTTTATGGATCATTATCTGGATACTGAATTTGACCTGTCGGACGTTATGTTCATAACGACTGCAAATACTTTATACAACATACCTCTGCCGTTGCAGGACAGAATGGAAATAATTGAGATAAACAGTTATACGGATTTTGAAAAATTAAACATTGCACAGAAATTCCTCATTCCAAAACAGTTAAAACAGCATGGATTAACGGATAAAGATGTCCAGATAAATGAAAAGGCAGTTCTGTCAATAATTAATAATTATACGAAAGAAGCAGGCGTGCGTAACCTTGAGAGGGAGATAAAGACGGTTTGCAGAAAAGTAGCAAAGGCAAAAGTAAGCGAAACGAAATTTAAAAAAATACTGATAACGGAAGAAAACATAGATAAATTTCTTGGCGTGCCTAAATTTTTAGACGTCCCGACAAAAGACGTAAACGGCGTTGGCATTGCAACCGGACTTGCCTGGACGGAATTCGGGGGCGACGTATTGATAATAGAAGTGTCAATTTTTAAAGGCAAGGGCACGTTGATTCTTACCGGAAAACTCGGCGATGTTATGAAAGAATCCGGACAGGCTGCTTTAAGTTACATCCGTTCAAAAGCAAAAAAACTCGGAATAAAGGAAGACGTATTTTCAAAGACAGACGTCCACGTTCACGTCCCGGAAGGCGCAATACCAAAAGACGGGCCTTCTGCCGGGATTACGATAGCCACTTCCCTGATATCCGCTTTTACCGGCAAGCCGGTAAAAAAAGATGTTGCAATGACCGGAGAGATAACGTTAACGGGCAGGGTTCTGCCAATAGGCGGATTAAAGGAAAAAACCCTCGCGGCGCACAGAAACGGAATAAAAGAAGTTATAATTCCTGAATTTAACCGCAAGGATTATACGGAACTTCCAGATTACATAAAGAAAAATTTGAAGTTTTATTTCGTAAAAACCATGGATGAAGTGATAAAAATTGCAATTGAAAAAAAGAAATAATTTTTTGATACCATTGCACGATATGCCATATCCCCACCTTATAAAAGCAGGCATATTACAAACAAATTGTTGGAAAATATTCTTAATTGTCATTGCGGGTGGCTAAGGAGAGGCAGAAATGCCATTCGTAATAATAAACAAAATAATTTTTTAGCAACCTGTCGGATTAAAAAGCAGATGCCGGTATGATGCAGGAGACATCGAATGGAAGGAATTTTAAGAAAAAAGGTATTAAAGGGAACGGGTTTTCTCGTTGGCAGGCAACTTATAATTAACGTCATTAATTTTTTGGGCAATTTAATTCTGGCAAGAATTTTATTGCCGGAGGATTTTGGCACGTATGCACTTATCATGTTTCTTATGACATTTTTTGTCCTGATAGGGGACAGTGGTTTAGGGGCGGTTATAATAAGAGAGCCGGGAAAATTATCGGATGAATTCATTGCAACCATTTTTACTTTTCAGCAGATACTTATGTTTGTTATTTCGTTAATTCTTTTAATCGTTACTCTATTTCTGGAACCACAGTTAAAAAAACCGGAGGTAATCTGGCTGTTCCGCGTATCAATTGTTTCATTTTTCCTTTTATCATTCAGGATGGTTCAGGTCCAGTTACTCGAAAGAGATTTATTGTTTGACAAAATAACGTTTCTTGAAATAATGGAAACCCTTGCATTTCAGGGGACAGCCGTTTCACTGGCATTTGCAGGATTTGGCGTCTGGTCAATGGTTTTGGGATTACTCGCAAAAAACGTCGTAATGCTCGTCATAGTATTTTTTATTTCCGGATGGAAAATAAGATACAGGTTTGATTTTGATAAAATAAAGACGATTTTACCTTTTGGTTTGTCTTTTCAGGGCAGCCATTTCGTAAATTTTATAAAAGACAGCACTGTTCCCATCTGGATAGGTTCTGTTCTTGGAGTAAAATCCCTGGGATATTTAACGTGGGCAAACTCACTTGCCATTTATCCGATTATGCTTTCCAATTTACTTTCAAGAATTTTATTTCCATTTTTTTCCAGAATACAGGACGACAAAGAAAAATTTGGTAACGCACTGGAAATAATAACGCGGATTAATATTCTTGTCATTATGGCAATTGCAGCCATGCTTTTTGCTCTTGCAAAACCAATTACAATCATACTTTATACTGAAAAATGGCTGCCGGCCCTGAATTTGTTATATTTACTTGTTTTTGTAAATTTTTTACTGGGCTCAGTCGTTCCGTTCATAAATGCTTTTAATGCAAAAGGAAAGGCAGTATATACATTAAAATTATCCATTGCATGGGCAGTGGGCTTCTGGATTTTTTCTTTGATATTGGTGCCAAAATACGACATTACGGGCTATGGTATTGCAGTTTTGCTTACCTATCTTATTAATGTTAAATGCATGTATGATGCAAAAAAGGAGTTTAACATCAGAATTTTAAGAAACATTCTGCCGTCCCTGATATCTTTTATTGTAACGGTTGCAGCCGTTTATTTTTTAACGGCTAAAGTCAGTGTAGATAATCTAATAATTCTTATAGTTTTCTTATTCATAACGTTAATAATATATCTAACAGTTAATTTTTTGATAAACGGCAGGCAGTATTATTCCGATATAAAATTTATTTTAAACAGATAATCATGAATAAAAAAATAAAACTCGGTCTGGATGTTCGGACGATGTCTCCAAAAGGTTCCGGAATAGGCAGGGCTGAGATGGAAATAGTAAAAAGAGTGATAAATAAATTGCCGACAGATAAATGGGAAATACATCTTTTTCCCGGGGCAGAAACAGAGGCAGATTCTTTTTTAAAAGAAAACGTAATAATCCACGATGAAATAAGGAAACATAACAGCACTGCAAAAAGGGCTGTATGGTTCAGCCCTTTTTATGCAGTTAAAAATAAAATTGACATGTTTCATTCTCTTGATTTTCTTGGCCCTGCATGGAAAAAAGGTTTTAAACTGGTCCAGACAATACACGACATAATACCTCTGATATTCAGCAGGGAAGCATCATACAAAAGTTTGTTTATGTGCAGGCACATAATTCCGTTTATGTTAAAAAGTGACGACGTTATTATAACTTCATCGGAAAATACGAAAAAAGACCTGATTAAATATTACAAACCGAAAGAGAATAAAATAAAAGTTGTTTATCTTGCAGGAAGGGATGAGTTTAAAAAATTTATACCTGATGAACAAATACAACGGGTGAAACAAAAATACAACATAACGAAGAAATATTTTATTTTTACGGGAACTCTGGAACCCAAAAAAAACGTCGTAAGAATCGCAAAGGCGTTTCTTGAAATACAAAAAAAATACAATGATTTTTGCATGGTTTTTGTCGGTTCCAGGGGATGGCTGGTGGATGAATTATACAAATTAACGGAATCAAACGATGATTTTATTTTTACCGGTTTTGTTCCTGATGAAGATTTAATTCCCCTTGTAAAAGGTGCATTTTGTTTTTTGTTTCCTTCCATATATGAAGGATTCGGCATGCCCGTTCTGGATGCCTTTAATGCCGGTGTCCCTTTGATTACATCCTCTGTTTCTTCAATACCGGAAATAGCCGGAGATGCGGCCATTTTAATAGACCCCTATAACGTTGACGAACTAATAGATGCCATGGTATCGGTTATTGAAAACGATGGAATTAGAAAAGAACTCGTTGAAAAAGGCAGAAAACAGGCAGAAAAATTTTCATGGGATAAAACTGCAGAAGAGATAATTTCTGTTTATGAGGATTTAATGCCTTACTACAAAACGTGAATTATCTGTTTTTTGCAATAAAAGAAACAAAATGATACAAAAAACAGTCATATAAAAATAACTATAAAAAAAGGCATCGGCTAAAAACGGCAGGGAAATTACAAATAACACGGAATAACTCAGCGTATCGGAAGGAAATGGATGCAGTTTGACGAAAAAAGACAGATAATAAAATAAAAATATAGTTAAAATAATAATTCCGCTTAAACCAAATTCTGCAAGCGCGTTAAAAAACCCATTGTGTGCATTTAAGGCCGATTTATTAATAAACTGATTTTCAATGCGTAACAAATCCTCCGAAGCATATTTTATGATGGATTTATTAAAACATCCGGGTCCTACCCCCAGGATCGGATAATCTTTAAACATTTTTACTGAGGATTTCCATAGAAGTATTCTTGAAACGGACGATTCCGTTTTAATTTCTGCCATTCTTTTTAATGAAGGGGTAAAAGCAAAATACGTAATTAAAAACGTTAAAAAAATCAAAGCAGCAATTTTTTTTAAATGTTTTTTATTCAAAGCAAAAACAAGCAAGGCTATTAAAAAAGTCCATAAAGCATTTCTGGAACTTCCAAACGACAATCCGGTAAGAAACAAAATAACTCCGCAAATAAAAGTTATTTTTGATATTTTATTTTCAAAATATATCTTTAATGCAACAAACACGGATATGGCCATAAAACATGAAAAAATGTTGGAATGCGTAAGCGTTGCAGATGGTCTCAGCCTGTTATTTATGTAAACTGAATTACCGCCGCGAAAAATATCCGCCAGTAAACCTGCAAAGGACTGATTAAATGATTCAACAATTGAAACAAGAGACAGTAAGATTGCAATGATAAACAGGGAAAAATAAAAATAATCTTTTACGTCCCGCTCTACGAAGGTTAGATATATGAATAATAATGAAGACGTAGCGAACAAAAAATACCGCACAAGATTTTTGAATGCATATATTTTATCAACCGGAGAAAAAATGGAAGATAAAAGTCCGGACAACAAAAACAACAAAGACAAAAAAATCAGGGGCTTATAATGCTCCAAAAAATTTCTGAAATTGTTTTTTCTGATAAATAAAACGGCAAAAAAGTCAAAAATTAAAAAAGACAGTTCGGCAGTAGAAAAATTCTGCGTTAATCTGCCGATTTTAAATGAAAATAAATCCATTTCAGCGGATAAAAGTAACAAAAACAACAATATAAATGTTAAAAGTACTTTTTTTTTCATAAGATAATTATTATATATACAATTTTAAAAGTCAATCCGAAAAAAAACAGGTGACCCCTCTTTTTCCAAAGAGGGGAAATATTTTTTCCCCCTTTAGTAATACACGTCGCAAGGTAAGATAACAAGATTCGTAGAGACTTAAGATTGCTGTGTCTCAAAGATAAGCAAGGCGGATATTCAAACGGTGTGCCACGCGACCAGCACAGGATAAACCGCTGTTTTGTTTTCATAACCATTTGTAAAAATTTCCACCATTTAATTTGTTTTCAGAGACAGAGCAAGCTTAAGTCTCTACATTTTTAAAACGATGGGTGGGAACGATATGATTCAATAAAAATATTCTTTTTGACCCATCTTTTTTAAATAGGGGAAATTACTTTGTTTCTTTTTCCACTTTAAAAAGGAGGACAAAGGGGGGGTTGGTAAAATAAAACCCGGATTGCTTAACTACGCTCGCAATGACCGTGATAATTGTAAAAATTAAAGATTATATCTCAGGTAAATTAACCTGACAGCGATGTACTAACAATCCGTGAATTAAAACCAGACGCATGAAAACGATGCAACGCTCTGCACGGACAATAAAAATTTTCTTTACAAAAAAAAGTTTTTGTGTTAGTTTATTAAAAGTTGCTGAGATTATTGATTGGCCAACGTAATTCCGGCACGTAGGTTTAAAAATTTGGATTAATCCGGCTTTAAATCCTTTTTAACCTAAAAGTAATCCCTATAAATATTAAGGAAGGAGAAATTTTTTATGGCTTTAATAAAAGAGAAGAAGAAAGAGATAATAGAGACGTTTAAAACTCATGAAAAAGACACCGGTTCGCCGGAAGTGCAGGTTGCACTTCTTACCGAACGCATTAATTATTTAACCGAGCATTTTAAGAAACATAAAAAGGATTTTAATTCGAGACGCGGTCTTTTGCAGATGGTTGCCAAACGTAAACGCCTGCTTGATTATCTTAAAAAAACGGACTTTGAAAGATATAAAAGTTTAATAGAAAGATTAAAATTAAGGAAATGAGGACAAATGACAAATTATTTTAGAGAAGAAATTGAAATACAGGGTAAAAAAGTAATATTGGAATCAGGTAAACTCGCCAAACAGGCAGATGGAGCAGTTCTGGCACAATGCGGTGAAACAATTGTCCTGTCAACCGTAGTTGCAGCAAAGGAAGCAAAGGAAGACGCGGATTTTTTCCCTTTAACCGTTGAATACAGGGAAAAGTATTATGCAGCAGGAAAAATACCAGGCGGCTTTTTTAAGAGGGAAGGAAAACCGAGAGAATCGGAAATACTTACTGCACGACTGATAGACAGGTCACTGCGTCCGCTTTTCCCGGACGGATATTATAACGAAGTTCAGTTAATCGTGACTTTAATATCCGCCGATAAAATAAATGATCCTGATTTTCTTTCAATTATTGCATCGTCAGCAGCCCTTGCCATTTCAGACATCCCGTTCATTTTTCCCGTTGGCGCAGTAAAGGTTGGAAAGATAGATAACCAGTTTGTCGTCAATCCGGTTACCGGCGCGGAAGAAGCAGGTGATTTAAACATAATTGTAGCCGGGACGGAACAGGCAATAACGATGATAGAAGGCGAGGCAAAAGAAATATCAGAAGATGAAATGATAGATGCCATAAATACCGCGCATGACGAAATCAGAAAAATAGCCGGCTTTATTGAAAATTTAAAAAACAAATACGGAAAACCGAAAAGGCAGGTTAAATTAAGAACCGTTGAGCCGGACCTGCGTCTTAAAATAGAAAATATGGCAAAAAATAAAATAAATGATGCTTTAAAAATTGAAGATAAAATAAATCGGCAGGATGAGATTGATCAGATAAAACAATCGGTCCACGATGCATTGCTTTTGGAAATGGGTAAAGAATTATATGAGGAAAAGGTTCTGGGTATAACAAAAGTACTGGAAGACATAGAAGAATCAATAATACGTCGCATGATAGTGGATGAAAATAAAAGACCGGATGGAAGGGGTTTTGACGAAATAAGGCCCATTGAATGTGAAATAGGATTATTGCCAAGGCCGCATGGTTCTGCGCTTTTTACACGCGGGCAGACACAGGCACTCGTTGTAACCACGCTTGGCTCGGAAGAAGATGCCCAGATGCTTGACGAGATAGAAGGGGAAATGCATAAACATTATATGCTTCAGTATAATTTTCCTCCATTTTCCGTTGGAGAGGTAAAAATGCTTCGTGGCGTAGGCAGGAGAGAAATAGGACATGGTAATCTTGCCGAACGTGCGTTAAAGGCAGTAATACCTACAAAGGAAGAATTTCCTTATACCATACAGGTTGTATCAGACATTCTCGAGTCAAATGGTTCATCGTCAATGGCAACGGTTTGCGGTGCGACGCTTTCACTTATGGATGCAGGCGTTCCTATAAAAAAACCTGTTGCGGGCATTGCAATGGGGCTTGTAAAAAAAGATGAAAAAATGGTAATTCTTACGGACATTCAGGGTGCAGAGGACCATTTTGGAGACATGGATTTTAAGGTGGCCGGGACAAAAGACGGCATAACTGCTATTCAGATGGACATAAAAATTACAGGCATAACTACCGACGTTATGAAAAAAGCACTTGAAAAAGCAAAAAAAGCACGATTGTTTATTCTGGAAGAGAAAATTTTAAAAACAATTTCCGAACCAAAAAAAGAACTTTCAAAATATGCACCTAAAATGCAGATTATAACCATAAACAAAGACAGGATAAAAGATTTAATCGGTCCAAACGGAAAAACGATAAAAAAGATAGTGGAAGAAACAAACGCAAAAATTGACATAGAACAAAATGGCGAGGTAAAAATATTTGCTAATGACGAAGCAACCATGGATAAGACCGTTAAAATGATAAAATCCTACGTTGCAGAGCCGGAGATCGGCACAATATATGTAGGTGAAGTCGTAAAAATAATGCCATTTGGCGCATTTGTAAACATCATGCCCGGCATTGACGGACTCGTTCACATTTCTGCAATAACGAATAGACGGCTTAAAACCGTTGATGAAGTATTAAAAGAAGGACAAAAAGTAAGGGTCATAGTAAAAGACATAGACCCCAAAACAGGAAAAATTTCTTTATCCATGAAGGAAGTGGATCAGTCAGGTCTCTGATGAGACAACAACATTTTGACGTAATTAAAAATTCGTATAGTTCCTTTCAGAAGTTCCTTTTCCCCGGAAAAATAATAAAAATAAACGGCGACCTTGAAAAAGACTTAACTAACAATCTTTCAGACGGAAAATCTGCCGTAATTTATGATAAATACGTCCGCTCAATTTTCATAAAAAAAGCAAACGTTAATATCTTTGACGAAGAAATAATGTTTAACGGAGAATGCTGCCCCGAGGAGTTCAGGAGGGTTTTCCTCATTTTAAAAGAGAGAAAAATCAGAAATCTTGTTGCTGCCGGCGGAGGAAAAGTCCTTGACGTTGCAAAACACGTAAAAAAAGAACTGCCGGAAATCCGTTTAATAAATGTTCCTACGTCGGCTGCAACCTGTGCTGCCTTCACTCCGGTTTCTGTAATATATAATAAGGACGGGAGTTATCTTAACACGCTGGACACAGTCCCTCCCGACATCCTTATAATTGATTATGAATTTTTTATGGATCTGCCTCTGGCTTTTTTTGCAGCGGGGATTATGGATACCCTGTCCAAGTTTTATGAAACGGAGACGTTCTATAAAAATGAAAAAGAAAAAAAATTTTGTGATAATTTTACGAGAGATTTGGCCTTTATTTTAAAAAAAAACATTTTTAAAAGAGTTAAAAAAAACAAAAAATGTCTGAACGACGAAGACAGGTTGTTTTTTACCGATTGTAACATAATTTATTCCGGCATGATTTCCTGCGTTGGAATAAAAACGGTTACGTCTTCCATTGCACATGCCATTGCACATGCAATGACCATCGTTCCAAAAGCACGAGAATATTTACACGGGGAACACGTTTCAGTTTCGCTTCTTATACAGGAACAATTAATGGAAAACAAAAAAAACGTTGATGACATTGAGACGATAACCGGTAAAATTGACATGCCGGACAGATTATCGAGGGCTGGAATTTCAACGGAAGAGATAAATTTATTATGCAGCAGATATTTTCAGATAAAACAAGACGAAAAAATCTATGTTCCTGTGGATGATAATTTGATGTATAATGTTATGGAAAAAAGATTGTAAAAAGGGATAAAGATGAAAAATAAAAAAGACGATAATACAGAAAAAAACAACGGCATGTCAGAGATGGACGTTGACAATTTTATTAAAAACATCCAGACAAAGGAAGAACTTGCGAACGTCCCAAAAACGTTGTTAAAAAAAGAAGAATGGGGTTTGCTCACCATACTAAGTCTGATTCTGGCAGGCATTTTTCCCGCTTATTTTGTAAACATATTACTTATATCTTTTTTTACAGAACTTGGGCATCTATGGACGACCCATTTGTCCGAAAAGGGCAGAAAAATACTAATTGATTTTGAAAAGGAATTCAGGGTCGGATATGAAAAGGAAAAAGCAGGGGATTTTAAAGGTGCAATAAGCGTTTACGAGGGTCTGATTCCAAAATATAAGGATAATCCACAGATAGCAAACATTGCAGTAAACAGGATTGAATGGATAGAAAAAAACAAAATAAAAAAAGGAAATTAAAAGATGTATTGTGAAAATTGCGGGGCAGAAATAAAAAAAAACAGCATGTTCTGTAAAAACTGTGGTAGCAGGACAAAACCGCCTGATGCGGTTATGCTGGAGATTGAGGGGGATTTCAGGCAAAAAAATTATTCAGGCATACAGGCCAAAATAAAAACGATAGAAACCGATTTACCGGAAGAATTTATTTTAAGTTTAAAAGGGGATATTGCTTTTATCCATGGTAATTTTCTGGAAGCAAAGGAGAATTATTTAAAAATACCTGGAAATAAAAGAAAATGGGACGTTTCCTACAACCTTGCACTTATATTCATAAATGAAAACAAAATAAAAGAAGCAATAGACAGTCTGAGGTCAATAAATTTAGACGAAATAGACCCGACCGGAAGTTTGATATATTCCGATAAATATTCCGACATAAAAAGTTTGGCTATGGACGTAAATTTATTTCTCGGGGTTCTTTATAAAAATGCAGGAGAAAATAAAAATTCAATTGATGCGTTTAAAAACGTATTAAAATACGATTCCAAAAACGAACTTTCTTATGCAAATCTTGGCGACATTTATTTCAAGGACGGCAATTATGACGTTGCAATCGAAAATTATAATTATGCAATAAATGTATCGTCGGACAGCAGAAGAAAATCAAATTTATACAATGACCTTGGTTTGTCTTATTTCAGGAAGGGACTTACAAATGAAGCCATGGAATGTTTTAAAAATTCTGTTATTTTAAATCCGGAAAATAAAAATGCTCTTTATAACCTTGGCCTTATTTACGTTAAAAGTGGAATGAAAGACGAAATAAAAGACGATTACAGGGAATTCATAAAACAAAACGACGGTATTGAAATTTTATTCAACATTTCAAAATCAATAATGGACATAGCAAAACAGCAAAGTGATACTTTGTCTTTCGCGGATTTTATAGGTGAAAGTGAGCCGGTAAAAAAAGTCAAGGACCTGATAATAAAAGCGTCTGAAACGGATTCAACGGTATTTATTGATGGTGAAAATGGGACGGGAAAAGAACTTGTAGCTCGTGCCATCCACAGGTTAAGCAGGCGTTCTGACAAACCTTTTATTGTTGTAAACTGCGGTGCGCTGCCGGAAAACCTGCTTGAATCAGAATTGTTCGGATATGAAAAAGGTGCTTTTACCGGCGCAGTGAAGACAAAGCAGGGAAGATTTGAAATAGCAGACGGAGGAACGATTTTTCTTGACGAGATAGGCGACATAACCGCTGCGATGCAGGTTAAGTTACTGCGTTTTATACAATACAGGGAATTTGAAAGAGTCGGCGGAAACGAAACAATAAAGGTTGATGTGCGGCTTATAACTGCAACGAACAAGGACATAAAACGAATGTTAAAAGACGGCAGTTTCAGGGAGGACCTTTTTTACCGGCTTTACGTTTTACCCGTTTCATTACCGCCTTTGAGAGAACGTGGCGAAGATGCCGTTTTGCTTGCCCATTATTTTTTAAAAAAATTTAACGAAAAATATAATAAAAAATTTAAAGATTTTTCTCCTGATGCGTTAAAAGTGATTTTAAAATATCCATGGCCGGGTAACGTAAGACAACTGGAAAACGTAATTGAGCGTATAGTGACTTTGTATGACGATGTTGAAGTAAAAAAAATTTACCTGCCGGATGAATTATTATCGGCAAAGGCGACGGTTAAAAACGTCAAGAATCAGAAAACCATAGACCTGATAGAAATGTTAAAAAGCGTAAATTATGATTATGACAAGGCAGCAAAAAAATTAAAAATGAAAAAGGAATACCTTAAACAAAAAGTTAATGAAATTGACCTAAATGAGATATTAGCAAGGGTAAATAATTCAACGACAAAAGCGGCAAAGGTGCTTGGCATTTCACGCATGGCGTTATGGAAAAGGATGCAAAAAAAGAAATAATTTATTTATCCCCCTTTGAAAAAGGGGTAGAAAGGGGGATTTGATAAAATAAAATCTCCCCTGGCCCCTCTTTTCCAAAGAAGGGAAATTATTTTATTTATAATCAAGGTTTACGTTTGGTTTACATCTGGTTTACATAATTGTGTAATCATAAAGAGCCCCCGTTAAAAAATCCTGAAAAATCATATAAAAATATGCGTTTTTTGTGGCATATAATTTGCTTATAAAATATAAAATAATTATAAAATAATTATATCGGAGGTTTTACGTGACTTATGAATGCATAGTAAAAACAGGACATACAGGAGCAGGAAATTGTTTTGAAAAGAAAATATACGTAAAAGCCGATAATATTCTGGATGCAATGAAAAAGGCAAAATTAAAAGGCGGGGTAAAAAAGGGTTTTTCAAATCTATCAGGTCAGAGCATATTAAATATAAAAAGTGTCAGTAATTAATTCCAAAACGATGGTAAAATCATTACTATCAGGTAAACCTATTTTACCATTGCAACTGCTGTAACTGCATTTTTTTGTATTCTTCCGTTACCTTGTTCAGGTATTCCTGTGCTTCTTTGTTACCCGGATCCAGTTTTAATATTTCTTTCCACAATTTTATTGATTCTTCAAATTTCCCTTTTGTATGCGCTATTACTGCTTCGTTATATAATTCCAGGATTTTTTGTTTTTCGAGAATTTTCATTGTTTTTTCCTGATCTTCTTTTTTCCTTATTTTTTCTTCTGCTTTTTTAATGTATGTATAAACCTGGTTTTGCAGCGGAGACGATTGAATTACCTTATTCCATTCTTCAATTGCTTTTTCATATTTACCGGAAGCATAATTATCCAGACCTTTTTCAAAATAAGTTTTTATTTTCTCCCTGTTTGCGGATTCTATTGCTATGTTTTTTTCTCCAAGAGTTTTAACGTATCCCGTAACCTCATTTATTTTTTTCTGTATCTCTTTGTCTTCCGGCTCAATCTCCTGGAGTGCTTTCAGGGAAACAAGCGCATCTATGTAGGAACCTTCTTTCATTGCAGTATCCGATTCCTTTAATAGTTTTTGTTTTTTATCCCTGTTTATCAGACCGTTTATTTCTTTTTCTTTTTCCCTGAACCAGTTATCATAAGGAGCCCAGACAAGAGCTTTTATGACGGTTTCCTTTGCAAGGTCAAGGTCGTTTTTTGCAAGCGCATCGTTTATAGTCGTTTTAAATTCATTTAACGCATCCTGCCTGATTTTCTGAACCAGTTCGTATTTTACTTTTTCTTCTTTCGTTTTAATTTTGTTTTCTATTTCCCTTACGTTATCACCAAACATGTAGGACAACGAAAATCTGTGGATGATGTCAAGCGGCTTGTTTATGAATGCATAATCAAAAACGAAATCAAGATAAGTAACAGAAGAACCTATCGCAAAACCGGATTCATTTAAACCACCACGCACTGTCAGGATCTTAAAGATTTCATATTCAATTCCGGCCTGCCATCCAATGGTATCGTTTTTTTCTTCTTTTGTTATACCCGCACCTGCTTTGAGGATGCCGTTTATTGCGTTAATTAATTCTGAAGAAAAACCTGCTGACATGTCAAAACGCAGGGGAAGCGTATCATAGGACGTATCTGAATATTTAAACCGGGGTTTTATGACATTTTCAAGATTTATGGATACTCTGGAGTTATAAGGCAGGTCAAAAGAAGTTCCAACGTCGCAGCCGATGCCGTAGAATTGTTTTTCATAAAAATTTCTGTTTATGTATTTTAGATTTAATCCAACGTTAAAAAACGAAAATAGATTTATTCCATAGGATAAGTTAACGTGTGTTGTTGTATCAGAAAAAATTTTCCCGGTTTCCTGATTGTTTACGTCTCTTTCAGTTACGTCTCCGGACGACAGATAAAGGACGGATAAACCCATTGTGCCTTTTTCAATCATGGGCAGGGCATAAGATAGGCAGCTTAAAATGCCATCTTCGTAAAGATTGTAATATATAAATCCGACGTTCTGTCTCGGAGTCCAGCCAAGCAGGGACGGATTTATAAAGGAGGCAAAGGAATCTGTTATGAATACGGACAGAGCACCGGCGGCTCCGGAATTTTTTACGCTTAAATCCTGTGAATAAGGCAGGTTGCTTGCGTTTAATGCAACCATTGAAAACGTCAATGTAAGTATCAAAAATAATTTTTTCACCATGCTCACCATTATTTTAAAATAGTAATTTTATCTTTTAAAGTTTTTTTGTTTCCGTTTGTATTAATTTCAATTTTTACCAGGTAAGTTCCTGCATTCACTGGCTTCCCCTTGTCGTTTTTACCATCCCACGTATCTTCGTTGTGCGATCCCCGGTTTTTATCCACGTCCTGTATTATTGTTCTGACGTTGTTTCCCATTAAATCGTATATTTTTATTGTGACTCTGGACGCTTCATTAATGTAATATGCAAATCTGCAGAAAGAACCATAATAAAACGGATTAGGATATCCCGACAATTTTGTTGAAGAAGTTTCGCCGCTTATAAATCCAATTCCGGATGACATTGGAAAAGCATCGCCGGTATCTGCCGTAATGAATATGCGTCTGTTCGGGTCGTTGTCCTGGTAAGCATCAATTGAATCTGCATCTTCGAGAGTGACCTGCAGCGAAGTCGTGCCGACGTTATCTGAAACGTCTGCAAACAGGGAGACCGTCTCTCCTGCCGATGTAACAGTTATGTGATATGGAAATGAGAGATAATGGTCATGCCCGGCGGATACAGTAGTCCACTCCATCGTTCCTGAAGGAGTATTTAAAATTATTTTGTCTATGCAGTCAGAAAAATTTATTGCCTGACCATCTGAATTTTTCGCCGTTAATGTAATTCCGCGGACGAGGATGTTACCATTACCAAACGATAGCGGAGATGTAAGAGTCAGGTTCATAAGATGGACGTTTTTCTGGTTTTTATAAATGTTTTGCGGCATTTTTTGCCGGTGTGAGACCCGGAAAGAACTTGATAAAAGTGCAAGTGACGTATAGGAAGGAACGAAGTCAGGGATGACGGGAACCATGACGAAAGTGTTTTTGTCCCTGCACGTTATGTCTGCCGGAGATTCAATTCCTATTTTAAAATTATTTATGGTCGTTGACGGTAGAATGTCTGCTCTTACAACGATCGTAGTGGAAGCAGACGAAGCAATGCCTGCCGTTGTAACCATGGGAAAGTTTATGACGTTACCGGACGATTCAATTGCAGAAGAAGTTTTTACGCTGTATTTTATGTTACCCGTTTCGTCGGTTATGGAAATTTTTGAAAACAGGACAGCAGGTATTACGGGTGAATCCAAATTATCTTTTAAATAAAGTTTCAGGTTGTATAACTCGGCTGATGCAGTTAGCGAATCACCCGGATTTTCAAGACGTATTTTAAGTAATTCAACGTTTGTTGCGCCTTTGTTGATGTTTGAAGGAATAACGTCAATAAAAAATGAATTTATCAATTCTGTTTTTTTCTGGATTTTTGCAAAATTTGAATACATGGGAAAAGAATCAGAAGGGGACTGCGTGACCGGAATTTTTTTATAAGTATAATAATCATAAGCATTGACCGCATCTGCATTTTCTACTGCTAAAACAAAATCAACGTCGGCAGATGACGCCGTTCCGGTTATTGATATCACTATGTCTGCAGTTATTGTAGTTTGTGCCGGGACGTTAAGCTGGGCAAGCGATATTGAAAAAGGAGAAGCACCTGAAGGAACATTTGGACCATAAATCCCGCCGTAAATAAATCCTGTTTGTTTATCCTGCACTTTTATGGAAGAAATAACGGAAGAAGGAGATAAAATAATGCCCGGAACAGGATAAGAGCGGACCGTAATCGTTACGTAATTTATCGTTATGTCGGCGGACGTTTCAGGAGAGTTGTTGTAAAAATTTATTTCCATTGGTATTAGATTTGTCTGGTCTGTTGATACAAACGACTGCATTGTCCCCGGCAGATGTTTTATTTCAAGGAGTTCAGCCGGCGTTACTGAAGTAACGAGTAATACGTAAGGTTTTGCCGGTTCGTCAGAAGATACCACGGCAGAGTTCTGAAAAGAAACGTTATCCGTCTGAAATTCAATTGAACCAAAGGCAGGGTTGCCGGCAATATCCACGGTTATCCAGAACTCAGCACCGTTTACGACGGGGAAATTTAATGACGAGTCATACCACCAGTCACCGCCGTCCGACGGAAGATTAGTTACGTAAGTTGCAGTTGATTCCGAGAATTGATTTGTAGGAGCGGGATAATACCACAATTTTACGCCATCCTGTGCTATTGAATCCGGTTCAGTTGCAGAGCCAATATACCAGCTGTTTAAGGAATTATAAACTCCGAAATAATTTAAAACGTCTCCGGTTCCATCGTCGTTTATTTTTAAATGCAGAACGGGATTGTTTTTTGACGTTGCCTGCAGATACTGACCATCATATCCGGTTTTATATACATCTATTGAGGTAACTTTTGAATAAATTACGTTTATGAATAATGTAAAAAAAATAAAAATATAAAAATTTTTTTTCATCCATCACCTTTTCTGTCATTGTATTTATGTAATTATAGATAAAACCATACATTTTGTAAATAAAAAACTACTAAATAATACATGACCAGCCGTTATTTTTGGCTATAACGGCGGCGTTTTTCTTTGCAAAGAAGATTATAAACATTTTAACATGTTTAATATTTTTTTCTTGTCTTCCGGTGATTTTTCATTAATCAGTTTTATTATGTGTAACATGACGGCTGCATCATTTGAAGATGATGGCAGATTTTTTTCGCGTTTGATGAGCAAAGAAGTTAAATTTATTTTTAATGCTGTTGCAATTTTTTCGAGGGTTAAAAGTGTAGCCTGTTTTGAACCATTTTCAATGTTACTTAAAAAAGACGGACTTATGCCTGTTTTTTTTGACAAATCATTAAGCGTCATACGCTCTTTTTTTCTGAATAACCTGACGTTTTTCCCTGTGATTTTATATATGCTTTCTTTTGTTTTCATAGCCATTGCTCCTTTACAGACATCTATAATTATACATAATAAAATACAAAAAGTCAATGCTAATAGAAAAAAAAAACTTGACTAATAGCAAAAATAGTTGTATAATTATTTTGCTGAAAATAAAAATTAAGGAGCATGCTTTGGAGAATAAAATAGTAAGCAACATAAGCGCAGCCGGGATGTTAAGGATTTTATGCAATTATAAAAAAACCGGGATATATAACATTGAATCCAGGGAAAGAAAAATAGAAATACACATTTATGAAGGTAACATATTAAAAGTATTACCGGCTGAAAAAAATGCAAAAGAAACGCTTACAGATGTTTTAAGTTCTACCGATAACGTTTCTTTTTATTTTGAGGAACAAAACGTTAAACAGGGAACTTCGCTTGAAATCTGCGTTGAGGACGTAATTCTCGAAAGTGCCCGGAGGATTGCAAAACATAGCAGAGACGGATTATTAAAAGATTTTTTATTCCAGAATAACGAAGTTTTAAAAATAGCAAAATTTCCGAAAGATAAGACCGTTTACATAAAATTTACGTCAGAAGAATGGAACCTGTTATCATCGTTTGACGGCAATAAATCCATAAATACAGTCATAGAAGAAACCGGAATTAACAGGGAAAAAGCAGAAGCAACGTTGTATGGCTTATTATCTGCGGGATTGTTACGCAGGACGCGTTTTAAAATGCCCGAACTTACCAAAATTGTCAGGGAAGAAATAGGCAACGTAGGCGTAGCAATCATAGATACCGAAATTTACAAGAACAAAATTGACAGAACATGGGAATAAGGATAGACATGGTATACACATAGCAAGGTTGAAAATAATGAATAAAGATAGGCTGGATGCTCTTAATAAAATATTAAAAACAAAAGATAGGGAAAAGAGTGGAATCTAAAAATCGGG
>JAGNJD010000066.1 GCA_018000835.1 Candidatus Goldiibacteriota bacterium | reverse complement strand
TTGCAATGGCAGACGAAAAAATCGCCAATGATTATGGCGGGATACGCGGCCTGCCAACCACTTTCATAATAGACAAAGATGGCAATATAAGGGAACAATTCGTCGGCTACAGGCCCAAAGAAGTTTTTGAAGAAGCATTTCTGAAATTAAAATAACGGTTTCATACAAGAACATATTAAACATTATATGCCCTTTTAATTTCCTGTCTTTTAAAATTATTTATGTCTGTTAAAAATATATGCATTATGCGAATAAAATATAAAACAAAAAGTATTTTGCATAAGCCACGTAAAGCATATAAACAAAATCCTGATAGATGTAAACAGACAATTTATTATGAAAAAAATGTAAAAATGCTTACATTAAATTTACAATGCAGCAACAGTTTCAATCTATAAACTGGCTATGACAACATTATTTCCCTGCAAATCTGTTATTTTAATACCGTCGTCTTTTTTATTACAACCTTATTCTCTGCTTCCACTCTTAACAGATAAATGCCATTTGCAACTTTTTGTCCATATTCATTATCGAGAGCCCAGATAACGTTGTTTATACCCTTACGTGTGTTATTTTTTTCAATTTCAAACGTCTTTACCGTTTTCCCCTTGATGTCCATAATTTTTATTTTTACATTGCATGGTTCTGAAAGTACAAACCTTACGTTTGTCGTTTCAAAACAGGGATTTGGATAGTTATACGTGGTTTCATTGCTGAAACTGCCTTGTGCCATCTCTGTTTTTGAAACGTCTGCGGGAGACAGCCCTCCGGGTTCCGTTCCCCACGTCTTTACGTCAGAAACGTAAGCAGTAATTTTTGTCCAGTCCTGATACGAAGAATGCGTGCCAAATGAATAATCGTTTGACTGGGTATAATTACTCCATGTGTCCTTATGTATTCTGAGCTGCAATTGTGCATAACCTCCTGGAGAAATGCTGCCTGCGCCTGAATTAAACCCGATGACCATAACCCTGTTCTGTCCGCCCTGATTTATTGTCTGGACGTTTTTAACAACGTATGGATTCAGATAGAGTCCGCCGGACGTGGCAGAATAATCGTTTTCAACAATGTCATTTCCAGAAGTTCCCTCAAAAGTATACCAGTATTTTGCAGTAACCAATTGCAGACTTAAATCAGACGCCCCGTTATTTATTATCCTCACGTTCACAAAAATGGTATTTGTATTTTCCGAAACATTCGTCGTGTAATACTGGACTCGCACTGTTGAAATTCCACTCGTTACGGATGCAGTCGGAGTCATGGTCCTGGTTGTCGTAAATGAAGGCATAATAGTCAGCGTCCGTGTCTGCGTCTGCGTAAAAGTATACGTTGCCGTCATAGTTGGTGTGATTGTTTTCGTATAAGTTAAAGTCGTCGTAAACGAGCCGGTCAGGGTTGCAGTAAACGTAAATGATATTCCCTGGGTTCTGGTTTTTGTAGCAGTTATAGCCGACGTCATTGTATAAGTAGGTGTCGTGGTTTTTGTATTTCCGGGGATTATGCTGCACACGTCTGAATACCGCAGGACGCACATTTTTGAATCTGACGACGAAACGTCATGAATTGCCCCTGCAACGGATATCATCCTGCCAGTCGTAATGATGTCAGAAAACGTTGCACCTGCATACCTTACATATCCATTATTAAAAGACGAATCAATGCTGCCATCGGCAAGCAATCTGTGTATTTCTGCACCGTAAATTCCTTTTCCGGAAATTACTATTCTTCCATAATCGTCAATCATTAATGATACCACGCCCGGCTGCAGCCCAATGACGTTAACGTGTCCCCCGTTTCCAAACGTCGTATCATCACTGCCATCCTGATTAAACCGCCATAAACCAACGCCTGATGACGAATCAGGTCCTGCAACGAGTATTTTACCGGAGTCAAGTTCAATGACGTCGTTTTTTACGGATAAACTGCCGGTCCATGCTCCAAAGGTTTTAAAACCAGCATTATTAAACGACGTATCGAGGGTTCCTCCCGGCAACAACCGCCACATGGAATTTGTCCAGTTGTCAAAAGAACCTCCTGAATTGCTTTTTCCTGCTATAAGAAGCCGTCCCTGTCTGTCAATCACCATTGCATCTGCAATATCTGCACCGTTTACAGATGCTATGTCATGCTCAAATATGCCACCGCCACTCTGGTTGCCAAAAGAAACGTCAGGAGTTCCATCATAATTAAATTTCCATACCGTCATGCGTTTGCCTGGCATTGTAGTTGAATCCGTCATTCCTGCCACGTATACCGTGCCTGAAACGCCTTCTGCAACGGCATTGCCAATTCTGTCCCCATAACCTCCGGGGCTCACGACAAACCCGTAGCTGCCAAAAGACGTATCCGGTGTTCCGTCTGAATTATACCGCCACACTACCATGCCTGCCCCATAGTTAAGAACGCTGCTGCCAGTAACCAGTATTTTCCCGTTGCCCGCAATCTTTACGTCATTTCCGCGGTCCGTAGTCAATGAACCTGGTGATATTGCACCATTATGAACTACATAACCGGCATTATTAAAAGTATTGTCAGCAGTGCCGTCTGGATTTATACGCCATATAGCCATGTCTCCTTTTGAATCTGAAAAATCCGTAAACCCGGTTACGACAATCCTACCTGACAGGTCAATGACTGCTGCATTTGCATCTTCTATGCCGTAGCCTGATTGTCTGAAAACGTATAATCCATCACCGCTGAAACCAGTATCGTAAACTATGCACGGGCCAAGCGTTGGCGTTATCGTAAAAGTAGGAGTTAAAGTAATGGTAAAAGTGCATGAAGGAGTCATGGTTTGCGTCACAGTATGTGTATGTAAAGCCATGCATGGCGGTCTGCCCGTATTCATGTCCTGTGTAGTGGCAGAAATCCATTCATCCAAAAGAACGCCCTTTTCATAAAGAGCAACGGTCACGTTTTCGCCATAGGAAGAATCGCTGATTTTTGTATAGTCGTTGCAGTTATCATCAAAAGGAGACAACCACATTCCTCTGTAAATCTGAATGGTCATTCCCTGCGCGTATCCGCCATTAGCTGGAACCTCGGGTCCTGAAAACGAAACAGATACTTCTCTGTTTGCCCAGTGCCCTGATTCTATGGTGCATTCAGCCGGCATTACCGTCACACTCGCAATACCATTTACATTACCAACGTAATTTCCGGAAGGTTCATTAACCTGGCCTCCCCAGCACCCATTTACGTAAATATTGTCAGTCGAATAATACCACATTTTTACGGTTAAATTTGAAATAGAGATAGGATATGGTCCATAATTTATTATGCGTATTTCAGTACCATTAATGTTTGAAGAACACGGATTTTGTGCAGAATTTTTTACCTGTAGATTTAATTGCCTTTTCATCTCACCCAGTTCAAAACTCATGTTATCCGATATTCCACTTATGTTTATGATATTAAGTCCGGAATCAGTCCCGTCCCACCAGTGCGAATCAGGAGTTGTATTTCTGTCAAAAGAAGTTTTATTGCCACGATAAAAAAAATCGTATTGGTTAAGACAGCACTGGTTATGCTCAAGTTGATATAATCTGTCTGCCTGTTCCAGGGAAACAAGATAATGCTGCTCCTTTGTCATCTGCTCATAATCATTGCTACCATACCAGTCAACGTGCCATATCGTAATCCCCTCTCCAGGCATAGTGCGGCTTCTGCCTGATTTACGTCTGTTTTCTATGTAGAAACTCTCGTTTGGTTCAGCAGGTTTTAGAAATCTATATGCCTGATTGACATTTGGTTTTGCGTAATAAATTCCACGCATTGAACCGTCAATGTCCGTTATGTCAGCCCATCCTGCTGCGTGCTTTAAAAATGGATTTGTATCAACCGGGTCATAACCGCCATCATTCCAGTTACCACTTGCCATAAGATCTGCACTGCCAAGTCCATCACTCTCACCTCCATAATCATACAAATCAGGCCAGCACATAACCATATGCCCGTTTTCATGACATATTACGCCTATGATAAGATAATCGCCTATGTTGGTCATCTGGTATATACTAAAATATTTATTTGTGCCGGGAACGGAATATGGCAAAATTCCTCCTGTATGAGGCCATAATCCTTTTGACCACGCATTATCAATTCCCCCTGCATACAAAATGTTTAAAGCCATAAACATCCCGTTTTCATTGCTTGATATTGCAGAAAAATCATAACCTGTTGATACAAGATGGTCTAATGCTTCCTTTACCAATTCACCTGCTCTTTGTCCATAATACAAACTTTCGTCTGTATAATATGCCTTTTCGTGTATGGCAGTGTAATATTCCGTAATCTGATTTGTGTAATCCATCTTATTGCCTGATATGTCGCTGAAAAAATCCCTTACCGAGCCTTTGTTGCTAAATCCGGTATAACCGCGCTGATTCATAAGATTATCAATCTCAGCCCTTGAAATAGTTGCTGGTTCATCAGGGAAATCTATGAGTATGGTAAGTCCTTTATAACTTCCGACTCTTTCACAATATACGCCTGGTCTCGGAGCAGAAGCACCCGACGCAGAAGAAGAGCCAGACATAAACTGATTTACTGCCGGTTGTTTTACGTTTATTTCCTTATAATATTTATGAAGTTCTGCTTTTGCTTTTTCTGCCTTTTTACGCATGGACTGCCTGTTTATTCTAATTTTCTTTTTATGCCCGGAAAGTTTTGATGCCACAGTTTTATTAACCGGGGACGATAAATTTTCCTGAAACGTCTTTTTAAAATCATACCTTACGCCTGTAGAAACGTATTCGTTACCATCTGCAGAAAGCTTTGCATAAGTTATCCATCCCGTATCAGGGTCTCTGACAAGCGTGTATCCGTCAAGACTCTCAATATCCTGATAGAATTCATCGCCCCATACCTTTACTTCCACCCTGCTTCCATCCGGCTGTTTTAGTTTTACTATCTGACCGGTATATGGGACTGCTTGTAATCCCGAATGCAGAAAAATCAGAAAAAAAACTGCAACGACCATTTGCAAAGAAAAAACACTACGTCCTTTAAACAAAAAATTTTGCATAAAATTCCTCCATGTTTTATGCCATTCAAAGTGGGATAATAAGATTAGTTTTCTGGCGAATTATTTTATAATATAAATGTTGTAACATTAAAAAAAAACAAAGTCAAGTTTTTTTATTGTGAAACGGATGTAAAGGCAAATTGCAAGTTTTATTGCACCACACCCTCTTTTATTCTATTAAATCCCCCTTTGTCCCCCTTTTTCTAAGGGGGATAAAAAATAAAAAAATTTCCCCTCTTTGAAAAAGAGGGGTTAGGGGAGATTTTATTTTTATTGAATCATATCGTTCTCACATGTAGAGACAGATCTTGCTCTGTCTCTGAAAACGAATTAAATGGTGGAATTTTTTACCCGGGCAAGTTTTTCAATGAAAGGATATGCTTCTTTGTATTGGGATTTTATTACAATTTCGCCTTTTTTGTTTATGTAACCATATAATTTTTCCATATACACCACCTTTTAATATTATTTTTAACGTGCAACAAAGCTTGGAATTTACGCAAGCAATATCAATTGACAAATTTATTAAAAAATATATCATATATCCTGACATGGAAAACACAATATCACAGGACATTACTTTTTTCACAGCATTTATTGCAGGACTTCTTTCTTTTT
>JAGNJD010000038.1 GCA_018000835.1 Candidatus Goldiibacteriota bacterium | reverse complement strand
TCCTTGTAGAAGGGGTAAGCAACGTAACCGCAAAGGTTTTTAAGAGAAATAAAAAAGTTTTTGGAGAATCCTTAAAAAAAATGTTCCTTGCGATGGCAAACGACATCAGGGTAGTCATAATAAAACTTGCAGATAGACTACATAACATGCGAACCATACAATATCTGCCGGAAGAAAAACAAAAAATAATAGCACAGGAAACTATTGACATATATGCTCCGCTTGCACACAGACTCGGAATGGAAAGGATAAAGTCGGAACTTGAAGACATTTCTTTCAGCATACTTTATCCCGAACAATACAGATTTGTAGCCAACTACATCAGAGAAAAAAAAATCAGCAGGGAGAAAAAAATACAGGATTTAAAGAACAAAATCCAGAATGAACTTACAAAAAACGGGATACAGGCAGAAATAACGGGCAGACCGAAACATTTTTATTCCATTTATATAAAAATGATAAAAGAAAACAAGCAGATAAATGACATATACGACCTGATTGCTTTAAGGATAATAACGCAGACAGTAAATGACTGTTATTCCTGCCTCGGCATAATTCATAACATGTGGAAACCACTGCCAAACAGGATAAAAGATTACATAGCAATGCCCAAATCAAACATGTATCAATCGCTTCATACCACCGTCATTGACGATGATGGAAAACCTGTTGAAATTCAGATAAGAACGAAAGAAATGGATGACGTAGCAGAAGAAGGCATTGCTGCACACTGGAATTATAAGGAAGAAAAACAATTTGACAAGAAAATGGACAATACTTTTATCTGGTTAAGGCAGATGCTCGAATGGCAGTCAAACATAAAAGGGAATGATCAGTTTTTAAACGAACTGAAGATAGATTTGTTTCAGGAGGAAGTTTTTGTATTTACCCCAAAAGGCGAGGTAAAAGAACTCATAAAAGGGTCAACTATCATTGATTTTGCATACAGTGTTCATTCGGAATTAGGGGATCACTGCATAGGCGCAAAAGTAAATGGGAAATGGGTTACGATAAAATACGAATTAAATAACGGTGACATAGTGGAAATTCTGAAAAGTTCAACCCAGCATCCGACAATTGACTGGCTGAAAATTGCAAAGACCGCAAAAGCAAAAAACAGGATAAGACACTGGCTGCGGACAAATCAGGACATAAGGGAGAACATTGAGAAAGGCACGCAACTTTTAACTGAAGCTCTGGATAATTATGAATTAAAAATGGGTGACATAAGTGAGGAACAGTGGAATAAGATAAAGCAGTATTATAACATTAATTCGACGGATGACATACTTGCCGGCATAGGTTACGGAGAATTTCAGGCACAAAGAATTGCAAACAACGTTTATAAGGACCTTGTGGAAAGAAAAAAAATTGTAAAATTTCAAAAAACAGGGAAGGAAAAAAAGAAAAACGAGATTATCATTGATGAAAAATATTCTGATATTGATTATAAAATCGCAAAATGCTGTAATCCCGTGCCGGGTGATGAAATAATAGGTATATACACCAAAAAAGGGATTTCAATACACAGGAGCGGATGCGAAAACATTAAATTAGACAAAATAATGTTTCCTTTGGTAAAAGCAGACTGGAGCGGGGAAATACGCGATTTTTATCTTGCCAAAATCAGGATTCTTACGGATAACAAAGGCGACGTTGCTTCCGGTGTTACAAATGCGATTACGAACGCAAAGGCATATCTGAATTTTCTGAATATAACAGAAAAAAAGAACGATAGACTGATAATTGAGATATTTGTAAAGATAAAGGACCAGCAGCACTTGTCTGATGTAATTTCAGCAATAAAAAAAGTAAGCGGCGTTATAGAAGTTGAAAGGGAAAAAACATAAAATTTTCATTAATGCAGCAATACATTATTTCTTTCCGGTAAGTTTGATTTATAATTAATTGCTACATTACTTTTTTTACTTTGCCTGCTTTCAGGCACCTCACGCATACGTAGGTTTTTATTTTCCTGCCGTTTAATACTATCCTTACCCGCTGAAGATTGGGATATATTTTTTTTCTTGTTCTGTTATTGGCATGCGACACTTTATTACCCGTCGTTACCTGCTTGCCACATATTACGCATTTCTTTGCCATTTTTTCCTCCATTAAATTTAATTGTTCTAAAATATAACACATATAATATTTATTGGCAAGAAAATTTTAAAATTATAAAGTTTATGAAGTGTTCGCAGGTGGAGGCATTTCATTATTGCACAGTAAGAGTAAAAAAACATATATGAAACATTGTTTTATTGTAATAAATTGTTAAAAAATATTGAAATTTATTAAATTATATGTTATAATTAAAACGGTTTAGCGTTTTAAAGGCATTATAAAATGAGGAAAAAATTTATGGTGGTTATGGGTTTAACGAATCAAAAAGCAACAATCATATTATTAATTATTATAACTATAATTTTTTCATTTCCAGTTTATTCTGCATCCTGCACTCCTTCATCTGCAAGAATTTGCGTTGGTGCTGATGATGACGCTTACGTCTGGATAAATGGAAATCCAGTTGACGATGGAACGCATTTTCATGCAGTTACTGATTGTCCCAATGTTCCCTGTGCGAACGTCCCGATAGAATACATAAATGCAGCCGGAAATAACGTGATATCAATACAGAATAATAATTTAATAACCGGTTTTGTATGGGCATCATGGGTTCTTGACATAACATGTTTTGATGGTTCGCATTTTTACATGACAAGTGCCGATAGTGGGATAGCATATTATAATCAACCACTTGGATATCCGACGCCGTCAAACGACGTGTCGGGACGGGCATGGTATCATCCGGATTATTCTGGCGCGGGAACTTGGGGAACACCTGTTACAGTGACAGATCCTGCTGCTTTTTTTGACTGCCCGGCAACGGACCCGAGAACGGGAAATTATGCAAGAATGTTATCTTATTCGGATAGCGCTGGTGCAAATCCAGGCGACCCGAATCAATCCCCGGCAGGCCATGTATTATATTTCAGGCAGTCATTTTCTTTTTTAAAGCCGGTTTCAATAACAAAAACAATTAATAAAACGTCTTTTTTTTTGAACGAAACCGTTACGTATTGTTTCAATTATTTAAATCCGGAAAATGTTGCAAGAACTTTTGAGATATGGGATACAATTCCTGCAGTGACTAATTTTATCGGATGTAACGGCGGTTGCGGCGTTACGACTTATGGGAGCAACGTCGTCGTAAACTGGAATATTAATGTTGGAGCAAATGCGTCAGGGACCGTTTGTATGTGGCTTCTTGCAGCGAGATACCCATATTTAAACAAAATGGAAATTTTTACATTCCGAAATAACGTTTATGGCATGGACAGGGGAGGACGGCAATGAAAATAATAATGATTATTTTATTCATTATTTTGCCGTCGTCTCTGCATGCTGTTTTTACAGTTTCAGGCATAACAAGAGCACCTGCGACGGTCGTTGCAGGTAATAATATAACCGTTGATTTTACCTATCGCAGCGATACTGCAAACAGGCAGATTGGATATTTTGTTTCATTTTCAACACAGTGCACGTTAAGGGATGGAAACACGAGCGGACAGGACATAATTGTCAGCGAAGGTGGTATAAATGTTTTAAAACCTGCCGGTCAGGTAAACAATGGAAGGCAGCTAAGTTGTGGCACGCAATGCAACGCAAATACTGATTATCAGATTTCAGGACTGGAAGGCGGATCTTTGGTTTTAACCATTCCTGCAAATTATACAACAGGGACATATTATATAATAGTTGCTGTAAGGGATTGGAATATTTATCTGAATCCCAGTATCACAATAGACAGCCAGATGTGCATAAGCATAAACGTGCAGGCACCAACCCCTACAAGGACCAGAACTCCAACAGCCACTCCTACCGGGGTTCAGAACGTTGGAAGAAGTACATTTGGATTTACAAATTATGTTGCTTATATCATGCCAAATGCAAGTCCTTCCAGAACGCCTGTTTTGTCGCCGACAAGGACTCCAACGCCTACATGGACAAATACGCGGACGCCAACGCCGACGTTTACACGAACACCGACTCCATCCCCATCTCCGACACCTTCGTGGACGCCAACGTTCACACGAACGCAGTCGCCAACGCCGTCAAGAACTCTGACGCCGACTTTTACAAGGACGCCGACTCCATCCCTATCTCCGACACCTACACGGACTCCAACACTAACATACACGCGGACGCCAACTTATTCGCCGTCGCTAACGCCGTCAAGGACACCGACCCCGACATGGACACGGACGCCCACGCCGAGCCCGTCGTCAACGCCGTCACGAACTCCAACGCCGACGTGGACACGAACTCCGACACCAACGCCATCGCGGACGCCAACGCCGACGTACACAAATACGGTATCTCCAACGCCAACGTTCACGCGGACGCCAACGCCTACATGGACAAACACACGCACGCCAACGCCGACGTACACGAATACTGCATCGCCAACGCCTACTCCGACGTTCACAAATACGAGAACGCCTACACCTTCCTTTACAAATACTTTAACTCCTACTCCAACATTAACCTTTACGGACACGATATCATCAAATACACCGACAGTAACGCCGACATGGACAAACACGCTGACTCCGACGTCTACCTTAACAGTTACGCCTTCTTTCACGTCAACTTATACAATGACAATAACGTCAACGAATACAGATACCTGCACATCTACTCCGACATTCACGGATACAAGAACTCACACTCCAACTTTTACGTTTACTGATACTATTTCATCAAATACTCCTACGGTTACAAGAACGTGGACAGAAACATGGACATGCACCTCTACACGGACAAATACGCCGACATGGACACCAACAGGAACAGATACTGTAACCAATACAATAACTATGACTTCAACGCCAACTCGGACGCATACGCCAACAAGGACAATAACGTTTACGTTTACGGAGACCTTACAGAACACGCCTACTTCAACCGGAACAAATACCATGACGATGACGCAGACGCCTACGTTTACGGACACAAGAACGGATACGCCTACTTTTACTTTTACGAGAACCGCGACGTCAACTTATACTTATACACATACTCCCACACAGACGCCAACGTTTACAAATACGTTTACCCATACTACTACGATTACTCCGCCTCCTACACCGACGCCTGTAAATTTTCCTTATTTACTTACAATAGAAGCATATAATGAAGCCGGGGAAAAAGTAAAATTGATAGGGGAATCAAGCATAAACAATCCTGCTGATGTAATAGAAATTTCCAGTAACGTATTTAATCCTGATGACGGTAATCTTATTATAGGTTTTCCTGGAATCTGGACTCCACAGCAGATGGGGCCCGGTTTTGAAAGAATAAATTTTGAATGGGATGGAAAAAACGAAAATGGACAAGAAATAAGTCAGGGAGTTTATTACATTAAAATATCGTTTACCGACCCATACGGACACATTGAAACGGTGATAAAAGAAGTAACGCTGTTAAGGATAGACGAATATGTAAGGATTAATATCTATAATACAGCAGGGGAATTAGTAGTAAGGCTTGAAAAAACAAATGCAGTATCGGATTTGCTGGATATTAATCTTATAAAAGACGTAATTTATGTAGAACAGGGACAAAAATTTGATTTTAATCTTGGCGGCAGTAATTATATTTCATGGGACGGGAAAACGGGGCAGGGTAAAATAATAGATAACGGGCTTTATGAAATACAGGCCGTTGTAAGGACGAGAAATAGTTTTGAAAAAATAGCGTCAAAAACGGTTACTGTTTTTGTAACTGATGGAGAAAAAGTATTATGTAATCCTGATGATACATCGGCGTTTCCAAAAGTTTATCCGAATCCTGTCGTTCTGGAAACTGACGAAGGAGAACAAAAAATAGAATGGTTTAAGGCTTATCCCGGAGAAATCAGAATAAAAATTTATAACGTAAACGGCGAACTGGTAAATGAGATAAAAGGCGATCTCGGCAATAAATGCATAACATGGAATTTAAAAACGAAAAACGGAGAATCGGTTTCAAGCGGGTTGTATCTAATTGTCATGCAGGCAAAAAAGATTACCGGCGAAATGGAAATAAAAATAACAAAAAGTTCGGTAATAAGAAAATCAAAAACAAACGAAAACATAAATTAATGCATTGTTAAGAACAGGAACGGGTGCCAAATGCAGATATCAAAAGTCGTTTTTTTTGTCATATTTTTTGGTTTTTCAAAAAATATTATGAGAGATTGTTTATGAACGAAAAATTTATCATAAAAAAAGTTTTTATTTTAACGTGTTTTATTTTTTTTATAATGCCGTTTTCAATAAATGGTCTAACTATAACTTCCGCGCAACTTATGATTTCTGCCGACGACGAATTCTATGCATATATTAACGGTAACCTCGTTTTTGAGACGGAATCAATACCGGGTGCAAACTGGGAAAAAGTGTTTAACGTAGACGTTAAAAGTTTTTTACCGGAATGCGGGGATTACGTGCTTGCAATAAATTATTACGATACCCAGTCAAACAAGATGCGTATTACGTATAAACTGACGGTATCGATGGATAACGGGGATACAGTGATTATTTACAGTGATGGAAATGAAAAACAAACGGCCAACGGGAACTATCATTCAGGCACGCAGACGTATCCTGATGGATGGAATACGCTTGGTTTTAACGATTCGTCGTGGACAGGTCAGTTGAATATTTGCGATGCAGACGGAAATACCTATGATTCCATTGCGGATTCTTCATTTGCAAACGGTTGGGTTCCTTACATAAGTTTATACTCTAACTGTGGGACGGAATACGGAGCTTCTGCTTTAATAAGGGACTATTTTTCGATACCGTGTCCTCCTGTTACGATAACCAAAACGATTAGTAAAATGACGGTTTATTTGAATGATACGATTACGTATTGTTTTGATTATCACAATTATGATTTAACTTCAGTTACTTTTAAAATATGGGATACCATACCCGCTACAACTGATTACATAGGTTGCAACAATGGATGCAGCGTGCAAACCTATGGCAGCAACGTCGTCGTAAACTGGACAATTACCGTTGCAGCGAATGCGTCCGGTTCAGTATGTTTCTGGGTGCTCGCTGCAAGATATCCTTTTTTCCTTTTTTCTGATATGCTGTTATGCAGGAATTATCCTCCCTAATTCCGGATCTGGAGAAAAAGCACTTCTGCATGGTAAAAAAAACATAGATTTCGGATAATTAATTCCAAATTATGTATTATGATTTCTGATTGTGGATTGGAAACCACGTTACTGACCGGTTGATATTTTTTTTCGTTATAAATTATAACAATCAATCTACAATAGGCAATATTAACACCTGCCTTTTTGGTGTTTGTAATATGCCATTTCAGGCTTTATAACTGCATTAATTGCCGCATGGTGAATACAGATTTGAAACATTGCAAAAATTTTATTGTCTGTTATAATGATTACAGTATTTTAAATTTTTTGAAAAGATTATCTGCGTGTTTTTGATAATTAAGGTCGCAAATAAACAAAAAGCGGAAAAAATGAAAATACCAAAAGGAATTCAGAAATATATGATAGAAACGCAGACATATTCTGCAAAAGATGCGCCTTTTTACGTAAAGATACTTACTTTATTGTATAAATTGTTAGGACGTAAACTTCTGGCGCAATTGTTCGTTACTTCCGGAGAATGTAAAAATTGCAGGATTTGCTCAATGGTTTGCCCTAACCACGCCATAAATTTCAGGTTTAATACGCCCCATAGGAATAACCAATGCAAAGGTTGCATGCTTTGCGTTTATTTCTGCCCGAACCAGGCAATAGTCCTGCCTTTAATTACCATAATAGGAGCAATTTTACTGATTTTTTTACCATACGATGAATACGTCATAAAATTATTTAAATTAAATTTTTCTTCCATGTCACCATTATTATACGGAATAATATCTCTGATTTTATGGGCAATATGTTATGCAGGAGTTGTAGTCGTATTTAACAAACTGTCATTTTTATTCAGTACAATGCCTGTAATAAAAAAAATGAGAGGGACTTTTTTTATCAAACGGTTTTATAATACAATTCATCCCGTAAGAATATTTCCGATAATCGTGCCGGGAGAATTTATGGACCATAAAGTTCAAAACCCGGAACCTGCAGGCAGGAGATGACGGAATTTATTTTAGTAATTCTTTTATACCGTAAAACAACATTGTGCTTGCAACCGTTATTTTTAATGCAACTCCGATAATAAATCCGATAAAAGCTCCCAAGGAAGATTTTAATGCAGACCTAATATTCTTTTTTGATAAAAGTTCGGCTATGAGAGCGCCAAGGAAAGGAAATATTATTATTCCCCATGGCATAAAAAAGAATCCTGTCAAAACGCCGATAATTACTCCTGAAACTGCTTTTTTTGAACCGCCTGCCTTTTTTACGCTTAATGCCGGAATCAAGTTGTCAAGCGTAGAAGATAAAATTGTTAGAATTCCCATAACAATCAAGAAAAAAACGGAAAATTCAATTTTTAAAGAAAAATGTAAAAGCAAAAGGCCGATAAAACACAAAGGAGTTCCAGGAATGACCGGAACAATACAACCGACGAGGCCTATTATCATTAGTATAATGCCTGCTGAAATCAAAATGTAATCAAACATAAATAGTATGATACGAAATGTAACTAATTTTTTCAATAAAATTAAGTATACCTACAACCATAACGGCAACTTTCCTGGCATTTAAAGATTGTAAAATATGATTTATTTCTATTTTAAATTATGATATAATTAAATATATATTTTTAAATGGCAAAATCAGGGGAGCGATGGTGAGGCAACCTCCCTATATTTAAAACGTTTAATTATAAATTTATGGAGAAATAAATGCCTGATAAGCAACAAAAAAAAAGAATGTTAACAGAGGAAGAAGAAAATCTTTTACAAGAGTATGAAGAAGAACGCAAGAGGCTTCATTTAAAAATAGAAAAGCAGGTGGAAAAAGAAGCAAAAGCAGAACTCGAAATACACTTAAAACATAAACTCACCAAACAGGAAGAAAAATTAATTAATGAAGCAAGCCAGAGCCGTAAAGGGGTGGATAACAATCAGATTGTCGGGGATAACAATGATGGCATAAAGATTCAACACGGCATAAACGTTGCGGCTTTGAAAAGACAAATAGAAAAAGAAACAAGACAAAAAACAGAAGAGGAGTTGAAAAGCAAAATAGAGAATGAATTAAAACAAAAATACGATCTGGAATTAGAATCCCGGGTAGAAACTGCAAAAAAACAGCAGGAAGCGGAAATAAAGGCGATAATGGAACAAGAGTTTTCCAAAAAGGTTGACGAAATAAAAAAAATACAGGAAATAGAAATAAGAAAAAAAGTAGAAGCGGATGCGCAAAAACAGATTGAAGAGGCAAAGATAAAGATTGAGCAGGAAAATTGGAAGAAGATTGACGACGAAATAAAAAAAAGGGTTGAAGATGAGCAGAAAAGAATTGATGCGCAGGCACAGTCAAAAATATTACAGATAAAAAAACAAATAGAGGCAGAAGCCTCGATTCAGATAGATGAAGAAATAAAAAGAAGAACTGAACAAATCAGGGATAAAATTGAAAAAGAAGTAATGCAAAAATATGACGTAGAATACGGAATAAAAGTAGAAAACGTAAAAAAACAAATAGAACAACGAACAAGGGAGGCAATGGAAGAGGAATTCGAAAAGAAAATTGAAGGCATAAAGAATGAAATGGAAAGTAATATCAGGAGTGAATATGAGGAAAAACTTGATAAAAAAAGAGAAGAATACGAGAGAAAACTGGATAAAAGAACGAACGAATACGAGGATAAATTAAAAAAGATAATAGAAAAATACGAAGAAGATTTAAAACGCAGAAACGAAGAGATTGAAGTAAAAGTTGACTCTTTTAGAAAAAAATTTGAAAAAGAAAATGCAGAGGAAATAAAGGATTTAAAGCAAAAACTTGAAAATATGGAAAAAGAAAAAATCAGGATGCAGGAAGAAATTGAAAAAGTTAAGAAAGAAAGGGAAGAAACCGCAAAAAAACTGCAGGAAGAATTTGCAAAGAAAAAATATGAACATGAAACCGTAAGGCAGGTACTCCCCAAGGAACAGACGGGAAAAGAAATTGAACCACCAAAGGAAAAAAAGAAAGAAATACAGACAAAAACAGAGCCGGTAAGAAAAGAAGAATCGTATCCTCAGGAGAAACTTTCCGAAGTTAAACTGGAACATACTGAAAAAATGATGCTTGTATCCATGCTGGAAGAAAGTTTGGTCGTTATTTCGCATTATTTTCTTTTAAGGACGGGTAAACCCAAAGACGATGCAGTTAAAATTGCAATTAAATCACTGATAAATGCAGCAAGAAAAGCACCTGAATTCATAAAAAAGGCATTGCTGGACGTTGATGGGGAATACAGAAAAGACGGCTCTTTTGATAAAGTAAAACTGGTTACGCTTACAAACAACGTATCTTTTGATGAGACCAAGAGAGCGGAAAAACTTTTTTCCGTTTTGAAATTAATTTTTCAGGAACGGTTAAATACAATAGAAGAAGAATATAATACTATAACAAAAGACAAAATTATGTCGGATTACATGATGGCCGTAAAAAAAATACTTTCCAATACTAAGTATTCTGTTAGAATGGCCGGCTTGTTCTATAATTACGTAATACCCGGTAAGAAAAGCGGAGCATAGGAACGTTTTTTTATAAAACAAATTAGATGGTGAACGAAAAATTACAAGAGATATGATTAATTACGATTAACATGACGGCTCTTATATTATTCAGATATATTTACCCTCCGCTTTTTTTCAATTAAATTATGTCATTATATATCGTTATGCCTTTAAAAACATCTTGAAGCATTGCAAAAATAAAAATTATCTGTATAATATTAAACGAAAATTATGTTATAAGGAGATGCGGATATGAAAAAGTTTATAATTTTTATATTTTTAATTTTAGGTTTCGGATTATTTTGTCATGGGCAATACCAGGAACCTGCAACTGATGAACGTTTTGAGTTTGATTTTGAAAAAACGACGCCGCAGATGATGACTTATGAATCGCTCGCGATAATCTGGGAGACGATGGACAATGAGCAGAAGAAGAAAACGCTTAAAATGTTAAAAGGCCAGTGGACAAAAATGAGCATACAGGAAAAGGAAAAATTTGTAGACGACATAAAGAATTGGTGGAATGGAATGACTGAAAAGGAGCAGATAAAAGTCATCAATAAAACGAAAAAAATATGGAAAAAAATGACAAAGGAAGAAAGGATAGAAATATACAATACTGCACAAACATGGTGGAAAGAGACAAGCGTTGATGAACAGAGAAAATTAATTGATAAATTGCAGGAAAGATGGATTGCGATAGGAGAATCCGGAAGAAAAAAACTATTAAAGACCGTTGAAAAATGGTGGAATGCCCTTGATACGGATGAAAGAAAAGAAACTATACTGACTGCAAAAAACTGGTGGCTTGGACTTTCTCTGCAATCAAAAGAAGAGGTGGTAAGCATAATTCAGAATAAATGGGTGCTCATCCCCGACGATGCAAAAGAAGAATTAAAAGAATCAACACTTGAATGGTGGAATAAATTAAAACCGGAAGAACGCGACGTAATGATAGCAGATGCAAAAAAGAAATGGGACGAAATATTAGAACAAAAAGAAAAAAATAAATAGAAGTATATTTTTAAACTTTAACTGATATTTTTTGTGAAGCGGCACCCGGTAACGCTTTTAAGAGGTAAAGCATGTTTATCCCTACGACAAAACAGGAAATGAAGAAACTCGGATGGGATTTTTGTGACGTCATTCTGGTTTCAGGCGATACTTACGTAGACAGCCCGTATTTTGGCACTGCCATAATCGGTAAATTATTAATTGATGCAGGTTTTAGAACCGGAATAATTGCTCAACCGGATTTAAAACAAAGAAATGAAGAAAATTTTCCGGACATTATGCGGCTTGGTGAACCGGGATTGTTCTGGGGGGTAACGGGAGGTTGCATGGATTCCATGGTATCTAATTATACTCCAACCAATAAACCAAGACGAAACGACGATCTAACCCCCGGTGGAATGAACGATAAAAGACCTGACAGGGCAGTGATTGTTTATTGTAATGAAATACGCAGACATTTTAAAAATACGTCTCCCATTGTGATAGGCGGACTTGAAGCATCACTCCGCAGAATAGCCCATTATGATTATTGGGACAATAAAATAAGGCGTTCAATATTGTTTGATTCAAAAGCTGATTTTCTGATTTATGGTATGGCTGAGAAAACAATTCTTGCGTTAGCCGGTGTTTTAAAAGAAAAAAAAGGTAATTATTTGTCTGAAATTAAAAAAATAAAAGGTTTATGTTATGTAGCAAACGAAAAACCGCAGAATTACGTTGAAATTCCTTCTTATGATGAAGTAAGTAAGGATAAGGATAAATTCATAGAATCGTTCAAAATGTTTTACATAGAAAACTTACCTGGAATTTCAAAAGGAATAGTCCAAAAACAGGATACAAGGTATCTGGTGCAAAATCCGCCGCAGGATACGTTAACTCCGCCGGAACTGGATAAAATATACGATCTTGATTATGAATACGATGCGCATCCTTATTATAAAAATATGGGAAAAATAAAGGCACTTGAAACGATAAAATTTTCAATAACCACTCACAGAGGATGTTTTGGAGAATGCAATTTTTGTGCAATAAGCATTCATCAGGGCAATGTAATAACAAGCAGGAGCATGGAGTCAATTTTGGGGGAAGTTAATAGAATGACGGGGAAAAAGAAATTTAACGGAATTATTTATGACGTTGGCGGACCTACCGCAAACATGTATGCAATGGGATGTAAAAAATTAAAAAACGGTCACTGCCAAGGAAAACGATGCGCGTTTCCTGAACAATGCATTTATCTGGATTGTTCCCATAAAGAGCAGATAAAATTACTTCAAAGCATAAAAAAAATAAAAGGAGTCAGAAAAGCGTTTGTAAGTTCCGGAATAAGATATGACCTTGTCATTAATGACAAAGAATATGGTGACAGATATCTGGATGAATTGATAGAAAATCATGTTTCAGGGCAGTTGAAAATTGCACCTGAACATACCAAACAAAAAATATTAAACCTGATGGGTAAAAAAGGGGAAAGGGAATTAAGGGAGTTTATAAGGAAATATTCTGAAAAAAACAGGAAAAAAGGCAAAAAACAATTTTTAACCTGTTATTTTATTGCGGCACACCCGGGTTGCACAAAAAAGGACATGCTGGAATTAAGGGATTTCATAAAATCAGAATTAAAATTTACGCCTGAGCAGATACAGATTTTTACTCCAACGCCGGGGACATGGTCTTCCGTAATGTATTGGACGGAAAAAAATCCATGGACAGGCGAAAAAATATTCGTTGAAAAAAATCAAAAAGAAAAAGAGAAACAAAAAAACGTACTAAAAAATTGAAAATATTTATTGGAACAGCATTCAGAAAACCCCAAAGTTCAGTTTGGGGATGAATGCGAATATAAATTAATGTTTCATCTACTTTGCCAAGAGGGTTCCAGGGTCACTGCTGAATATCACTGGTATTCCTCGTCCCCTGGTCAATCAACGAAGTCCCGTAAAGAGAATTTCTACGGGACAAATTGATTGAATTTTTTGTGGGAGCCTCGGGCTTTAGCCCGAGTGGGTCCCATTTACCTTATTTTTTCAAGCCATTCCTTCATCTGAACATCGTCAGGATTTGATTCGAGATATTTTTGCATGTATTCAATTGTTTTTGTTATGTCTTTTAAATAATAGGAACATAAACCAAGTTTTTTGTAAAGGCCGGGGTTAGGTGAGGTTTTTAGTGCGGCAGAATAATATTTTAAGGCATAATCGTAATTTTTTTGTTTATAATATGTATCTCCGTATTTTTCATATTTTGAAATTTCTGCTGCTGATTTTGCTTTTGCTGTTTGCGGTTTTGATTCCCCGCCAAGATAGAATACAAAACCGCCGCCAAAATAAGGGCCTGAAAAATTAATTGATTGTGCTTTCATTATTTTTTCACCGGCAATTTCTTCTGCAAATACACCTGAGGAAGGATATGAAACGGAATAATTTGCAATTCTGTATCCGCCGAATATTGAAATCCCTGCATTTTCAAGAAAGAGATATTGTATTCCAACTTCTATGTCACCGCCAAAAAAAACGTCGGTTATGTCATATACGCTTTGAGTCAAAGGAACGTGCAGTTGGGTTAATTTTGTAATAGCTCCTGGGTCGTCAAATGCTCCTATTTCCCAGAAACTTGAAAAATTGGCAAATAAACCGCCGCTTGCGTTTAATCCCAGAATGAAATTTTTCGTTATTGGATAATTATATGACGCACCAAGACCAAAATAACCTATCGTAAAAACTGCATGAGAATAAAGACATTCAATGTCATCAATGTTTATTATGTTATCCGTGTCGTTTGCCAGAAGTTCGGCTTTAAAGTTAATGGAAACGTTGTCCGTAACGAAAAATTTGATTAATGTCCCGACGTCCAGTAACATTGGATTAATTTCATCAAGTTTTGATTTGTCGTCAGGTAAAACGGAGTAATACTGGGAATTTACAAATACGTTCGAAAAATCCGTATTAAATTCAGAAGGCGAAAATATTTCTGCTCCGCCGCGTAATTCAATGCCTACTTTTGCATTTAACGTTAGAGCAAAAATAAAAACAAAAAATACAATAATGAAAGATGTTCTTTTTGACATGTTTACCTCCGTAAAAATTATTTAAACGTTTTTTATATTATATTTAATAAAAAAAAAATGTCAACTTAAAAAATGACGTATGTTACGTAACTAAAAAAAAATCCTTGACATTTAAAAATTTTCTGGTATACTTTTACAAAATTTGAAAGATGAAATCCTTTAAACTGGCTCTGCGAGGCCGGTAAGGAAGAATTGAAATATATAATCCCTTCTTACTGCGTGCCTGCAGGAAAGAAGGTTTTTTTATGCCTTCATCCTGCCGCGCCCTTACCAGACCTGTGCTGCCAAAAAGGCGGTGCTTTATGGATAACGACGTAAAAATAAAATCAGAAATTATGGACAAAGAAGACATCTCGCGTGCACTTATGCGCATATCCCATGAAATCCTTGAAAAAAACAAAGGGGCAAAAAATCTTGCAATAGTAGGCATACGAAAAAGGGGAGACATCCTTGCAGAACGTATAGCAGAAAACATAAAGAAGATAGAAGGCATATCAGTGCCGGTTGGAGCAATTGACATTACTTTTTACAGGGATGATTATTCCATTTCTGCAAAAAGAGAGGCCACAACAACGGAACTTAATTTTAACATTGACGGTATGAATATAATACTGGTTGATGACGTGCTTTTTACGGGAAGGTCAAGTCGTGCTGCAATGGACGTCCTTATAGAATACGGAAGACCAAAAACGATACAACTTGCAGTTCTTGTTGACCGTGGCCACAGAGAACTCCCCATACAGGCAAATTATGTCGGAAAAAACGTCCCTACGAATAAAAACGAAGAAATAATTTTTGAATTGGGAAAAGAGGATAAAGTATATCTTGTAGAAAAGAAAGGGGGTAAATAATGGCTTTTAAACATCTGATAGGCCTGCAGGAAATTTCAAAAGAAGACATAGAAGCAATACTGGACCTGGCAGCTTCTTTTAAGGAAATTATTTTAAGACCAATTAAAAAAGTTCCGAGTTTAAAAGGCAAGACCGTTGTTAACATGTTTTTTGAACCATCAACGAGGACCAGGACTTCTTTTGAACTCGCTGCAAAACGACTGAGTGCAGATGCGGTGAATCTTACGATAGCAACAAGTTCGGTAGTAAAAGGAGAGACGCTTCTTGATACGGTTAAAACCATTGAAGCAATGCAGATAGACATAGTAATAATAAGACACGGCGTTTCAGGCGTGCCGCTTTATTTAAGCCAGAGGATTAAATCAAGCGTAATAAATGCCGGAGATGGAATGCATGAGCATCCCACGCAGGGACTGCTCGACATTTTTACGATAAGAGAGAAAAAAGGAAAAATTGCAGGTTTAAAAGTTGCAATAGTCGGCGACATTACGCATTCGAGAGTTGCACGTTCAAACATATGGGGACTTACGAAACTCGGGGCAGACGTCCGCGTTATAGGACCATCAACCCTGATTCCCAAAGACATAGAAAAATTAGGCGTTAAGGTTTTTACGGACGTTGAGTCCGGAATAAAAGACGTTGACGTAATAAACATACTGCGTCTGCAGCTTGAACGTCAGAAAAAAAATCTTTTTCCCACGATAAGGGAATACGCGATGCTTTTTGGCATAAATACGGAAAAATTAAAACTTGCAAAGCCGGATTGTCTCGTGCTTCATCCCGGCCCAATGAACCGTGGCATTGAAATTTCTCCAAACGTGGCAGACGGCAGCCATTCTGTCATAGAAGAGCAGGTAACAAACGGAGTTGCCGTGAGAATGGCAGTTTTATATTTGATAGGGGGAGGTAAAAAAAATGACGAAAATGCTGATTAAAAATGGTCTGGTCGTTGACCCGGCCAATAAGGTAGAAGAAAAGATGGACGTCCTTGTTTCAAACGGCAAAATAGAAAAAGTTGCAAAAAACGTTTCAACTGACGATGCAAAAATAATTGATGCAACCGGTTTCGTCGTAATGCCTGGTTTCATTGACATGCACGTGCATTTCAGGGAGCCGGGTTATGAATACAAGGAAACCATACAGAGCGGTTCTGATGCAGCGGTAAAAGGCGGATATACCACGGTATGCTGTATGCCAAACACACTTCCTCCGATTGACAACCAGGCAATGGTGGAATTCATTAATTTAAAATCAAAACAGGTTGGATTGATAGACGTTTTGCCGATAGGCACAATTACAAAAGAAAGAAAAGGCGAAGAACTTGCTCCCGTCGGAGAACTTTTCAAGGCAGGTGCTGTTGCAATATCAGACGACGGTTCCTGTATTGAAAATTCTGAAATAATAAGGCGGGCACTGGAATATTGCAAGATGTTTAACATACCGGTTATAGAACATTGTGAAGACGTAAATTTGTCTGCTGACGGACTGATTAATGAAGGTTATTATTCAACCCTGCTTGGATTAAAGGGCATTCCAAAGGCAGCAGAAGAAGTAATAGTTGCCAGGGACATTCTTATTGCAAGAGAAGTTTCCGGCAAACTTCACATCGCACACATTTCAACCGAAGGGTCTATAGAATTATTATCGTGGGCAAAAAAACAGGGAATAAACGTGACGGCAGAGGTTACCCCGCATCATTTTACTCTTGATGAGTCAATGCTCGTAAATTACGACACAAATTATAAAATGAAACCGCCGCTTAGGACAAAAGAAGACGTGAAGGCAATAAAAAAGGCGTTAAAAAACGACGTAATTGACGTTATAGCAACGGATCATGCACCGCATGCAGAACTTGACAAGGACGTGGAATTCAGTGTTGCATCTTTTGGAATAATAGGCCTTGAAACGGCATTCCCCCTAATTATAACCGAACTTGTTTCAAAGGACGTTTTAACCCTGGCGCAGGCAGTTTCAAAAATAACCATAAATCCTGCAAAAATTTTAAATCTGAAAAAAGGAACGCTTTCCATAGGAACAGAAGCAGATATCACAATAGCGGACATAAATAAGGAAATTGAAATTACGACGGATTTTTTTGGTTCCCGATCTTCAAATTCACCTTTTATAGGTCAGAAGATGAAAGGTGAAATAAAAATTGTAATAAAAAACGGAAGGATAATTTATGAAAACAAAGTTTGATGTCCGGTAAGGATGCCATGTAAATATGTAACATCAGTAACGAACAATAAAATAAAGACGGAGGAAAAAGATGAAGAAAGCAATTTTAATGTTACAGGATGGAAAATGTTTTGAAGGCGTGTCGGCTGCTGCATCAGGCGAGACGACAGGGAAAATAGTTTACAACACGGCAGACGTTGGATACCAGGAAATAATAACTGACCCTACCTGCAGCGGACTTGTTGTTTGTTTTGCATTTCCTGAGATAGGAAACTACGGCATAAATCCTTATGATAACGAATCGGATAAGATTCATTGTGCAGGCATAATCGCAAAGCAGATAAGCAGGGTTACGAGTAACTGGCGGGCAAAGGAAAGTTTCCGGGATTTTTTAACAAAGCAGAAAATCGTTGCAATGGAAAGGGTTGATACGCGCGCCGTAGTAAAGCACGTAATAAAAAACGGAGAGATGAAATGCATACTATCAACTATGGATTTTGACAAAAGATCACTTATGAAGAAATTAAACCATGCAAGCGATACCGACGATGCTGATTTAGCATCAAAAACGTCCACAAAAAAAATTTATAAATGGGACAGAAAAGAAAAATTAATTGCATTGGACGTTTTTGAAAAAGAAAAACAATATATAAAGATTTCCGATAATAAAACCAGATTAAAAATTGTTGTAATTGATTGTGGCGTAATGGAAAGTTTTTTAAGAATGCTGAACTCATGCAACTGTGACGTAACAGTCGTTCCGGTAAAAACAAAGGCAGCGGATATTTTAAAATTAAAACCTGACGGCATATTTATTTCAAACGGTCCCGGTAATCCGGAAAAATATGACTTTCTGGTTGAAGAAATTAAAAAACTCCTTGGGAAAAAGCCGGTTTTAGGGATAGGACTTGGACATCAAATATTTGGTTTGGCCCTTGGCGGCAGCACTTATAAAATGAAATCCGGACACAGGTGCATAAATCATTCTGTAAAGAATCTTGACACAAATGCTGTAGAAGTTGTATCGCAAAACCATGGTTTTGCAGTTGCACCTGATTCATTTAAGAAGTCAAAATATAAAGTTCGCATAACTCACGTGGATTTAAACGACAAAACCGTGGAAGGCATTGAAGTATCCGCGATAAAATCTTTTTCCGTCCAGTATCATCCATTGCCCAGGCCGGGTGCCCATGATGCTCCGTTTGTTTTTAACAAATTCATAAAAAAAATTAAAACTTTCAGGGAGGTAAAATAATATGTCCAAAAGAAAAGACATAAAAAAAATCATGATAATAGGTTCAGGCCCTATCGTAATTGGTCAGGCATGTGAGTTTGATTATTCTGGAACGCAGGCGTGCAAAACGTTAAAGGAAGAAGGCTATCAGGTAGTCCTTGTTAATTCAAATCCCGCGACAATAATGACCGATCCTGAATTTGCATACAGAACTTACATAGAACCGGTAAATCCTGAATACGTGGAAAAAATAATAGCAAAGGAAAAGCCGGATGCGTTACTTCCAACCATGGGCGGACAGAGCGGCCTGAACCTTGGTGCAGTCCTTTCTGAAAAAGGTGTATTAAAAAAATACGGGGTTGAACTTATTGGCGCAGATTATAAAGCCATAGCAAAGGCAGAAGACAGATTGCTTTTCAAGGAAGCGGTAAAAAAAGTAGGTCTGGAAGTCCCGGAGAGCGAATACATTGACTCCGTTGATAAAGCAGTAAAGGCAGCAGAAAAAATAGGATTTCCGATCATTATAAGGCCGGCATTTACTCTTGGCGGTGCAGGTGGTTCGGTAGCATATAATATGGGGGAATTCAGGGATAAAGTTTTAATGGGTTTAAGAGAATCTCCTGTAAACAAGGTTTTGATTGAAGAGTCGGTTCTGGGATGGAAAGAATACGAACTTGAACTTATGCGTGACCACAGGGACAACGTTATATTAATATGCACGATAGAAAATTTTGATCCGATGGGTGTGCATACGGGAGATTCAATATGCGCAGCGCCTGCCCAGACGTTTACTGCACGGGAATCACAGTTATTAAAAGATGCGGGTATAGACATTATGAGGGAAATAGGAGTTAACGGCGGGGTAAATATCCAGTTTGCCGTTAATCCTGAAAACGGCAAAGTAAAAGTCATAGAATTAAATCCACGCGTTTCCCGTTCATCGGCACTTGCATCAAAGGCAACCGGTTTTCCGATAGCACGGGTTGCAACGAAACTTGCAATAGGCTACACGCTCGACGAAGTAATGAATACTATGACTGGAAAGACCCCTTCGTCATCCGAGCCGGCAGTTGATTACGTCGTTACAAAGGTCCCGAGGTTTACTTTTGAAAAATTCAAGGACACAAAGGACGTTCTTGGCACGCAGATGAAAGCAATTGGAGAAGTAATGTCTATAGGAAGGACGTTTAAAGAGTCAATACAGAAAGCAATGCGTTCTCTCGAAACCGGCAGATTCGGATTTGGAGGCGACGGAAAAGACGCGGATTTATCCGGATTAAGTATTGAAGACATAAAAAATAAACTCAGGGAACCGAATTCCCAGCGGTTGTGGTATATCCGATACGGACTTGAAAAAGGTATGTCTCCAAAAGAAATAAACGAGATGTCAAAGATAGACCTCTGGTTTATAGGGCAGTTAAAAGAAATTTTGGACTATGAGCATGATATGAAAAGGTGGGCAAAGAAAAACAAGGTTATTTCAAAAACAAAGGAAAAAGAGGCAGCAGTCCTTATTAAAAGAGCAAAAGAGGAAGGCTTTTCAGACGTGCAACTGTCAAAAATTTTTAATTTACGGGAGAGTGAGATCAGAAACGTCAGAAAAAAATTCAGAATAAATCCGGTTTACAAGCATCTGGATACGTGTGCCGGTGAATATGAAGCAAAGGCACAGTATCTTTATTCCACTTATGAGGAAGAAAATGAGAATCCCGTATCTGACGTAAAAAAAGCAGTGATTTTAGGCGGTGGTCCAAACCGCATTGGTCAGGGAATAGAATTTGATTATTGCTGCGTGCATGGGGTTTTTGCACTGCGCGAGCAGGGATATCAGGTATCAATGGTAAACTGTAATCCTGAAACCGTTTCAACGGATTATGACACTTCAAACAAACTTTACTTTGAGCCATTGACGATGGAAGACGTATTAAACATATCGGATGAAGAAGGCAGGGACACCGGTTTTATCGTCCAGTTTGGGGGGCAGACGCCTTTAAAATTTGCGATGTATTTGTATAAAAATAAAATAAAAATCATAGGGACATCTCCAGTGTCAATAGATATAGCAGAGGACAGGAAAAAATTTGATAAAATTCTTACAAAATTAAAAATACCGAGACCTGAAAACGGAACTGCCTATTGTCTGGATGAAGCATGGAAAATTGTAAAAAAGATAGGATACCCGGTTCTTGTCAGACCATCATACGTGCTTGGCGGCCGTGCCATGGAGATAGTATATGATGACGAAAGTTTCAAAAATTATGCAAAAGAGGCATTTATTGTTTCGGAAAAATATCCTATTCTCATAGATAAATTTCTGGAAGATGCAATAGAAATTGATGTTGATTGCGTAGCTGACGGCAGGGACGTTGTAATTGCAGGAATAATGGAACACATTGAAGAAGCAGGAATACATTCAGGCGATTCTGCATGCGTTTTGCCGCCTATAACACTGCGTAAGGACATTATAAATAAAATAAGGGATAATACATATAAATTGGCACTTGAATTAAATGTAAAGGGATTGATGAATGTCCAGTATGCAGTAAAAAATGACGTGGTATACGTTTTGGAGGTAAATCCGAGAGCATCGAGGACAGTTCCCTTTGTCTCAAAGGCAACAGGAATCTCATGGGCAAAGATCGCCACGAAAATAATGATAGGAAAAAGCATAAAAGAACTTGGCGTAAAGGAAAATCTTGGTTTAAAATGGGTTGCAGTAAAGGAATCTGTATTCCCTTTTTCAAAATTTCCTGGAGTTGATTCTGTTTTAGGTCCGGAGATGAAGTCAACCGGTGAAGTGATGGGAATAGACGTTGATTTCGGCAGGGCGTATTATAAATCCCAGATAGCAGCAGGACAGAAACTGCCTTTATCCGGGACGGTTTTTATAAGCGTAAAAAACAAGGATAAAAGGGATGCAGTTCTTGTTGCAAAAAAATTTGAGGATATGGGATTCAAAATTATAGCAACCGAAGGCACGGCAAATACGTTTGCAAATTCAGACATAAAAGTTGAGAAGGTAAAAAAGGTTCAGGAAGGAAGACCAAACATAGTGGATATGATAAAAGACAAAAAAGTAGACCTGATAATAAATACTCCGGTTGGAAAAGGATCAAGAAGCGACGATTTTGAAATAAGACGAAAGGCCATAATGCTCGGCATACCTTATACCACCACTCTTTCCGGGGCACAGGCTGTCGTGACCGCCATTGAATCGGTGAAGAAAAAAAACGTAATGATAAAAAGTTTACAGGAGTATTACAAAAAAAAGTGAGGCCGTGATGTTAAATACAGGCAGGGTTATTTTTAACAAAAGGATAAACGATGAAATCCGGCATCTGAGGATAGCGGTGTCGCTACGTTTTTCAGCCATGCCGGGTCAGTTTATTAACATAAGGGTAAGCGATGGTTATAGCCCTCTTTTGCGGAGACCCTTTTCGGTATTTGACCATAAAAAAGGAATGGTTGATGTAGTTTACAGGATAATAGGTGAAGGAACAAAAAAATTAAGCGAAAAGATAAAAGGGGATAAAATTGATTTTATCGGGCCTGCAGGAAATTCTTATATTGATTTTTTGCCGGACACTGACGTGCCTGTCTGTCTCGTTGCAGGAGGGACCGGCTTTGCTTCAATTCATTTTTTTGCAAAATGGCTTGATGAGCGTAAAATAAAGTTCAGATTATTTTATGGAGCCAGAAATAAAAAAGAATTAATACCAGATAATTTCAGAAATTCCGGCGTTTTTATTTTTACTGATGACGGAAGTTATGGCAAAAAAGGACTGGTAACCGATTTTTTAAAAAAAGGAAAAATTAAAAATTCAGTAATTTTTTGCTGCGGCCCTAAGGCAATGATAAAGGCAGTAAGCAAAATCAAAGCCGTAAAAAAATTTGCATCGTTTGAATCCTACATGGGTTGTGCAATCGGCGTCTGCCTTTCCTGCGTCGTAAAAATAAAAAAAGACCGTGATTTTGATTATTTGCGGGCATGTCAGGACGGGACGGTTTTTGACCTGGACAAAGTAATTTTTTGACAACCGGTGCGGCAATACTACGGACGTTAAAACAAAATTAAAGGTGAAAAAATGCACGATAAAATAAACATGCAGGTTAACATAGGAAAATTAAAACTAAAAAATCCGGTTATGACGGCATCAGGGACGTTTGGCTACGGCGTTGAATTTGAGAATTTTTTTGATTTAAATAAACTTGGTGCAATCATAGTAAAAGGATTGTCATTTACCCCGGTAAAAGGCAATCCGCCCCAGCGTATCGTTGAAACGCCTGCGGGCATGTTAAATGCAATTGGACTGCAAAATATCGGAGTAAAAAATTTTATATCGCAAAAATTGCCGCTGCTGGAAAAATACGATACGACCGTAATTGCAAACGTTTATGGAAGAGACGTGGAAGAATACGTTAAAGTAGCAGAGATTTTGAATGACACAAAAGTATCCGGGGTTGAATTAAACATTTCATGTCCAAACGTCAAAAAAGGCGGACTTCAGTTTGCGTCAGACAAAAGGGCAATTGAAAAGATAATAAAAGGGGTAAGAAAAAAATTCAAAAAAACCGTAATTGTAAAACTCTCTCCAAATACGGGAAACATTGAAGATGTTGCATTGCATTGCGAAAGATGCGGTGCAGATGCTGTTTCCCTCATAAATACTATAATAGGCATGGCAATAGACGTAAATGCCAGGAAACCCGTTCTTGCAAACGTTTTTGGCGGATTATCAGGACCTGCAATAAAACCTGTTGCACTTGCAGCCGTGTTTAAGGTTGCAAGAAAGGTAAGGATTCCTGTCATAGGTATAGGCGGCATTATGAATTATAAAGACGTTCTGGAATTCCTGATCGCGGGAGCAACCGCAGTGCAGGTCGGAACTGCAAATTTTATAGACCCTATGGCCTGCGTTAAAATAATAAACGACCTGCATAATTATTTGAATAAAAACAAAATATGTGATATAAAAAACATCATAGGTTCGATAAAACCGGATAAAGGTTATTGAAGTCCGTAAAGCATTAATAAAAAACATAGAACAGGGACTGCCATGCATTTAAAAAAAACCGTTTTTACCATTATTTTCGTTTTTATTGTTAATTTTTGTTTTTCTTTTTACGCTATTCTCGAATCAAATACTGTTCGTGAGGGCGGTGTAATAAAAATAAAAACAGGAAATTACAGCGAACTAAAGGCAGTTGACGTAATTTTTATGAAAAAAAAATATCCGGTTTTTTTTGTCGGATATGATTACAGGGAGCGGGAATACGTTTACAGAACAATAATACCTATCCCGCTTGACACAAAAGCAGGGAAGGAGAATCTGGAAATAAAATGCCTTTCAGACAAAGATGAATATTATCATAAGGAAAAGATAATCATTAAATCAATGACAAAAGAAAAAGGCAGGGTAAACACGAAAGGCAAATTTAAGGGCAATACTCTTTCTGACATGCAAAATGAGAACAGGACAATAAGTAAACTACAGGAAAAATTAACGGTGATAAAATACGACCTGCCTTTTATAATGCCAATAGATAACCCGGTAATATCGAGCAGTTTCGGCAAAGCAAGGAATTATGACGAAATAAATTCTTCATGGCGGCATAAAGGGCTGGACATTGCTGCGCCGGAAGGAACGAAGATAAGGGCTGCAAATCATGGAAGGGTTGCAGGCGCCTTTGCCGGTAAGGCGTATGGCAATACTGTAATCATAGACCATGGTGGTGGCGTATTTTTTTTTTTATTTCAAATTGCAAACGGTTTAGT
>JAGNJD010000065.1 GCA_018000835.1 Candidatus Goldiibacteriota bacterium | reverse complement strand
TTGAACGCCTTCAACAAGATAAATGGAAAAATCCTATGCCTAAACTCAATGGCAAATCATACGACATGAATCAATTATTCAATGTTAAATTTTTTGATTCGGAAACACAACATTGTTGACAAGTGTCCCTCCTTCTCCGTTAAATCACTCCTCTTCTGCTTTACTTTCCCTCTTTTTATCTCCCTCGTTATTGTGCTTCGGTTCCTTCCCATCTTTTCTGCTATTTCCACGCTTTTCAATCCTACTTTCAAATACGCCTCTATCTTCCATCTTTCGCTTTCCTTTAATTGCTTGTATTTCCCATTCTTTGTGTCATAATTATTCGGTCCCATCGTTTCACCTCTGTGTTTGATGTTTTTCTTTCAATCTACATTTTAACACATGTGAACGATGGGGCTTCTACTTGTTGCACTTCATTTTACAATCTTTATTATTACCAGGGAATAAGGAAAGACATGGCGGACACTTAAAAAGGTTGAAAATAATGAATAAAGATAGGCTGGGTGTTCTTAATAAAATATTAAAAACAAAAGACAGGGAAAAAGTGTAGTCAAAAAATCTAGGGTAGATAAAATCTACCCGGGATAAGATTTCTCGTTTAGACGAAATGTAGAGCGGAATTCTGAACAATGGCTGTGAATTTATTGGTAGTATGAATAGAATGCCAAAGAAATTTCTGTTTTTACCAAAACCTGTTTGCAGCACGGTTTGCAGCACTCAACTATTCCTCCTGGTGCTCACAGATTTCAGTCCGATGTTGAAAATTTTCATAATCTTTGTGAAGTTATTTTTTTGATAAAGCATATACCTATCAATTATTCTTTAACTTTGTTAGATCTAATGCTTAAAAAGAAAATTCCACCCGGGATATTGTTAAAGAAAAAAATCCTGACCTACCAAAAGAAATTTGTATGTTACCTCCGATTATTCCTGACAATATGATTCACAGAGAGTATATAAATAGTGTTTACCATCTATGTCCTGCTCCCTTATTCCATATCGCCGACAATAACGCAGACATGGACGGGAACTCCGCCGTCTCCTACAAATACGCCGACAGTGACGGAAACAGTAATGCAGACAATAACTCCAACGCAGACACAAACCGGTAGCCAGCAATCGGAAATAGACGACGTATTAATATTTCCCAATCCATATAATCCAGATAAAGGAGATTTAAAAATATCATTTAAAGTAACGCAGGAAAGCAAGACGATGAAAGTAAAAATTTATACCATGGGATTCAGAAAGATAAAAGAAATAAAATTTACGGATAAAACGTATGAAGCAGGAAAGACAAACGTGCTAAAAATCCCGGAAAAATATCTGAAAGACATGGCAGCCGGAACGTATTACGCGATAATTATTGCAAAAAATTCCGAAGATGCCGAAGTAAGAAGCAATCCTGAAGTATTAATAATTTTAAAATAGCAAATTGTGTGTTAAGATTTATCAAACGACGTTACGGTGATTTTATGGATAAAAAAATATTTTATTTAACATTGTTTGTGCTTTTCAACAACTATATTTATTCTGCTGCAATAATATATCAGGCAGAAAGCGGGACGTTAAACGGAACTTACGTTTCAAACGTTCTTTCAGGATACCAGGGTTCCGGATACGTTGATGGCTTTGACAATGCAGGAGATTATTGCCAGGTAACGGTAAACGTTTCCAATGCAGGCATGTATACCATTACTCTCGGATATGCTGCAACTATGGGGCAGAAAATAAACGACCTTTACGTAAACGGGGTTTTTCAGGCGTCAGTTACGTTTCCAGTATCTTCCGGATTTACTTCCGTAAACGCAGGAATCGTCCCGCTTAACGCAGGCAATAATACGATACAGATAAGACATAACTGGGGATGGTTTTATCTCGACTGGTTTGGAGTGGAAGCAGCAACGCTGCCGCCGCTCACGGTTTCCAAAACGCTCGTAAATCCGAATTCCACAAACGCAGCAAAATGTCTGATGAGTTATCTTGTTGATAATTTTGGCAACAAAACGATTTCCGGGCAGGCAGGAATTTCTGATGCGACGTGGCTATATAATAATACGGGGAAATATCCTGCTTTGTGCGGATTTGACATGATGGATTATTCACCATCAAGGGTGGAAAGAGGCGCAGGCGATCCCCATGAAGTGGAAAATGCAATATCATGGTATCAGCAGGGTGGAATAGTCCAGTTTCAGTGGCACTGGAATGCACCTACGTGTTTATACGATACCACCGGATGTGAATGGTGGAGAGGTTTTTACACGGAGTGCACGTGTTTTGACGTTGAATATGCAATGAACAACCCTGCGTCACAGGAATACCAGATGATAATAAGAGACATGGATGCAATAGCGGCGCAGTTGAAAAGATTAAGGGATGCAGGAGTTCCTGTTTTATGGAGACCTTTGCATGAAGCAGAGGGTGGGTGGTTCTGGTGGGGAGCAAAAGGTGCAAATGCATGCAAGCAATTATATTATCTGATGTTTGACAGGTTTACAAATTATCATAACTTAAATAATTTAATCTGGGTGTGGACATCAACGACGTCGTCAAATGCATCTGCGTGGTATCCAGGAAACAATTACGTTGACGTCGTAGGCGCGGACATTTATTTGTCCGGGGGAGATTACAGCCCGTCCACAAGCACGTTTTATGGTTTGTTTGGTTTAACCGGCAATCAAAAACTTGTAGCAATGACGGAAAACGGGACAATACCCGACGCAGATGCAATGGTTTCCCAGAATGCACACTGGACGTATTTTATGACGTGGAATGGGTTTGAAAATGATTCTGCACAGAATAGTTTATCGCACGTTCAATCCGTTTTTAATCATTCATACATAACGACCAGAGACGAACTTGGAAGCATTTACAACTGCATTTTAATAAGTCCGACTATCACAATGACAGTAACGCCGACTTTTTCTGCGAGCAGAACGCTTACCAGAACACCAACTCCAACGTGGACGCAAACGCAAACGCTTACGTTGACGCGCACGGTGACGTCAACGTTGACAATCACAGCAACGCAGACGGCAACAAACAGCCAGCAGCCGACAAGAACGATGACTGCAAGTTCAACGGCGACAAGGACGGCGACGGGAACGTGGACGCGGACGGCAACCCCGAGCTGGACGCTGACGCAGACAAGAACTCATACTCTTACGATAACGCCAAGCCGGACAGAAACAATATCACCCACGCATTCCATATCACCGACAATAACGCAGACGTGGACCGGAACTCCGCCGTCACCTACCAATACTCCGACAATAACAGAAACAGCGACGAGGACAAGGACGGCAACGGCAACAGCAAGCTCAACGTTCAATGTCCCAAGTTCAACGTTTACAACAACTAATACGGCAACAAGGACGGCAACGCCAACAACAAGCTCAACATTTAATGTTCCGAGTTTAACGTTTACGACAACTAATACGGCAACAAGGACGGCAACGCCAACAACAAGCTCAACATTTAATGTTCCAGGTTCAACGTTTACAATAACAAGAACGATAACTGCAAGTTTAACGACAACAGCGACGTGGATAATAACTCCAACGCAGACGGCAACAAGTAGTCAGCAACCGGAAATAGACAACGTATTAATATTTCCAAACCCGTATAACCCGGATAAAGGGAATTTAAAAATATCCTTCAACGTTATGCAGAAAACAGAAATGGTTAAGGTAAGAATTTATACGACCGGATACAGATTAATAAAAGAAATTGAATTCACGGATAAAATTTATAATACAGGAGAAACGTGCACGAAAGAAATAACGGACATACATTTTAATGGAATGGCAAACGGAATATATTACATAATAGTTTTTGCAAAAAATTCTGAAGGAAAAGAAACAAAAAGTAAACCGGAAGTGCTGATTATTTTGAAATAGAAAAATAAGCGACAAATGCCATTATAAGAAAATAGAAAATAGAGAAAAAGAGAGTCCGTGTGATTGAGAAATTTCATTAAAACGCAAGCATGAAAAAACAACGTAATGAATTAGCATTAAATCGATGGTTGCAGGATTGCTTTTTCCGGTATTAAAATAAGATGATGTTATGGGCATGCTTTATATAATCAGTTCATTTCAGACCTTCAAAATCAACCCTGTAACCGCCACGTCCCTCATCAGAAAGGCTCGATGAATTCTTTAAAAATACAATCAATCCTTCCATTTTAATTGATGTCTATCAAATCAATAATTTTATAAAAACAGGTAATTTTAAAAGAAATTATATTAAATCTATATTTTTTTACCGGACAGTAGTGAGGGCAGCCCTGTGCGTTAGTGCAAAATCAAAAAAAACGGATAATCATTTAAAGTTCAGACAAATAAAATATTGTGAAAAAGATTTTTATATTGTAAGATGATGTAAATCTTAAACGTTTCAGGAGTGCAGATGAAAAGGGTAACGATAAAAGATATTGCAAAAAGTCTGGGCGTGGCATATTCAACGGTTTCCATGGCGATGAGCGGCGACAAAACCATAAGTGAAAAAATGAAAAAAAAGGTAAGAAAAAAAGCCGCTGAAATGGGATATTATCCAAACCGCTCTGCACGTAATCTGGTAAAGGGATACACAAATAACATAGCGGTAGTTACTCCGGGGCTTTTCTCGTTATATGAAATGAACATAATAAGGGGCATGGAAAAACAAATGGTAAACAGCAGATACGACCTTATTCTGCATACTTCCAGATATGACTGGCAGGAAGTACACAATGAAATGAGAAAAGTAATGTATGAGCAGACGGCTGATGCAGTAATCATAATTGGCGTTGTAATAAAAGATGAGTTAATAAATGAATTTAAAAAAGCAAAAACTCCGCTTATAAACGTAGACGGAGGACTATTAAATGCCACCTGTGACCTTAACATTGACAACGTTTATTGTGGAAAAATTGCAGCCGAACATTTCATAAAGATTGGCAGGAAAAAGCCGGCATTGATACTCGGGAACACGAAGTTTGCGTATTCACAGGCAGCGCGTTTACGGGGATATAGAGATACGTTGAAGAAGCATGGAATAAAGTTGTCCGATTCGTTTATATATGAAAGCCCTCTTTATCTGCCGGATGATTTGCGACAGATTGGATTTAAAACTGCTGAAATTCTCATTGATAGGGGTGCGGATGCAATATATTGTTCGAGTGGTGATTACGTGGCACAGGGCGTGCTGCGATACTGTTCATATAGAGGCATAAAAGTTCCGGAAGAAGTTTCCATAATCGGAACCGATAATTTTGACGTAGCCGAAGCATTAAATCTTTCTACGATAGAACAACCATTAATGGAAATGGGGCAGAGGGCATTTGAAGTGGCTGAAAAAGCCGTCCGGGATAAAAAATTTTATGGTAAGAGTGAATTTTTTAAGCCACGCCTGATTATACGTAATACATGAAAAAAGCCATTGCTGTCCGGTAAATTTAATGGAATATTGCAAATGTAAAATGCCATGATGAGAGAATAGAAAGTGGAAGATAGAGAATAGAGAACAGAGAACAGAGAACAGAAAACAGAAAACAGAAAACAGAAAACAGAAAACAGAAAACAGAAAACAAAATCTGCATTCAGAAATCAGCAATTTAAAAGTGTTACTTTTCAACATTAATCCTTCCATTTTAATTGATGTCTGTGGGTCAAAAAAAAAACATATAATTTGAAAGGAAATATACGAAATCTGTGTTTTTTATCGGAACGAAGCAGGCATTTACCGCATGCCGCTTGTAAAATGTTTCCCGCAAAATATTTAAAGATTGTAAAATGAAGTGCAACAAGTAGAAGCCCCATCGTTCACATGTGTTAAAATGTAGATTGTAAGAAAAACATCAAACACAGAGGTGAAACGATGGGACCGAATAATTATGACACAAAGAATGGGAAATACAAGCAATTAAAGGA
>JAGNJD010000037.1 GCA_018000835.1 Candidatus Goldiibacteriota bacterium | reverse complement strand
AATTCTTCATTTTTTTCGTCCATAAAATTTCCTTTATCTTTTCCGACATCAGAACGATCTGGTTATATAGTTCCTTTTTACTTCCATTATTATATATAATATAATTACTTAATGCAATCTTTTTTGATATTTTAATGACGTTTTGATAAATAAATGCCTTTTTAATAAATCCGGAGTTAGAATGATTTTTTATTCTTTTTAACCAGTTTTTCCGTGAAATATCTACAAATACAATATAATCCGTTTTTTTGTAAAATCCCGACTCAAATAAAACAGCCATATCAATAATAATTACGTCATTTTTTGAATTTTTTATTTTTTTCTCAAGTTCATAATTTAATGACGGATAAACGAGGGAACAAAATTTATTATAGATGGAACGGCTTGAAAAGGCAATGGACGATAATTTTTTTCTGTCAATATTTAAATCCGTCTTTAAAATACTCCTACCAAAAATTTTTATTAATTTTTTATATAATAAGGTGTTTTTTTTATAAAGCGAATGTGCAAATTTATCTACGTTTATAACGTAAAAGCCGTGTTTTTTCAGGTATTCCGCAACGGTGGTTTTGCCGGACTTTACCAATCCCGTTATTCCGACTATAAACTTTTTATCCACATTCATACCAGTTTTTCCCTTCTCCTGTTTTTATTTTTAGCGGGACGTTAAGTTTAATAACATTTTCCATTATTCTTTTAACCTCCGTTTTTATTTTTTCTTTTTCTTCTACATTAACAGAAAATACCAGTTCATCATGAACCTGAAGTATCATTTTACTTTTTAATTTATCTTTTATAAACAAATCCACGATTTCAATCATTGCTTTTTTTATAACGTCGGCAGCGGTGCCTTGTATGGGTGAGTTTATAGCAATTCTTTCGGCAAATTCTCTCATTGTTTTGTTACTTGAATTAATGTCCGGAACGTATCTTTTTCTGCCCAACAACGTTTCAACATAACCATTTTTTTGTGCAAAATTTATCATTTCTTCCTGATATTTCCGGACGTTTTTATACGTCTGAAAAAATTTTTCTATATAAAACGCTGCTTGTTTTAATGGAATTTTAAGTTCTCGGCTCATGCCGTAACTGCTCATTCCATAAATTATACCGAAATTAATCGTTTTCGCTACTCTTCTTTGATTTTCAATGACGTCTTTTTCATTTATGCCAAAAATTTCAGCAGCAGTCATCGTATGAATGTCTTTATCAGATAAAAAATATTCAATTAATTTTTCATCATTTGAAAAATGTGCTAGAATTCTTAACTCTATCTGAGAATAATCCGCCTTTATTATTATGTCTCCTTTATTCAATGGGATAAAAACTTTCCTTATTTCCCTTCCTTCCTCGTCACGAACTGGAATATTTTGTATGTTTGGTTCTGACGACGATAATCTGCCCGTTGCTGCAACGGTCTGGTTATAATAAGGAAATATTTTTGAATTTTCGTCAGTAAAATTCAGGATAACATCAAGAAAACTTGTCTTAATTTTGGAAAAAGTCCTGTAATTAATTATTTCCTGCACAACGGGATGCGCGTTCTGTAGCATTAATAAAACTTCGTTATTCGTTGAAAAACCCGTCTTTATCTTTTTTACTTTTTGAAGATTTAACTTGTTAAACAACACGTCGGACAACTGTTTGGGAGAATTTAAATTAAATGTGCAACCTGCTTTTTCATAAATGCTTTTTTCAAGTTCATTTATTTTACTGTTAAATTTTTCTATTAATAAATTAAGATAATTTACGTCAATTTTTAACCCTGTCTTTTCCATAATGCATAAAACTTTTGCAAGTGGTAATTCAATGTCATAATAAACATTTTCAAGTGATTCTACCTTCATTTTTTTCGTAAGTTCAGGAAGTATTAAAAAAGACGCTTTTACCACCGATCCGGCATATAAAGAAAGTATTTTTTTGTCGACGTTTTCAATGCTGACTTTTTTGGCACCTTTTCCAGAAACATCATCATAAGACAGATAATTTCCACCCAGATATTCCGTAAAAACGTGTGAAACGTCCCTGTATGTTTTTTCAGAATGCAATATGTAGGAAATTAGCATTAAATCATAAATGGTTCCGGCGTTTTGCCCGTTTGAATGAAAAAAAATGGTTTTTGCAGAATTCGTAACGATGTTTTTTTTATAAAAACAATCCGGAATGGTTTTAAAATCTTTACCAAAAATGTAATATGCCTGATTTTCAAAACCGATAATTAATAATTCGGGCTTCCTTTCGTTACCCATAAAAAATAAAGCAATCGTTTTTTGTTTCTGAATTTCTTCCGCTATTTCGTTGAAAGAAAAAATATTTCCGGCAGGCATTGCCGCCATGCCTGCTTCCTGATTAATTTTATTATCTGAAACGAGGGATTTAAAATTATACCTTAAAAATTCATTTTCAAGCAAATCCCTGTTTATGTTATCAACGCTGCATTTTTCAAGGGAAAATCCTATCCTATCCGGAATTGTATCGTCTATGTTTAAAATTGCCAGTTTCCTGCTTAATTTTATAACGTCCGTTGATTGTTTTATTGATTCCCTTATTTTTTCAGGCTTTATTTCATCTACATGCTGCAATATGTTATTAACGTTTTTGTATTGTTTAACGAGTTTTATGGCGGTTTTTTCTCCTATGCCTTTTACTCCGGGTATGTTATCCGATGAATCTCCCATTAATGCAAGAACGTCAACTATTTCATGAGGTTCTATGCCATATTTTTCTTTTACGTTTTCAGGAGTAAGAATTGTTTCCATGTCTTTCCCTATTTTATATATGTAAACGTTATCGTTTACAATCTGTATCATGTCTTTATCACTCGTCATTATCATAACTTTTATGTTTTCTTTTGATAACTTTACGGATAAATTTGCTATAATGTCATCTGCTTCATAACCTTCGTATTGAAAAACCTGAATACCTGTTTTTTCACATATTTCTTTTATAATTTTTATCTGATTCCGAAGCGATTCGGGCATCTTTTCCCTCTGTATTTTATATTCTTCATAAATTTTATGTCTGAAAGTCGGAACCGGTGAATCAAATACAACGGAAATATAATCAGGTTTTTTTTCTTTAAACAATTTTTTTATCATATTGAAAAAACCAAAAACAGCATGAACTTCCATCCCGTCTTTTGCAGTAAGCGGCGGAATTGCATAAAAAAATCTATAGGCATAAGAATTACCATCTATTACATACATCGTTTTATTCATCATTGTCTCCGGTTTTTCTTGGATTTTTACCTGTTCTTTCATAAATTATTTTAACGAGATAAAGACCCTGCGGTGGTGCAACGACGTTTGATATGGTCCTGTCCTGAACCCTGAACATCTTTTCTATTTCTTCCTTTGAAATTTTATCCATGGAAAACGAAAAAAGTGTTCCCGTTATTTTTCTTACCATAAAATGCAAAAATGCTTTGCCAAAAAAATCAACGAATATGAATTTATTTCTTACCTTAACATTAATTCTGTTTATTTTTCTTATATAACTTTCGTAATCGGTCCCTGAACCCGAAAAAGAATAATAATCTTTTTCGCCCTGGAACAAAAAAAGAATTTCCTGCATTTTATTTATATCAATTCCGTCAGGGACGTGCCAGCAAAAATTTTCATAAAAAGGATATTTGATTTTTCCGTTAAAAACAACATATCTGTAAAATTTTTCACGGACGTTATACCTTGCATTAAAATCCGGAGAAACTTCATTTGATGAAATTATCCTTATATCCGGCGGCAACAAATCGTTTAAAATGTTTTTTATGTTCATTCCGCCTATTTCAGTATCTGCCTGAAACGAAAAAACCTGTCCAAAAGCATGAACTCCTGCATCCGTTCTGCTGGCTCCAATAATCTTTATTTCTTTATTAAAAAATCTGGAAAGTGAATATTCTATTACTCCCTGAATTGTTGATGCATTTTTCTGCCGCTGCCATCCAAAATAATTCGTGCCGTTATAAGATACTACACATTTAAAATTTTTCTTTGTCATAAAGTCCTTTTTAATTTTATTTTATTGCAATTTTTACGTTATTTCTATTTGAATTTTTTGCCTGATATAAAGCACTATCCGCCTTTTCAATTAATCCCTGCTTAAGCAACGAATGAGTCGGATATTCAGCAATGCCGGCGCTTATTGTTACGTTTACTATTTTATCTCCTACGTAAAAAACGTGTTCTTCTATTTCACTTCTTAATTTTTCCGCTATGTCAATTGCCTGCTCTATTTTTGTTTCAGGCAGAATAATCACGAATTCTTCGCCGCCATATCTGCAAAGTGAATCAACGCTTGACATAAGCGACCCTGCGGTTAATGCCATCTCCTGTAAGATACTATCACCTGCCTGATGTCCATAAGTATCGTTGATATTTTTAAAAAAATCTATGTCGAACATAATGAGACAAAGATTGGTCCTGAATCTTTTTGCAAGCGTTAACTCGTCTTCCAGTTTTGCTTCAAAGTAACGTCTGTTATATATCCCGGTTAATTCGTCAATGATGGCCTTACGTTCAACTTCCTCTTTTTGTTCTCTTAAAATGTTCGTGGTTTCTTTTACCTGCTCAATAACCTGTTTTTCAAGTTGTTTTCCGGTTTGTCTTTTTAACTGGTTCATTATTTCAACGGATTTGTTTTTAACTTCTTCTTTTACAAATTCTTTGATTTCGGGCATTATTCTGTTTATTTCCTTTGTAATTTCCTTTGAAACCTGATGCCTTACCTGCGTTCTTATTCTTCGTCTTAAAATTTTTAAGGCAACCGTCTCTCTGTTTATCACTTTTTTAATGGTTGCGATAGCCATAACCGTAACTTCACGTTCAATCTCCTGGTTTATCTGTCCCAAAAACGCTTCTTCCTTTTTTAACATTTCTTCATAACGGTTCTCAAGTTCTTTACTAAAATTTTTATAAGATGCTATTTCATCCTTCATTTTTTTTAATTCTTTGTTAAAATTATCCATTTCTCTTTTTATATCTTTTAATGTTTTGTCTTCCATAAATGTATACCTCTACATCCTTTCTTTTGCAGTGATACCAAGAATTTTGAAATAGTTTAAAAAAGTCGCCTTTAATGCATGAACTATCAACAATCTTTTTAAAGTGGAATTTTTATCTTCTGTAACCACCCTGTATTTATTATAAAACGAATGAAAAACGGATGCAATGCCGTATAAATTATTGACAACAAAAGATGGTGAATATTTTTCCATTGAAATTTTAAACACGTCTGGCGTTTGTAAAATAGCGGTTATCAAATCTTTTTCTTCTTTTTCAAGATTCCCAAAGTCAATGTCTTTTTCCACATCCACTTTATCAAAATCAACGTTTTTTTCTTTTGCGAATAAAAGTATGTTGCAAATACGTGCATAAGCATACTGAACATAATAAACCGGGTTTTTTTCCGACTGTTCTTTTGCCATTTCTATGTCAAAATCAAGATGGGAATTGTAATTTCTCATCAAAAAATAATATCTTGCGGCGTCAACTCCAACAGAATCCAAAAGTTCGTCAAGCAATACGAATTTTCCTTCCCTTTTTGACATTTTTTTCTTTTCTCCGCCTTCAATCAGATTTACCTGCTGTAAAATTATAATTTTTAATCTGTCTTTTTCGTAACCCAATGCCTGTATTATTGCTTCTATTCTTTTTACGTATCCGTGGTGGTCCGGCCCCAACACCATTACGATTTTGTCGGCACCTCTATCAATTTTTGACTGCATGTATGCAATGTCACTTGCAAAATACGTCAATTCGCCGTCTGATTTTTTTATTACCCTGTCCTTATCGTCTCCAAAAATCGTGGTTTTAAACCACCATGCCCCATCTTTTTCATATATCAATCTATCGTCTTTTTCCTTTAGTTTGTTTAAAATCTTTTCAACGTAATTTTTTTCATATAACGAATTTTCGGAAAACCACACGTCAAATCGGATACCAAAATTTTTTAATGTGTTTTCCTGCCATGTCCGTATGTAATTCAGTCCCAAATGCCTAAAAAACATCGTTAAATCATCTTCTTTGCCATCTTTTAGTAAATTTAAAACATCCTGCTTTACATCTGGCGATTGCGATGCAATATTTCGTGCTATATCAGTTATATATTCACCTTTATAGCCATCTTCCGGGATATCTGCTTTTTCTTTAATTTTGTTTAATTCAAGATACCTTTCTTTTAATGAAACGGCAAATGATTTTAACTGATTTCCGTGGTCATTAACATAAAATTCCCTGGTTATTTTATGACCGTTATATGCCAATAGATTAGCCATAACGTCCCCATAAGCTGCCGCCCTGCCGCTCACTACGTTTAAAGGTCCTACTGGATTTGCGCTGACAAATTCAATGTTTATGTTTTCTTCCTTTACCGCTTTATTTACAAAATAGTCCTCTTTTCTTATTATTTTTATCAGTTCCTGTTTATAAAAATCGTCATTTAAATCCCAATTTATGTATCCCGGTCTGATTACGGTAACGTTTGAAAAAAGAATGTCGTCTTTCATTTTTTTTGCAATAGAATCTGCAATTTCAACCGGATTCTTCTTTGTTATTTTTGATACAATAAATGCTATGTTTGACCCAAATTGACCTGCCTTGCCTTCTGGTGGTTTTTCAACTATTAAGTCATTATCGTTCATTTCAAATTTAAATGTATCATAAACTATTTTCTTTAAACCTGTCCTGAATAAATCTGAAATTGACATTTATTTTATCTCCTCGCAGGAAAACCGATTTTTTCAAGTATAAAATTATGCGGCAACTGTAATCTTACTATAAATTTTCCTGCATTATCAAGTACATAAAAATCATCTCCGCATTGCGTTATTTTTGACGGATTTAAAAATTTTATGGTTTTATTATCCGTTAAATTAATTAATCTAAAAGCATCTTCATTTAATAGATATACAAAAATTCTATTCGAGTCTGGTTGAGTAACGATAAAGTAAGGTTTTATTGGATGATTTACGTATTTTATATCGGGCAATTGTGTTCTTGAACATGTTCCAATTCTGTAATTTCTTATGTATTTTAAGTTGTTATCAAACAATTGAACTATGCCATTTAAACTATCTGCAAATAAAATATAATTATCTTTCGTTATTTCCGAAGAAACGGGCCTGTTCATCTGTCCTTCTCCTATTCCTCTCGTTGTGCAATATGCATCATTTAATATTCCGTTTATGTCAAACATCATAATTAAATTTTCTTCCGGATTACAAACGGTTAGATAATTATTATTTTTTGAAAACGTTATGTCGGTTGAATTTTTAATATAATCGCTTTGAACGATTTCTTTTTTTAAATTTCCATTGTAATCAATTTCATATATTTTGCCTTCTATGGAATCAAGGACATATAATGTTTCATTCCGTGAATTTAAAGTTATAAACAAAACATCGGAAATTTCATTCCTTTTATTTTTAATTATTTTACCCGGGATCCCAATTTCTGTTTTTAAAACAAACGCATCTTCTTTGTCTTTTAAAAATTTTAAAATTCTCTTTTCTCCTGAATCTGCAACAAACAAAATATTCAAATTATTGTCATAATCGATATCAGAAGGTTCTGAAATTTGCACATTAAATTCAGGTTTTGTTATTTTATAATTTTTTATCTCCGAATTTCTCATTGCTTTATAAATCTTTTCAAATTGAAAATTTTTATGTATTATTAATCTGAATTTTTGCGTTTTATTATTTACCCTATATTTTATTACCTTTTTATCCGCTGTCTCTTCAACAACATTTTCACCAGGTTCCTGCATTTGCTTTTGCATTTTTAACACATAATTTGTTTTACCGGTGGTCCATAGTTCATAAAATCCGTTATAATAATCCATATCATTTGTAAAATCATAAATATAAAACAATACATTTCCGCTTGTATTGTCAGAATATGTATAACCATATTTTACAAGTCGCGAAATTTTATTTTCAGGGTCAATAACCGCACTATCAAAAATAACCGCTTTATTTTTTACTTTATTTTCTTTTAACGCGGTTTCAAACTGATTTAACCTGTAAATAACCGTATTTTTTTCAAGTTTATAAGTTTTTAACAAATTATCCAGATTTACGACGTCAGGAGACGTTACTACTATTTTCTCTAATTTTTCGTATTTTTGAAGAAATTTCATTATATAAGCCTGTTTTGTAAACTGGAGTTTTTGCGGCATTTTTACGAAAAAAACATAAATATTCACAAGAAAAATCAAACAGCAAATCATTCCCATTGCAAATTTAAATATTTTACGGGATTTCTTAAAATACGTTACGAGGACGAGCATCCGGGAATATCCAACACCTGAAATCGTCGACAATATCGGAATCAAAAACATCAATCGGGTGTTAACGGGATAATTATACTGTTGCAATGCTCCTATAAAAAATACCAGTAATATATAAGCCGTTAAAATGAATTTTGCCCGCCAATCTTTAATAAGCGAAGCAATCATCCATATAAAACCAAACAATATTCCTATTGCAGAAAAAATATCAACCAATCCGTCAACCATAAAATGTGAATTTTTGCTCTTCGTTAAAAACGCAAAAAAAGAATGGACAAAATTTAATACCAGATACAAAGGACGTTCTTCCGGGTTTCTTATTTCACTCCCTGATATTACCGATTGTCTGAACATGTGATGTAAAAAATCGGGTTGGAAGATTATCGGGGATATGATAATAAAATATAAAAGCAAAGGCAGAATAAATCTGGAAACTTTTAATTTTTTTCTTTTGGGATGAAAAACAATATAAATTATTGCAATAATAATCATTAATCTTGAAGCATAAAACGTGTAAAAACCTAATCCCATTATAATAGAAGTCAAAATAAAATAAAAATTTGAATTTTTTCTTATGGCAATTTCAAGCAGACATAAAACGGTAACATAGAAAAAAATTGCCTGAACGTTATTATATCCGATATGGCTGAATGCAATCATTGTATTTGACAGAGAAAATACTACGGTTGAAATTATGGCAACTGTTCTGTTAAATACCATTTTATTCCATACATAAAAAGGTATTATTGACAAAGGGATAATCAGTGCTGAACTTAATTTCCATCCGAAAAGTCCTTTATCGGTTATTAGCATTATAAATGCCTGCCAGACCGACGACATCACCGGATGATAGCCATATACTCCCGATTCTGTAAATACGTTTAATTTAACAGTTCCGTTTATAATTCCACTGGCATATTCAAAAAAAGCCCATTCATCGCCTATGTAAGAATATTTCCATGACCTATAGTCAAAAAAATATAAAATAAGAATAAACAATGAATAAAAAATCAGTATTTTAAATTCATTACCGGTTAAATATTTATTTTTTAATAAATTAACGCCGTTTTTTACGTCATAATATATGGCGTGTACGAAAAAATAAAACAACAAAGAAAAAAATAAAATTATCTGTAAAACAATAAATTTATTTATGAATACAAAAGTAAGAAATAAAAAGTAAAAAATAAATATTATCGTAAAAAAAAGAAATCTATTTGTAAAATTGTTCCAGTTTTTTACTGCTTTTATTTTTTTTAAATACAGAATAAAAAATAACGTTAGAATCAGAATAATAACGAGCAGGTCAATTGCAAAAAATTCCGGAAATGCCATTTTATGATTCATAAAATAAAGATTATTAAAAGGCATCCTTAACTTCTCAAAAAAACTGAATTGTAAAGAATTAAAAAACGAATCGTATATGGTAGCAAAAGATGTTAATAATAAAATAATAAACAATATAGAAATTAATATCTGTATTTTATATTTACTCCAGAAATTCGTATTTTTTTTCTCTTTTTTACCGTTATTTTCAACAACATTATTCTTTTCGTTAATTTTGTTTTTTTTGTTCATCAACCACCGGATAGTTATATTAAAATAATGGATTAATAGAATATTATCATATTAACCAAGGATAAACAAGAAAAACCTTGGATTAAGGGTATTCATATTATTGTTCGTTGCTGATGCCCTTTCTTTTAAAACATCATCATTGAACATCCTTATCGGACATTCTTTTATTGTCTCAGCAACTCCACAAAAGCATCACTTATTACATTGCGGCTGTATTCTATCAGAATATCTTTTGCATTACCTTTTTCAAGTCTTGTGACTTTGCTTTTTACATAATTTCTTTTTTGTTCTGACAGATTACGGTAAACTGCTTCCTTTATTTCCTTTCCTGCATCCATTAATGCAATAATAAGATCAGCCGTGTTTACCCTGCCTAATACCTGATGCAATGTGCCGTCATCCATCTCTGCAATCGTTTCAAAGCCAAATACTCTGTTTGGGTCATAAATCCTTTTTAATACAATTTTTCCTTCTGATACGTCAAGTTCTACTTCCTTGTCAAACTTAACCTGTTCTAAAATCGCCTTTGGAATTCTAACGCCTTTTGAATTTCCGATTTCTACAACCTGCAGTTTCATAAACGTCTCCTCCTTTTATAAATTTTTAAAATACGTAATTACTTTAAGTATACAAAGTAATTACGTATTTGTCAAGTACTTTTTTTAAAATTTTGTATATAGGACTTAAAAAGTGATATTAGTAAAAAAAACGATGCTAAAGTAGGACATTACGGTCCGGTAAATTGTTATATTTTTTTGTAGTGGGGCTCCCTCGGGCTAAAGCCCGAGTCTCCCACAAAAAATTCAATTAATTTATCCCGTAGAAATTCTCTTTACGGGATTTGTTGATTAACCAGGGGACGAGGAATCCCGGTGATATTCCGCAGCGACCCTGGGACCCTCCTGGCAAAGTAGATAAAACATTTTTAATGTGTGCATTCATAAAATATCTCGCTGATATATTTTATTCCCTAAACTGAAGTTTGGGGTTTTCTGAATGCTGTTCCAATAAACATAATGGATAGTAATTCATCTACTACATATCAAATAATTTTAGCCATATTTCTTTCTGTTTTCATAATAAATCCCAGATTATCATTATAAAATTATTTTTTTTCCCTTTTCCGGTAAAACCACCTTTTTACAAAATCTTTTAAACTCCTCCGGCGCTTCGGTATGCACCGGGATGACTATTTCCGGATTTATCGTTTCCACCATTCTTTTTACTCCTTCCCCGTCTGCATGACCAGAACAGTGTATCTGTTCAAACTTAATTCCAAAATGATGAAGCCAGTTTTCAAGGCATAATTTATATTCTTCGTTTTCTTCTCCTTCCAGATAATGTTCAGACATGGAAAATATAAAAGTTCCCGATTTGGGCTGTATGTCTATCATCTGAATAAATTCGGACGAAGTAACAAACATAACGACGTCCCCGATGTTTTTTCTTACCCATTTATAATCTATACTTTTTTCAAAATATGGTTTTGCATAATCCCGTATTCTTTTTTCTTCATCGGGAATATCGCCGTCTTTTTTAAAAACTTTGTAACATTTATTTCCTGACGTTTTGGGCATAGAGGTAATTAGAGCCCCGGCATTATCTACGGTATAAAAAAAACCCGGATTTGCAACCAATATTTTTCCTGCTCTTTTGGTTGCATTGCACAAGCTTCTTACCCTGTCAACGTTTCTGAAAGAAAAATTAACAAAAGTAATTCCATCCGTTCTTTTTATAACTTCATAAAGATTATTTTCCACGTCTGATTCTGTTAAATTTTGTTTAAACACTTTATCTGTCTGTTTTTTTATTCGGGTTCCTTCAGTTATTAAAATTTTTACTTTTGCTTTTGACGCTGCAATCATAAAATCTTCTGTTAATTGCGGTTTAAAACCATGAAACCTGAAATCGCCTGTGTATGCAACATTTCCTTCCGGCGTTTTGATAATGAAACCATAAGCGCCGGGTATGGAATGGTCAACGTGCATAGGTATGACGCCGACATCTTTTATTTTTATTTCATCCCCGGTTTTGAATTCTTTTTCATTGCCGTTTAATTCCATTTTAAAATTAGAATAAATTTTATTAAAAACGTCGTTTAACGCTTTTGTGCCGTGTCCAAGATAAACAGATATTTTTGGATCAATAAAACATACGTCACCTGCGTGGTCAGAATGCAAGTGCGAAAGGAAAACAGCGTCAATGCATGGTTTTTCATATTTCATTTTTGTATAATACAAACTATCCCTTGAATATAATCCCCTTATTTTCGGAATCATGTCAAACTCAAAGTAATCCCGAAGTCCGAGTTTATCCCTTGGAGAAACAAATTCAAATCCACTAAAAATGCCTGCACCTCTGTCAAAAGGTATGCCAAAATCAAAAAGCATGCTTGTTTTTGACGTTTCGAGCAGTATTTTGTTGCCCCCTATTTCACCAGCACCGCCATAAAACGTAAGATTCATAATTATTCTCCTTTTATAACGTTTTTTGCATTAATGGAGAAACGTTTTTTCCATGAAATATTACGCCTATTTTCCATTTTCATCGTTTATTCCATATTCTTTCATCTTACTTTTTAAGGTATTTAATGCAATGCCGAGTCCATTTGCCGTAAGTGTTTTGTTTCCATTATACGTTTGTAATGCCTGCTTTATTGCCATTTTTTCTGCTTCCTTAAGCGTAATAACATCATTATTATTAAAAAACGCATCTTTAATTCCTTTATCGTCTGCTCCGATTTCATCAAGGACTTTTTTAAATCCTGCATCCTTTGCATTAAAAATAAGACATCTTATTAAAAATTTCTGTAATTGTCTTATGTTACCCGGCCAGTAATAAGATTCGAGAATATTAATTTCTTTTTTTGTAAGAATGTGCCTTTTATATCCCTGTTCTTTATGTAGCCTATAAAATATGACATTTGCTATTTCTTTAATGTCTTCCTTTCTTTCACGTAAAGAAGGAACATAAAGTTCCGCACCTGATATTCTGTAATATAAATCCTGTCTGAATTTTTTTTCCTTTATTTTTTCGTTTACACTGGCATTCGTTGCCGCTATTATCCTGACGTCAACTTTTACAGTATTTGAAGCACCAAGAGGAATAAAACAAAAATCTTCAAGGACGCGTAAAAGTTTTGCCTGGACGTCCATGGACATTTCCGTTATTTCATCAAGAAAAATGGTCCCACCGTCGGCAGCCTCAAACATACCTTTTCTGTCATCTTTTGCATCAGTAAAAGCGCCCTTTTTATGTCCAAAAAGCATGTCCTCCATAAGGTTGGGAGGTATCCCGGCACAATTTACCGGTAAAAAAGTTTTTTCACGTCTATCGCTGCCATCATGAAGCATACGTGCCACTATTTCCTTACCTACTCCGGTTTCACCATAAATAAGCACCGGTACGTTTTGATGTTTACTTATCAATTCTATCTTTTTACGTAATTCAGACATAATTTTACTGCTGCCGGTAAGCATATAACGGTCATCGGTATCGTATTTTTTTGCAATTTTTATATCTTCATCAGATACTAAATTATTTGCAAGTTTGATTATCATTTCCCTTAAATCATCGTCATTCCCAACGTGCCACTTCCAGTGCATGTTTATGGTGTATTCCATATAATTTACTATGTCACTGATTGCGCTGTTTCCTTCTTCTTTAATTTTCCTGCCTGAATTCTTTAATTCCAAAAAATTAAAAATATTTTTGAGACGCAAATAATCATCTTTTTGAGGTTTTTCAATTTCATTTATAACGTCTATGAGACATTCCCCTTTTTTGTCATCATCCGGTTTCATAAGATAATTTGTAAAAAATTTTGCATCAGGTTCGTTTATCTCAAATCTGTCTTTGATCACGTAAATTTTGATTTTTTTCTTTTCCTGATAAAGCAATGAGAGAACTTCCTTTAGTTCATTTGCAAAATCATTTTTTAAACGCACGCCGGTTACGTAAATATTTTCATAATCCGTATTTTTAAACTTGCTTAAATCCTGTGCAAACGTATCAGCAGATGTAAAATAAATGTCAGATTGCTTTACTGCTTTGTAAAGTAATGCAGCAGCAACATAATATACGTCTTTATGTGCAACTATTATAAGATTTTTAGTCATCGTTGAATCCTTTTTATTATTTATAGTTTTATTTAGCATATTTTATGCCATTCCTTTTTGTAAAATTTGGTTATATATAGCATACCATAGAATTAAAAGGTTGTCAATTTTTGATAAGATTGTCAATTTTTGACAATACAATTTTAAATTATATTACACTGCTTATCAGTATAAAATGTTGTATAGTGACAATATAACAAATAGTGGGACTCCCTTGGGCTAAAGCCCGAGTCTCCCACAAAAAATTCAATTAATTTATCCCGTAGAAATTCTCTTTACGGGATTTGTTGATTAACCAGGGGACGAGGAATCCCGGTGATATTCCGCAGCGACCCTGGGACCCTCCTGGCAAAGTAGATAAAACATTTTTAATGTGTGCATTCATAAAATATCTCGCTGATATATTTTATTCCCTAAACTGAAGTTTGGGGTTTTCTGAATGCTGTTCTGATAAACGTTTTACGTAATTCAAATCAATGATTTCAGAATTTTAATTATTTTTTTACTATCGGTTTCGGTGATTATTTTATTCCTGACCTCAGATGCGTTTGAAAAACCTTTTATGTATTTTCCGTAAAATTTTCTCATCTCAAATATGCCACGCTCGCCTTTAAACTTATATAGCAGTTTAAAATGCCTCATTGCAGTTTTTACTCTTTCCTGAAAAGTCGGACTGTAATTTTTATCTTTTATTTCCCTGAAAATAAACGGGTTGCCAATTGCACCCCTGCCTATCATGACCGCATCACATCCGGTTCCATTTAACATTTTTAATGCAGATTGCCTGTCTACGACGTCCCCGCTTCCGATTATAAACAGTCCGGAACGTTTTTTTAATTTCTTTATGTCGTCCCAGTCTGATTTTCCTTTAAACATCTGCAACCGGGTTCTTGGATGAAGCGTAATAATTCCGACTCCGTTGTCTTCTGCTATCTTTGCAATTTCAATAAAATTCTTGCTATTTTCATCCCAACCGCTCCTCATTTTTATGCTGACTGGTAATTTACCTGCTCCCTTAATAGTATTTTTTATGGTCAGTTCAACTGCTTTAAGGTCTTTATGGAGATATGCACCTGCTTTTGTCCTCACGACTTTATTAGCCGGACATCCAAAATTTATATCTATCAGGTCAAAACCAAGTCCTGCGGCTACCTTTGATGCCTCATAAAACAAATCCGAATTATTTCCAAACAGTTGTATGCCAATTGGCTTTTCTTTCCTGGAAAAATACAATAATTTCTCTATTTTTTGTCTATGATGAATTATTGAATAAACAGATACCATTTCCGTAAAAACAAGGGATGCACCATATTCTTTTGCAATTACACGGAACGCATGGTCCGTATAACCGGCCATCGGAGCAAGGACAAAAGGAAATTTTTTTATTTTTTGTATCAAATTCATGTTATGTGCCTTTTACTTTCTATGTTTAACAAATTAATGCATTATTTATTACCACGTAAATTATTTTTCTCCATTTGTTTAAAGAAAAATTTTTTATCATTGTCTATGGTATCTTAAATATACCGTAAATGAAATTTTTTTTATTTTCGTTTTATCTTAGTATTTATTTCTTTTATGTTTTCTATCTGTGTCCCAACTAATTGTGATATTTTATTTGTTAAAATAAAAACGAAAAGAATTGCAGCGGTTACTATTATTGAAAGGCCATACATCCCGCATCCGACTGCAAGTCCAATGCCTGCAACCGCCCATAAAGATGCCGCAGTTGTAAGTCCGACTACGGAGCCGCCTGATTGTATTATCGTTCCTGCACCCAGAAAACCTATTCCTGTTACAACCTGTGCTGCAATCCTGCCCGGATCCGTTGTTCCTTTATACTTTAGATAAATATAAATTGAAACGAGCATAAAAATGGTTGACCCCATGCCAACGAGCATGTGCGTCTTTATACCTGCCGGTTTATGCCGCATTTCCCTGTCAAGTCCGATAACTCCGCTCAAAAGGATAATCAAACCAACCTTCTCCAAAATTTCAACGTAATCCATAAGACACCTCCTTTTTTAATATTTTCATCAAGGACGTTCGTTGAAAAACTTTTTTACAATTTCAAACCAGGCTCTGCTTCCAGATCAAAATCAGAATAAATTTCATCTTTTGCTTTTAACCACCCGACATAAGCAACCATTGCTGCATTATCAGTGCACAAGGTAGTGGATGGGACGTAAATCCTGACGTTTTTTTTCTGCCCGAAATTCATCAATTCCTGCCTTAAATATGAATTTGCAGCAACGCCACCTGTTAAAGCAATCTTATCAATCTTATATTCCTTACATATCCTTTTAATTTTATTAACAATCGTTCTTGCAACGGTTTTCTGAAAACCAGCAGCAATGTCATTTATCGTAATTTTACCATGGTTTATGGCTTCTTTGTTGTTTTTTAAATAATAAAGGACTGACGTTTTCAACCCCGAAAATGAAAAATCATAACTTTTATCCTTCATCTGCGACTGGGGAAAAACTATTTTTCCCGCGTCTCCTTTTTGTGCTGAAAAAGAAATTGAAGGTCCGCCTGGATATTCAAGATTTAACAATTTTGCTACCTTATCAAATGCTTCACCTGCCGCATCGTCCCGCGTTTCGCCAAGTATTTTATACATCCCAAATTTTTCTGCCAGATAAACGTTGGTATGTCCGCCGGATACCACTATGCCAAGAAAAGGAAAATCAAAATCATCGTATTCAAGAAACGGACTTAACAGATGCGCTTCTAAGTGATTGACACCCGTTATTCGTTTTTTCAGCCCATAAGCCATTCCTTTTGCATAACTTACTCCTACAATCAATGAGCCAATAAGTCCGGGTCCATGCGTAACAGATATAACATCAATGTCTTTATATTCAATATTTGCATTTTTTACCGCTTCTTCAGTTACTGAATCTATCTTAACCAGATGTTCCCTTGCTGCTATTTCAGGAACAACGCCGCCATAAATTTTATGAACTTTCGTCTGTGAAAAAATTACGTTTGACAATAATTTATTGTCTTTTAAAACTGCAGCGGACGTTTCATCGCAAGATGTTTCTATTCCAAGGATAATCATAAAAAATACCTTTATAACAAAAGTTCGCTTACGTATACAAATTCATAACCTTCCGCTTCAAGTATCGGCATATTTTTTTGTAATGTCTGTAACGTCACCGGGTCATCATGGCCGATACCTATGACATATCCTTTTTTCTTCGCTATTTTTTTTAATAGTTCAATCTGACCTTCGTTATATTCAATTTCCTTTTTATTGTCTATGAAAACGTCCCTTTTATTTGTTAAAACGTTCGCTTCCTTTGCCGTTTCAAAACCAACTGATTTATTTGATGTTAAACTATCAATAAAAAAAACATTTTTTTCTTTTAATGTTTTCATGACGATGTTCATTAACCTTTTATCCATCGTTGCCAGCGACCCCTGATGGTTGTTTACTCCGGCAACAAAAGGCAATTCAGAAAAAAATTTGTTTAAAACATATTTTATTTCGCCTTCCGACATATTTATTTTTATAGCATTCTTTTCGGGTGGTAATTTGCGTTCCGGTTCCATCGGCAGATGTAACATTACAAGTTTTTTGTTTTTGTTTGCCACACTAACTGTTTTTTTAGAATATGCATGGTCAGGGAAAACAGAAACGGCAAAAGGATATTTTATTTCTTCCAGATATCTTAAATTTTCGTCGTTATACCCCCAATCATCAAGAATTATTGCAATTTTTGGTTTTGAATTCCGGACGAAACGTGCTTTAAAAACAATTTCGTTACCATTCATCAATTCAACCATTGCCTGTTTTACGTCTTTCCCATCAATTTCATTAAAATTTAATTTTATGTTTTTGTAATTACCTGCGAATTTTTCAAAATATTTTTTAACGTCTGATGGCATGAATCTTATTGGTAATTTTGCCATAATATCGTTATGCTTTTGATTTTCATTGATAATCAGATTTTCGTCAAAAAGTATGTTTTTAATAATGAATTCCCTGGCATCTCCAGATATCTTTAAACTCTCCTGCATTATCTGTTGCTTTCTGACAATATAAACATTTTTATAATAATAATATAAGAAACTGCAAATAATCAAAACAACGACAATAGCCGCAGGAAAAACGTTTTTATTTTTACTCTTCATTTTGAAGATTGCAGTTTATGAAAAGTATTTAAAATATTTATCGCCCTTTTAATCTGCACGTCGTTTTCTATCGCAACCCGCCTTTCCTCAATTCTGCCTTTTTGTTTACGTGCAATTGACGTTTTTATCCAGTTTAAAATTATTTCCCTGTCTGCAATGAATTCCTGTTGCATAATTTCTTCTTTTTTGTTTATTAAAAATTTTCTAAAATCATCCAACAGTTCATCGTCTGCATTCTTTTTAAAAAGCACCTTGATATCCGATTCTGACACCTTTACTTCTGACTTTTTTTCCTTGCCATTTTTTAATCCTTCAGGGTGTAATTTCAGATATTCGGATGAATAATCGTCAATATAATTTTTTTCGTAAAGTCCTGTTGTCCAGCTTGATGGAATGGGTTCTTCAAGCGTTATGTCCGGTTCAATGCCAATGCCATGTATTTTTTTGCCATTGGGAGTCATATACTGGGCTGTAGTCAATCTTAAAGCCGAGTTATCGGAAAGCGGAATAATTGTCTGTACCGAACCCTTTCCAAAAGAAGTACTGCCGACCACGATTGCCTTTTTATTGTCCTGCAAAGCACCTGCCAGTATTTCAGAAGCAGAAGCACTTCCTCTGTTTATCAGCAATACAATGCTACCTTTAAACAACGGATCTTTTTCTGATTTAAATTCTATTTTTTTATCCTTATCCCTGCCTTTCGTATAAACGATCATGTTTCCCCTTGGCAAAAAATATTCTGCTATTTTTACGGAAGCATCCAGTAATCCGCCAGGATTATCACGTAAATCTATTATCAATTTTTCAACTTTTGATTTTTTAAAATTAAGGAGCGAACTTTTTACTTTATCCGCGGCATCGCCCATAAATTCAACTATCCTTATGTAACCAACGTTATCCTCAAGCAATGCGCTTTTTACGGTTTCAATTTTTATTACTGCTCTTGTTATTGTGTAATCCTTCCAGTTTAAATTATTACCTCGCTGGATTGATATCGTAACCTTTGTACCTGGTGTTCCTCTGAGTTTATGGACTGCGTCCATAATGTCCATTCCTTTCGTTGATTCTCCCTCAATCTGCATTATCTTATCTCCTGCTTTAATTCCAGCTTCATAAGGAGGAGAACCTTCATACGGGGCAACGACTATTAATTGTTCGTCTTTTATCGATATTTCAATACCAAGTCCGCCAAATTCCGCCTTTGTATCTTCTCCCATATCCTTGTATGCTTGCTGGTCAAGATACTGGGAAAACGGATCAATACTGTTTATCATTCCTTTTATGGCACTTTGCGCCAGTTTATCCGGATCTGTTTTTTCCTCGTCAACGTAATTATTTCTGATAAGTGAATAAACTTCAAGCAACGGCTTTAAAGCATCATAATCATCGTTTTTTGAATATGCACTCAAAGAAAACAAAAGCAATATCACCAGAAGAACAATCTTTTTATTCATAAATAATCCTCCGATTTAAAATTTGATAAGATATAATATCAGATTAAATACGATTTTGCAAATATGATTTTTACGGATAATCTTTGTCCTGCAAGAGTAAATGAAAAATAATTATTAAAAAACTTAAGCATCGCAGATATAGAAAGCAAACAAACAATATGTTCGCAATTGGTAAACCAGCAGGAGAAGGAAAATTCTGCAATAATTGTGGTGCACCACTTAATATGGTAAAATGTCCTAAATGCGGTGCAAAAAGCCCGGCTGAGACAAAATTTTGCGGAGAAAGTGGGACAAAATTGTAATTTTTGGTTGCATGATAATCTATAGGCAATTATTATTTTTTATTGCATAAGTCGTGCTCTTTCATTAAAAACTAATTTAATAAAGTAAACTACAATGTAATCCACCTGCCCCCCATGCATAACTCTGGACAAGTATGACGTCATAACCATATTTCCTGTAAATTTCAGCCTGCTTCTCTGCTATGGGATTTTGTGTTTTTTCTTCTTCTTCCAGCATATAAAACAGATTATTGATTGCATTAAAAATGTTCGTATAGGTTTTTTTGTCTGGTTTTTCTTTCCATGCAACCAGATTATCTTCAAGAGAATAAAGAGCATCCTGCATTTTTTGCTGTGGAGATAAGTCACCATTTTTCGATAAATGGTATGGATATTTACTTAATAAAACCGTGGTTTTCCCAGTTTCCTTGTTTCTGAATTTTGCAACATTCGCAGGATTTCTCACCGGATGGTCATAAAAAGGAATTCTGACTACTTCAAAGCCGAGTTCGCTCATCTGTCCGGCAACTGCATTATATTCTTCGTTGCACCTTTTTATGAATTCTTTATCAAGTAATTGCCTGCTTAAAATATCCATAATTTCATTTTTATCGTATATCGGAACAAATGCCTTGCTTTTATGCTTATTGGGAAGAATGACGAGATACATGTCAAGGTGAAATATTTCATCAGTCCCAAGTTGCCTGTTATATAACAAATTTTCAGGTATAATATGAACCGGCAAGCCATATACGGAATTTGAATACGCAGTTCTCGCTTCTTCAACCATCCATTTTTCGTAAGGAGTATCAGTATCTGATGGAACCTCATGCTGTAATTCTATGTAACGCATTATTCGGTGTCTTCCAACCAGCAAGGCAGGTTTGCCATCAGGCATTGTTACTATTTCCTCGTCTCCGCCTTCTGCGCTTGTATTTTCTTCAAACCATTTTATAGTAAAAAGAGAATTATACGTGCTCACCATTGATTTTATGGCGGACAAATATTTTGCGAAATCACTTTTTGCCATTCCTATGATAATTCTGCCTTTTTCATCTCTCCCAATTATTTCACATGTATCCTGTGTCCAGTGTAGGTTGCTGTTTGTATCAAAAAAATATATCCTGTTTTTTATATCGTCATCTGTAAAAGAACATTTGGTTTTCAAATATTCAATAAAAAATTTTTTCTCCAGATCACCCACTGATTTTGGTAAGGCAACGAATATTTTCGTATAATGCGGAAATTTTCTTATAATGTTTCCGTGAGTGAATTCAAAATTAATCCAGTAAATGTTTTTCCGGAGTTCTGTCATTTCTTTGTCAGAAACGCCTTTTGCCGGTTTTTTTATCTCAGGGAGAAAAACGTATTTTTCACCTATAGGCCATAATTCAATAATAACAAAATTCAAAGACCTCTCTGCCTCTGAAACGATCAGTACTTTTTCATCGTCCAGATAAAATCCATTTGGTGTTGAATCCAATAATGATGATGAAAATACGTTTTTAGTCATTATTAGATTAAAAATTATCGTCAAAGCGATAAAAACTTTTTTCATTTAATCAATCTCCAAATAATAAAAGGGGCCCTGTTACGGCCCCCGTTTTTTATCGTTTAACCTATTTTTAGACATCAAAATTCAAAAAAAGTTTCGGATATTTACAAAAAAAATTACAAAAAAATTTTACCATTAAAAATTATTTTTTCAATATGCAAATCTTCATTTAAAATCAAAAAATCTGCATAAAAACCGCTTTGTATCCTTCCAATTCTATTTAATTTCAACAATTTTTGCGGATTATTTGTTGCTAATCGTAAAATTTGTTCCATAGATAAATGACAAAACTTTTTCATATTATGAACCATGTCAATTAAATATAACTTTGAATTTATTTTCTTGTTTCTATCCAGCAAATATTTATTATTTACCTTATCTGAAATTAAAATAATCCTTCTTAAGCCGAATTTTCTATAAATTAATCTTAAAATATCCGGCGGGACGTGAATGCCATCAGCAATTACCTCAACGAATATGTCTTTATATCTTAAAAATGCCTGATACGTGGATGGTTTATTTTCGTTCCATTTTAGCATTGCATTGAAAAGATGAGTAACGTTTTTTATTCCATATTTAATGGATTTTTTTGCAAAACTGAAATTTGCATTTGAATGTCCAAAAGAAGGAATAATTTTATTTGCTTTTAAAACTTTTATGGTTTTAAGTGCGTTTTTGATTTCCGGTGCAATCGTCATAATTCTTAAATTTTTATATTCCTTTATTATGTCTTTGACATTAGTTTCATAATCAAAAAATTCATCAGGTATTGCTCCCTGCTTTTCTTTATTTATGTAAGGTCCTTCAAAATAAACACCGAGGCATCTCGCACCCTGCTTAACTTTTTGCAGTCTATTTAACGTATTGATTAGTTTTTTATTATTTTTTTTATAAAAAGTTGTAATAAGAAACGACGTTGTCCCATGTTGTAAAAATCTATTTTTTAATTTTATTACATCTTCGTCATTTTTGACGTCCAGTATGTCAATGTCGGAGGAATGCGTATGAATGTCAATAAAACCAGGACATAAAATCATATTATTTATGTTTATGCCTTTTTTTAAATTTTTTGAATAATAAACTCTTTTTATGATATTTTTACGGACTTCAACCGTATTTGCTTTTATAAATTTCTGGCCGTTAAAAATTCTTGCATTTGTTATAATCATTATATATCCTATAAAATTAAGATTATAAATGATAACAAAAAACAAAAAGAATGCAGTGGGACCCCCTCGGGCTAAAGCCCGAGGCTCCCACAAAAAATTCAATCAACTTCGTTGATTGACCAAGGGACGAGGAATACCAGTGATATTCCGCAGCTCCCTTGGAACCCTCTTGGCAAAGTAGATAAAACATTTTTAATGCGTGCATTCATAAAATATCTCACTGAGATATTTTATTCCCCAAACTGAAGTTTGGGGTTTTCTGAATGCTGTTCCAATAAAAATGTAATGATTTTGATTTATCGATACACCACTATTAGACAAAACTTAATGAAAGAATTATAAATTAATTGTTTGTTGCCGATTGACAACTATAAAAGATATCTGTAAATGCCGGGCGTAAAATGAAATAACGCTGTGTTTAATTGCAGTTTACATTTTGATTTGCTGAAAATTGAATAAAGTCATTACAGATTGCACGTCGTTTTTTCCTTTTCAGCCGGCAATCAGCAATCAACAATGTATTTAATTTGCTGCTTGCCACTGTCTTTATATCTGTCATTGATTGATAATTATCTGCTGTATAATATGCGTCGCTATATCTGATTTAAAAATCCCCTCCAAAAGACAATTTAAAAACATTCCCTATGTCCCCATAGGGCTCGTATGCAAAGTCAGCATATTTACCTGCTATTTTTATGCCAAGTCCAAAAGTAAAATTTTTAAATCCTTCTTCAATGGTTGTATTATCCGTATGATACCCCGTCCTTATAACGATTACGTAAGGAGTTTCAATCTGAACGCCAATTCGATGTATCGGGTCGTTTGCAACTTTGCCTACCGCATCATAATCCATTGTAACTATAAAATCAGAAAGATTGAAAACGTAGGATACGGCAAATGAAATTTCTTTTGTCAAAATAAATTCGTTCAGCCGTCCGCCAAAATTTTTTGAAATCAGGTCAAAGGATAGACCTTTTAAATACGGGAACGAATATCTTATTCCAAGGTCAAAAGCCAGTGCCTGACACATGTCTCCGTCTATGTCGTCAATTATGTATTTTAAATTTACTCCGCCATCAAGATCTTCTTCAAGTTTGCCTGCATAAGCAGCATTAATTACCAATGAATACGGGGAATATGTTTCATCTTTTCTGTATACCGGGTTGCCGTGAGAATCAATGTCTGCCCTTTCTATGCTTCCAAAATTCAGATATGATACGCCCAATGCAAATACCCCGATTTCCTTTACGTGTTTTGCCAGTGCTATGTCACTTGCCATAACTTCCTGAAACCATATATCATGACTAAAATAAACGTTCCAGTTTTTGTCGTCTTTTTGCATTGAACAAAGTCCTGCCGGATTCCAGTATATTGATTCAGCATCTTTTACGATGCCAATATATGCATCACCCATACCAGCAGCAGCTGCACTTGAACCAAAATCAAGGTATTTTGCAGATATAATGGATGAATTATCAAAAAACTGATATTCTGCATCAGCCATCAAAACGGGAATAAAACAAAACATTAAAAAGAAAATAGAGCCAATGCGTTTCATTTATTTCCTCCTTTTATTTTATGATTGAAAATTTCTTGTATTTATGGACATCTTCGGTGTCATCATTATATCTTACCAACACCTTATATAAATACGTACCACGGGCAAGTTTATCAATTTTAAATTCGGTATATCCGTTGGGCATATCGTCAACTATCTGTGCAACATAATCACCATTTATTGCATAAATAGTAATTATGACTCTTTTTATGTCGCCGGCATTTCCTGTTTTACTGGGATATGCAATGAACATATTGTCACGATATGCAGCAGGATTAGGATATGCAAAAACGCTCACCTGTGGGGTTGGTGAATTAGTAAAAGTTGGAGTAATCGTAGACGTCATGGTAATTGTAGGCGTTTCCGTAAAAGTAGGTGTTTCAGTAAAAGTAAAAGTTTCCGTTGACGTAAGCGTCTCCGTTACAGTTGGAGTATCATCGGGCTGTGCCATACCAAGAGGCACAAAAACAAATAAAATAATGCATAGTAACAATAATTTTTTCATTAAAATAATACCTCCTGAAATTAAATATATTAAATTTTACTATTTTTAAGTAAGAAGTCAAGAACATTTAATTTTTTGTTGTATAAAAACAACGAAAATTAGTTACTTTAAAACCATTGTTGTCCGATAAATGTAATGAAAGATTACAAAATGTTAAAATGCAGGAAGCAAAATGATAGATAAAAGCAAAATAAAAACAGGATTTCGTTTATCTGCTTTGCGGGGCTTACGCTTCCACCTTTTGTTTTTCATTATTTCTGCGTCTCACCGTAATGCCACCCCTTCTTTTTACTTATTTTAATGAATTAATTACTCGGAAAATATAATCAATTTTCTAATTCTAATTGATGTCTTTTATATTGTATTCTTTCATCTTACGCCACAAGGTGGACCTTGAAATTCCAAGTGCCTGGGCTACTTTTGTATGATTTGAGCCAAATTTATTAAACGCTTTTATTATCGCCTGTTTTTCAAGTTCAGCAAGAGAAAATTGTTTATTTTCTGAAGAATTTTCCTGCGATTCGTTATGTTCTTCAAGACGCTGGAATGGCGTAATATTTTGTAAATAAACGGGAAGGTCTTCTAATTTGATGACGTCTGAATCCGACATTGCAAAGGCATGCTGAATTATGTTATCAATTTCCCTAACGTTTCCCGGATAATCATAATTCATCAATATTCCTCGTGCACGTGGTTCAATGCTTATAATATTTCTTCCCGTCTCTTTGTTATATCTTTCTATGTAATATCTTATCAATAATGGTATGTCTTCTCTTCTTTCCCGCAAAGGTGGTATATGAATGTGTATTACGTTTAATCTGAAAAAAAGGTCCTCCCTGAATTTTTTTTCTTTTATCATCTTAAACAAATCCTGATTTGTAGCTGCAATTACGCGAATGTTTACATTTCTCAATGTTTCGTCTCCCAATCTTCTTAATTCACCATATTCAATGACCCTTAAAAGTTTTGACTGTAAATTCAAACTTATATCGCCTATTTCATCCAGAAAAAGCGTTCCGTTATCTGCAAGTTCTATTAAACCTTTTTTATCTGCTGTGGCGCCCGTAAAAGCACCCTTTTTATAACCAAATAATTCTGATTCGAGCAGATTTTCAGGTATTGCCGCACTATTTACAGTTATAAAAGCATTATTTGCCCTGGGACTTAATTCATAAACACTCCTCGCTATTAATTCTTTCCCCGTTCCGGTTTCACCCGTTATCAATATATTTGAATCACTTTTCGAAATCTTATGAATTGTATTTAAAATTTTTTTAATTTTTTCGCTTTTCCCTATGAACCTGTTCGTAAAATAATTGTCTTCTGAGGACTTATCAATGTTCTTTTCTATTGAATCTATGATAAATTTTAATTCATTCAGATTTATCGGAGAAATAATGTAGTTAAAATGCATGTTTTGGGCAAAAGTTATTGCTCTGTCAACAAGTTCTTTTGAAGTTATTACAATAACATTTATGTTTTCATATCGTTCCTTTAAAAATTTTATGATGTTTAACTCTGACATTTCCAGAAATTGAATGTCAATGATCAAAGTATCATATTCTTTCGTTGAAATGGTATTCATAAACAAAGCAGGGTCGTTGATAATGTTTACCGAATAACGAACGTCATCAAGAAAATTATTAATTCTAATTGATTCATCTTTATCTTTTAATGCTATCAGAATTTTTTTCATTCTTTGATTTAATCTCCATAATTTCATTATATAGTTTTATTAATTCCCTGTTATCTTTAAATTTTTCAATACCATATTGCAACTCATTTATTGCATCATTATATTTTTGCAATTTTAAATAAGTATAACCAATATATAATGAAATTTCCGTATTGTATGTTTCATTTTTGGACATTTCAAAATATTTTAATGCATTGTCAAAATCGTTTGTTTTAAAATAATACACACCTAAATTTCTATATATAATAGCACTTTTATATTTTTTTTCAAGTAAAAAATTATATAATCTTAATGCTGATTTTAGATTGTTATTTGAAATATAGTCATTTGCTTTGATAAATGCCAGTTCGAACATATCATTATTTGACATTTTACCGACAACTTCCATTCCTTTTTGAACATATTCATTTTTACTGCCATTTTTTATTGCAATTTCAAACATATCTCTGGCCTTAGGTAAAATAAAATTGTTGTAGTATAAAATGCCCAGTTTTTCATATGCTGAAAGTAATGGATATATTTTAATGACATTCTCTAATGCAGAAATTTCATTGTCAACGTCATTGATTTTGGAATAAGAAATTGCAAGATTATAATATATGTTTGCTTCAGGTTTATTAACCGGGAAATTTAAGGATTTTTTATATAATTTTATTGCATCATTTATAAACCCATTTTCACTTAAAACGTTTGCCTGGTTTACCATAGAAACCGGATACCACGTAATTAAATTAATATTTGCTTTGTTTTTTAAACAAGAACCATTAAAAATATATCTGTATGAATATAATTCAAATATGTCGGATAAAAAAATTTCTTTTTCTTTTGATATTTTAATTAATATGCCTTTATTGTTTTCAAAAAAATTGTATTTAAAATTTTCTCGACGCGGAAAATAAGAAGAACGATAAACGCTAAATTTATCAATGTTGTAATTAATTATTTTTTCTATGTTATTATTTGTGTCATAGGGGGTTAAATCATAATTCCCATATTTATTAAAATAATAATCTATTCCCCATTTAAAAATTAAAAAAGATGCGGTAAAAAATTTAACGTCGGTTCTTTTATGCATTAGTTCCTGTAAATAATATACCGGCATTAAATTGTCGTCACCATCACCTATGTATACGCCTTCTTTATCAATGGTATTTAATATTGCATTGCCGTAATCATACGAAAAAAAGTCCTTTCTGCTATCGTTTAAATTAAAATTAATCAAAAACATACATGTTAACGATAAAAAAATTATAGTTAAAAAGAAACTCTTTTTTATTCTTGAGCATTTTAAATAAATCACCCTAAATTTTGTGGATAAAACGAATCTGAAAAAGATTCAATGCCTTTTCTATCCCTATCAAAATTAAAAATCAATAAATTAAACTAAACTAATCAATAAAAAAGGCTGCTTTGAAAAAAAATCAAAGCAGCCTTTCAAACTCTCAACTATTTTTAAAATCTATTTAATTTCGTTGATGTTATTATAACTATTCGCCAAAGCTAGAATTAAATCTAGAACTCTTTTTGCTACTTTAGGGTCACTTATCCGATAATAAGCTCTAACC
>JAGNJD010000036.1 GCA_018000835.1 Candidatus Goldiibacteriota bacterium | reverse complement strand
TTAATGGTTTTTGAATTATTTGATACTTTTTCAGTCCTGTTCTCTACTGTCGCGCACCCTGTAAAATTAAACATAAATATTATGATTAAAAATATTGATATTATCTTTTTCATCTTATCTCAAACTCTTTCTCTTTTATATTTTCATTTATTTTTACATTTTTATAAATCATCCTGGTTGTCATCTTTATCTCCTTTCCTCCTATATCTGTCTTTGAAGTGCTTTTTATCTCCACCGGCACATAAACTCCTTCAATCACATCTATCCTTTCATGCTCTCCTTCCATTACCACATCTCCTTTCTCATCCATAACCCTGCTTCCTGTCATTTTTCCCGTATTTTTTTCTATTATCATTATTATCCACGGCAGAATCCCCTTGCCTTTGGGCGTAAGCTTTATTTCAACATACGTTTTCCCGTCCTTGTTGTATTCTTTAAATTTTGCAATCTCATATTTTTCTTTCATTCCTTCCATTGTCTGTAACTGCTGTATATTCACACCTGCCATACCGGGCAATTCAGATGTTTTTTGCTTCATTACTTTTCCGTCCGGCATTTTAATGCTTACAATTCCCTCGCTCATCACCATTGTCTGTTTAAACGGCTTTGAGATGTCCATTTTTACCTTGTCCGGCTTCTTTACTATATACTTATACTCCTGCACCATTTTTTGCGGGCTTCCTTCCATCGTTGTCTCCACAACCACGTCCGCCTGCATGGTCTGGTAATTCTGCTTTTCAAGCGCAAGCGCCAAAATGTCCTCTGCCTCATCGGCGATAATAACAAGCGGAAGCACAATCAAAAATACAATTAAAAATATTTTCTTCATTTATTCCACTCCGGTTATTGTATAAATTATGTTTTTTTCAACAGTCGTCTTTTGACTGTAAATTGTCTTTTTTATGCTTACAGGAATTTTTTTCCCGTTTATTTCGCCGTATGCATTTATTCTTATTTCTGTTTCCTTTTCTCCCCTTATTCCATATATTATTATAAACACAATTTCATTGCCGTTAAATTCTATCTCCAGCCGTTTTTTGCCCGCATCATCTTTTAACACCCCTGTTATTTTATTTTCCCCTTCTGTCTTTATTTCAAATGTTGATAAATATTCCGATAAATTAAAAATCATCTGCGGTTCAGGCAGTAAATCATTAATTCCTTTCATTTCAACATTCTTTATTTCATTCCCTGCTATCTTTATAATTTCCCTGCTGTTTTCCCTTGTCTGTTCGTAAATATTATTACCTACTTGTTTTGTAAGTTTTAGATAATCCGGCTTATTGATGACATAACAAATATCCCCGGCGGAATTACTGATTAACGTGTTGCCGTTTATGTCATAGGTTGTGCTTTGGGTTGTTATAGTCAATGATATGCTGTCAATGGAATTGAAATAATCAAGCGCGGATATTATTTCTTCCGGGGTCTGGGATTTAACGATAAAAGGAAATAAAAAAATTGCCGTCAATACTACAATTATAAATTTATAAGTATTATACGTTTTCATTTTTCAGCAGAAACACTCCTTAATTGAGAATTGATAATTATTAATTGACAATTGATTACATTTCTCCTTCCCTAATTTATTTTGATGTTTTATTTTTTTTAAATTATTCCGTCCCATGGCGTATTATAAAACACCATATCAATATACAAATTGTATCTCATAATATTACAATTGTCAAGAAAATTTTTAGAATATTTGGGAATAAGGATAGACATGGCGGACACATAGCAAGGTTGAAAATAATAAATAAAGAGGGGTTAGGGGAGATTTATTCCATTAATTTCCCCTCTTTGGAAAAGAGGGGTTAGGGGAGATTTATTCCATCAATTTCCCCTTTTTGGAAAAGAGGGGTTAGGGGAGATTTATTCCATCAATTTCCCCTCTTTGAAAAAGAGGGGCCAGGGGAGATTTTATCCTTTTAAATCCCCCTCTTTCCCCCTTTTTCTAAGGGGGATGAAAAGTGATTTCCCATCTTTGAAAAAGAGGGGTCAGGGGAGATTTATTCCATCAATTTCCCCTCTTTGAAAAAGAGGGGTTAGGGGAGATTTATTCCATCAATTTCCCCTCTTTGGAAAAGAGGGGCCAGGGGAGATTTTAATTTTATTGAATCATATCGTTCCCACCCATTGTTTTAAACATGTAGAGACTTAAGCTTGCTCTGTCTCTGAATGCAAGGCAAACCGTGTAATATTTTACAAATGGTTATGAAAACAAAACAGCGGTTTATCCTGCGCTGGTCGCATGGCACACCGTTTGAATATCCGCCTTGCTTATCTTTGAGACACAGCAAGCTGTGTCTCTACGATTCGTTATCTTACCTTGCGGCGTGTATTACTAAAGAGGGAAAAAGTAAAAAAGACAAATCCCCCTTTCTCCCCTTTTTCTAAGGGGGAAAAAAGAAAAAAATCCCGATTTACGTAGAGAAATTTGTATGCTTCCTCCGATTATTCCTGACAATATGATTAACAGAGAGTATATAAAATAGTGTTTACCATCTATGTCCTGCTCCCTGTTTTGGTTTTTGTCGTTAATACGATTTATTGTTTAATAAAGATGTTCTGGACCTGCGTCCGCTGTTTATGTTTAACATACTTGCCCGATTAAACGATTGACTTTAATTCCCGTTTATATTAAAATCTTTCCTGTCTTTTAAAATCCAAAGATGGAGGAATTTATGCCTATATTAAAGTCGTCAAAAAAAGACGTAAGAAGAATTAAAAACAGAACCGCCAGAAACAAGGTTGTAATTTCAAAAATTAAAAAATTATTAAAAAAGATAAAAAAAGCAACACCGGACGAAGCAAAAAAAATGCTTCCTTCCGTTTATTCCGAGATTGACAAGGCCGTTAAAAACGGGATATTGAAAAAAGGAACGGCAAAAAGGTATAAAAGCAGGGCAGCAGCAAAAGCAAACAGCATCAGTTCTGGCAACGTTAAAAAACAGGCATAACGTATCGTCTCAAAATCAAATATCCGGAAGAAATTAAAATTGTTGTTTTCTGAATGCTGCTTTAATAACAATTATTATTCAATGTATTTATTTAATTACCGCGATTTTCCTCGTCATCGTATGTGAGCCGGTGGAATCGGTATATGAAATCCTTATAACGTATAATCCGGAACCAATTACGTAACCGTCATCTACTCTGCCATCCCATAGAACGGTATTCCCCCCGCGAATGCCGTCAATTTCTTTTACCCATAGTTTTTGTCCAAATACCGTAAATATCTCAACTTTTACCCTGCATTCACTTTCAAGAGGAAAATTTATCTTCACAGAGCCCTTATTTGGATTAAAAGGATTGGGCCACGTTTCAAAATTCTCGGTTAACTGCGAATCAATCCGGACCGTCTTGCTCTGGGATAAATCCGGAACCGTTGCCTGTATCGTCGTTCTGGTATTGCTTGCGGGGGCGGTAAATATTACTTTCGCAATTCCAATTGTATTTGTTTTTGCATTTATCGTATTTAACGTTCCTGCTCCTTCTATGATGGAAAAATCAACTGCGGTATTTGAAACCGGGTTCATATATGCATCGTAAATGGTTGCAGTTAAAACTGCCGTTCTGCCTGTCTTTATCCTGTCCTTATCCGTCTCAAAAGTAAATGAAGAAGGAGATGCAGATAAAATGTTTATTACGTTTGAGTATCTGTCGGGATTATCTTCGTTTGAATATTTTGTCGTTCCGCAGTTATCCGGCTTTATCCTTATCTGGCCTGCCCACGTATAGGAAACCAGAAAATTTGCCTCTCCATCAATACAACTTTGTAAAGGATTTGCATCGGGCAATAATGCAGGAATGGTCGTTGAATTGCCGTAAGTATCAATCGCACTTATACAAACTGCATCGTTAAAACCTGCCACATAACTTGCGTTAGGCGGCGGGAAATGCGATACTTTGACGCTTACGGTAAAACTCTGCCCTGCTGTTATGATTCCGGGCGCTTCTGCCCAGAAATAAAAATCCGTTAAACTGGCAAAATAAACCGTTATAACGTCTTTTATGATTGGTTGATTCTTATCTTCTGCCGTAATAGGATATCCGCCTGACTGGTCAGGACTTGGAACCAATGCAACGGAAAATATTGCACTGGATACGCCTTGTTCCGCAAAATCAACGAAAGAAGGTGAAATTATTGATTTTGGCGGCGGAAGTGAAGAAACTCCTACCACAGGCAAATTTACATTTACAGTATTATAATATGCATCGCAGGCATACACGGTAACGTAAGCAGGAGTAAGTACTCCGGTTGTCTGCGTTACCCACGTTCCCGTATGTCCGGTTAATGTCCCAGGTGCAAAAGTCATACCCTCTATTATTAATTTCAATTTTGAATAATTACCCGGCGCAATGTTTTTTGTGGCAGTTCCGGTTGCACCACTTGCATCACTTACATCCGTTAAAACGATTGTCACGGGATTATCAGCCCTTAAAATTTGTATTTTACCTTCCCAGATGCCGCTCGTAAATGCCTGCGTAAGAGTTGTTCCAGTTTCTTCAACAATTATCTGACCACCTCCCGTATCCTGAAAACCTGCAATCCCGGCGTAATCGTTTTTTAACGATCCCTCGGTATCAATGGCACGAACAGTAACGGGAATGGGAACGCCGGCAATTTCAGGATTTGCTCCACCCATTATTATCTCAAAATTACGCAGGTCTGCACCGTATAACAGTCCTCCGGACATCAATAACAATAAAAAACTTATTATTTTTTTCATTTATCACTCCGTGTTATTTTAATTTTATCACAATCAGTGATCTTATCCGTTTTTTTATCTTTCCAATCCATAATCAGCAACGTATTTACGTAATTTTCATGTATTCTTCTATCGTGGTAATGCCCTGCTCAACTTTTAAATAAGCAGATTCTTTTAACGTAAGCATTCCAAGTTTTTTGGCTTCTTCCTTTACTTTTTTCACCGGCTCGTCTGCCATTAATAACTCCTTTATTTTGTCATTAAGAGGTAAAAATTCAAAGACCGCCGTTCTGCCTTTATATCCCGTATTTGAACAATTGGAGCATCCGCGTCCGCGCGTAAGGATGAGATTTGAACTTTCGTTTCCAAGCGTTTTTAATACGTCGGCAGGCGCTTCGTATGGTTCCTTGCATCTGTCGCATATTTTTCTCACTAGCCGCTGGGCAAGGACTGCTATGGTATTGGCATATACGACGTAAGGTTCAATACCAAAATTTATTATTGACTGTAATGCTGCCACGGTATCGTTTGCCCTCGTCATTGAAATTACAAGATGGCCGCTTGCCACGATGTCAAAAATAGCTTCTGCCGTTTCCTTATTATATACGTCGCCTACTGCAATGACGTCACAATCCTGTTCTTCAAGGTATCCTAAAACCTGTCCATAATTTTTTCTGTTAACCTTTGCCTGATTAACGCCCGGCAAAATGTAATTGGACGAGACGTCATCAATGGTAAAAATATTCATCGCGGAATCGTTTATTTCGTTCAGCGTTGAATACAACGTCGTAGCTTTACCGCTGTTTGTCGGACCTGCAATTAAAATAAAACCATGCGGCATTCTTATGGTTTTCTTGTACGTATCAAGGACGTTTGGTTCCATGCCTATTTTGTTAAGGGGTAAAATTAAGTTCTCCGTCCTTAACAATTTCAGGACGATTCTCTCCCCAAATATTGTCGGGAAAGTATAAACGGCCATGTTTATTTCCTTTCCCGATATTCTTACTTTTAGTTTGCTTTCCTGGGGCGTATTTTTTTCATTTACATTCATCTGGGCAAGTTCTTTTAATTTGTTAAGCATGCCCGTATATAACGTCCGCGGTGGCGATTCAACTTCGTATAAAACGCCGTCTATTCTTCTTCTTATCCTGCATTTGTCAAGATATGGTTCAATATGGATATCCGTTGCTTCTGCATTGTATGCTTCGGAAAGGAGGTTTGTCAGGAAGGTATTTACAGGCGTATCCTGAGACATCACTGCCTGAGGCGTATATGCCGGTTCTGCCATAATTTTTGGCTGCGACGGTTGAACGGGTTCCGGTCCTGGTTGCGGCACAGGTGTTTGAGGCTGCTGTTCCATTGACTGGTTTTTTGCATTTACCTGTTGTTTCATCATGTCCGGCTCTGCCCGTTCCTGGAATTTTTTCGTTTTTGTAATTTCGTCGTCGGGCATCATTTCGGAATAAGGAGACCTGCTTATTTTTATTTGTGATTCTTCTTTTGATTTTGAGCCCAGGGGAGCGGACAAAATGTCGTCAAGTTCGTCAACTTTTGCTTTTGCTATTTCACCGCTATCTTCTTCTTTAAAACCAAAATATTTACCAATAAGTTTATTAATGTCATCCGGTGAAGACAGCCGTGCATCGATTTCACAGCGGGTCGTTGCTTTTAAATCGTCTATGACGAGAAAATTTAACGGGTCTGACATTGCCACGGTTAATACTTTACCTTGCTTGTTTACGGGAATCAGTTTTTCCGACCTTATCAACTGCTCCGGAATTAACTTTAAAACGTCCTGTCTGATATTCGTTATCTCATCAAGATTGATGTAAGGGACTCCCATCTGATAACCCAGAAAAGTCCATAAAATTTCTTTTGAAATATAACCCATCCTTATTAAAATTTCTCCTATTTTTTCCCCTGTCTTCTTTTGTTCTTCCAGTGCGTCTTTTAACTGTTCCTTTGTAATTATGCCTTCTTCAACCAGCATTTCTCCTATCAGCATGTTTTTTGGTCTGTTCATGTTTTAACCCTCTTTTTTCTTGAAGATATCAAATATTGATTTCTTCTTTTTTTGGTCTTCACCAAGTTGCCCTGGTATGCCTGCTTCATTATCACCCGGCGATGGTTCTACCTGTTTATATTCCTGCTGTGATTTTAATTTTTCTCCTCTTGCAAGTTTTTCCGCAAATTCAGTAGTCATATCTTTCGTCATCCTGTCAACTTCACTCTTTGACAATCCGGAATCGGGCGTTATCTGTATGGCCTGCTCCTTTCCGGTCATTAAATCTTTTGCAGATACTTTAATTATTCCGTTTGCATCAATGTCAAACATGACTTCTATTTTTGCAGTCCCTTTTTTGGCAGGCGGTATTCCGACAAGGTCAAATGTCCCTATCAGTTTATTATCGGCAGCCATTGGTTTTTCTCCCTGATATACTTCTATCCTTACAAACGACTGGTTATCTTTCGTTGTCGTATAAACCTCGCTCTTCCTCGTAGGGATGGACGAATTTTTTTCAATTATTTTTGAAAACATGCCGCCCTCTGTTTTTATTCCAAGTGAAAATGCAGTTACGTCAAGCAGCAGAATGTCCCTGATGTCTCCCTTTAAAACGGATGCCTGATGAGCAGCACCGGCTGCCACTGCCTCGTCAGGATTGACGCCTTCATAAGGCGGCTTTTTAAAAATTCTGCCGACGACGGAGCGGACGAGCGGCATTTTCGTCTGCCCGCCGACAAGGACGACTTCGTCAATGTCACTCGCCTTTAATCCTGCATCCCTTAATGCAATTTCACAAGGGCCTGCTGTTGATTCGGCAATGTCTCTCGTTAATTCTTCCAGTTGTTCCCTGGTTAAAACCGTTTGTAAATGTTTCGGACCTTCTTTTGTCACTGCAATGAACTGTAAAGTTATTTCCACTGCATCCAGGGTGGAAAGATTAATTTTTGCTTTTTCTGCTGCATCTTTTAAACGCTGCAAAGCAACCCTGTCATTTTTTAAATCAATCCCTTCTTTCCTGTAAAATTCTTCTATAAGATAATCGATTATCCGCTGGTCAAAATCATCGCCGCCAAGATGGGTGTCTCCTGACGTTGACATAACTTCAAATATGCCCTGGCCAAGTTTTAATATTGAAACGTCAAACGTTCCGCCGCCAAGGTCGTATATTACTATTTTCATTCTGGATTTCGCGTCAAAACCGGAAGCAAGAGCAGCAGCAGTCGGTTCGTTTATTATGCGCACGACGTCAAGCCCTGCTATTTTACCGGCATCTTTTGTTGCCTGCCGCTGCGAATCGTTAAAATACGCGGGCACTGTAATTACCGCTTTTTCAACCGGTTCGTTTAAATATCTTTCTGCATCTTTTTTTAATTTCATTAATATTAATGCAGAAATTTCCGGAGGGGAAAAAACCTTATTGTTTAAAGTAATTCTTACGTCACCATTTGGAGCAGGCGTTATTTTATAAGGTATAAGTTTTAAATCTTTCTCAACAACCTTATCGGTGAATTTCCTTCCCATGAATCTTTTTATGGAAAATACTGTATTTTCAGGGTTCATCACCTGCTGGCGTTTTGCAGCGTTGCCAACGAGCAAAGCTCCATCCTTTGTGATGGCAACAACGGAAGGAGTCGTCCTGAATCCCTCATCATTCGGTATTATTATCAATCTTCCGTCTTCTATCATAGCCATACAGGAATTTGTAGTTCCCAGATCAATTCCAATTATCTTCGGCACTAAAATCCTCCATAAATTTATTTAAAATTGTTAATGTGTCGCAACCTTTTTACATCTTTATTTTCTTGCCTTGTCTATTTCTTTCATTAATTCCTGTAATTTTTCAATCACTCTGCCATAATGCTGGTTTTCAGGGTCCAATTGCTGTGCTTCCCTGAAAGCATGCAATGCTTCGTTTATTTTATTTGTTATTACGTATATTACGCCGACGTTATATATAGCTTCAGCGGTTTTATACGTTCCATACGACTGCTGAAATTTCAGTAATGCGGAACTCTTATCATCCTGTTCAAACAATTCAACGCCTTCCTTAAAATATTGAAGGGCTTCTTCAAACTTTTTCTTTTCACCCATCTGAAATATACCAAATTTATATTCTTTTGTGGTTTTTTTTAAATTTGCAAATATTATGAAATTATAAATTTTCCTTCTCAGCGGGTCGGATAAAACCTTATATGCTTCAACCACCTCCGACGTTTTTTCGTGTGCCCAGTCAGGTCTGTCCGGATTATGGTCAGGATGATATTTGTAAAGTGCAGACCTGAATGCATTTTCAATCTCTTCCTGTGTTGCTGCGGGGTAAATCTCAAGTAATTCGTAATAATTAACTTCACTTCTTGCCATATATTTTCCTCTTTTTATTACTTAAAATTTTACGGCTTTTAATTTCAAAAGTTCAATTTGTTTTCCATCCGGCAGAGAAACATTATCTACGTGTTCAAAAACGGCCAGATTATCGGTGCCTTTTGCTATTTCCTTCGTTGCATAAACATCGGTTCCGTATTTTTTCTTTTCTCCGTATTGGGAAGCAAACTTAATGTAATCGGTTATTACTTTATATCTTTCCATGGTTGATCCGTCTATGAAATTTTTTACAAGTCCGCCCTGCATAATAATAAAATTCACACTGAAATCTTCGATATTATAACCCAGCGCCAATTTCCCTTTTACCATTGAAATAAGTTCTTTTCTTATCTCAACGGTTGAAATAAACGCTCTTTTTAAATCGTCGGAATGCATAAAAGGATAACCAAAACTAATCATAATTGCATTTTCCGTAACTTTTAATACTGCTCCCTGGTATTCAAGTGCAGTTAAAGAAACTTTTTCTACAAATTTTTCTATGATTGATTTCATTTCTTCGCTTATCAGTTCATAAGCCATTGAAGAAAAAGACGATATGTCTATGAAAACAAAAAACGATTGGGATGAATTTGCATCAGATAACGGTGAAAAACTTTTTGTAATTTTGTCCATCATTTCCTGGTATGTCAGAATTTTGTATGCTTTTTTAAGGTCGTCCATCTCTTTTAATCCGTCGGCAACGGTTTCAAAAGCATCCTTTATTCTTACTTTTTCCCTGAGTTCAACTATCATCCTGTTAAAATCGTCTGCAAGCACGCCGACTTCGTCGTTTGATTTTACGTTGACTTCAACGTTTAGATTGCCCTCGGCGACTTTTCTCATACCGGCAGCAATAATGTTGAAATTCTTCGTGATAAACCGCGCAAGCCACCATGCTCCCAGGAAACCGACGACAAGAAGAATAAAAGTAAGAATGGATAAATTAATTATAGTTATATACATCTTTTTTATGTATGGTTTTTTTGAAAACTTTATTACCACCTGAGACAAACGCGACCCTTTTATGTTTATGTTTTCCTGCATTTTTAATACGTCGTTGATTTTCATCGTAAGAATTTCTTTTGCAAATTCATTTTTATCTTCTTTAATGACGATTTCCTTAAAATCTTTTTTCAAAGTATCGTAATTTATTGAAAATGCTTTTATGTCCGACTTCTCGTCAAGTATGGCCATAAAAATAATGTTTTTATCAAGTTTGCTTAAAAGATTTAAATATTTCTCATAAATAAGCCAATCGCTTTTTCCGGATGCCCCACCCGATTGAATTGACGTAACTAAACGAAGTGCACTCAACGTGTCTATTATCTGCGAAGCACTTTTTCTGATTTCGCGCTGCTGATTTTCAATGTTCATATTAATGGTATAGTACAACACGACTGCCATTGTAATAATTATCAATGCAAATATGAGACCCGTTATTTTATATTGTAAACTAAATTTTACTTTTCTTCTATTCATTATTCTCCTTCTATTTTGCAACCGACTCAAGTGCAAGAACCGACGAATCGGAATCGGCAAAATATATTACTCCATCCTCACCAATGGGAGAAGATTTTAACGGATAATCGTATTTCTGTTCCCATTTCTTTCCCCCGGTTTTAACGTCCAGTGCCAGCAAATCTTTTCCGCTTGTAACGTAAATAATGTCGTTGACTATAAAAGGAACCGTTAAAACTTTTCCTTCCGTTTCAGTTTTCCATAATAATTTTCCATTGTCAGCATTTAAAGCATAAACAAATTTATCGTTACTGCCTACGTATAAAATTCCGTCTTTTATTACCGGCGAAGACGCTACCCATCCGTTCGTCGGGAATGTCCATTTTAAACTTCCGTTCAAAGCATCAAGAGCGTATATTTTTTTGTCATCAGAACCAAAATATAGCGTCGCATTATATTCTGCCGGAGTGGAAGAAATTGCATTGCCTGCCTGAAACTGCCATTGAACTGACCCGGTATCAACGTCGAGAGCATAAAGATTTTTATCAATTGAACCAATATATACCATTCCATTTGCAATCGTAGGTGACGATGCAACCGGCATATATGTACTATACTTCCATACAACTTCACCATTTGCTCTGTCAAGAGCATAAACATTATTATCCATGCAGCCGATAATGACTATTCTTGAAAAAACTGCAGGCGAAGAAAGTTTTACAAAGCCGCCAAGCCTGATTTTCCATATAACTTTACCATCATTTGCATTTACTGCAAAAACCATGCCTGCTTCAGTTCCATAATAAATTACGCCGCCATATAACGCAGCCGTCGATGAAATGGCTCCCTGAGAAGGGACTTTCCAGACAAGTTGTCCGCTGTTTTTATCAATTGCATAAAAATTATTGTCCAGGGAACCAATGTAAATGTTTGTTTTTCCCATAATCGGAGATGCTTCAAAACCCGCACCTGCCCTGTATCTCCATTTAAAATCAAGCGGCGGCAGTATGTTTAATCCAGTATAAAAATCATGACTTGGTATTCCGCGGAACATCTGCCAGACGTATTGCCCTTTTACCGACGAAACCGTTTCTGCCTTTTTGGAAACTTCAATCAATGCCGATTTTTGTTTTGTTATTTCCTTTTTTAGTGCCTGAATTTCTTCCCTGGAAGAACCTGTTGTCTTTTTTTCCTTTTCCTTTAACTGAGATTCCAGCATTTTAAGTTGATCTTTTTGATCTTTTACAAGTTTTTGTAATTGTTCCAGTTCTGCAAGTTCTGCTCCTCCGCTTATATTTAATTCCCTGCTTACCTCTTCTTCTTCCTTGCCGCCGAGGCATGAGAATAAAATAAATGACGTTATTATTAATAAAATCAATAATATTTTTTTACTCATTTTTAACCCCTTTCATACAATAAATTATATAATTTATGTTTTTATACACCTCTTACATTAAAATTCATATAAAATCTTTTATTCTCTTTATTTAATGCATTTTTATGATATTAACAAAAAAATTGCATTATGTCAATTTATTTAAAATTATAACGCATTGATCAAACTGTGACAATCCACATTTTTGCATAGCCATTACCATCCAGTAAATTTTATGGGTGATGGTAATAATTACAATGGCGAGCGGCAGGTGAAAAACGGGAAATGAAAAGCAACTACCGGCATCCCTGTTTCTAAAAAATGAAAAATTAAAAAATGCCTTAATCGATAATTATCTTTATAAAATCACCAACAAGCAATCAGCAACCGGCAAAGTGGTTATTTACTCTTCTCCTACGATTTCCTCAATCGTTTTTTTGTCAGCGTCCTTTAAAATAAGAAACTCCAGTCCGAAAACTTTTTTGTCTTTCTCCTGTTTTATCCATTTTATCTCTGCAAAAGTCGTTATTGGTTCCCTGCCCTCAATCTGAATTTCAAGACGGACAATGTCTCCCTCTAAGCCATCCATTTCCCCGTATACCTGGATGCCGCCAAGACTGATATCCGTTGTTTTGCCTTCCTTTTTTAGTATTGCCTTTTTAAATTCCTTTACTTCTTCTTCACCCCTGATTAATTTGTAGGTAATTTTATAATCGAAATCAACCCTTTTAAATTTCCTTCTTTCAATGAATAAATTTCCATCCATAGTTTATCTCCTTTTATTTTTGCAGGTCTATGTCCTGTCCAATTTCATTTATTACGTTTAAATTCTGCCTGATATTTACATAAATGTTCTGGATGTTTTCTGACAAACTTCTTAATCTATCGTTTATCTTCATAAACAAAATTTTTAAAAGTTCGTTATCGGTTTTATACTCCTCTGCCGTTGCATAAATGTTGGAGAGTATCTTTGATATTTCAGTCAGCGAGCCAACGATGTTTATGAAAGAATCGCTCGCAGTAAAAACGACCTGCACCGCTTCCTCTATTTTATTTTGTCCGGAAATGACGGTTATCGCCTGTTTTGCAAGTTCCTCTGTTTTTGCCAGGAATTCCGACATCTCCCTGGTTGCAGAAGTTGCTGCTTCTGCAAGTTCCCTTATTTCCTGTGCAACTACTGCAAAACTTTTACCTGCTTCTCCCGCACGTGCCGCCTCAATGCCTGCGTTTAAGGAAAGTAAATTCGTTTTTTTTGCAATTTCAGAAACGGTTACAACGAGTTTTTTTGTTTCTTTTGCATTTATCTGTAGTTTATTAATGACGTCTGCCGACTCAGAAACCGCACTTTTTATGTCTCCCATTGCCTGAATTTCGAAACCCGTTACTTTACTGCCTTTTTTGGCAACCATGGCGATCTCACTGGTTCTTTCTGAAATTTGCTTTATTTCCTTTGTTATTGATTCGAGAGCAACGGTTAAATTTGTAATGATTGTCGTTATTTTCTTTATGTTATCATTGTTTATTTTTATCTCTTTTTCTGATTCTCTGATTTCACCCAAAAGCGTTTCATTTATGAAAATTATGTTATTAATTTTTGCCCCCATTTCCTTTGCTTCGTGTATCTTTTTGTCCACCAGTTGGTTTATTTTTTCCCTGTCCATTAAAATGTTTTTTTGCATTATGTCAACTATTTTATTCGTCGTTGACAATTTTATTTCGCCTTTTTCTCCATTCAGATATTTTATTGCATTGTCAATTTCGTTCTTTATAAAACCATCCCACATTTTTGCCAAAACGAAACTTAAAATTCCTCCTGCTATTACCGACAAAACAAGTGCAAAAATAAATTGGTTTAACCCCGGCATTAATGAAACGCATATCAAAACAGTTATAACGATACACAGGGCTTCCACCACGAATATAATAACCAGATTTTCCCTTGTAGATGTTTCAAAATGAAAAAACAATTTAAATTTTTCCATAAAATCATTATTTTGTTCCATGGTTTTATTATATTATATTAGGATTGTATGTGCAAGGAAATTTCAACTGACATTATGTAACGATGTTTTTGCCTGATGTTAAACATCTCTGTCAGGTAAAAAAACAAGGTAAATACTTCCTTTAATTTTAATTGTATTAATTAATCCCGCAACTAATTTCTTTTCTCCCTTTGAAAAAGGGGGAATAAGGGGGATTTGAAAGAAATAAAATCTCCCCTGGCCCCTCTTTTTCAAAGAGGGGAAATTACTTTTATTATCATCCCCCTTTGAAAAAGGGGGAATGAGGGGGATTTGAAAGAAATAAAATCTCCCCTGGCCCCTCTTTTCCAAAGAGGGGAATTTGATGGAATAAAATCTCCCCTATCCCCTCTTTTTCAAAGAGGGGAAATTGAAGGAATAAAAATCTCCCCTATCCCCTCTTTTCCAAAGAGGGGAAATTGAAGGAATAAAAATCTCCCCTGGCCCCTCTTTTCCAAAGAGGGGAATTTACTTTTATTATCATCCCCCTTTGAAAAAGGGGGAATGAGGGGGATTTGAAAGAATAAATCTCCCCTAACCCCTCTTTTTCAAAGAGGGGAAATTGAAGGAATAAAAATCTCCCCTATCCCCTCTTTTCCAAAGAGGGGAATTTACTTTTATTATCATCCCCCTTTGAAAAAGGGGGAATGAGGGGGATTTGAAAGAATAAATCTCCCCTGGCCCCTCTTTTTCAAAGAGGGGAATTTACTTTGATAAAATAAAATCCACGCAAGATTAAAGCCGGAGGCTACAAAAACGATAAAAACAGTAATTGATAATTTGTTCAAAATGTTTTTATTTTATTAGCGACAAAGCAATCTTGCTATTATAAACTATTGCATACTGAAGTATTTTAACAAATAGCAATGCCTTACTAAATGTCCTTATAACTCTTTACTGCTTCATCCACTGATTTATATGAATCTATGAGATTGTCAAATTCCATTAATTTAAAGACCTTTTCAACGTTTTCCGTCATGGAAGCAAGCCGTATGTCCCCGCCGTTATTTCTCATTCTTTTCAGATAAGCAATCATAATTCCCCATCCGGCAGAACTTATGAATTCAGTTTTGCTTAAATCCAGCACTATTTTCGTTTTGTTCTCCGAATAAAATTTTTTTATTTTTTCTTCAAAAGCAGAAGAAGTTGAAGTATCTATGAAACCGTTCGCTGAAAGTATGACTGCCCCGTTTGAACTTTGTTTTTCATCAAGTATTAAATTCATGTTTTTCCTCCTGATAAAATTATGATTTTCTTTCTACGACGACCAATGCAATGTCGTCTGATTGTTCTGCACCATTTACAAAATTATTTACGTCTGAAATTATCGTTTCCACCATATCCCTGCCGTTTTTATTCCCGTTGTTTTTTATCACTTCAAAGAGACGTCCAGCGCCATATTCTTTATTTTCTTTGTTCATTGCTTCGGTAATGCCATCCGTAAAAATTACGATTTTATCTCCTTTTTCTATTAAAATCTCTTCGTGTTTTATTACTTTCTCAAACCTTGGTCCCGGGTCTGTTCCTATAGGAAAACCTTTGGGGTTATATGGTTCAACGGTTTCAGTTTTTTTCCTGAAAACAAGAGTATCGTTATGACCCGCGGATGCGACGTCAACGATGTTTCTGGTAATGTCGAGGATACCGTAAAAAATCGTCAGAAACATATCTTCTTTTATGTCTTTATATATGATTGAATTTAATTCTTTCAGAGTTTCACTTGCCGGTTCGTTAAAATACTTTAATGCCACTGAATGAAGGATGGATCTTGCCATCGTCATAATTAGTGCAGCAGGAACGCCTTTGCCTGATACGTCGCCCATGACAATTCCATATCTTTCCTTATTAAGAGGCAAGACGTCGTAATAATCCCCACCGACTTCCTTTGCCGGCTGATAAAAAGCATTTATTTCATAGTTTGGTATTTTTACTATGTCTTTTGGTATCAGGGATAACTGTATTTCCCTCGCAACTTCCAGTTCCCTCTCAAGTCGCTGCTGCTTTATCATTATTTCCTGCGCCTTTTTTAGATTATCCGTCATCACGTTAAATATGTTTGCAAGTTCGCCAAGTTCGTTATTTGCTTTAACCTTTATCTTATGGTCCAGATTGCCTGTTCCTGCTATTCTTGCTCCATTTGCAAGTTCTCCTATTGGTTTTGTTATCGTCATGCCGAGAATAAATGCGCCTATGATGCCGAATAATATCGCAATCGCAGATATTATACCTACCTTTAAGTATGCAGATTTTATGACGTCTTCAATTATTGAGTATGATATGCCGAGATGAACTGTTCCGAGTTTTATTTTTCCTTTTGCAATGACAGGCGCGGAAAAATCAAGTTTTTTGTCGTTTTTACCGTCCATGTAAAGCAGAATTTTGTATGGTTTTTCCTCCGTTACTTCTGCATTATCAGGTTCCTTATAGGTCGTTCCAAGTAATTCAAGATTGTTATGCGCCTTTATTACGTTTTGTTCGTCAACCACGAGTGCATATTCAACGCCTTTATTGTTCATCGTCTCTGACATTATTCTCGCAATTGACAATTCATCCTCGGTGAGGATGAAATCAGATATGCTGTTTGCAAGATTTTTTGCAATGCTTATGCCCCTTAATTTAACTTCGTTCGTTAATTCTTCCTTTTGCGCCCTTAAAACAAAAAAACTTAAAATGCCGATGACGATTATCATAAAAAGAACGATAAAAAACGATATTTCCCACCTTATGCTTGTCTTCGCCATTTATCTGCTCCTGTATTTTGTTATTTTTACCAGTTTCCCTTTTCGCTTTGAACTTATAAAATTCACTTCATCTGAACTTTTCTCCATTAAATAATCGCCTATTTTATTCTGAACCGACTGGATTACAAATCTGTCTTCGTCAATCTTTTTTAAATATATTGAAAGTTCCGTATTGGATTTATGCCTTAAAACGACCTGGATTTTTTGGGGAGTTATGCGTAACCTTATGTCAACCTTTATGTTTTTCCCGTCATCCGGAGCCAGTCTGAACAGTTTATCGCATGCTTCGTTTACGGCAAGAATAATGTCGTCCCTTTCTTTCTCGGAAATGCTTTCCACGTTCATTATGTTTTCGACGAATTTTCTTATAAGAAAAAAATATTTCGCATCCTTTGGAATTTCAATTGAATATTCACTTGCCTTTTTTGAACCAGATTTCTTCATTTCAATCCTCCTCATAATTAGTGGGACCCCCTCGGGCTAAAGCCCGAGGCTCCCACAAAAAATTCAATCAATTTGTCCCGTAAAAATTATCTTTACGGGACTTCGTTGATTGACCAAGGGACGAGGAATACCAGTGATATTCCGCAGCTCCCTTGGAACCCTCTTGGCAAAGTAGATAAAACCTTAATTTATATTCGCATTCATTCAACCCCAAACTGAAGTTTGGGGTTTCCTGAATGCTGTTCCAATAATATTTTCTACGGATGTTCCATCCTCACCAAACGTTTTCAATAAACATTTTTTACTTAATGCCGCGCTTTTTAAGTTCCGTCAATTCTGCCTGTGCCTTTTCTATCGACTTTAATATTTTTATGTCTTCCGGATTTATTGTAATTGCTTCCTTCCACGTGGAAATTGCCTTCTCAAGATCGCCGTCAGTATAACTCTTTAATCCGGAATAATAAAGCTTTTTTACTTTTTCCGTCTGGTCCGACGTTAATTTTTTCCCGCCTGAAACTTTTGCCATCTGTGCCTTTGTCTTGTTCAAATACGTTTTTATCGTTTCGTTGTCCGGGGCTATTTTTAATGCTTTCGTAAAGATCTCCATGGCATCGTCATATTTCCTGTTTACGTATAATTCAACTCCTTTTGAAAAATATTCCTTTAAATCCCCGGTTAATTTGATTTTTTTATCTATCATGGCAAGATAATTTTTCGTGTCTTTGTAATTAACGTCCACTTCCGCAACGTTTTTAAAATTCTCATACGCAGCAGTCCAGTCCCCGCTTTTATAACATGAAACGCCTTTTTCGTAATATTTATCAACCATTTTTTTTACGATTAATTCTTTTAATTTTTTTGCTTCTGCATAATCTTCCTTCCATTCAAAAGCACGGTCAAGTTCTGAAAGTGCATTGTCATAATCGCCTTCCTTATATAAAGAAAACGCTTTGTCAAAATATTCCTTTGCCTTTGCCGTTTCTTTTTTCCTGAATTCCTGGTCTATTACTTTTTTTACTTCCTCTTTTAACTTCTTTTCCCTGTCAATCTTTTGTTCTTCAAGGGTAAGTCCGAAATTATATGCAACGGAAAAACGCGACAATCCACCCAAATATTCGTTCAAAAGATAAGCGTAATCAGCCGATATGCCCATAAATTTAATCCCGCCTCCAAAGCAAAATGCATCTCCATCATAACCGGCCCTTACCGACAAAATGTCAAAGCCGGTCAATTCAATTCCTGCCTTTATTTTGAAATCTGCCTCTTCCGGGAAAACAAAATCCGAAGTTAAGTTGACTTTTACCGGCTTTACCGGGATTTTTACTGCAAATCCTGCCACGTATTCACGCGGTAATCTTTCTTCCGTAGTCTGCAGAGTTAAAACCGGATTTATTAAATTTTTAATAACCAGGCCTGCTGAAACAAAATAAAATGGCTCATATATCAGACCAAAATCTGCTCCAAAGCCGTATGCATTGACATTTAACAATCTAAAACTGATTATGTTTACTCCAATGCCAATTACGAATTGTTCGCCGGCTCTTCTGGCATAGGCAATCGTAGCTTTGTATTGTTCGTAATCTATGGTGCCAAGGTCAAAATCTGAAGCATCGTAACTTTGTATGTCCCCTGTTCCTATCCTGTATAACGCAATTCCTATTGCCCCAAAATCAAGAATCGGATATGAATAAGTAATGGAATTATACAGCGTATCGGCAGGAAGCGGATAATATAAAAACGAAATCTGCTGTCTTTCGCCGTTTTCAAGTCCTGCCGGGTTATAAAAGCACGCGGAAGAATCGTCTGCAAGAGCACTAAAAGCACCGCCCATTGCAAGCGGCCGCGAACCGGTTCCCGCTGAAAAAATGGAATCCGTCCCGTAATCCCCGGTTGAGCCGGAAATACGCGTGCCAACAATGACGAGAAATAAAACCAGTATGAGTTTTTTCATGTCTTTTAAATTTTTTATTTTACTTTTTCTCATCTCAACACCGCTATTTTTTTCATGAATTTAACGGAATTTACTTCAAGAACACATATATAAACTCCCGATATTACTTTTTTTCCTTTATCGTTTAATCCGTCCCACGTATCTTCGTAATGCAATCCACCGCTTTTTGAAACGTTTTCCATAACCGTTCTTACCGGTTTGCCTTCCAGATTAAAAATCCTGATGGTTACCGTCGCTGGGGTTTCAAGATAATATTCAATGTGCGTTACTTCTATGTCGGGATTAAAAGGATTGGGGAAATTATGATAGGTATCCTCAGTCAGTTTTGGTTCCTGTATTGAAACTACGGTTGATTTCATATTACCGAAATAATCTCCTGCATCTGCCTGTATTGCCGCCGGCTGGTCCGTTAAAACATCGCCGGGGTTTTCCAGTTCCATCATAAAAGGCGTTGAAGCATCTGACGATGCGTCAAAAGAAACGACGAACCGCATCTGTGAAAATGCCGGGGCAAGCAGCTGAGGATATGCAGATGAAAGGTCAAAGTAAACCCTGCTGCTCTGTCCCGGAATTATGTATGCAAAAGTTACGTCTCCTGCCGTATTTTGTATGCACATTTTACTCATTACGCCATCGGCATTTATCTGATTTCCATCCCTGTCTTTTACGGTTATCGTAATTCCGGTTACTGCCATGTCAATGTTGTTTTCGTTCTTAAAAATAATCTTAAGTCCATTTACGCTTTCTTGTCCCCGGACAATGGATACCGGCATTAAATTTTCGTGAGAAATCCTGACTATGTTCGTACTTGCAATAACGGACGTGTAATCCGTTGCCATCGGAAAAGCATCCGGTGATTTTGCCGTAACAGTGACATCCCCTGACGGATTATTATTACAACGGACGTCGTCTGAATCATTTATGGAAACTTTAAAACTTATTAAATCGGCAGAAGAAGATATTTTACCCTTTAAATAAACCGTAATTATATCCGATGCAGGAACCGACATCGGAGAATTAAATTCTGCATAAAAAGGCGTCATGCTCATGATTGCACTAACAGTTACTCCGCCATAAAAATACGTCCCGGTTAAATCGGTAAATTCAAAAAAATCAAGAACGCTTCCGGGGGCAAGAGTATTTCCTAAACTGTCAAAAACTGTAATCGTTACCCCATGGACGAGGACGTCCGACGTGCCGGGACCTGCCGGGTTAAACATGGATAAAGACATAAATTTTACGTTTTTCTGTCCCCGTCCAACCTGGTCCGGTATAAAACTCGTGCCGTCATGATAGACGAGCAAATCAGTGGCAGGTGCATTATAAATCCCGGCAGTTTTTGTCTCCCATGGCAATGCAGGATTATAATTAACGTAAACCATGCCATCAATTCCCTTGTTTTCATCATAAATCAACAAGCCGTCGGAAGCATCCAGTCCGGCTTTAAAATTCATACTCGTTGCAGTGTTTAAAATATCGGCATAAACGCTGACGTAAACATAAGTGCCGGGAGCAATCAAATACCGAGACGAAGGAATAAGTTGAACATAATTTAATAAAGACGAATATGCCGACGCTATCGTCATTCCGTCAGCGTCCACAAGGTAAACTTTTTCAACCGCTGAATTTGCAGAGATGTCATTATTTGACCCGTCTTTTATTTTTAATTTTATCTGCTCCAGAACAGCAGATGCGGTTAACGTGTTTGCATTATTTTCCAGTTTAAAAACAAAAAGCCCGGTTCTTTTTTCCCCTTTTGTGACTCCGGAAGGTAACGTATCAACGAATTCACCTGCATTTATTGACGTTAGAGCGTTTTCTATTGAAGCAACGCCCGATTTCATGGGAAAAACGTCGGGCAGTTTATTTGCAACGTTTACCAGTTCAAAACTGTTTGCATCAACGGCATAAATGTCGTTTACACTCTCAATCTCAATTTTAAATCTGTCGTTTAAATACGAATCAGCAATTCTGACTTTTACCGAAAGAGTAACGGGTAATGCAGAAGAAACTACAACCGGTGCGGTAAGATTTATGGTGGTCTTTGTAGTCGTAAGAGAATCGTTTATGCCATACGTAATCGAGCCATCTCCGGCTGCAACTGCCATCTCTTTTATTACATTTCCCGGATTTATGTTCCGGTTTAATTCGTCCTGCACGTAAAAATTCATTCTGGTTATCATTATGCTCGCAGTCAAAGTATCTCCCTGATTCGTAAAAGTCACGTTCATCGTTTTTACGTTTCCCTGACCGGAACTTACAAACGAAGGAATCGTATCCTTATGCTCCACGGTAAGCAGAGTTGCACGTTTCTGGATTAAAGTTGCGGATGATTCTATTGGAAAACCATAACCTGCTTTTGCAACCGGCGTAATGGTATTTCCCGAATAATAATCCCGTGCATCAATGAAAGAAGCCCCGTTTACCGATAATATAAAATTTCCAGCTTTATTCAGGGTATTTCCAGTAACGTCAACCATACAATATAAGGTTTTGCCCTCTCCTGCTGCAATCACAAGCGGAACGGCAAAATAACATGCGACGTAACCGTCAGGAGTAATGCTGACCGTATTATAATAATCAGTTCTCATATCCGTCAATTTTATCCCGGTTATGACAGAAACCGCAGATATCGTATTTGATAATCCGTCTTTTACCGTAAACGTAATGGCCTGAATTACCACGGGAGAATAACCCGGCGATGAATTGTTTTCAAAATTAATGGCAAAAACAAATACGTTCTTTTGCCCCGTGCTTACGGCAGGCGGCATTAAATCAACGTCCGAAATTTCTATGAACGATGACTGTTTTGTCAGCGAAATAAGTTTTGTATTCATCGGAAATGAGTCAGGCGTTTCTGCCGTAACCGGACTTACCGTTGATATGCCGCTTCCGGAATCTAAACTTACGTAAAAATTTGCCGGGGAAGTCGTATATGAAGTATCAACGTAAACGTATCTTTCCTCATAATTCCGGGGAAAAATAACGACAGGGTCAAAAGAAAGGTTAAGATAAACGTATGAACCCGAAATAACCTGAAAAGCATTGTGCGTATTTCCTGCTCCATCGGTTAAAACTGCTCCGTTGATAAGGAGTTCTGCATTTGCATCATTTCCCCACTGGTCTTTTACGGTTAACGTAATCCCTGTTAAGTTTTCGGGAAATGAACCGTCATTCGTAAATTTTATTTTCATGACCGGGACGTTTTTCTGATTTTCAGAGACGTTGTCAGGCGCCAGGTCCGTATGAAGTATTCTTATGCCCGGCGGACTGTAAATTGTTGCGTATCCTGAACGCATCGGGAAAGAATCCCCTGGTTCCGCGTTTATCAGAGATATGACAGCTCCGGAATTTTTGTCCTTTACGTAACAGTCACTGCCCTGCTTTAAATCGAATTGCATGAACAACCGGTCCGTAGATAAAGAAACGTCCGCATACAGAGTAACTCCGATATAAGCAGAAGGCGGTATAATCAAAGGCGCTATTGTAAGCGGCACATAAACGGATGAGCCGTATGACGGAACGTTCGTTTGCTCCCCGTATAAAGACGTCCCTTCAAGTTTTAAACGTGAAATTACGGATGAAGGGACAATGCCGGTTCCGTAATTGTCTTCAACGGTTATGGTGAGTCCCATAACTATTACGTCTGAATAACCTGCAGGATTTGGATTTATAAAGTTAAAATAAATTACCGGGACGTTTGTATCGCCTTTGTTTACGGTATCAGGCATCGTTGCGTAATGATAAACGTTCATTGTCTGTGAAACGTCCTGGATAAGCGCCGCTGACGTCTTCATTGGATAATAATATCCGCTGTCTGCGGCAACGTTTATAAGGTCGTAACTATTTGCATCCCTTGCTATTATGCCGGATGACGACCTTAAACTTATCTTAAAATCATAGGAAATTGCATCGGGATTGACGTCGCACACCACGTAAACGTCTTTTTTTTCATTGACCTGCACCGTTATCGGTGTGGTTAATGCAATTGAAACAGAATCGCCGTAATCCGGTATTACCACAACGTCGCCGTAAATTGTTCCCGAAGCATCCTTTACGGACAACCTTGATATCGCAGTTTTTGGAATGACGTTTGCATTTGAACCATTTTCCGTATTTAAAATAACCCGCGTTATCAGGACGTTGGCGCCATTTGCGCTGCCCTCGTTTACAAAACTTAATTTCATTGTAGTAACCTGCTGCCCTTTGTTTACTGCGGTCGGCATCAAATTCTGATACGAAATTTTGCAAAGCGATGCCTGTTCCTGTATTATCACGACGGAAGTCCTCATGGGAAAAGAATCGCCATTTATCGGCTGTGCCGTTATAGTCAAACCCGTATTCCTGTCCCTGAAACAAACGTCTGCATCTATTTTTATGTTTATCTGAAAATTCCCTGTTGATACGGCATCAACGATGTCAATGTAAAGTTTGACGTCCGTTGTCTGTGATACGGACAAAGAAATCATCTGGGTAAACGGCACGTAAAAAGATTCGGCAGAAGAAGGAATTCCGGAATAAAATGCATATATGTTATTTTCATCCCTTATCATTATTTTTTTCAGCGCAGAAGATGGAGCAATCACGGTATTTGTATCATCTTCCACGGTTATCGTTATGCCGGACATCTGAACGTCGGCGCTGCCGGGGACGTTATAGTTTGCCAGATGCAGTATTTCTGCAAATATATCCGTCTGGCCGGTTGAAACCGTCGTTGGCATCACGTCCGTATGTGCAATTCCGCCTGAAACCGGCTTTATCTGTATCAATGCATTCCCGGAACGCATCGGAAATGCATCGGTAGTGTCTGCTTCAACGGTTAACGTGACAGGCAAAGCATTTATGTGGGTCATTGACGCCAGATTTAACTGGAAATTTGAAACAAAAGTATTTTCCTTTAAATCAACAAAAACAGAAACGTCTTTATATGAAGATGCAGTAAGGGTAACGTCAACAGAAAAACCAAGATAGATGGAATTCCCGCTTGACGGAATTGACGTTGACGTTACGTTCGTATTTCCGCTGCCGTCTATCAGATAAATCTTATTTATAACTGAATCAGGAGTTATTCCCGTGTTTGAAATATTTTCTACTGTAAAAGTTATGCTATGCACGGAAACAGGCGCGTCAGATGCATTTGCAAACCTTATAATAAACGGTTTAACCCCCTGCTGTCCATTGCTAACTGTTGCCGGCATTGTATTTATATGAAGGACTGTTAATTTATTGACCGCGGTAATATTTATCACGTCGGAACGCATCGGGAAGACGTCCGGTGCTTTTGCAGTAACCGTTACGTATAACGACTGGTTTTCATCAATTGCCCGGACGTATGAAGCAGAATTAAGATTTAATCTGAAATTCGTAGCCGTCGCAAATGAAGAAACGTTTACTTTTACCGAGCAGGTTACGTTGCTGCCCGTGCCTGCCGGAATTATGACGGGTGATGCAAAACTAAAATACAAATACCGGTTGTCCGGGATTGAATTAATTTCGCCGTAAACAAAAGACGTCCCTTTATCCTCTATTTTTATTTTTGAAAAAACAGTTGATGCAGGTATTGTATTGTTAAGCGAATTTTCAACAGTCAATGTCAGTCCGGTTACAAGGATGTCGCAATATCCCGCGGAACCGGGATTTTCAAAAACAAAATCCATGACATGGACGTTCGCATCACCTTTATATGCGCTGCCTGAATTTGCCGGGTCGTGCGAAACATTTAAGGTATTTGCCCTCTGCTCTATGTTCAATATTCCGCTGTTCATCGGAAAAGAGTCGTTATTTGCAATAACTGTTATTGTATTGCCGGTACTGCTGTCTTTTGCGGTTATTGATACGCCTGCTACAATGCCTATTTTAAAATTATTGTTCAACGCCGGAGTCGCAATATTTACTTTTACATTTACAGTTACAGAATTTAATGTTCCGTAATTTATTAAAACCGGTGAAGAAAGCATCAATTCATAAGACGCATTATTTGTTGTAACCGATGAATCTGAATAAATCTGCGTTGTATTGTTTGAATTATCTATTCTTATCCTGTCAATTACACTATTTGCAGGGACAGGATTGTTTAAATTATCTGAAAAATTGAATTTTATTTTTTCTATGGATACAATTCCACCGGAGTCGTTTAAAAAATTCAGAGTCATCGGAATTACGTTCTGCTGCCCTGCATTTGCAGAACCAGGCATGGCATCCGTATGCCGGACTTTCACGTCGGTTGCTGCATTTAAAATCTGCGCCGCAGACGATTTCATTGGAAATAAATCTCCGCCGTCTGCCTGGACGTTTACGGGCATTACGTGGCTGTTTCCATCAACGGCATTTACGTTTAACGAAGAATTAAGGTTTAATTTTACGTAACTTCCGGAAGGCATCAAAGGGATGTCAATAAACGTTTTTAACGTTACGGCAGTCGCGGTTAACAATAAAACAGGAGACGGAAATTCAAGGTAAATTTTATAACCGCTGGAAGGCATTGATGAACCGGAAATTACAGTATTGCCGTTATCGTCAAGTATTGTCACCTTTGAAATGACGGACGACGGTATTATGGTATTCCCGAGATTATCTTCTACGTTTAAGGTAATGCCTTTTACTTCTATGGGGGCAGAATTTCCCGCATCAGGATGAGTTAAAATAAAATCTTCCACGTAAACGAACTGCTGGTTTGCAGTTATTATTGACGGCATTTTGTTTACGTGTCGTATTCCAAGATAAGATGGTTTGCTTTGTATCATTGTCAGGTCGCTGCTCATGGGGAACGTCCCATTTGCCGTTATCGTCGTCCCTGCTGAACCGTCATAAGAACCGACATCCGAAGTTGCCGAAACGTAAACGTAAAAATCATTGCCATAAAGCCCTGATTTTAAATCAGCGCTTATCGTAACTGATTTTGAAGACGATGCTGCCACGTTCAGATACGATGAAAACGGAATAAAAATCCGGTTTGTTCCTGATGACGGAACAGTTTCTGCATAGGTAGTTACGCCGTCGTATATTTTTATCCCTGAAAATAAATCCGTATCTTTTAAGGAAGGAGAAGTAATGGATTGAACCGTGAGAGTTAATCCGCGAATGCTGCAGTCAGCATAAGTCGTGACTGATTGCGGATGAGTAAAAGTCAAAATCAGCGGCTTAATGCCTGTCTGATTGTCTGTTACGTAATCAGGCATGATGTCTGAATGCGAAACGGTTACGGACGAAACCATCTGCGTAATAATTGCAAGTTTTGTATCCATAGGAAACGAATAACCGGGATATGCTTCTTTTGTAATTACCTGCTGGAGCGTAATATCGTTAGTTGAAGCAAGGCGTATTCCGACGTCCCTCGTGTTTATTCCAGGTATGAGATAAACATAAACATCAAGTTCTATAGAAGATCCTCCTGGCACCGTTATTTGCGGCGACAAAGCAAGAGTTATCTGCGGAGATGAAGGAATAGAACCAACATCGGCATAGGTTGTCCCGCCGCGTACGGCAACAATGCGTGAAATTGCAGTATTTGCATTTATTTCTCCGGCATGATTTATCGTGCGTAAAATAAAACTGCTTATTGAAACCCCGTTTGTCCCCGTATTCTGAAAAACATATTTTGCCGCATAAATATTTTCCTGACCTTTATTTACTTTTACCGGCAGATAATCAGCGTAGGAAACAAGCAATTTAGGCGGATTTGAAATTGTCTGGGAATTTGCATTTGTCTGGTTTACATTGGGGTAAGTGCTGCTGCCGATGGAAAGTCCGTTTTTTAAAAGAGTTATTTTTATCGTTTTTGTATCCGTAGGCATAGATGAAATATCTGCTGTTATATAAAGTGAGCTTCCCGCTGCAACTATATAATTTATGGACGTTTTTTCCCAGTTTTTTGTTCCGGTCCCGGGTATCGTGCATATTAGAGCAGCAGTTCCAGAATTAAAATCTCCGCCCGCTGCCTGATACCAAATCTTTAACCCGGAAACGTCCGTTGGTTGAGTTGCTGTCCCCTGATTTGAAATGCTTATTGAATTTAACGTATCCGTTCCTGAGCCGGATAAATTTATTTTATATACAAGTTTATTTGTATCGTTTGCATAAAGGGTTAAAGAAGGGACATCTTCCTTTGAAACTGAGGTTATGGCTGCATACAGGGGAAATATGAATAAATTTAACGCCAAAATTGATAAAGCAAACTTTTTCAAACGTGCTCCTTTTTTAAGTTTAGTCCGTTTTTGTCGTTTGGGGTAAAAGGAAAAGGCATTTTATATACAAGACCTGCAACGTCCCCTTCCATTGCATAGACAGGAAATTCATTGCCTTTATGTATTCCGGATAGAATTTTATATTTTTTTCCCGTTTCCTTATATCCCAGCCCAAGTATTTCCCTCAATTTTGGTTTTATTGGCTTTTCCATGTTTAACACCAAATTTTTAAAATTACCAAAAAATGCATTTTTTGTAAATTTTCAATTTTTGTCATTTTTATTATATTGATTTTTTTTGAAAATGTCAATTTAATATAATTAAATAAAAAAAGTAAATTCCCCTCTTTGGAAAAGAGGGGCCAGGGGAGATTTTATTCCATCAAATCCCCCTCTTTCCCCCTTTTACAAAAGGACGAAAAGAAAAAAACAAATCCCCCTCTTTCCCCCTTTTTCTAAGGGGGATAAAAAGTGATTTCCCCTCTTTTAAAAAGAGGGGTTAGGGGAGATTTTTATTCCTTTAAATCCCCCTCTTTCCCCCTTTTTCTAAGGGGGATGAAAAAGAATTTCCCCTCTTTGGAAAAGAGGGGCAAGGGGAGATTTTTATTCTTTCAAATCCCCCTTATTCCCCCTTTTTCTAAGGGGGATAAAAAATAATTTCCCCTCTTTGGAAAAGAGGGGCCATGGGAGATTTTTATTCTATCAAATCCCCCTTTGTCACCCTTTTTCAAAGGGGGATAAAAAGTGATTTCCCCTCTTTGAAAAAGAGGGGTTAGGGGAGATTTTTATTCCTTTAAATCCCCCTCTTTCCCCCTTTTTCTAAGGGGGATGAAAAAGAATTTCCCCTCTTTGGAAAAGAGGGGCAAGGGGAGATTTTTATTCTTTCAAATCCCCCTTATTCCCCCCTTTTCTAAGGGGGATAAAAAATAATTTCCCCTCTTTGAAAAAGAGGGGCCAGGGGAGATTTTATTCCATCAAATCCCCCTTTGTCCCCCTTTTTCTAACTGTCCCTTACCCACAAGTTTTTCTCCCAAGCAAAAATCCTTGTTTTAAATATTCTAATATTGTTAATCCTAATATTATTTTTTGCCACCCAGGATTTCCATCTGATTTTCGTCCTATAAATCCT
>JAGNJD010000064.1 GCA_018000835.1 Candidatus Goldiibacteriota bacterium | reverse complement strand
GCGGACATTCACACAGACAAACACGCCTTCATTTACGCTAACTATTACTCAGACACGGACTTATACTGCTACACTGCTTTCAACAATGACGATAACGCCGACTGCAACGTCAACGATAATACCTGATGAAGAAGAGTTAAAAATAGAAGACATAGTCATATATCCTAATCCGTATAATCCAAACAAAGAAGATTTGCGTGTAAAGTTTGAAATAACGCAGGCAAGTAAAGTAGTAAAGGTGAGGATATATGCAGTGAGTTTCAGGTTAATCAGGCAGATAACGCTGGCAGAAAATTATACGGTTGGAGAAAATAGGGTCCCGATAGACAGGAGATATTTAAGTAAACTTGCAAACGGGACGTATTATCTGATAATGACCGTGATAAATAACAAAGGAGAAAAAGCAGACGGTAAACCGGCGGTATTGGTAATTTTAAAATAAAAATATATTTTTTTATTGTATTTCTATTACGTTTTCCAGGACATTTGATTTTCCCCTTGAATATTATTTAAGTTTTCTTTATAATAACAAAAATTAAAAAAATGCAGGAAAAATGAAATTTATAACTATAAAAGATATTTCAAAAAAATTAGGTATATCTCATCAAACAGTTTCCCGGGCTTTAAATAATGACCCGCGTGTAAAAAAAGAAACATCTCAAAAAATTAAATTATTAGCGGCAAAAATGCATTATCTCCCCAATGTTGCAGCAAGAAATTTAGCAAGAACAAAATCTAATACTATAGCAGTTATTACTTTTTCATATTATTCACACTTCCCAACTGCAATTATGAGCGGTATAGAACCAATAATACGAAAAACAAATTATGATTTTGATTATTATACCACCCAGAAATTTACATTTACAGGTCGTGATGGTAAAGAATCGTATTTATTTGAAAAAATTTTAGATGAGAGAAAAGCCAGCGCCGTTATTTTAATTTCAATTAATATGTCAGAACAAATTTTAATGAGATATAAGAAAGCAGGTATTCATGTAGTATTTCTTGAAGTTAAAAATTCATGGGGACACAGAGTTCATTATGATAATGAAAAAGCAGCTGAACTAGCTATAGATCATTTTATTGAAAGGGGAAGAAAAAATGTTGGAATCTTTATAGGGAATACTCATACCGTAAAAAGTTTTAATGAAAGAATGATAGGTTTTAAAAAGGCAATGCAAAAGCATGGTTTACGTGTTAGTAAAAAAAATATTTTTGAATTTTATGAAGAACCTCCCAATGTTTGTAAAAAAGCTTTACATTTTTTTTTGGAAAATAAAATAGATGCGATATATTTAGCAGGAAGTGATGCATATCTTCCGGATTTTTTGGAAGAACTAAGAAAGACTGGTTTGAAAATTCCGGATGATATTGCCATAATAAGTCAGGATGACGTTGCAATACCACTTGCAGCAGATATAACTGCAATCAAACAACCGATTATGGAAATGGGGAAAAAAGCAGCAGAAATTGCAATTTCTGCAATTGAAAAAAATGATTTCAAAAATATGCAGGATGTAATTTTTTATCCCGAATTAATAGTAAGAAAAAGCACATAAAACATTTTAATAATTAAAATTTACTATGTTAGTAAAAATTTAAAAGTGCACAATGTTTAAATCACTGTTTTTAACCTTTTGAACGTCAATTAATATTCCGTCACACCAGAATCTCACCTCGGAAAGCAAGTTGTTTATGTGAATTTTTTGTGTAACTGTGCCATAAGACACCTCCTTTTTGCCTTAATTATACGGCTAAAAGAGGTGTCCACTTTTAATTCTTAAATGGCAGGATATAAAGATTGTAAAATGAAGTGCATCAAGTAGAAGGCCCCGACACTTGCCAACAATGTTGTGTTTCCGAATCAAAGAATTTAACATTGAACAATTGATTTATGTCGTATGATTTGCCGTCGAGTTAAGGCATAGGATTTTTCCATTTACCTTGTTGAAGGCGTTCAATCTGCAAAAGTATTTGAAAGAGGAACGAACGAGAATCAGAACCGGATGATAAGAAGGTTCATAAGCAAGGGCACGGATATAGGAAAAGTAACGAGAAAGACAGTGAGGGCAATACAAAATTGGATAAACAGTTACCCCGGAGCAATATTAAACTATAAAACATCCAATAATATAACAAGTCAATTTCTTACAAAAAAAACATGTAAAATTTTGGGTGTGGTGCAATAAAACTTGCAATTTGCCCATATCCCTTTAAGTTTGCAAAAAAAATTGACAATTATTCATTTATTAAGTATAATCTTATTCAACATTTTACTAAAATTCCTTTGTCAATAATAAACGAATGGAGGTGCAGTGTGGGTTTATTTTTTGGTTACATAATGAAATGGTGGGCTCTTTCTTTTATAATCGGAATAATTGCCTTTCCCATAAGTTTCGTTTTATTAAAAAAATCGTATGAAAAGGGATACATGTTCAGTAAAATAATAGGAATTTTTCTGCTTTCTTATTTTTCCTGGCTTTTTGGATTTATTGTATTTTCAAATGCAACGATAATTATAGTAGGCCTGCTTATTTTGGCATTGTCGGTTTATTTATTTATCAAAAACAAGGATGAAATCCTGGATTTTTTTAATACAAAAGCTGCACTTGTCATCATAACCGAATTATTTTATCTCTTTATTTTCCTCGTTTATGCTTTGTTCAGAATGTATCAGCCGGACATTATCGGGACTGAAAAATTCATGGATTTCGCGTTCATGAATGCAATTACGAAAGCGGATAAGATGCCACCTTATGACCCATGGATGTATGGCGTGGATGCAAATGGCAAACCGCTTTTCATAAGTTATTATTATTTCGGCTATCTTATGATTGCAATAATGATGAAACTGACAAACATTCCAAACGGTGTTTGCTTTAATCTTGCCCTGACTATGATCGTTGCAATGTCCGCTATTGCGATGGTTGGCGTCCTTTACAATCTTACAAAAAATTATCTGATTGGATTTCTTGCCGCTGCTTTTTTGCTTTTAATTTCAAACTTAGACGGTTTTATCCAGATAGTTAATAATGGGTGGTCATTGAATAATTTTAACTGGTGGCATAGTTCGAGGATAATTGATTATAAAGGATACGACATAACCATAAATGAGTTCCCGTTTTTTTCTTTCCTGCTCGGCGACTTACATCCTCATCAGATGGCAATTCCTTTTGTCCTGCTTGCGTTAAACATAGCCGTTTTATACATAAAAGACGAGGATAAAAATTATTTTGGCATGAACGTTCCAAAAATTTCTTTTATTGTTTTCACCGGCCTTTTGCTTGGCGGACTGTGGTTTTTAAATAGCTGGGACCTGCCGACCTACTTTTTCATAATTTTCCTGTGCATGCTTTCAAATAAATATTCAACCGGGGAAAAATTTGACGTATGGATAAAAGATTTATTAATAACCTGCGGTATAATTCTCGGCGTAGCAATCGTGGCATATCTGCCGTTTACCTTGAATTTTAGTTCCCAGGCAAAAGGAATCGGCATTGTAGAAGCCAATACGAAAATTACCGATTATCTTACGATTTTTGGCATAATGCTCTTTCCCATATTATCTTTCATCATTTTCAGGATTTTAAACTGGATATACGCTTTAAAATACCAGGGTATAGCAGGTTTAAAGACGAAAAAAAGGGAACTTTACTGTCCGAGATGCGGATTTGAAATCAGGGAAGGTAAAAAAATATGCGGTCAGTGCGGTTATCAGATAAGCGGTGATGAACTATTGCTTGGCGGTATTGAACTGCCTGTCAAAAAAATGAACGAGACTGTTATTAATTTTTTTAAATTTCTTGTTGATCCTGCAAATACAAAAGACAATAAAGTAACGATTTACTCCGTGGCTGCAATAATAATTGCAATTGCCATGATACTATATAAATCACTTATTTACAATGGCCCGCATAATGGATTATTTTCCGGCATTTTGTTTCTGGTTATCTGCATCGTATTTTTACTTGGACTTACGAAAGTTGAGTTAAAGGAAAATCAGTTTATCCTGATTCTGATTTTTACCGGTTTATTTGCATCCTTAGGATGCGAATTTTTTCACATCATTGATACGTTTTCAAAAGATGGCGGAGCAGGTCATGCAGATCTTGAACGGATGAACACCGTCTTTAAATTTTATTATCAGACATGGATATTATTTTCCATTGCTGCTGCGTATGGCTTTTTCTGGGTAACGCATTTTTATCTTAATTTTAAACCCAAATACGTAAGGTATATATGGTTGTCAGTAATGTGGATTCTGATTGCAATGGGCATGTTTTATCCATTTGCAGCGTCAAACGTAAAAACGGGCGGTTTCAGAGGACATTTTACTCTTGATGGTTCTGATTTTTTAAAAACGTTTTCATATAAGGGAAGGATGTCTGCACTCGGCGACTGGCAGTCGATTATGTGGCTGAAAAAAAACATAAAAGGACACCCTGTTATACTTGAGGCTCATGGCCCTGAATATACCGAATTTGCAAGGATATCTTCTTTTACCGGACTACCTACGGTTCTGGGCTGGCCGGGACACGAATTACAGTGGAGAGGGACGTGGGATGAGGCGGGCAGACGCCAGGCAGATGTGGATGCAATATATACTACGATGGACGTTGAACAGGCCAAGCAGTTATTGCATAAATATAAAGTAAAATACGTTTACGTTGGTGTCCTTGAAATGGACAAATATGCAGGAGCAAAAGAAGGGCTTGAAAAATTTTCACAGTTTATGGACATAATTTATACAAACAAAATTGAAACCGTAATATATAAAATGAGAGATTAATATATAGTAGGAGGATAACATGCCGGACGTGATTAAGTGTTCAAAATGCGGGTCAGACAATCCAGCAACAAACAAGTTTTGTGATACATGTGGTTCAAAACTTGAGATAAAACAACAGCAGGTAAAAAAACCGCAGGAAAAACCGGTGGAGAAGAAAAAGGCAGAGCCGCAGAAAATTATTGAAAAACCGGAAAAAAAGGAAAAACAAATTATAGATAGACCATCAAGAGAGATACAGGAACGGGAGGAAATGGAAGTTCCTGTATTAAAAAAGGAAGTCGTAATAACGTGGGAAATTATTGCATGGGCAGCAGTCGTTTTAACTGCTGTATTGTTAAGGTTCCTGGATCTGGGAGCAAAACCGTTGCATCACGACGAATCAATGCATGCTTTTTATTCATGGAAACTTTTTAAAGGAGATGGCTATTCATACAACCCTATGATGCACGGGCCTTTTTTGTTTCATGCAAATGCCTTGATTTATTTTTTATTTGGCACGTCTGACTATACATGCAGAATAATGCCTGCAATTTACGGACTGTTATGCGTCGTTATTTTATGGTGGTATAAACCCTATCTTGGCAAATTGGGCGCGTTTTTTACTGCTTTGATAATTGCCATATCCCCCGGTTTTGTTTATCAGTCACGTTATATCAGAAACGACATTTACATAGCCGGCGATACTTTAATGCTTTTGCTCGGTTTATTACGATATTTTGATACGAGAAAACCAGGATGGCTGTTTCTGGCGGCAATTGGACTGGCCCTGTCATGGGCAACAAAGGAAGTAACTTACATTACGTGTTTTATATTTTTTACCTTTTTACTGGGCAGATGGGTATGGGAATATTCTTTAAGGAACGTTCCTGAAAAATTTGAACAGGAAGGAAATTTATACAGAACTATCCAATGGTGGCTTGGAAAAGGGAAGAGAGATTTCATAAATGCATTTTTAATTTTCTTTTTTATTCATGCTTTTTTGTATTTTGGAAAAGAGCCCGGCGTTTCTTTTTTTACTAATTTAAAGGGAGTCCTTGCAGGTTACATAGATGCAATTACTTACTGGCTTGGACAGCATGGCGTGGAACGTGGCAGTCAGCCGATGTATTTTTATGCTCTTTTAATACCTTATTATGAACTTTTATCCGTGGTTTTTATGTTGATTGCTTCTGTTTATTACCTGGTAAAACCAGAGAAAAGAACGTTTTTTAACGTGTTTTGCATATACTGGTGGTTTATGGCAATGATTATTTATTCCTGGGCAGGAGAGAGAATGCCATGGCTCATGCTTCATCCATTATTGCCAATGACGTTGCTTGCAGGTAAATTTTTTGCTGAACTGGTTGAAAGAGTTGATTGGGGATGGAAGAGAACGACCGGTATAGTAACTTTTATCCTGCTTGCAATGCTTTCATTTCACGGCGCCGTTAATGTAAGTTTTTATGGTTATGGTGCAGACCCCAAAGAATCCCTTGTTTACGTCCAGACGTCTTCGGACGTATTAATAGTAAATGAAAAAATAAAAAAATTTGCAATGGCGATGAAAACCCAGAAATGGGACAGCGAAAGTTTCAGAAAATTCAACATGTATGACATGGAAATAGTATGTGAGGATTATTGCACGTGGCCTTTTGCATGGTATTTACGTGATTTTAACAAAATTGCATATCAGCCAAAAAACATTCCCGAATATGAAAAAGGTAAACCCATAATTTTATCAGGCATTGAAGAAGCAAACAGGGGACATGACCAGCGCGTCTATGATTTGTTAAAAGATGATTATTATTTTGAAAGGTATAAATTACGCGAATGGTGGGCGCCTGATGAGGGCAAATTCTGGAGCGCA
>JAGNJD010000063.1 GCA_018000835.1 Candidatus Goldiibacteriota bacterium | reverse complement strand
TGGAAGTAAAAAAAGGCGAAGAATTTGAATGGATTATAGAGAATAAAAACCTTTGCCTTTTTAAAAGATGTAAAAAAGTCCAGTATTTTAAAAGAAAAAAACGATGAGATGTGGGTAAGGGACAGTTGGAAAAGAGGGGTTAGGGGAGATTTTATTCCTTTTAAATCCCCCTCTTTCCCCCTTTTTCTAAGGGGGATGATAATAAAAGTAATTTCCCCTCTTTGGAAAAGAGGGGTTAGGGGAGATTTTATTCCTTTTAAATCCCCCTTTATCCCCCTTTTTCTAAGGGGGATGATAATAAAAGTAATTTCCCCTCTTTGGAAAAGAGGGGCCAGGGGAGATTTTTTCCTTTTAAATCCCCCTCTTTCCCCCTTTTTCTAAGGGGGATAAATAAAAAATGCAGATAAAATCTGCGTCCTAAAATTGAGGATACGAGCCGAGGACTTTTACTTCCCCGCATTTATTTTTTATTTCATTAAGCGCATTTATCACTTTTTTTTCGTCCACATGCCCCTGAAAATCCACGAAAAAAAGATAATCCCACGCTTTTTTCTTTGAAGGCCTTGACTCAATGTTCGTAAGGTTTATGCGGTATTTTTGAAAAGGCCGCAAAAGGTCGTAAAGAGCCCCTACTTTGTCCTTTATTGATACCATTATGGAAGTTTTATCAAAGCCGGTTTTTTCATTAATCTGGTTTCCTATTATGAAAAACCTAGTTATGTTGTCTGCCATGTCCTGTATGTCGGATGCAATTATGTTAAGTCCGTAGGTTGATGCTGCGAGTTCGCCTGCTATTGCAGCACTGCCCGGCGTCTTTGCCGCTAGTTCCGCCCCTTTTGAATTGCTTGAAACCTCGGTAAGTTTAACGTCCGGAACGTTACTCTCTATCCAGTTTCTGCATTGTGCAAACGACTGGGGATGGCTGAAAATCTGCTTTATCTTTTTTACGTCCTTTGCTTTTGACATCAGGCAATGATGGACGTTTAACATTATTTCGGAGCATATCTTTAAATCAGAATCAACGAACATGTCGTAGGTATAATTCACCGCACCTTCCGTTGAATTTTCAACGGGCACACAGCCATAATCCGCATTTTCTTTTTCCACCTCTACAAAAACGTCCCTGATGCTGTTAAACGGCAGATAGGAAATCATTTTCCCAAACCTTTTTATTGCTGCCATGTGTGAAAACGATGCAACGGGGCCAAGATACGCAACTCTTACTTTTTTTTGTAAATATCTGCTGGCGGAAAAAATTTCGTTAAAAACGTTTTTAACGGCTTCAACGGGGAAATCCCCTTTTTTTATCCTTTTCAGTATCAAAGATTCCCGGGCAGGGTCGTAAATGTGAACTTTTTCCCTTTGTTTTATTTCTGCAATTTTCTTTACCATTGCTGCCCGCTTGTGAAGCAACTCAACTATATGATCATCTATTACGTCTATTTCTTTTCTGTATTTTTTCATTTCACCGCTCATATTTTCCTCCAAATCATAACTATGACGTCGTAAGGGTTCGTCATTCATCCATCTTATTGATTTAAAATCACACCCGCAATCCTGATTTTTATCTCTTCATAAAAAATTCCGTTTCCTTTGTCGTAAGGCGTCTCCACTCTCCAGGTTGCAGGCCTTTTATGCTCACAATGCCGACCCTCTCCCTGCTCAACCTTAAAACCGTAAGACCGGCATACGACATCATCTTTTTTATCTGGTGGTTGATGCCCTGCGTTATTATTACCGATAAAATAAAATTTTTTTCAAGTTTTTTTCTCACCCAGACTTCTTTTGCATGTATTTTTTCACCGTCAATGAACATGCCTTTTTTTAATTTATTTATTACGCGCTCGTTTAATATGCCCTTTACCTTTACGAGATATTCCTTTTCTATCTCATACGCAGGATGAATCACCCTGTTTGCCCAGTCGCCGTCATTCGTCAAAAGCAGACAGCCGGTGGTGTTGTAGTCGAGACGACCAACGGGATAAATCCTTTCCTTTATGCGTGAACCAATGACGTCAAGAACCGTAACCCTGTTTTTTTCGTCTGAAACAGAACTTATGCAGCCCGCGGGCTTGTTTAAAACCAGATAAATTTTTTTATCCGGTCTTATAATCTTATTTTTTACTTTTACGACGTCCTTATCAACGTCAACGACGCCGTAACAATCGGTAACGACAACCCCGTTTACCGACACTACCCCTGATTTTATTATTTCTTCCGACTTTCTGCGGGAAGCAATGCCACAGTGGGCAAGGTACTTTTGCAATCTCATCTTATAATTACCTGAGGGGCTTCATCTATCCTCATCCTCCTCATCATCATCTTCCTCTTCTTCCAGTTCGTCAAAATTTTCTTCGTAAATTTCATCTTCGTCATCTTCGTCATCTTCATAATTTTCGTAATTTTCATCTTCTTCCTCTCTGTTTTCTTCCTCCTCTTCCCCTTTCTCTTTCTTTTCTTCTTCTTCCTCTTCTTCGTCTTTAATTTCATAATCGTCATTTTTGTAAGCGTCGTCCTCTTCTTTTTCTCCATATAAATCCTCATATTCTTCCTGCCACTTTTTATTTTTTCCCATATCGTCTACCTCCTTTTCATTTTGTGTATGGGATTTTTCTTCTTCAAATCTTTTTGAAACGCTTTTGCCGTCCTCTTCAAATTCAAACAGGGTCTGGGTTTTTACTCCTTCTACTCTCTCTTCCCATCTCTCAACGTTTTCTTCCTTTTCAAGGACGCTTCTTATTTCCTCTATTTTTGGAAGATCGTCAAGAGAATTGATTCCCAGATACTGCATAAATTCCCTTGTCGTTGCGTATATCAAAGGTCTTCCCGGAGTATCTTTCCTGCCCGTTATTTTTACAAGTTTTCTTTCAAGTAAAGTATGAAAAACTCCGTCCGAATTGACTCCGCGTATGAGTTCAATCTCCTGCTTCGTTATCGGCTGCTTATAAGCAATTATGGCAAGAACTTCCATAGCGGGTCTTGACAATTTCGCCATAAACCTGTTTTTATAAAATTTCTTTATGTACCCCGCATACTCAGGAAGGGTGAGAAATTCATACCCTCCTGCTATCTGTTTTATCGTTACCGGTGAGCCGTTTTCCCTTAACCTTATATTAATCCTGTCTATTGCTTCTTTTATTTTATCCTTGTCCGTTTCTGTAATTTCTGCAAGAATGTTATCAGGGATCGGTTTATCACTCACAAAGAGCAATGCCTCTATAACTGCGTCCAGTTTTTCTGTCATATCATCCTTCTATATTCCTAAAAAAATCCATGTCTACGTTTTTATCTTTCAGCGTAAGCACTATGTCGCCAAAAGTTTCTTCCTGATATGCACCTACGACTTTTAATCTGAGCAGTTCAAGTATGGCAAGGAACAGGGAAATGACGTATAAACGGCTTTTTCCCCCGTCACAGATCGAAAAAAATCTGACATTCTCCTGTTTTTTCAGCATTTCAACAAGTTCAAAAATCCTGTCTTTTACTCTGATTTTTTCTCCCGGAATTACTATAAGTCGTCTTTCCTTTATCCTGCCAAGGACATCATCCATTGCCTTTACAAGGGTATAAATATCGATTGAAAGTTCCTTATCCTCTCCTGCTACTGTTATTGGATACAGTCTTTCAAAAAGGTCTCTTTTTTTCAGTTCATAAACCCGCATTTTTTCAGACAGTTCCTTATACGTATTGTATTCTATCAGATGCTGCACCAGATCCATTCTGGGGTCTTCCTCCTGTTCCAATATATCATCCTTTGGCAGCAGCATTTTTGATTTTATGTATAAAAGGGTTGCGGCAATTACTATGAATTCACTGGCTACGTTTAAATTTAAATTTTCCAACATTTCTATATAAGAAAGATATTCCTCGGTTATCGTCGCTATGGGGATGTCGTATATGTCAATCTGATTTTTTTTTATCAGGTATAACAACAAATCAAACGGTCCTTCAAAAACTGCCAGTTTTAACTGATAATTTTCCTGCATAATTATGGCCTGCTAAATTAATTTCATCAGTTTTCTTACTTCTGACATTGTTTTTTCCGATGCTTCACGTGCATTTTTGTTTCCTGCGTTCATCACGTCTTTTACATAATCCGGCTTCTTTTCTATTTCCATTCTTTTCTGCCTTATGGGCTCCAGCACCTCGTTTAATTTTTTTGCCAGTTCCATTTTGCAGTCAACGCAGCCGCGCTGCCCTTTTCTGCATTCATCGGTAATTGCCTTACTTATGTCCGCATTATAAACCCCGTGAAAAGCATGGACGACGCAATTATCCGGATGCCCTTTGTCGTTTTTTTTAGCTTTCTCCGGATCCGTAAACATCTGATTTACTTTTTTAACGACGGCATCCGACGTGTCAGACAAAAAAACGGCATTATCATAACTCTTTGACATTTTTCTGCCGTCTATGCCCGGTAATTTTGGCATTTCCGTCAGAATCTCCTGCGGCTCCTTAAAAAACTCACCGTATAAATAATTAAAACGCCTCGCTATTTCTCTTGCAAGTTCGAGGTGCGGCCTCTGGTCCTCTCCTATGGGAACCTTGTCTGCGTTGTAAATCAATATGTCGGCTGCCTGTAAAACCGGATATCCAAGAAATCCATAGGTGGAGAGGTCCCTGTCGTTTAATTCCCTTTTCATCTCTTTATACGCAGGGTTTCTCTCAAGCCATGGAACGGGGGTAAACATCCCGAGCAGAAGATATAACTCTGCATGTCCTTTTACTGCCGACTGGACAAACATGGTTGACTTATCAGGGGACATGCCAACGCTGAGCCAGTCCTTAAACATGTCTGCTATGTTTACGGATACGTCCTCCGGTTTTTCATAATTCGTGGTGAGTGCGTGCCAGTCGGCAACCATGTAAAAAGCCCTGTATTTATCCTGCATTTCAACGTAACTCTTTAACACTCCCTCCAGATGTCCGAGATGCAGTTTGCCGGTGGGCCGCATTCCGCTTAAAATCGTCTGCATTTAATCCTCCGGTTTACGTTACTAAGTTTATAAGATATTGTAAAAAAATAAAAACAGGTCTGAATATTAAATCAAAAAAATTTAAAAACAGCAAACCTATGATTATAAATATGCCGAATGGAGAAATAGATTCATATTTCATTGCAACATCGTCTGGCATGAATGCCATGATTATTTTTGAGCCGTCAAGGGGCGGTATCGGGACAAGGTTAAAAACCCCAAGCACGACGTTTATGATTATCATGTATTTTATAAAAAGAAACAACCCCTGCATGTTCTGAATGTTAATGAACGGCAGACGGATTGAAACGGCAAGAAGCAATATGGACAACGCAGCCAGAATAAAATTTGACCCGGGGCCTGCAATGCTCACGAATATTAAATCCCTCTTCGGATTTTTGTAATACCTGGGGTCAATGGGCACGGGCTTTGCACCTCCAATGACAAAAGGCGAACCGGAAAATATCAAAAATGCGGGTAATATAACGGACATAACCGGGTCAAGATGTGAAATGGGATTAAGAGTGAGTCGTCCATGCACCTTTGCAGTAGGATCGCCCAAAAGATACGAAACGTATCCATGGGATACCTCGTGCACGACTACTGCAAACAACAAAACAACTATCTGCATTATTATGACTAATGTGCTGCTCATATTTTCTCCAGAATTTTTTTTTTGTAATATTAACATAACAATACTAAATAAGATTTATTGTGTCAATAAGAAAACAACGGAAAATAGTCCGGTTGCGTATTGAGTAATTTTTATTGCGGTTATGTTATCCGACTTTTATAAATGAAAATTTTATCTGCCGGGCATTCCACATACGCATCTTATAAAATAATCCGTATAATGATCATAATCTCATCCATTGCCGGCAAAGCAATTATTTTATCAGACGTAAAAACATTTAAAACACTGTCATGTCCCCCGTTTTAGCCGACGTATAAAGCCGGTTATGTCACAATTTTAAATTTATAAACGAATTTTTTATTTACTTTTCGTGGTGCTTTCTTCTTTAACTTGTTTATTTTCGTCATCTCCGTTTAAGTTGGTTGTTATGAAATCTTTTACCCATGCAATAAAATCCAGATTTGACGTAATTTTTTCTTTTGCTTCAAGTTCCTCACCCATATTTTTTGTTTTTTCCAGAATGTCCTGTGCTTCCTGCAAAAGCGGGAATTGCAAATTAAGCATTTCTGCAAATTCTTTCTGATATGCTATTTTTTCCTTACTCGGCTGCATACCCGTCAATTTTTTCAATTTTTGGTCATAATCTGTGAGTTTTTTAAACCGGGATATCAGTGAATATGCGGCGTTATTAAGCTGCCATGCCTGAATGTTTGCGTCTGCTGATTTTGAAGCAACCTCTGCTGCCTTTAAATAATTTGAAACTGCGTTAAAAGTATCTCCTTCTGCTTCTGCCTGTTTTGCTGCATTTTTTAACGATAAATATTTCTGAAACTCGCTGTAACTTTTCCATGGTCCTGCTGAAACGACATCACATAAAATAAAAATTGTAAAAATAGAAAAAATAAGTTTTTTCATAAGGTCTCCTCCTTTAATGTGTTATTATAATTATATATTAAAAAAAACAAAAATCAATATTTTTTTGTAATTGGGAATAAGGATAGACATGGTATACACATAGCAAGGTTGAAAATAATGAATAAAGA
>JAGNJD010000035.1 GCA_018000835.1 Candidatus Goldiibacteriota bacterium | reverse complement strand
CTCTGATAAATTTAAAACTTTTCCTATTTCTTTAAGTGTTAATCCATTCCAATAATATAATTCCAATATTATTCTTTCTTCCTCCTCTAATTTTTCAATAATAATAGCCAATTTGGAAATAAAATCTTCTTTTTCAATGTCTGAAATAATTGTATCTTCTTTACCAATTATGTTTTCAATATTTATTTCTTCGTTATCTTTTGTAATTATAAGAGCATCCAATGGAATTATTGAAATTCCCTTTATTTTATTTAATATATCATAAAATTCATCTTTTGTCATCCCTAATTTTTTACTAATTTCATCATCGTTTGCTTTTTTACCTGTCTCTGATTCTATTTCAATATAAGCTTTTTCTATTTTTTTTGCCTGCTCACGAACGTTTTTTGACAAAAAATCTTCATTCCTAAGCATATCAATGATGGAGCCACGTATTCTTTTAGAAGCAAACGTTTCAAATTTTACGTTCTTATCAATATCATATTTTTCAATGGATTCCATTAAACCAATAATACCTTCAATATATATGTCTTCTTTATTATTTTCTCTTACTTCATTTGGTAAATGTTGCATTATTCTATCAGATAAAAATTTAACAAAAGGTAAATAAAATTTTATTATTGTTTCCTTTATATTTTCATCTTTTGTTTTTTTATATGTTTTCCAAATATCATTTATATTTTGCATTAAAACTTACCGTTTTAAATTATATATTTCATCAAGGTTATTTGATATTATAACATCTATTTTTTTTCCTTTTATGTTATCTTTAGAATATTTTTTATATTGATTATTATCTTTTTTAATAAATATACCAAGAATAAAATATGTTATAAAAAAAGACAAAGCCCATCCAATGCTTGCACTAAGTACTATGTCAATTATTTCTTTTTTTAAATTAAAAATACCACCCCAAAAAAAACCAAATATTCCTATCAGAATGGATAATTGAATTTTTAAATTGTTATTCATTTTTTCCATTTTTTATTTTTTACTCCCTCTTTTAACAAATATCCAACCAATTTATCTCTGTATTTCTCGTCAATGTCAATGAATTTAATTTTTATTTCGTATTGATTTAAATCAATCATTTTATAACCAATAACTTCTCCAGTAAGTTCTATAATAGTTCTATTTTTATCCGGAAGTTCAATTGACATTTCAAGTTTTGTAGATTTTTCAATGGCCTTTGAATATAGTAAAACAAGGCCATTGCCACTTATTGTATCAGTATACGATATGTTTGGTGGAATAACTGGATTTGAGAATTTATCAATTATGATTTTAAATTCAACTTTTAATCTTTTTTTTAAACGAAAAAATTTTCTTCTTTCCTGCATTTAATTACCTCCAAAAACTATTTGTTAAAAACTTCAAAAATTCTTCTAAATATATTTCCTGCTTCCTGATGAACTTCTGTTGTCTGATTTTTTTCTTTCGACATTTTTAATGATATTTTTTCGGCTATTTGTTTTACGCATTGAGTAGCCTTAGTATCCGGATATTGAATGGAAAATGGTTTTTGTAACATAACGCTATTTAAAACGTTTTTGTCCCTGAAAATATAACCATATGGTTCAACAAATATATTTAAAAATCTTCTTGAAAGAAGTATAACTCTTGACGATATTTCTTTAGCTTCTTCTTTTGAATTAACAATATTTACAATGAGTTTTAATTGTATCCCTTTTTTATTTAAAGAAGATACTTTTATTAAACCATAGGCGTCCATTAATGCAGTTGGTTCCGGCGTTGTAACTATTATCGTATAATCAGCCGCATACATAAAACTTAAGGTGTTTTTACTTATCCCCGCGCCGGTATCAATTAAAAGTATGTCAACAATATCGTCTAATTCCGATATTTTTTCAATAAATTTAGTTCTTTGCTGATTACTTAGATTAACTAATTCTTTAATACCTGAACCACTTGCAATTACTTTTATTCCATATTCAGTTTCTGTTATAATATCCCGCATTTCTTTTTCTTCTTTTAAAACATGAGAAAGGTTGTACTTGGGATTTATACCGAGTAATATATCAACATTTGCCAACCCTAAATCGGCATCAAGAATCATAACTCTGTTTCCCATTTTACTTAATTCAAGAGCAACGTTTACAGTAAAATTTGACTTTCCAACTCCACCTTTCCCGGAAGCCACGGCTATAACTTTCGTTGAAATTTTTTTGTAATTATAATTAATATATTCCGAATCTTCTATGTTTTTATTATCAATATCTACATTTCCCTGTTTTTTTATTTTTACTAATTCTCTTAATCTTTCTGCCTGATCCATGTTTCAAAGTCTCCTTTAACAATTAATCGTGAAATAGCTTTTGATTCGGCCACAGTAATATCATCAGGTACTGTCTGTCCAGTGGATAAATAAGAAATTGGTATTCCGCCTGTATTAACAGAAAGATTTAATAATAAACCATAATTTTTAGTTTCATCTAATTTTGTAAACAAAATTCTATGAATTGGGACAAGACCAAAATTATTTATGATGCTTAAAGCATCATAATACTTTGTAACTGCACTCATAACCAGATGAATTTCAATTGGTGAATATGCTTCCAAAAAATTTTTCAATTCAGATAAATGTTGTCTGTTTCTTGGACTTCTTCCGGCAGTATCAAATAATATTATGTCTTTATCAATATGTTTATTAATGACTTTTTTGAAATCCAATGGCGTCAAAACTATTTCAACAGGTATGCCCATTATTTCTCCGTATTTTTTTAACTGCATGTCCGCAGCAATACGGTAAGTATCGGCACTGACCATAACGATGCTATTTCCTTCCATAAGTGAAAGTTTTGCAGCTAATTTTGCTATTGTAGTTGTTTTACCAACGCCAGTTGCGCCTATAAATGCTATTACTTTTGTCGTTCCTTTTTGTGTTTTAATTGGTCCCGAAACCTGTATTAATTCTGATATATAATCACAAAGATAATGTTCGAGAAATGAACTGTTATTTATTTGCTGTTCACTTAATTGAGAATTCAAATTTTGTAACGTGCGGTATACAAGATTTTCTTCAACTCCATTGTTTATTAATAATTTTTGTATTTTCCCCATGCCATTTTTTAATGAAATAGGACTTGCCATTGCACCATCTTTTAATGGACGCAACGTTGAATTAATCAATATTTTTCCCGCATTTAATTCTCTTAACAAAATTTCATTTTTTAATGTTAAATCTTCTTTCTTATTGTATGTTTCAAATATTTCAGTTGATTTATTAAGAAAATTAGATGAAGTTTGAATTGTATTTTTTACGTATGTTTCTTTTGGAATTGTAATTGAGGATTGTTGATTAGATTGTCTTTCTATATTTATGTCAATACCGGCTGTGACTTCCGTCATATCTTTCCCAAATAATCCAAGAAAACTACCCTTTTTATATCTTTTTGTTTGTAATATTACTGCATCAGGACCAAAATCCTTTTTTACTTTTGCTAATGCACCCTGCAACGTTTCAGCTTCAAATTTTTTAATTTTCATTATTATATTTTCACCACCCCAACGGAACGTACCTCAATCTTGGGTAATATTTCATTATATGATAAAACAGGCAGATTTGGCAGTATTTTTTCGGATATTTTTCTAAAATAATTTCTAATAAGTGGCGAACATAAAACGACAGTTTCATATTCTTTTCCTACGTTTTTCTTATATTCGGAAATTAAACTATTATAAATTTTCTGAATTAAAGTCGGAGAGAGACCTATCATTCCTGATTTTTCAGTTTGTCTTAAAGAATCAATTATTTTTTGCTCAAGTTCTGAATCAATTGTTATGGCATACATTATTCCATCTTTTGTATATTTATTCGTAAAATGTCTTGCCATTGATTGTCTTACAAATTCTGTAAGTAAATCAGTATCTTTGGTAGTTTTTGCATAATCAGCAAGCGTCTCAAATATCGTGACAAGATCCCTTATGGAAACTTTTTCTCTTAATAAATTTTGTAAAACCTTTTGGACTTCTCCAATGCTTAAATTTCCTGGTATTAATTCATCAACAACGGCTGCGTTTGTTTTTCTAACCATATCAACAAGTTTATGTACGTCCTGTCTCGTTAACAGCTCCGATGCATTTGCTTTTATTACTTCTGATAAATGTGTTGAAATAACGGATGGAACGTCAACTATCGTGTATCCCTTTATTTCAGCGTTCTTTTTTTCTTCTTCTTTTATCCATTTCGCAGGTAAATTAAATGCCGGATCTTTTGTTTGTATACCTTCAATATCTTCACCGGCAGAGCCTGGTTTCATTGCAAGGAAATATCCAATTTCTACCTTCCCACTTGCAACTTCTGCCCCCTTTATTTTTATTACATATTCATTCGATGAAAGTTGCATATTGTCCCTGATGCGAATAGGTGGTATAACAAGTCCTAATTCAAGAGCTATCTGTTTCCTAAGCATGGTTACTCTATCAAGCAGATCGCCCCCCTGCCCAGGATCAACATAAGGGATTAATGCAAAACCAATTTCAAGTTCCATCGTATCAACCTGAATAAGTGGTAAAACATTTTCCGGTTCTCTTTGAGCCATTTGTTCTTTTTCTGTTTTTTCTTTATTTATAATTTCATTTTTAGATATTGTATTATTTAAATTATACGCGACTATCCACGAAATTATTGCAAGTAGAAAAAATGGAATTTTTACTATCCACGACGGGAATATGAATCCAAGTAAAAATATAATAATACCAACGAGTCCTATTGCTTTAGGCTGTGATAATATTTGTCCTGCAAAATCCTGACCAAGATTAGCTTCTGATGCTGCACGTGTTACTATAATACCGGTTCCAACGGAAAGAAGCAAAGCAGGTATCTGAGTAACAAGACCTTCGCCAATTGTTAATATGGTATATCTCATGGCAGCCTCGCCTATTGACATTGCGTGGAAAATAATTCCAATGAAAAAACCTGCTATAATATTTATTATTACTATTATGATTGCCGCAATTGCGTCACCCCTTACGAATTTTGATGCTCCATCCATTGCTCCATAAAAATCAGCTTCTTTTTCTATGTCACGTCTTCTTTGTCTTGCTTCGTCATCAGTAATTAACCCTGCATTTAAATCCGCATCTATTGCCATTTGTTTCCCAGGCATTGCATCAAGAGTAAATCTTGCAGCAACTTCTGCTACTCTCTGAGCGCCTGATGTTATGACTACGAACTGAATAATTATGATTATCGTAAATATAACAAGGCCGACAACAAGTCCGCTTAAATCTTTTGAACCGACTACAAAACTGCCAAAGGTTTCTATTACTTCACCGGCATATGCTTCACTTAAAACAAGGCGTGTGGCAGAAATATTTAATGCAAGACGGAAAACTGTAGTTATTAATAACAATGTTGGAAAAGTTGAAAATTGCAATGGTTCTTGTGTATATAATGTTATTACCAATATTATAAGCGCTAATGCTATGTTAATTGTAAGTAAAAAATCCAAAAGGATTGGTGGCAAAGGAATTATTATCATCAAAACAATGCCAATAATTGCAAAAACTATTATAAGGTCAACAGAACGACGCATGCTTGCAGAAAAACCGATATTACCGTTGGCCATTTTTAATTACCTCCATTTTCAATGCCGGGAATATAATAATTTCTGTTTATATTATCCCTGTTTTTTTCATTTTCTTCAAGTTTAAATTTACCTTTTGATTGATAAACAAAAGCGAGGATTTCAGCCATAGCTTGAAATAGTTCAGGAGGAATTTCCCAACCAATTTCAAGTTTTACAAGGACTCTTGCAAGAGGTGGATTTTCTACGATAATTATGCCGTTTTCCCTTGCAATATTTTTTATTTTTTCAGCCATTAAATTAATACCCTTTGCAACAATTTTTGGTGCATTATCATCTCCTTCTTTATATCTTATTGCAATTGCAATGTGATTAGGGTTCGTTATAACAACGTCTGCCTGAGGAATTTCAGATATCATTCTACGTCTTGCTATTTCTCTTTGAATATTCCTTATCCTTGCTTTTATCAAAGGGTCACCTTCTAATTGTTTTAATTCATCTTTTACTTCCTGCTTTGACATCATCAGGTTATCTTCGTATTCATATTTTTGATAAATGTAATCCAGAATTGAAAAAATAATAAAAGCAACGGTTATTTTAATGCCAAGGCTAAATACGATATCAGCAGAAAAACTCAAATACGTTTCAATATCCATTAATGGAGTTATAAATATTTCATTAAAGATTTTTTTTATCATTGAATAAAAAATGTAACTTATTACGAATATTTTAATTATGGATTTTCCAAGTTCAAAAAGCATGCGTTTTGAAAATAATCTTTTCAATCCTCTAAAAGGATTAATTTTATCAAAAGATGGTTTTAATGGCTCAAAAGTTATTAAGAAACCAAATTGTAAAACATTTGATAAAATTCCAATAATAAAAACTGCAACAAAAATTGGTAAGATAATTAATAATAATTTTGATATTATAAAATTCACGAAACTTCCCATTGCATCAGGAGTAATGGCAATCGTAGTTACGTTATCCCAAAAATAAGACGATAACATTTTAATATTATCAAAAATATAACCACCAAAAATTTTCAAAACAATTAAACAAATCAAAACGTTTAACATGGAATTAATTTCTACGCTACGGACAATTTGTCCTCGTTTTCTTGCTTCTTCTCTTTTTTTAGGTGTAGCTTTTTCCGTTTTTCCTGGTTCTGCCATGTCATTTATTCCTTGTTATAATTTTCAGATTTTCATACTTTTTATTACAAAATAAATGTCATCCCACATAGAATTTATTACCGAACTAAATAAATTTACAAGAATTGGCAATGCAATTAAAACTGCTGCTATTCCAACGAATATATTTAAAGGTAATCCAACAATAAAAACATTTATTTGTGGTATCGTTCTTGCTATAAAACCTAGCGTAACGTTTGTTAAAAACAATGCAAGCGTTGCCGGCCCTGCTATTTTAAATGCAATTACAAACATATTAAAAAACATAAAAGATATTTTTGATATTGTTATTTCCGAAAGAGTTACGGACGTCAAGGGGACTAAATTAAAACTATCAACTATTGCTTTGAATAAAAAATGATGACCATCCAATGCCAAAAAAATAAGGACACCTAATATAAATTGAAATTGTCCAATAATGGATACCTGCGTATTAGATAAAGGATCTATTACGTTTACTATACCAAATCCCATTTGAAGGTCAATTATCTGTCCAGCAAGTTGTATAGCAATAAAAACAAGATATGAAAGAAATCCTATTATTATGCCAACAAGAATTTGTTTAAAAATTAAAATTGAATAAGATAATAAATCGACCGGCAGATTGTAGTTTTTTGTAAACACGGGATAAATTAATAAAGTTAATATAAAAGCAAAAGAAATTTTTACTACTAAAGGTATATTTCTGCTTCCAATAATGGGTGCCGTTAAAAAAATTGAAGATATCCTTATAAATTCAAGTAAAAAAATCTGTAATTGTAATAATGCTAAATTAAAAATGTCTATTCCTAACATAAAAACCTCTTTAAGTTTACATTTTCATATAATTTGGTAAATTTGTAAATAAAGTATAAGTAAAATTAATTAAAATTTTAAGTATCCATGGTCCAAAAATGACCAACGTAAGTAAAACAACTACAATTTTTGGAACAAAAGTTAATGTCATTTCCTGTATTTGGGTTACTGCTTGAAATAAACTTATTAAAACTCCTATTAAAAGTGCAAAACCGAGAAGCGGAGCAGAGATTATCAACGTAATTAATAATGCCTCTCTTCCCAATGATGTTATGAATTCTAAACTCATTAAAATCTCCTTATTAAAAACTTAATATTAATGCTTTAGATATTAAATGCCACCCATCAACTAAAATAAAAAGTAATATTTTAAAAGGTAATGATATCATTACGGGCGGTAACATAAGCATGCCCATTGACATTAAAGTGCTTGCAACCACCATATCTATTATTAAAAATGGAATATATATCAAAAATCCTACTATAAATGCAGTTTTTAGTTCACTAATGACAAATGCCGGTATTAAGACGCCCGTTGAAACATCATTTTGATTTTTTGGTCTGGGGGATTTTGATAAATATATAAAAAGAGCAAGGTCTTTTTCTCTTGTTTGTTTAAACATAAATTGTCGTAAAGGTTTCATAGTGTTATTTAAAGCTTCATTTAAAGTAATTTTATTTTCATTATAAGGCACCCATGCTTTGTTATAAATTTCCTTTCCAACTGGCGTCATAATGTAAAAAGTTATGAAAAGTGCAAGGCCAATCAATATCTGATTGGGTGGAATCTGCTGGGAACCAAGTGCCTGACGCAAAAAAGATAAAACAATTACTATTCTTGTAAAGGACGTCATTAACATCAATATAGCAGGGGCAAGCGTTAAAATAGTCAATAAAAGTAAAATTTGTATAGTCGCAGATACGTCTTTGGGTGACTTGGCGGGAGTAATACCAATGTCTATTTTTGGGATTGAAACATCTGCAGAAAAGGCAGAACCACTAAAAATTAAAAATAATAAAAAAATCAATAAAAATAACTTTTTTTTATTCATTGTTTTTTCCTGAGTTTATTTATAATATTTTTTACTGTCTCGTTGCCGTTATTTACAAGCTTTTTGCCTTGTTTAATGTAAGTTGATTTTAAATTATCCGAAAATTTTATTTCATTTTTTAGATGTTGTTTCGAAACATATTCGTTTGCCTGTTGTCTTATATTTTCAATTGTTTCTTTATCGGCAATTTCAGAAAGTAAAACAAGTTCATTATTACCAGCCCCTACGATTAATATCTTATTTACAACATCAACAAGATAAATTATTTTTTTTGAATCGATATGTTCTTTTGTAATTATCTTAATTATTCCATTATTCTTAAAAACAAATTTTGATTTACTATAAAAATATTTTAAAATAATAATTGTTAAATAAATTAAACCAATTATTAAAAGTAAGGATAATAAAATATTTATGGTTGTGCTTACTATATTTGGTCCATGAGGTAATTCTGGATTTTCTACATTTTTTATTTCATTTGATAAATATTCAACATTTATAGTATTAGAAATTGCATTTGTATTTAATTCTTGTTTCCCGGCAATTACTGTATCAAATGTGCTGAAAAAAAAAACTAAAGTAATTATGAATAACTTTATTTTCATTTTTAAAGTTTTGGAATTCTATCTGCCGGTCTGATTATGTCAGTTATTCTAATTCCAAAATTTTCATCAATTACTACTACTTCTCCTTTTGCAATATATTTTTGATTTACGAGAATATCAACTGGTTCACCGGCAAGTTTATCAAGTTCAATGACGGAACCCGGAGACATTTCCAAAACGTCTCTTACGAGTTTTTCGGTTCTACCGAGTTCAACGGTAATTGTTAAGGGGACATCCATGACAACGTCAAGACTCTTATCATATACGGTTAGTTTTTTTTCTTCCTGTAACTCTGAAGTTATAATATTTTGTGCACTTGCTGTTGTTTTTTCCATTTTTCCACCGCCTGATGTAATATCACTAACAAAACCAGCACTTGAACTTTCAGCTTTTGGTCCCTGTTTCAGGAAATCTACTGATTTTCCTGAAAAAACAAGTCCCATTTTACCATTACCAAGATTACCAATTGTTATGTCTGATTCAAGAAAAATTATCGTTCCATCAATACCAGGTATAATTGATGAACTTAAATCAATTGAACTAACTTCTAATGGCGTTGTTAGCATTGATTTTGATATCTGACTGGATACATTACTAACAATTGTATCAACGACCTGATTAGTCAATTCAGTTATTGCACTTAAATGTAAATCTTCAAGGGTGGATGGTGGATTCATTCCATCCTGACCTATCATAAGGTCTGCCATAATGGCTGCTACATTTTCTGATAATATTAATAATGCATTTCCAAGTCCATCAGAAATTTCTACCGGGGCAATGACATTTTTGCCTGGAAAAATTGAATTCAAATCACTGGCATCAATTGAATCAATATTAGTAATTTCAATGTTGACTTCCTTGCCAAGCAACTCAGCAATCATATTTTGCCCATTTTGTAATGCCTGTTTTAATATTTCTGTAACATTGTTTTTTTCATTTTTTTGTAAAGCCAATTTAACACCTCCTGAAATTTTTAAATAAGTATTAATTATCTTGTTATATCAACTGATTTTATTGCAAATTTTTTTTCATATGAAGTATCGCCCTTTTTAATTACAGAAGTAATTTTTATTGCTTTCTTTTTCCCTTTTGTCCCTATTTTTCCATAAAACATGGCCTTATTTTCTACTCTTATCAATATGTCATCTTTAACGTTTGTATCAAGTTTTATAATGTCCCCAATATGTAAATTGACAATTTCTTTCATTTTTAAAACGGTAGCACCTATGTTTGCGTATATGGGGACCCATGTTTTCTTTACCTTTTCATTTAATATTGACTGAGTTTCTGTATTCATTTCTTCCTTGCTAAGCGTAAACCATTGTTTTGCACTTAATTTATATAAAACAGGTTCAATAACCATATAAGGAATGCACATTGACATTGCCCCTACATGTTCTTTTATTTTTATTTCAAAATTTAAATTAAGACACATTTCATTTGGGGCAACAATTTGTATGAACTGTGGGTTTGTTTCTCTTGCCTTAATTTCTGGTTCAAAATCAACTATTCTATGCCATGAATCTTTAAGATTTACAAATGCTTTTTCTATTATTTTACCTACTATTGATTGTTCAAGGTCTGTTAATTCCCTGGGTTTTGATATTGCTTCACCATGCCCACCTAACACTCTGTCTATTATTGGAAAAATAATGCTGGGATTTATTTCAAATACAGCAAGACCTTTTAATGGTTCCATGGAAAAAACAGCGATGCTTGTTGGATTTGGTATTCTCTCAACGTACTCACTATATGTAAGTTGTCTAACTGATGTAACCGTTATTTCTGCTATTGTTCTTATGTATGCCGATAAATCTGCACCAAAATGTCTAGCAAATCCTTCATGCATCATTTCTATTGTTCTTATCTGGTCTTTTGAAAATTTATCAGGCCTTCTAAAATCGTATATTTTTATTTTGCCCTTTTTTCTTGTGACTAATGCAGATGGTTCAGCCGATACTTCTTCTTCATCTTCTTTTTCTTTTCCTGCCGGCGTTTGTTGCATGCCCGCTAACAATGCATCTAATTCTCCACCTGATAAAATATCTTCTGACATTTATACACCCCAATTATTGATTTATTGAATAGCAAAAGACGTAAAATATACTCTTGCAAGTTGTCCTCTGTTTAAGATAGAATTTATTTTATCTTTTAATTCCTGCTTTAATGCTTCCCTGTTTTCAGAATCTGCAAGTTGTATTGAAGTTTTAGAACCAAGAGTTGATATTACGATGTCTTTGATTTGAGGCATTCTTTTATCAACTTCTTCTGCTAATTTTAAACTGCTTCCATAATCAAGTTCCAAAACGACGTTGGCTCTTAAATAATGAGATTCTGTAGGGTCTGCAAGATTTACCACAAATTCACCAAGTGATTGAATTGGACCTAATTCAGGTTTTTCTACAATTACTTTTTTGGTTGCCGGTGTAGTTTTGGACATGATTACAAAGAATGTAGCGCCTGCTGAAATTAAACTTAATATTAAAATTGCACTTGTTAAAATAATTAATGTCTGCAACAGCCTTCTATCTTCTCCTGCCATATCTGACCTCCTATTTTTAATAAGTGATTGTGTCTATATTTTCTTTTTCTATTTGTTGTTGTATTTTTATGTCAGAAGGTAAAGGTAACTCTCTCATTTGTTTCTCTTTATCTTCTATTAAATCAGCTTTTAATATAACTATGTCAATTCTTCTGTTTTTTGCTCTTGTTATGTCGTCAATATTTGGAACAAGAGGTTTATATGAGGAATAACCAGCAGCAGATAGTCTGTCTGGGGATATTCCTTTTTTTATAAGATATTTTAATACATTAACTGCTCTTGCCGTTGACAATTCCCAATTATCATTATATTTTTTTTTGATTGAAGGACTCGTTATTGGGACGTCATCAGTATGGCCTTCTATTACAATAGGATTAGTTACTTCTTTTAATAATTCTGCTATGTCGGATAACAACCTCTGAGTTCTTGGCAATAAATCAGCATCCCCGCTTTTAAATAAAATTTTATCAGTCATTAAACTTATTACCAGCCCTCTTTCATTAAATCTGACTTTTATTTCCCTTTCCAGTTTTTGTTGCAAAATCCAACTTTGAATTCTTTCCTTTAATGTTGTAAGTTGAACCTGCGATTGCTCCATAATTATTGGTTTTGTATCAGTAGATGCTCCTGATTCAAGAACTGAAACGTGTCCTCTTAATCCAAAAGCGTTTCCAAGAGCCATTGATAAAGCCTTTAGTTTTTCAACGTCCACAGCAGAAATAGAATATAAAATTACGAATAATGCAAATAAAAGAGTTAACATATCAGCATAAGTCAAAAGCCATCTCATTAACCCTGCTGTTTCTATTTCTCCGCCTTCTCCTATTTTAAAACTTCTTTTCTTTTTATTCATAATATTTTATATTGCTCCCGTTAAGTTATGCACCTGTTGTTCCACCAGCACCACCGGCTGCACCTGCAGCAGCTTCTGCTGATTTTGTTTCCTGTTCTTTAGGCGAGAGGAATGCCTTTAGTTTTTCTTCAACTATTCTTGGGTTATCGCCTGCTGAGATTGATAAAATACCTTCTATCATAACTTCCCTTATTAACACCTCATCTGCTGTTTTTGCTTTTAGTTTATTACCGAGAGGTAAGAAAATAAGATTTGCAAATGAAATTCCATAGAAAGTTGCAATAAATGCAACTGCAATAGAATGAGCAACCTTAGCTGCAGTTTCAATCTGACCAAGAGCATTAACAAGGCCCATAACGGTTCCTATAATTCCAAGCGTAGGAGAAAAACCACCCATCGTTGTAAACATACCTTCGCCCATTTTATGACGGGTTTCAAGAAATGTTAAATCCGTTTCAAGAATAGAACGAACCAGTTCAATGTCTGTTCCATCTACTACAAGCTGAATGCCTTTTTTTAAAAAAGCATCGTCAACGTTTGCTATTTCATCTTCTAATCCAAGTAAACCTTCTCTTCTTGCTTTTGAAGCAAAACCAACCAGCGTCTGAATAACGTTAGATGGATTCATTTCTTTAGAAACAAAAGCCTGTTTTAAAACAGTTAATATGCTTTTAAAAACAGGCCACGGATAACTTATTATAGTAGCACCAAGAGTTCCTCCAAAAACAATAAAAAATGCAGATAACTGCAAAAACATTAAGACACCTGATATATTACCACCACTTTCAATAAAAAGGGCTATTACTAACGAGCCCCAACCGACTACAAGGCCTAGTATTGTTGATAAATCGAGAGCCACGTACGCACCCCCTGGTTATAGTTTTTCATTTTCTTTTATTACAGGAAAACTAGTTTCTTTTTTGTATTCTTTTACCAATTTGACCACCTCTTCTAAATTTTCTTTGACGGTTATTTTTTTTCCTGTCGTCGTCGTCAATATCGTATCTGGAATAGACTCAATCATCTCTATTAAATCTGCATTAACTACAATTTTTTTTCCATCAAAACGTGTAACAAATATCAATTTTATTTCTCCTGAAAAATTATAATTATTTTACAATTTTTATTATTTATTGTCAACTAAAAAATTACAGTTTCACATAACAGATTATCGTTTTAATATATTTAAATTCCGGAGTTCCCCATTTTAAAAGAACACTTTTGAAATAAGAAAACACATTTATATATTATCATAAATTTTACAAACTTAAATATATAAAAAACAGTTGAAAACTCCAGTAAATAAGATAATTGATAAAATGCTTTTATATGATAATATTTTTTTGATCCTGGATTAAAAAAAATCACAGTTACTCATGATTTATGTTATTTTAATTTTTTGTCTATTTTTAAAATGGTTTTTAAATATGGTATTAATTCCTATAAGAAACGATGTAGTACTTTGCATAAATTATGAATCTTTCGTTGGAGTGATAGATATCAAAATAAATGCTTGAAAAATGATGTAGAAACAGAAATATCTTAGTTTACAAATAAAAACAGACAGATGTAAAAAAATCTTATGGATTTTTATATTGACAATTCATGAATTGCCCATATAAATGCAAAAGCATAACAACTACTGATGTTAAATACAATTTTCAGCGTTAGCGCTACTTTGTGATAAAAATTTTATACCATAACGTTTTATTTATTATAAGACAACAATGGAATTTCACTCTAAATATGAAAAAAAAACTATTAAATCATACAAGAAAACAAAACCAAATTTTATTGAAAAACAATCAGGCAACTTATTATAAAAATGTAACAATCTATCATTAAATTTTACATGACACAATGGATTATGTAACACATGACAAAATTGACAAATAAAAAACCCTGCGGGAGATTAGTCCCGCAGGGTTTTTTTTATTACTAAATAACTAATTATCTTCCAAGGTTAACGAGCGTATCGAGCATGTCTGCCGACGTCGTTACTATTCTTGCATTTGATTCAAACCCACGCTGTGCAATTATCATGTTTGTTAACTCTACAGACAGATCAACATTGGATGCTTCAAGTGCTCCCGATGTAATCGTTCCAAGTCCCGCATTGCCTGCCGTTGAAACCTGAGGCCTGCCGGAATTTGCCGATTCAACAAACAATGTGTCACCAATTTTTTCCAATCCTGCTGCATTAGGAAAATTAGCTAATGCTAATTTTGCCATTGTAATTATCTGGTTATTACTAAAATTACAATTAATGTTACCATTGGAATCAATTGAAATTCCTGTTAATGTTCCTTCCGAGTATCCATCAACATAGTAAGTATAGGCAGTATGTTTTGGTATATATGTTGCTGTAATCGGGTCTATAGTTCCATTACCATAATCTCCAGTTAAACCATCTCTCAATCCAGGAGAACCAGGACCGATTGCATCATTTTCAGTACCAAAATTTACAGATACAAGTAGTGGTGTTACTGCACCATTTGTAAGCACTAATTGTATTGTATTTATAAGATTAGGAGCGGCAAGTACTGCACCATCATCCATTAAAGAACCATCTGCATTAAATTCAAGGCCAGTAACAGGAGTTGTAAATAAATCCGGGGCTCCTACTGGAATTACACCATTAGTTGCTGTAACGTCATTTGCCACTACGTCCCATAATGCTTTATTACCGGCAGCAGTATCAGCCGTTTGTATAAAAGTAAAAGCAATAAGATGCTCATTGCCAAGGGAATCATATATTGTGGCATCTATCCTTGTTGTGCCGCCCATAGGAGTCATAGAATCCAGATTTCCCTTAAAAAATATACCATGGGTTCTATCCTGCCATGGATTTGGAGATAAATTTGCATTTCCTGTTTGCTGTGGTGCCATAACCATATTCTGGGGGATTGTAATTTTCCCATATGGAACAGTTGTATCAATTTCAGCCGGGTAAACGGTTGTAACTGGTCCGGGAACAGAAGGCGTTCTTACAGGATTAAGCTGCCACCCCTGGACAAAAGCACCAGTTGAATTAACCAGATTGCCTTCATTATCAAAATAAAAATTGCCTGCTCTGGTATAAGAAGTCGTATTTCCGGATTCAAGTAAAAAGAATCCATTTCCCTGTATGGCTACGTCCGTAACGTTTCCTGTCGTTTGTATGGCACCCTGCGTCATTATTGTATCAAGCGTGCCAAGAATTGAACCTAAGCCAAGTTGTTGCGGATTAATACCACCACGATTACTGGCTGTATTAGCCCCTGATGCAGAACTATAATTCTGTGTTATTGCTTCTCTGAAAGTTACTCTTGTTTGTTTATAACCTACTGTATTTACGTTTGAAATGTTGTTTCCAATTGCGTTCATCCACGTTGTATGGTTACGTAAACCTGAAATGGATGAAAAAAGTGATCCCATCATGATAAATCGCCTCCTGAATTAGATTTTAGTTTATACATTAACGTATAAACCAGAAGGCCCCTTCTTTTTACTAAGAAGTCCGGCCTTTTAAAACTCTGAAACAAAATCAAAGAACTTATGCAAATACGGCGCTGTCAATGTTGGTAAATACGTTTTCCTTCATTGACGAAGAATCAATGGCGGTAATAACCGTGCTGTTTTTTACACTTACAATCAATGAAAAATTTTCAAAAATCATAAGCGTTTCTTTTGCGCCTTTTTCCCTTGCTTTTTCTACTGCTGCCTGTAATCTCTGCATGTGCTGTGGAGTGATTTCAATGTCTCTGGACTGCAATCTTTTTTCTGCATGAGAAGAAAATCTGATACCAAGGTCACTCTCTGCTACCTTATTTTCAAGAATTTCTTTAAAGGATGTAGTAGTTCCCGGCCTGGCGGCGATAGTCTGCTGCCTTTTTTGTGCTTCCTGCAACTGTGATAACTTTTGAATCTGATTGTTATTTACGTTATTTACCATAAAGTATCACCGCCTTTATACCTTTATCTCCTTTATTGATGATAAATTGTATTCTGTGCCGCCTACTACAATCTTTGGCTGTCCGTCTACAAATCTTACTATGTCAACTCTTCCTTCTATGGTTGTCCCTGAATTTTCATCTGAAACCGTAATCGTCTTTCCGATTAATGAAGCTGCCTGTGACGTATTTTGCATCAACATTAAACCTATCATATTTATGTTTAATGCCTCCATTGCTTCTGCCTGAGACTGAATAGTAGTATTCAAATTCTGCATCTGCTCAAGTGAAGAAAATTGAGCCAAATCTGCAATAAAGGACTCATCAGTCATTGGATTGAAAGGGTCCTGATATTTTAATTTTGTCACGAGCATCTCCAAAAAGTCGGTTTTGCCAAGAACACTGCTTGGATTGTCAACAAACGACGTATAAACGTTGTTTGAATTTGAACCTGAACCGCTTACTCCGGAAACTGTCATAATTTTTCACCTCCTTCCTTTTTAGGCTAAATAATTAAGGTAGCTCTGAGAGTCTGCTATGATGCCAATATCTTCAATTATTTCATTATTAATATGAACAGGTAATTGTATTTCCTGCCCATTATAGTAATTCAGGTTACCCTGAGAATTACCGGACGTATAAGTATTTAACATTGAGACCTCAAAATTTTCAACGTTATATCCAAGGTTATTCAGGGAATTTCTAAGTTCTACCATATTTGCTTTTATTATGTCTCTGGTTATCGTTGATGCTACGTCTATTCTTCCATTTATTACGTTGTCTTTTGTTTCAAATTTTATGATAACTGGGCCCAAATTTTCCGGTTTTAACATCATTTTTACTTCTATTTTCTCTGACGTTGTGTATTTTATGGCATCCGTTACGTTATTAACAATCTGTTTTATAACCATGCTATCTTTTACTTTATTTGAAAAATCCATTACTTTTTCAAAAATTTTAGTATTTACAGACATTTGTTCAGATTTATTTTCAATGTAATTAATAAAATAAGTATTTACTTCATCAATGACGTTTTTTAAATTACTCTGATAATTTTTATTTATTGTATTTATAATGGTTTGGTTTACGTTGTCTTTTGAAATCTGGAACGTTTTTGGGACGTCGTATGAATGAGTTATTGATACGGGATTGGAAGTGACGTCTTTTATTGTATTTACAGATACGGCGTTCTGGACATTTGAACTATTTTCTGCTTTGACTAATACGTCATTGTTTAACACAGAATTGACAACGTTATTGCCATTATTATTCGTTCCAAAGTATGTTTTATCATTTAATATCAGTTTAAAATTAACATCAAAAAATTCCTTAAAATTTTTTATATCGGCAGTATTAATTAATAACGTTCCTTCTGGAGTAACCTGGGATGACTGGTTTGAAAACGGTTTATAAACAAATTCAACCTTTTTATTCAAATATAATTCGCCATTCATCTCTTTTAACATAAAAAATATTTTGTTTATTAATTCCCTATTTTGAAAGTCATTTTCTTTTTCCGTATATAACAGCGTGCTATTTTGCATAACGTCGCTATTTGTATAATCATTGCCTTTATTGAATTTTCCCGTAGGATTTATGGTTTCCTGATATAGCCTACTTTCATTATTATTTACGTTACCGTTATTTAAATATGCGGTTGCATTTATCAGCGATACAAAAATCGAATTAACTATTCTGGAAATTTCTATTGACATGTTTTTTAACTGTTCACTGCCCGATACATTAGAAATATTCATCCTGCCAACAATGGCATCCAGCTCTTTTACGTAATTATTTAATTTTGCCATTTCTTCCAGTAGCGGTTTATTATTTTTATCAATTGTTATTCCAGAAAGTAAATTAACGATATTCGTAATCTGATTTTTAATTTTAATTAAATTTTCAGAATTAAAATCAACATAAGAAATATTTGTTTCTGGTTCTATATTATTAATATCAATTTCATAAGGAATATTAGTTGTTGTAATCGTTTGCTCTTCATTATTATTAACGGGTAAACTTATATCGACGTAATTGTTATTTATTATCTGTTTTGAATTATTCTGTAAAGGTGATGGTAAAAATTGAATTGTTTGCATAATTTGTTTTTGAACTAAATTATTGTTGTCAGCCTTATTTATTATTTTATTAGTTTCAACGTTTGCCGGATTTACAGCGTTGTCATTTGACCCCAAATCCATCTGAACATTATTTGATGATACATTATCTTTAGTTAAAAATAAATTTAATTGTCGATTTATATTTCTATGATTTTCAGATGGAACCTGGATAGAAACTGACGAATTATTTTTAATTATTTGTTCTGAAATTATTTTAATACCGTTTAAAATAGTTTGCTTTTCATCAGAAGATAAATTATCGTTACTTTGTAGTACGTAATTTACTATCTGATTATTTTTAATTTCATTAATATTTGAAGTTGCGACTTCATTTAATTGTCCATAAACATTTAATGTAGCAATTGCTTCATATATGCATTTCATTATTTCCGGATTAGAATTTATTTTTTGAATGATACTGGAAATTTCAACATCATTTTCTTTTATGAATAAATTATTAAGTAAATTATTGAAGTTATTAATTGGCAGTGAATTTGATTGCTCTTGTTGTATGGGCAGACCTATAACGCTTGTGGAAAATAATAAAGCGTTAATATTATTCACTTACTAACCTCCTTGCGGAGGGCCTCCCTTGCGGTCCAGGCCCTGCAATTATTTGGAATAATCAATTCCACAAATATAAACAATAAAAGAACTTTTTTTTCATTATAAGTATACTAAATTTTTTATATTCTGTCAAGAATTTTTTAATTTTTTCTTATTTTATATAACGCCTAAATATGCTTTTACTTTAATCATATTTTAAAGATTGTTTCGCATCGTAAAACCAAAATTAATAACTATGCTGCTCTTTTCTGTTATATTTACTAACTGCAATCTCGTCAAGAACTTTTTGCTCATTTGCAATGATTATTTTATTATAATCATCTAAGTGATGTGATTTCAATCTTTCAAAGGTCTTTTTTTCTTTTGATGCAGTTATAACTTCTTCTCTTTTATCGTCAATCTGTTCCTGAAGTTCCTGTATCTTCTTATTTACGTCATCAATTCGTTTTCGTAAAAGATTCAAATATTGTTCAAAATAAATTAATGATTGTATGTCAGTTACAGTTTCCCCTGATTTTTCTTTTGAGGTTTTTGTTTTTTCTTCTTTTATTTTTTCAAGAATCTGATGCTGTTCAATTTGCAAGGTATTTAATTTAAATAATTCTTTCTTTAATTTTTCTTCTTTTTTTTCCTTGACTTTAAGGACTGTTTCAAATTTAAATTGGAATTTTTTCATAAATTAATTTTAATCATTAAAAAGTTCGTTTAATGACTGGATTGTATCTTGATAATCCGTTTTTTCTTCTATGTTTTGAATTAAAAACTTTTTTATCTGAGGCATCTTTTTAATTGCATAATCTATTGCCGGATTTGAGCCGTTTACGTATGCTCCAATGTTTATTAGGTCTTCGGCATTTTTATACGTTGCAATCGTTTCTTTTAATTTATTGGCAAGATTTTTATGTTCCGGCGTAACAATGTCAATCATACATCTTGATACGGAATCCAGAATGTCAATTGGAGGATAATGATTTTGTGAAGCGAGTTGTCTAGACAGGACTATGTGTCCGTCAAGAATTGCACGGACTGAATCTGAAATTGGTTCATTTAAATCGTCCGCTTCAACCAAAACAGTATAAAGACCCGTAATTGTTCCTTTGTCAGGACTGGTTCCTGCCCTTTCGAGAAGTTGTGGCAATAAAGCAAAAACGGACGGCGTGTAACCTTTTGTCGTAGGTGGTTCTCCAATTGCAAGTCCTATTTCCCTTTGAGCCATTGCAAAACGCGTTACTGAATCCATCATCAGCATTACGTCGTGACCGGCATCTCTAAAATATTCTGCAATTGACGTGGCAACAAATGCTCCCATTCTTCTTATTAAAGCAGGCTGGTCAGACGTAGCGGCAACTACCACTGAACGTCTGAGCCCTTCTATTTTTAAATCCTTTTCTATAAAATCTCTTACTTCTCTTCCACGTTCACCAACCAAAGCAATGACATTGACGTCCGCCGAAGTATTTCTTGCAATCATGCCAAGAGTTACTGATTTTCCAATACCACTTCCGGAAAATATTCCTATTCTCTGTCCTTTGCCAATGGTCAAACAACCGTCTATTGCTCTGATACCGGTTGAAATTGACTCTTCTACTCTTTTTCTCATTATAGGATCTGATGGTGATCTGTATACGGAATAAAATTTTTTGGCTTTTAATGGCCCCTTATTATCGATAGGATTTCCTAATCCATCAAGAATTCTTCCCATTAAATCTTCTCCTACGGGAATTTTAAATTCCCGCCCTGTAGAAATGACTTTTGAACCAGGACCAATGCCTCTTAAATCGCCAAGCGGCATTAATAGTGCCTTACCTTCCCTGAACCCTACTATTTCAGCATCAATTGAAATTTGTTCATTTTTTGAAATAATTTTACATAATTCACCTATTGCAGCTTTTAATCCCGTTGCTTCAAGAACAAGACCTATTACCTGCGTAATTTTTCCATTTATTTTTAAAGTATCTGCTTTTTTTAATTTATCGTGAATGTTTTGAATATTTAATGTAGACATTTTTATTCCTTACTATGTAATTTCTTTTTTATTTCCTCTAATTGATAATTTATGTCGGTATCAATAATTTCTATGTTTGATTCTAACCGACATTCACCAGGTTCCAGGAGTTCATCCGGCAATATGTGAATAGTATCAATTGTATCAACGAGTTGTTTAAATTCATCCCTGTGGGATTTAACGATGTCTAAATCGGCAGGATTTGTATAAATGATAATTTTTTCCTTATCTTCAAGTTTTTTGATTGCTTCTTTTACCAGATTGATTATTACGTTTTTATTCGTAGAAATTTCCTGATTTATAACTTTTTTTGCAATTTCTATTGATAAATTGACAATGTCATCTTCAGATGAATTTATTATTTTGTTTTTTTCTTCAAGCGACGACTGGACGATTGATTGCAAAGTCGTAATTAAAGACGAAAATTTCTGTTCTATTTCGGATTTGGCTTTTGCAATGCCATCATAATATCCTTTTTCATAACCTTCGTCATATCCGGCTTTTTGGGCTGATTCTTTTATTTCATTTGCCTGTTTTTCAGATTCGAGAATGATACTTTTTGCTTCTTCCTGAATTTTTAATTTCATTTCTTCGCATTGAAGTTTTATTGATTCAAGGTCGGTTTGTTTGATTTGTAATTCTTCCTCTAATTTTTTCAATTCTTCCCTTATTTTTGAAATTTTTTCTTCGTCCGTTTCAGATTCCTGTTTGATTTTTTTTGTTAATTCTTCCAATAATTGACTTTGTTTGGGAAGAAAAAAGGAAGATAGTTTGTAAGGCTTGTTCTTAAACTTGTATTCGCCCTGCCTATAGAGATTTTTATACAAATATTTCTTCCTCCCCTCCGCGTGCTACTACGATTTCGCCCATTTCTTCCAATTGTCGTATTACGTTTACAATTTTTTGCTGAGCTTCCTCCGTAGTTTTTAAACGAACAGGTCCCATGACTTCCATATCTTCCAATATCATTTGTCTCGCTCTTGAAGACATGTTTTTTAGTATTTTATTTTTACATTCTTCCGAAGCGCCTTTTAATGCAAGAACAAGATCTTTTGAATCAATTTCACGTAAAATCTGTTGTATGGTTCTGTCATCAAGTAAAAGTATATCGTCAAAAACAAACATGAGTCGTTTTATTTCATCTGCCAAATCAGGATTCTTTTCTTCCAGTTTTTCCATAATTGCCTTTTCAGTAGACCTGTCAACTCTGTTTAAAATTTCTGCTATGTGCCTTATCCCTCCTGCGGATGCAAATTCCTGGGTAAATACTGATGCAATTCTGCGTTCAAGCACTTTTTCCACTTCCATAATTACTTCCGGCGTTGCTCTATCCATGGTTGCTATTCTTGTTGATACGTCTAATTGAACTTCCGGCGGAAGTGATGAAAGTATGTTTGATGCCTGATCCGGGGATAAATGGGATAGAACAAGCGCAATGGTTTGAGGATGTTCGTTTTGTATAAAGTTTAATATCTGTTGAGGATCCGTCTTTTTTATGAAATCAAAAGGCGTCATCTGTAAAGCGCCCTGTAATCTATTCAGAATTTCAACAGCTTTTTGTTCTCCAAGCGCTTTTTCGAGCAGTTCTCTGGCATAATCAATGCCTCCCTGGGATATGTATTCCTCTGCAAGTGCCAGTTGATAGCTTTCTTCCATTACAGTATCCCTGTCCTGTGGGGTTACTTTTTTTGTATTTGCTATCTGTAAAGTTAATTGCTCAACTATTTCATCACTTAAATTTTTAAAAACATTCGCAGCTAAATCCTGTCCTAATGATATTAATAATATTGCTGCTTTTTGTTCTCCTGTTAAGCCAGCCATTTATTGGTCACCTCTTTTCCTCTGTTAGCCAGCGTTTAATAAGCTGTACTATTATCTTGGGATTTTCACGGGCAATTTTTGTTATCTGCCGTTTCATTTCAGCTCGTTTTTGTGCCTCAGCCAGTTCAGCAGCAGAAGGAACTGCTTCAAGTGGTACTTCAACTTCCTCTTCTTCTTTTACTTCTTTTGCTGCCATTTCAATCTGTCTGCGCAGTTTTTCTCTTATAGCTCTTGGTTTTAAGGTTGATCTCAAGAAGAATAAAGTAAATAACAAAATACCGACTATGATTCCAAGACTAATAAGCGTTGTCATGTATTTTTCACGAGATGCAATCTGTTGTTTATATTGTTCTTCTTTTTCAAGGGTTCTGTCAAAAGAAATATTTTCTACTGCCACCTGATCTCCACGGCTAATATCAATTCCTGCTGCTGCAATTACAGCATTTTTTATTGAGGAAACCTGCTGTGGCTGAATATTATCTACTATTACGGCAACGGACATCCTTTTAACTGCACCAACCTGTTCAATTATGTGTTTTTCTTTTTTGGTTATTTCAAAATTTTCGGTTACTTCTGATTTTGTATATTGTGAATTGCCTGAAACTACTGATTTATAACCAGGGATATTTGAATCCGTTCCAGGAACACCGCCTGGATACACGCCAGCGCCGGTATAACTCTCGAGATTTTTCTTTGAACTACGGATTATTCCCTTGCCACCTACTATTGGTTCATAAATTTCGTCTTTTTTTTCAACCTGGTCAAAATTTAATTCTGCAGTAACCCTGACGGTTGCACGTGAGTTCCCAAGAACTTTTGAAAGCATTGTTTCTACTCTTCTCTGGACATCCTTTTCAAACTCTTTTTGTAACATTATCTGCTGATTTGTAAGTTTTAACTGCTTTGAAAATGAATATGATGCCGAATCTTCCAACAGTTCATCTCTAATTATGTCGCTTAAAACGTTTCCATGTGTATCAACTACGGTAACGTTTACCGGTTTTAATCCTTCTACACTGCTTGAAACAAGATGAACAATTGCTTTAATCTGGTCATAATTAAGTTTACCGTCTGGTTTAAATTTTAAAAGGACGGATGCAGTTGGTTCCTGCTGACGCTCTTCGTATAATTCTTTTTTGGGAATAACCAGATGGACTTTAGCATCCTGAATCATATCCATATTGGTTATTGTTCTGTTTAATTCCCCTTCCAGTGCTCTTACATAGTTTATGCGTTGTGTAAAATCAGTAACGCCGAGATTCGTTTTGTCAAATATTTCAAATCCAACTCCGCCGCCTTTTGGTAATCCCTGTGTTGCAAGTGATAAACGCGTATCATAAACATATCTTGAAGGAACAAGTATGGATTTTCCATTGTCAGTAATTTTATACGGTATTTTTGAATCCTTTAATTCGGCAACAATTGCACCAGCATCATCAGAACTTAAATTAGAAAAAAGCGGAACGTAATTTGGCTGAGCAAGCCACAACCCAAGGACTATCAATCCTGCAAGTATTATAACCGGAATAGATACCCATAATATTTTCTGGGTATTTGTCATACCCTGCCATGAAGTTTTTATTTTTTCCCACATCCTTAATAAAAATTCGTTCACTATAGCACCTCATATTTTTTGAATTATATTTTTAATATGCAGGGGCTATGCGGAATTTACCCGCATTCCCTACAAAAATTCAAACAAATTCATTTGCTAAACGGACATAAAATGATTCAACCAATCATAATTTTAAACACTCTCTTATTGACGTTAATTCATAATCTATATCTATAAATTAGCATTTTTACCACGAATTAAAGTCGTGATTTATAAACGTTATTTCCATAATAAAAAACAAATAATTAAATTGTCATCCGCATTATTTCCTGATATGCATCCGTTATTTTATTTTTAATCTGCAGGGCAAGTTGTAAAGTAAGATACGACTCCTGTGCTGCTAAAACTACGTTATGTAATTCAATGTTTTGCCCTGCCGCCAATTTTTCAATTGCTTCGTTTGAATTTATGCTTGTTTCATCAATTGATTTAATTGCCATTTGCAATAATTGCCCAAAATCTGTTTTTTCAACGGTCGGTTGTTGTATTTGCGGTGCAAGAATTGTTTCTGGTATACCAATGCCTTTTAAACCGCCTATTGCTTCTATCCCATTTAATTGATTCATCACCATTTATTAACTCCTGATAATATTATTATATGTTTAAAATATCCAATGCCTTAGCAGCCATTTGTTTTGCAGAATTAATTGCAGTTACGTTTGCTTCGTATGCACGGGTTGCTGAAATCATATCAACCATTTCCTGGACAATATTAATGTTTGGCATATGCACGTAACCATTTTCATCTGCATCTGGATGCCCCGGATCGTAAACGAGACGTGGTGGTTGCGGGTCTGGTGCTATTTGAGTTACTTTTACACCCTGAAACTGATTTACTCTTTTTGCTTTATCTGAAAATATTGCAGGAAAAATAAATCCTATCTGCTCACCGCGCGGCTCAAAAACAACTCTCTGCCTTTGATATGGACCGCCTTCCACGGTCCGTGTCGTGTTGACGTTTGCTATGTTGTTTGAAATTACGTCCATCCTTAATCTTTCTGCCGTTAATCCTGAAGCGCTTATTTCAAAAACGTTGAATAATGCCATTTATTAACGCCTCCCTTCCGTAATTGCACTTATAAGTTCTTTTAATTTTAAAGAAGTAAGTTGAGCAATGGAAGAATAATACGCAGTATTTTCGGCCATCCTGGACATTTCAAAATCAATATCAACATTATTTTCGTCTGTTCGCAAACTCGTTTCCGTTTTCGTAACTATTTCCGGATTTATTTTGTCTATTGTTAATTCAGGAACCACGGGAATGTGATTTTTATGAGTAAGCGTAAGAGGAAGATAATTTTTTTCCTGTAGGCCAAGAACTTGTTCAAGTTTATTCTGGAATACAACTTCAGAACGTTTAAAACCAGGCGTATCAACGTTGGCTATGTTATTGCTGATTATCTGGTGCTGAAGAGAAGCAGCATTTAAAGATTTTTGCAGGACCTGATAAATTTCACTTGAAAAAATGCCTTCTAACATAAATTGAAACTCCTCTAATTATAAATATATAATTTCCAAATCTTTAAAGTATATAATATAATACTTAAATATGAATTTTTTGTCAACTATTTTTTTAACATTTCTTTTTATAGAAACGTTGTTTTATAATTGAAAAATCCTATTTTATATTTTTTTTATAGAACTGTATGTAATTCCCAGATATAAGTAAACTCAAATCAGCAAGTTGATTGGCATTTTCTTTTTCCACTTCGATTAATTTATCCAGTAATGAATTGATATTTTTTATTTTATTTTGAATAATAATGTCTTTTTTCTTGTTTTCTGACACGTCTAATTCTATGTCTTTGTCAATTTCATCAATTTTTAACAATATCTCACGCTTTTGATTGTCCTTGTCCTGAAGCATGTCATAATACTTTCTTTCAATTAATGCTTTTTGTTCAATCGCAAGATTAAACAAATTTTCAAGACAATTTAATTTTTCCGCGAATAGTTGTTCTACGTTTTTTTTCATAAATTATTTTGTTGACTCAAGTTTTTTTAACATTTCTTTTAATTGTTCAACATCCTTTACTGAACTGAAATCAATGTTTAATTCCGAAAAAACTTTCAGGACGTTATTTATAAATTTCGTTCTGGAAATTTTTTTGTTTTTATTTTGATTAATTTCTTTTATTATTTTACGTAATTTTTCATAAACTTTTTTTTCTATTTTTACGTAATTAGGTTGCCTCTGAAAAAACGGCGAATTAAACGATTTAACTGGTTTTACTGTTTTTTGATACATTTTTTCCTGTTCCCTTTTTTCTTTTTCTATTTTTAATTGCATAAGACGTTCCATCTGTATTTCAGCTTCTGTTTTTATTTTTTTTTCATTTTCCATTTTTTTCATCCTTTTGTTTTTATTATTGATGCGATGTTATTTAAATCGCTGTTTATCCTGGAATCAATCTGATATAGATTATTAATGTCAATTAATACCTTATCAACTATTTTTTGATAATCTTCAACTTTCCTTTTAATGTCCAGAATTATGCCAAATAATAATTCACTATCGGTATAATGATCTTCCGTATATTTTGTAATGTTACCTATAAGTTTCTCAATGCTTTTTACTTCTTTTACAATTTCTATAAAAGTATCTCCTGTATTATAAAACGTTTTTATGTTTTCTTCTATCCTTTCCGTCGTTTTTATCATTTCAATTACTTCTGAAGTTCTTAATTGAATCTCCTGTAGTATTTGCGTAATTTCTTCCGCTGATTTATTTGAATTCATCGAAAGTTCTTTTATCTCTTCTGCAACGACAGAAAAACTTTTTCCTGCTTCTCCTGCACGTGCTGCTTCTATGCCTGCATTTAGAGCAAGCAAATTTGTTTTTTTGGCTATTTCAAGTATCATAATTACAAAACCTTTTATACGTTTGGACATTTCCATCAATTCAGTAATCAATTTTGTTGATTCCGTAATTGATTCTTTTAATTCACTTATTGAAGTAATTTCTTTGCCGATAATTTTTACTCCTTTTACCGCTATTTCCGTTTGTTGTTTAGATTCAGAGAGGACGTTTTGTGCTTCGTTAAAAATGTTTTTTGACGTGAATTTAATTTCAACACTTACTGCTTTTATCCTTTCAACCAATTTTAAATTTAATTCGAGATATTCTTTAATGCCTTTAATTTCACTTTGCATTTTTTCCATAACTTCATTTTTTTGAATTAAAATTTCGTTCATTGTTTTGAATTTATCCAATAATTCATTGGTCTCTTTTACATCTAACATCGTTTTTAACGAAATTTCTTTTTTTTGATTTTCTATTTTTTTAATAATTGACAACAGATTTTTATTTTTATTGAGCCATTTGTCGTATTTGAATTCTCCATCAATCGCTTTGTCCAGTTTTTTTAAAACATAATCATGATATTTTGAAAGGAAAAAAGTCGTTATTACGTATACTATTATTGCTTCAATGATTAAAAATACGAACGTAAGAACCATTTGAACGTTATAAAAAAAAGACAATATGCCGGCAAATAATAATGAAACAAGAAAAATCACAATTCCACACAGGATAAAAATTACGTTTAATCTCATAACGAACCTTCATTAACAACGTTTATTTCCGCTCCAAGCATCGCAAGTTTTTGGTCCAGATTTTCATACCCTCTATCAAGATGATAAACTCTTCGTATTTCAGTTATTCCATCAGCTGCAAGAGCGGCTATGATAAGTGCGGCAGATGCCCGTAAGTCAGATGCCATTACGTTTGCTCCCGTTAATTTTTTTACGCCGGTAATAATGGCTGTATTCCCGTCTATTTTTATGTCTGCGCCCATTCTCCCAAGTTCAAATGCATGCATGAACCTGTTTTCCCATATCGTTTCTTTTATTATTGTTCTACCTGTTGCAATGGACATCAATGCCATCCATTGTGCCTGAACGTCAGTTGGGAATCCGGGATATGGTTCCGTAATTATGTCAACGCTTTTTAACCTGTTTTTATACGGGTAAATGAAAACTCTGGAGTTTTCAATACTAAACTTAGCTCCCGTATCTTTTAATTTTTCAAAAAATAATGTTAACTGTTCCGGCTTTAATCTTTCTACTGTTACGTTCCCATTCGTTATTACTGCCGCAGCAATGAGAGTTGCTGCTTCTATTCTGTCAGGTATGACCGAATATGAATCTATGCCGTTTAATTTTTTTACACCTGTTATTGTTAACGTATCCGTTCCTGCCCCATGAACGTTTGCACCAATTGCATTTAAAAAATTTATGGCATCAATGACTTCAGGTTCTTTTGAAGCATTTTTTAATATTGTAGTCCCGTCAGCCATCGTTGCCGCAAGCATTACATTTATGGTTGCACCAAGACTGATTTTGTCAAAAACAATGGTTGCACCGGTTAATTTTTTTGCTTTTGCTATTATGTATCCATGTTCAATCTTTATTTTTGCTCCTAATTTTTCAAGTCCTTTAAGATGTAAATCAACGGGTCTTAGTCCAATTGCACAGCCACCAGGCATGGAAACAACTGCATTGCCATATTTTGCAAGAAGTGGGCCTAAAACATAAATGGACGCTCTCATTGTTTTTACAAGTTCATAAGGGGCCTTGTAATTATTTATTTTATTTGTATCTATTTTTACGTTTTTATCAGCATATTCAACGCGAGCGCCTAATTCACCCAATAATTTACCCATAGTCTTTATATCCTGAACGAGCGGTATATCAGATATGACGCATGGAGCGTCTGCTAAGATAGATGCCGCCATAATTGGCAACGTTGCATTTTTTGAGCCACTGACTTTAACAGTGCCTCTTAATTTTCTGCCACCATGAATTATAATTTTTTTCATTTATGTTTCCTTAAAAAATTTTTAAATTCCAGACATATTATATTATTTTTTTAATTTTTTGTCAAAAAAGTAATATTAATTTATCCCGTTTTTAATCGCAAAAGCAATGAAGCCGGCTGCAGTTGCAAAAGCCTTTCCCGTTTTGACCCTGCCTGTCATGCCATCAACGCTTTCGCAGGCATAATAATTATCCATTTTACATTTTTTAAAAAAATCAATTCCATAACGTTTATAATCAGTCGTAAACAAAGAATTTGCAGCAGACAAAGGCCATGGGTATTTTGAATGTTCACACCCGCTTTCACAGATTTTTCTATAATAAAAATATGGATTTTGGTTTGAATAACTACATTTCATGGTTTTTTTATAATATGGTTGGATATCGTTGTA
>JAGNJD010000034.1 GCA_018000835.1 Candidatus Goldiibacteriota bacterium | reverse complement strand
AAATCTTAAGAAACTTGTGTCAGAGCCTGCTTTGAACATTAATAAAATAGAAATTTATAATATGTCTTATATGCGATATAATTTATTAAGAGAAAGAAGAAGTGTCACCCCTTGACAGATGAGACAAAGTTCAACGCTCAAAGTTAGTTACTACTACGACGGGGCACTTCCGTTTGCAGAGAAGGTGGATGGTAAAATGAAGCAAATTTATATCAATGACGGAGAGGGTATTCTTGGTTTCGTCCGCTATATTTACGACGACAGCAGCACATTCTCGCATTACCAGAGGTTATATTATTTATATGACTATCTCGGCAGCGTGTCGTATATAACAGGAGAGAACGGATTGCCTCTGCAAAACTATACCTACTCACCTTACGGAACTTGCCTAAACGTAACCGACGATCCAATAAATAATTTACAGTTTATCGGGCGTTATGGTGGATATAAAGATAATGACACAGGCTTAACTTACTTCTGGCACAGGTGGTATGACGCATCTGACGGGAGATGGGTGAGCAGGGATCCATTATATTTATTGTTGATTAGAATATCAAAGAATTGTAATTTTATTAATATTGATGATAATAAAAGTTTGTTGTATTTATATCAATATTCATTTGATAACCCTATAAAATTTAGTGATAAAACAGGACTTGATTGTACTGGCGATTTTAAAGAATGTGTTGATGAATCACTGCAGAGTGCAGCAAGACATGAAGCTTATATTTGGACGACATTCGCACTTTGTTTGGGTACTTGCGGTGTTGTATGTATGAAAGCAACACTTGCTTACCCTGTTTGTTTTTCTAAATGTTCAGCAATATGTTTGGGTGGAGCTGAAGCATTGTCAGTAGGATCAGTTGCAGCTGCAATAGCAGAACAAGGGATTTGTAGATTGCGTTGGGAAGAGTGTAAAAAGAGGGAGGAAAAATGCAAGAAATAAAAAAATCAATCCTTATTAGTCTTATAGTAGTAATTAGTATGATTTGTTTATTAATTTTATTTTCAAAAACTACTGAAAATATTATTTTAAAATTTCTATTATTTGGTATTATTTTTTTTATTGGTTTGATTAATTTAAATTGGAAAAGTTTACAGAAAAGAGATAAAATGTTTGCTTTGCAGAAATTATTTGGAATTGTTATTATTGGACTTTTATTCTTTAGACCTTGGGTGAATAATTTTGGATTAGTTATTGATGCAATTACAGGGATTATTTTAGCTTTGTGGATAGTAACAATAATAAAAATGTTTTTGGTTTGGAATAAATGAATATTAGTCAGGCAATAAGTCGTTTATTACACACATACTACTACGACGGGTCACTCTTGCTGGCGGAGAAGGATGCTACTGGCAAAGTGAAGAAGGTGTATGTGAACGACGGAGAGGGGATAGTCGGTATGGTTCGATATATTTACGACGACAGCAGCACATTCTCGCATTACCAGAGGTTATATTATTTATATGACTCTCTCGGCTCCGTCTCTGCGGTGACTGGTGAGAACGGATTGCCTCTACAAAACTATACCTATTCGCCATACGGAACCTGCCTGAACGTCACAGATGACCCGATAAACAACTTTCAATTCGTTGGAAGGTATGGCGGATACAAGGATAACGATAGCGGACTGACTTACTTCTGGCACAGGTGGTATGACTCATCTGACGGGAGATGGGTGAGCAGGGATAGAATTGGAATTTTAGGAGATATTAATTTATTTAGATATGCTGAAAACCGCCCTACATTTTTGATTGATGTTACTGGATATTTATATGAAGATAAATGTGACAAACAAGTAGCTGAATGTATGGAAAAATGCCATAGGGAATTTAATGAATGTTTTAGAAATAATAAATGTTATGGCAATCCATATAAAGGGTTGAGATTAGAAGGTTGTATAAATGAATATACAAAGAAACGTAACGATTGTTATGTGATTTTAGATAAATGTAAAAAAAGTATTGGAAAATCAATGTTTTGGATAAAACCATGAGCCAGATAAAAAAAAATTCAATTATCTTTTTATTATTAGTATTTTTTTTATCCTGTAATAGAACTGAAAATATTTTTGTTAAATATAACAAAAATTATTTTAATAATATAGAAATAAAGATTCAAACTAAATTATATACCAATGAAATTTTAAATGAATCAATAATAATAAACCGTAGCGCAAAGAAAATATTAATGGATTTGGTCGATTCTAAGTGTATCTTTGATAATTTTAAATTTTATGGATATAATAAAAATAATACAAATGGTATTTTAATAAATTATGAAGTTTTGGATTTAAAATCGTTAAAAAATTTTAGTTATAAACTTGATACAAATTTATATGAGTGGCGATGCCTTGAACAGAAAAAGTGGACTCCTGAAGAAATCCAGATAAAAATTAATGAAGAATTGTTCAATGTAAATAAGTATATTTATAAATTTAATGATACGACGTGGGAACAGGGCGGTATTATTAAATATTTGTTTTGTGATAGCCTTATACAACGGGGTGAAGGATCTATTGACAGATTTAAAGAGTATATTTTAAAAGAAAATAATAAAATAAAAGGAATAAATAGATTGGAAATTTATGCATATAAGGGGATACCCTTAAAAGTAAATTTTTTTTATAATAAAAAATTAATAATAAGTCAATATATAACTCAAATAAATTTTAAGCCAAAAGATTTAAAAACATTTATCTTGCCCTCAAATATTAGTTTTAATGATATAACAGAGAGTTATAAAAAAAATATAAATAAAACAAAAGATATTGAGCAAGATATTCTTAATAAATTAAAAGAAAATAACAATTTATATTAGACAATGAAGGGAATAAAAAGGTGGAAAAGACGCTCAATGCTCAAAGTTAGTTACTACTACGACGGGTCACTCCCGCTTGCAGAGAAGGTGGATGGTAAAATGAAGCAAATTTATATCAATGACGGAGAGGGTATTCTTGGTTTCGTCCGCTATATTTACGACGGCAGCGACACATTCTCGCATCACCAGAGGTTATATTATTTATATGACTCTCTCGGCTCTGTTTCTGCAGTCTGTGGTGAGAACGGACTGCCGCTGCAAAATTACACTTACAGCCCCTACGGCTCTACAATGAACATTGAGCGTGATGAAATAAACGGTCTCCGCTTCGTAGGCCGTTATGGCGGCTACCGCGACGACGACTCCGGCCTCACGTATTTCTGGCACAGGTGGTATGACGCATCTGACGGGAGATGGGTGAGCAGGGATCCGATAGGGATAATGGGTGGAATTAACTTATTTGGATACGTTGGAAATCAACCGTCTTTTTATATTGATCCAAGTGGATATTGCCCAGGTGGAGAAGAATGGCAAGAATTACCAATCCCGAAAGATCCACAAAACCCTACGAAAACAATAACAACAATTACTAAAAAAATGGAAGTTTGTATAACTAAACCATACCCATCACCAACGCCTACTCCTTGTGTTTTAAAAGGTGGTTCACTTTTAGAAGTTACAATTCGTTGTGCTGGCAGAGGAAGTTATTTCCCATTATGTGTAATTATTTGTTGGTGGTTTGGTGGATTAACAAATGGTTATTTTACTTTCCTTAGACCAACCGAAGGAATGGCAATACAAAAATGTAATGAAATGGGACCACCATGCAAATACTAAATAAAAAATTTTCTATTATTATTATTTTTTTTATTATTATAATAGGTTTATTTATTTTTTATAAAAAAAATTCTATGCAACAAATGATGAAAGGGGAAAGAATTGTTCTAAATAAACTTGTTGTTCAAAATAGAGCTATCCCAGAAGACTATATAGAACTAGGTACAGTAAATATTCTTATTGATAAAAAAAATTTTAAATATGGGATAGAAATGATGAAAAGTGGTTTTGAAAAATCGGGTGGAAATCCAAATTTTTTAATTAGAATAGGAGAAATGTATATTTATTATAATAAAAGTGAAATAGAAAAAGGATTTGAATATTTAAAAATGGCAGAAAAAATTTTAGATGAAGGAAATTTTAAGTCAAAACCAAAAAATTATGCATATCTTGGTGAGTTATGGAGAGGATTAAAAAAATATAAAGATTCGTTACGCACTTTTAGGAAAGCAATTTCATTACAAAAAGATGATATAGTATATTTGGATGAAAACAACTTTGTAAACGATCCGACTTTTATAAAATATTTAAATGATGCAATAAAGGAAATTGAAAATAAAATCAAATAATTATTTTTACAGGGCTTCCGGCATTAATGTAGTGGTAGAGCAGATAGACAGCGCAAGTAATTTGTTTAATATAACGCGTGATTATGCAGGAAGGATAACGCAAATGCAATATCCGAACAAGGACAAGAGCATAACTGACTATGATGCAGAAGGAAGGATATTAAAGCACGTAAATTACTATAAAACACACAGGATAAATAAGTTTGAATTTACGTTGGATAATGAGGGAAACAAGATGACGGAAAAGACAAACATAGGGACAAGGAATTACGGGTATGATGACATATACCAGTTGACGAGTGCAGCCTACGAACGTGAACAAGCCTTCACGTGGAATTATGACTCTGCGGGAAATCGCACATATAGCTCAATGCTCAACGCTCAAGGCTCAACGTCAAAGACGTATATACCAAATAATTTGAATCAGTATGTTTCAACATTGAACATTGAGCATGGAACTTTGAGCAATTATTCGTATGACGCGGATGGAAATTTATTGAGCGATGGAATGCGTTCATTTACGTTGGATGTAAGAAACCGTCTTGTATCTGTGGTAAATGGAACAAAGACAGTTGACTACAAATACGACCATAATGATTTGCGGGTGGAAAAGACGCTCAACGCTCAAAGTTCAACTATAAAAGGTGTCAGACCTTGAATATACACTTGATAATGAAGCAGGAATTATATAAAAACATTTAATTAAAGTAATTAAAGGATATAAATAATAAGAGGTAAAAAGATGGGCAGGCCACTGAGGATATTTATACCGGGATATGCGTATCATATAATAGCAAGAGGGAACGAAAGAAAAGACATATTCAAGGACGATGGTGACAGGAGAAAATTCCTACAAATCCCGGAGGTGTGGGACGGATGTTTAAAAAGGTAAGGGATGGAAATGAAAAGTGAGGGAAAAGAAGAAAAGAAATAGCAGCGATAAGGAGGGAATATGTATAGGGGTAAAACGTCAGGTGTAAATTCAAGGTTTGACACCTTTCCACTTCTGACCTCTCTTTTTCAAAGAGGGGAAATTAATGGAATAAATCTCCCCTGGCCCCTCTTTTTCAAAGAGGGGAAATTGATGGAATAAATCTCCCCTAACCCCTCTTTTTCAAAGAGGGGAAATTAATGGAATAAAATCTCCCCTGGCCCCTCTTTTTCAAAGAGGGGAAATATTTTTTATCCCCCTTAGAAAAAGGGGACAAAGGGGGATTTGTCTTTTTATTTTTCCCTTTAGTAATACACGTCGCAAGGTAATATAACAAGATTGTAGAGACACAGCTTGCTGTGTCTCAAAGATAAGCAAGGCGGATATTCAAACGGTGTGCCACGCGGCCAGCACAGGATAAACCGCTGTTTTGTTTTCATAACCATTTATAAAAAATTCCACCATTTAATTCGTTTTCAGAGACAGAGCAAGCTCTGTCTCTACATGTTTAAAACGATGGGTGGGAACGATATGATTCAATAAAAATAAAATCTCCCCTAACCCCTCTTTTTCAAAGAGGGGAAATTGATGGAATAAATCTCCCCTGGCCCCTCTTTTTCAAAGAGGGGAAATTGATGGAATAAATCTCCCCTGGCCCCTCTTTTCCAAAGAGGGGAAATTGATGGAATGAATCTCCCCTGGCCCCTCTTTTTCAAAGAGGGGAAATTAATGGAATAAATCTCCCCTGGCCTCTCTTTTTCAAAGAGGGGAAATTGAAAGAAGTAAAATCTCCCTTGACCCCTCTTTTTCAAAGAGGGGAAATTGATGGAATAAATCTCCCCTGGCCCCTCTTTTCCAAAGAGGGGAAATTAATGGAATAAAATCTCCCCTGGACACTCTTTATTCATTATTTTCAACCTTGCTATTTGTCTGCCATGTCTATCCTCATTCCCACGGAAAATGATAAAATTTATTGCCTATATTAAATAATAATGCTAAAATTAAAAAAAATTGAAAATTAGTCGGGGCGTAGCGCAGCTGGCTAGCGCGTTTGGTTCGGGACCAAAAGGTCGCTGGTTCAAATCCAGTCGCCCCGACCAGATTGTAAAATAAAAGCAGTTGGCAGGAAAATTTTTGAGATAAAAACAATTATGTCATATGCTAAATTATACATTTTTTTTCATTAACGCAGCGGATAATAAAATAAACGTAAAAAACATACGGAATAAATCTATGCAAGTATATCGTTTCATAAAATTTTGGTATACATGAAATAAATACATGTTAACCGACTCATAAAGAAGTAATTTAATGGACTATGAAAAATTAATGGAAAAGATGATAAAAGAGCAGATTCAGTCACGCGGAGTAAATGATACTGCTGTTATCCGGGCTATAAGAAACGTTCCAAGACATGAATTTGTAAAAGAAGCAGATAAAAATTATGCTTACGACGATAGGCCGATACCAATTGGTTATGGACAGACGATTTCACAACCGTTTATCGTTGCATATATGACGCAGGAACTTGAAGTAAAAAATAACATGAAAGTCCTTGAAATAGGAACCGGTTCCGGTTATCAGGCAGCAATACTTTCTAAAATGGCGGCAAAAGTTTATTCAATTGAACGAATCAAAGAGATACATGATTTTGCTTATGAGAATTTGAAAAAGATAGGCATTACCAACGTTCATTTAAAAATAGGCGACGGAACCATCGGCTGGCAGGAAGAAGCGCCTTTTGACAGAATTATTATAACAGGAGCGGTGCCTGATATCCCATATGAGTTAGAAGAGCAGGTTAATAAAGACGATGGCATCATAATTGCCCCGGTAGGAAGCGTATTGTTCCAGAAATTACGTAAATTGAAGTTTAAAGATAAAATAAAAGAAGTGGAAGAAAAAATAGGATGCATTTTTGTTTCAATTTACGGAAAATATGGATTTAAAGATAATTAAAAACAGTTTAATTTATCTTATAAAACCATTCTTGATTAAAAAAATTTTAAAATATTGCAAAAATATCCTTATTTGTTAAAATATAAAAAAAAGTCGGGGCGTGGCGCAGTTGGCTTAGCGCACTTGCTTGGGGTGCAAGGGGTCGCCCGTTCAAATCGGGTCGCCCCGACCAGTTATAAATTGATAATCGAATAATGAGAAAGGTATTAAATGAAAAAAAATTTTCTGATATTGATAATTATGTTGTTTTTTGCTGTTAACGCTAATTCAGAAAGCATTGACGTCCGGCATTTTTTATTATGTCCGTCTGTAAATGGAGTAAGCGGATTTGCATACGTTCCTTCTGCTTATGTATTACCTTCAAATGTTTTAAGTCTTGGTTTACATAAGTTTGAATTTGAGGTAAACTATGGATTATTTGAAATGTTTGAAGCGGGTTTATATTTTGATTTTTCATATTCCTCAAATTTTATTGACATTTTAAAAGAGGGCAGGTTTAACGTTAAATCCCGTTTTTTAAACGAAGACACGCATTTTGTATCTATTGCAGCTGGCATACAGCAATGTCCATTAAATGTATTTGATAAAATACAGGACGAAGATTTTAACCTTTACTTCGTTGTTTCAAAAAAGATTAATAACGTAAACGTAACAATTGGCATTGAAAGAAATCTTACTGGTCTTGACCGGGAAATAACGGACGTTGGTTTTATTTCAGGCATCTCAATGGTAATTTATGATACAATATTGCTTGTTGCCGAATACGAACGCGACATTTACAACGTTGGACTTAAAATCGGCATGAATTCCAACATAACCATAGATTTTTTTATTAAAGATACGGATAGGATAGGCATGACAAGCTCTTTTGGAGATTTTTTAAAAAATTATTTTATTTTTGGAATAAATTACATTCAGTAAATTTTATGGATAAAATAAAAGGGTATCATATTATCGTAAAAGGACACGTTCAGGGCGTAGGATATAGATTTTATTGTGAAAAAAAAGCAGTTAATCTTGGATTAAAAGGATACGTCATGAATCTGCCTGATGGAGATGTGGAGATAGAAATATGCGGAGATACGGAAAAAATGAGAGAGTTTATTTCTGAAATAACGAGAAAAGATATGTCTTTTCTTGTTACCGACATTGATATTAAAGAATTTACGCAGGATAAAAATTATCCGGATTTCAGGATAAAGTTTTATTAAAAGGAAACGAAAATGAAAAAGAAAAAGTTAAGAAAAACAGGAAAAAAAACTATTTTAAAAAAGAAGCCGGTATTGAAAGCCGAAGAAATTGTTGTGGAAGAGAACGAAACTTCCGAAGACGATGAAATCGTTCAGGACCGGGATTCCCGGGCATCACAATTTAAAAGTAAAGATGCCCGCGATTCTTTAAAAATATATTTTGATGAGATAAGAAATGAAAGGGTTTTAAATGCAAAAGAAGAAAAAATTCTCATAAGAAAAGCACAAAAAGGTGACAACGTTGCACGGGAAAAAGTAATCAAGGCAAATTTAAAACTTGTCGTTAAAATAGCCAAACATTATGAATATTTTGGCGTCCCATTAATTGACCTGGTAGAAGAGGGAAATCTTGGTTTGATGAAGGCAATAGAAAAATTTAAACCTTCTATGGGGTTCAGATTCAGCACTTATGCTACGTGGTGGATAAAACAATCCGTAAACAGGGCAATTGCCAACCAGAGAAATACGATAAGAATTCCCATACACATTCTTGATATATATCATAAATATCTTAAATACATTGAAAAAGAATTAAAATTAAGAGATATTTCTCCTCCAAAGGAGGAAATAGCAAAAAAACTTGGCATTTCGCGGTTTAAACTTGACGAAATATTAAACATTGTAAAAGTTCCTAAGTCAATAGACATGGAATATGAAAGTGAGGATTCTGATGCAGGAAGGACGTTAAAAGACGTAATAGAGAATACCGAATTTGACAAACCAGACGATAAATTTCTGGATAAGGAAAGAAAAGAAAAAATATTCAAGGTAATTTCAAATCTGAAACCAAAGGAACAGAGCGTTATAATGTACAGGTTTGGCTTATATGACGATAACGTTTTAACGCTGGAGGAAATAGGTAAAATACTTGGACTGACAAGGGAAAGAGTCCGGCAGATTGAAAATTCGGCAATAAATAAATTAAGAATTTTATTAAAAAATACAGATTTAAAAAAATAATGACATAATTTAATTTTACGAAAGGAATAAAATTTTTTTACAAATAAACAGGAGGAATAAATATGGAAAAAAAGTTAAAGAAGGTTATTAAAGACGTCCCGGATTTTCCAAAGCCCGGAATTATTTTTAAGGATTTAACTCCGGTTTTTAAGGACGGGAAAATTTTTAAATCCCTTATAGATTATTTTTATAACAGATATAAAAATAAAAAACTGGATGCAATCGTTGCGGTTGAATCACGCGGTTTTATAATCGGTGCTCCCCTTGCTTATAAATTAAAAGTCCCGTTCATCCCTGCAAGAAAACCAGGAAAATTGCCAGGAGAAACCTATAAAATAACTTATTCTCTTGAATACGGGACGGATGCAATTGAAATGCATAAGGATGCATTAAATAAAGGCGACAAAGTACTGATAATAGACGACCTACTTGCAACGGGCGGAACTGCAAATGCAGTTGCATCGCTTATTGAGAAAGCAGATGCAAAAGTTTTTGAACTGGCGTTTGTGGTTGAACTGGATGAATTAAAAGGAAGAGAAAAATTGCAGGGAAGGAAAGTATTTTCAATAGTGCATTATTAAGCAGAGTATTTTCCAATATGTAAAATCAGTAATTTTTTATCCGTAAAAGAAAAAGAAGGATTGAGTAATGGCAGATATCGTGATTTATGTATATCTACTCCATTGCTTCAATCCTTCTTTTCATATAAAAATCCGGATAGATTCTGCGACTTATTTAGCCGGCGTTGCTTTATCCATGGGTTTATTGCATTTGCTTTTTTCAAAATTTTTATTCCGCATGGATTTCTTTTTTTCTTCAAACAATTTTTTTTGTTTTTCAAATTGTTCTTCAGTCAAAACATTTTTGACTTCAAAAAATTGTTCTACGTTTTTCTTCATCAGATTTTTCTGGTTGTTTGAAATTTTGTCTATCATGGAATTTATTTTACCTTTATCCGCATTCTTTTTTTTCATTTCGTCCTGTATGTCCCATATTAAGGTTCTGATTTCGTTACGGAGATTAAAAATTTCTTTCCTTGATTTGTCCCTGATTTCTTTTATTTTATTTACCTGGTCCTCTGTTAAATTCAGTTCTTTTTCAAAATCTAAAATTCCAGCAGTATCTATGCCTAATTTATGTTCGGAAGGTGGCCCGCCCATAAATGGTTTTTCCTGTTTACAGGGATTTCCCTGTTCTGCATATATGAACTGAAAGCCGGATATAAATAAAACAAAAACAATAAAAAGTGTAAGATTTTTACGTTTCATGTGTTCACCTCCTTTCATTCGTATTTGAATATGTCAAGGTCTGAAACCGTTTCAAAAATGTCGTTTTCAAAGGTATTAAAACTATATACGTCGTTTAGAAATTCATCAATCGGTCCTTTATTTTTATAAAACGTGGAGTTGAAAAAAATCATGCCAGCAATAATAAATGCAAAGGTAGCAGAAAATTCAAATATTTTTTTATGTAATAAAACGTAATCAAACCAGTTATTTGTTTTCGTTTTCTTTTTTACATTGTAGAACAAAGCAGGCGATGGATTTTGTAAATTTTTTTTAAACTTATTTTTTATTGATTGTAAGGTTTTTAATTCTTTAGTGCAAACAGGGCATATACGCAGGTGAAATTCTACGTTTTTCCTGTTTGTTTCGTCAAGTTCGTTATTCAGATAATCGTATAATTTTTTCGTAAAATTACAACTCATTATTTCCCTCCTTTATTTTATCTTTTAATTTATTTATAGCCCTGTTTATTCTTGATTTTACCGTTCCTATGTTTATGTCCAATATCTTTGCAATTTCCTTGTATGAAAATCCTCCGATTTCGGAAAGAAGCAGAGGTATTTTATGGTCAAGGTCAAGAGTTTCAAGCAAATCGTATAAATCCGATTTAAAGAACGAATTATTGTTTTTCCGTGGCATATTTTCCAGTTTGTCGTTGTGCAATTTGTTACTTCTTATTAAATCTATGGATTTGTTGATCGTCATTCTATATAAATAAGTTTTAATGTCGCTTTCTCCGCGGAACGAATCCAATGAATAAAACAGTTTTACAAATACGTCCTGTGTAATATCTTCTGCTTCGGTTTTGTTCCTTAATATTCCGAGAGCCACGTTATATACGTACTTGCTGTAATTTTTATAAAGTTCGGCAATTTTTAAATTCATTTTTCCTCTTCATCTGAAATTTAGACGGATAAAACGTTCATTTGTTCCATTAAAATGATATTATATCAAAAATTTGAATCCGCAATCAGCAATCTTTATGATAATTTGCCATTCCCAATTTATTATAATAAAATTCTTGCATATATATTTTGAGTGTGATATTATTTATTCACTATGATAAAAGGTATTGGAATTGACATATGTGACATAAATAAACTGAATGCCGCAATACAAAGGAACAAAAATTTTTTAAAGCGGGTTTTCAGTGACAGAGAGATTCAATATTGCAGGACAAAAAAAGACAGCATTCATCATTTTGCCGGCAGATTTGCAACAAAGGAGGCGTTTATAAAAGCCGTCTCCGACAAGAAAATAAAATTGACGGACATAGAGACCATAAATGACAAAAGCGGCAGACCCGACATAAAACTGACGAAAGTTATAAGGTCAATTTTAAAGAAAAAACGTGCAAGCAGAATTAATTTAAGCATATCCCATACTGATACGACTGCCGTTGCCATTTGCATAATTTTATGACCAAAATTTTTTAAAGGCAAAAAATATGTACCTTGTTACTGCAACCGAAATGAAAGAAATCGACAAACTAACTACTGAAAAGTATGGAATGCCACCGTCTATTCTTATGGAAAATGCAGGGGCAAACGCCGTTTCGGCAATTTTAAACGAGACGGGCAGCATCGTTTTTAAAAAGGTTTATGTTTTTTGTGGTGATGGAAACAATGGCGGTGACGGTTTTGTCATCGCGAGGCATTTAAAAAGTGAAGGTGCCTTTGTTCGCATCATTTTCTGCGGGGATGAAAAAAAATTATCAGACGAATCAATGCTGAATTATAAAATTGCCAAAAATTACGGAATAGACGTTTGCGGAGTATCTTCTTTAAAAGACGTAGAAAAAATAACGGATGATATTATAACGTCGGACATCATTGTTGATGCCTTTATAGGAACTGGTTTAAAAAGTGAAGTAAAGGATTTTACCGCTCGGATCATTACTTTTATAAATAATCTTGCCAAATACACGGTTGCCGTTGACGTTCCTTCGGGCATTGATTCGGACACAGGAAACGTCATGGGAGTTGCAGTTCGTGCAAATTTAACCGTTACATTTGGATTACCAAAAATAGGAATTTCAATATATCCAGGTCTCGAATACGTCGGAAAACTTATAGTTGCAGACATCAATTTCCCACCGCAACTATTATTAATTCCAAGGAAAAACATATTAATTACGCCGGAAATTATTTTTCCATTGCTGCCATACAGACACCCCAATGCAAATAAAGGACATTTCGGACCTGTTTTAATAATAGGCGGCAGCAGGGGTATGGGCGGAGCGGTTGCTCTTGCCGCAAAAGCAGCTTTAAAGACCGGTGCAGGCGTGGTTACGGCTGCAGTACCGGGCAGCCTTCACGATTCGATTAAATCCTCGTCAGATGAAGTAATCGTTGCTCCTTTGAAAGAAACGGACGATGGATTCATAACTCCTGATAATTTTGAAAGAATTATTGAACTGTCTGAAAAAGCAAAAATAATTGTAATAGGGCCAGGCATTGGAAGAAAAAAAGAAACGCAATCGCTGGTTTTAAAATTAATTCAGAAACTTGATAAACCGTTGATAATAGATGCCGATGGAATAAATGCAATTTCAGAAGATAAAAAATGCTTGAAAAATATTAAAAAAGATGTTATTATTACACCACACTTAGGTGAGATGTCACGGCTTACAGGAATTGCAATAGAAGAAATAATAAAAGACAAAATAAAAGTCATAAAAGATTTCGTTAAAGAATATAAAATAAACGTTCTTTTAAAAGATGGCAGGTCAATTGTCGGAGATGCTGACGGAAACATTTACGTCAATACGACGGGTAATTCAGGAATGGCAACGCCGGGCGCGGGTGACGTCCTGTCTGGTATAATTGCTGCTTTTGCGGCGCATAATATTTCTTTACAGCAGGCAGGAATAGTAGGCAATTACGTTCATGGCATGTCAGGAGATCTGCTTTTAAACGAAATCAGCGGGGAAGGAATTACGGCAAACGACATAATTAATAAAATACCCATGGCAATAAAAAATTTAAGGAACAGGTAAGGAGGTTTATTATGGTTATTCCTATCATGTTAATCCTGGTAATACTGCTTTTTATAATCATGTGGGGATGGATAGTTGCGTTATTTTTTGAAAATGCAAAAATAAAAGCAAAAATAGAAGAGTTGATAAATCAGCCCCTGACTGTAGAGCAAAAGGAAGAACTTGACAATTTACAGTTGGACCTTGATACAAACGCATACAGGTCGAAAAATGCAAAAACGGTAGTCCTGGTTTTTGCAACAATATTCCTTGTCAGCGCATTCGTAATATTGTGGCTTAATCAGAAATATCAGATGTTTACCTATGACGGACTTCTTTACAATCTGAAACTGGATATGCTATTAATAATTTTATTTTTTACGCCGGCATACATCGGTCTGGAACTTATAAGCAATACCGAGGGAGCATCCGGGGACATTACTTCAAAATTAAAATTATCAGAAGAACTTAAACCAGGGGAAGAAGTTGAAGTATAAATATTTATTTCTGATTTTTGTTTTATTTTACGCCGGATGCAGCTCGATTCCCGTATCAAAGGAAAATAAAATACTGGAATTTTCAATAAAGCCTGACAAAGGCATAAAGCCTGGAATGTATGTAACTGCTATGGTAAAGACGACTGACGACGTGGAAAAAGTCAATGGCTGGATTGACGTTGTTGGCTCTCCAAAGGTTACTTTAAAATATAACAAAGAAAAGAAAGTATGGTTTTATGTCATTCCCATACCAGTAAACGTTTCCCTGCCAAAAGGCGAATACGTTGCAAAAATAGAGGCGATAACGAAGTCCGGAGAAAAATCCGTTGCAGAAAAAAAAGTAAGTACTTATTGATTGCTTTTAATTAATTTTTGGTGAGAAAATGCGTAAAAATAAAATTCAAAAAAAAGAAAAATTAATTGTTAAGGAAAAAACAACGTCGGAAAATTCCGTATCAACTACTGCCGGGGGTAAATCAAATTTTAACAAAGTAGTATTTATTGTTATAATAATAGCTGCGTTAATTTTTTTATATAAAGCAATTGATTTCTATACTGGATGGGGGGATATGGGTAAAGTAATCAAACGGGAGATTGAAACTGCCGAAAAAAATTCCATTTATAAAAGATACGATACTGCAATTAAAATATATCAGAATCTCCTGAAAAGAATATCAGGAGATGAAAAATACGCAGAATACGCGAAGCAGATCAAGTTAAATCTTGCAAAAACCTATAAGGACGCCGAAAAATATATTGAAGCAATAGACATGTATGCAAATTTAACCGAAGAATATAAAACGGCAAACAACGATATGTATGCGTGGCTTCTTCTTGAACTCGGGGATTGTTACAACAACGTGTTAAATACGACAGATGCCATAAAAATTTACAACGTAATTATAGATACTTTTCCTGGTTCAGACTGGGCGGCAGAGGCATATTTTGGCATTGCTGAAGCATATAAAAATAAAAACGATTACAATAATGCAATAAAGTATTATGATTTGATCGTAAAAAAATATGAGAAGGGATTTTTAAGTGCAGAAGCATTAACGAATAAAGGTAAAATTTTTGAATCCCAGGGAAAATATAAAGAAGCGGCAAATATCTATAAAAAAGTGGTTGATGATTTCCCTGAAATTGTTTCTGAATATGCCAGATTACGATTGGAAACATTATCGCAGCAAATAACTCAAAAATGAGAGAATTGCAGTTAGTTTCATACATAAAACAAAACTCCACGGTTTTAAACGACGACGTAATCAAATCCATAGGCGATGATTGTGCCGTCATAAAGCATAATGCAGATAAAGACATGCTGATAACGAGCGATGCTTTATGTGAAAATAATCATTTCAACAAAAAATATTTTTCCCCTGAAGAAATAGGCGCAAAATCAGTTGCCGTTAACGTTTCTGATATCTGTGCCATGGGTGGAATCCCGCGTCATTGTCTTGTATCAATCGGATTTAACAAAAAAGAAAAGCAGGAATTTATAAACAGAATATTTCAGGGATTGATTTCGTATGCCAAAAATTACAAGATTGATTTAATAGGTGGTGACACCGTTGGTTCAAATCTGCTTTTTATTTCCGTTACGTTGATTGGTTTTGTGAAAAAAAAGCAAGTTTTATACAGAAGTGGTGCAAAGCCGGGAGATGTCATTTACGTTACTGGAACGCTTGGCGATTCGGGAGCAGGACTCGACGTTTTATCCAGGAAGGGAAAAAAAAATTTAAAATCATTTGAGTGTTCCCCGGTAAAAAGACATTTAACTCCCGTTCCAAGATATCGGGAATCAAGAATTTTATCAGAAAGTAAAATGGTTAATTCCTGCATTGACGTTTCTGACGGATTGATAAATGACGTAATGAACGTAACCAACGCGAGTAATTGTGGCGCGGAAATTTACGTTGACATGATTCCTGTTTCTTTTTCTACTGCAAACATAGCAAAAGAATACGGGAAAAACCCTGTTGATTATGCCCTATATGGCGGTGAGGATTACGAACTTTTGTTTACCGTTTCGCGACATGATAACGAAAAATTTTTAAGATACATAAAAAAAGCCGGTTTAAATGTTTTTGAAATAGGAAAAATAATGAAATCAAAGAAAGTAATATTAAATAAAAATGGTAAAATGACAGCTCCAAAGTTAAATAAAATCTGGGACCATTTCCAATGAAAAGCAAAGAGGGCGTTGTTGATTTTAAAGAGTTTTTGAAAAAGAAACATATATTATGTGAGAGTTATCTTTCCCGCTCGCCGGAAGATACAAAAAAAGTTGCCCAACAAATATCAAAAAAATTCCGGAATGGTGACATAATCGGATTTGTTGGCGAACTTGGTTCTGGAAAAACTTATTTTATAAAAAACATTGCTAAAAATTTTGGAATTGATGAGAACGAAGTCGTAAGTCCTACTTTTGTTTTAATGAGAATTTATAAAGGCAAAAAAAACATACATCATTTTGATTTATACAGAATAAAAAATTATAACGAACTGGAAAACATTGGTTATCGGGAATACATTTCTTTTGCGGATTTGGTCGTAATTGAATGGGCGGACCGAATAAAGGAAATTTATAACGATTTTAATTGGATAATTAACATTGATTACATTTCAAATAAGCAAAGGAAAATAAAGGTATATAAAAGGAACGCTTGTATTTAAATTTCAAGGTAAAATGATTGCGGGATAAAAATTCCCCGATGTAAAGCACTTAACCATAAAATTATGCAGAGGAAAAATGATAAAATTACTTATAGATACGTCAGGTAAAGAGATGGGAATAGGGTTGTTTGAAAATAAAAAGTGTTTATTTGAGGAATATAAAATTGCAGATAAGGCATACAATAAAAAAATAATGTCTTTGATTGACGAAACGCTTAGACAAGGCAAAATAAACGTGGATGATGTTGATTTATTTGGTGCAACTTTAGGGCCTGGTTCATTTACCGGCATAAGGGTTGGTATTTCCGTAATGAAAGCATTGAGCCGTGTCCTTAACAAAAAATTTTATGGGGTTTCCATTCCATACATAATGGCAAAATCTGCCGGAACTTCTGATGAAATAGTTGTTTTGTTGGATGCGGGAAGAAAGGAATTTTATTTTACCAGATATAATTTTAATCATAAAGGAAAGGGAGTAAATTATGAATTATTTGACAAAAATAAAACGATTAATTCAATAAAAAAGGATGATGCCATAGTTTTTCTTCAAAACGACGTTGTCGTAAGTGATTTTGTCGTAAATAATTTTAAGAAGAATAAAATTGTGTCGCTGCTTCACGTTGACATGAGGACGTTTAATGATATAATTGATACGGATGACCTAAAGGAGCAGGAAGTTAACTATTTATTCCCGATTTATATCAGGCGACCTGATGCAGAAAAAAAATTAGGACTGGAAAAACATGAATAAGGTATTGACTATTTTAAAAGCAGGCATAATTTGCGCATTGATAGTATTTGTCATGCAGAGCATTACTTTTTGGCTTTTTCCCGATAAATTTCAGGAATATTATAAATATCAATCCTTTTTCGTAGCTCTATTTAAAATTGGAATAATTAATTTGGTTATTTATCTGTTTTTTTCAATTTTAATTTTTAATTTTTTTAGTCATTTATCAGGTAATTTTATTTCAAGGTCATTTACATTAATGGCATTTTTTGTAGTTTTCAAGACAGTACCGGTTTCATCTAATTTGTTTTTATCAACCGAAATCAATTTATCCTTGGCCGTAATTTTTGTAATAATGAATGTTCTTTCTGATGTTATAACTTCTTTTGTTTTTATGGGTATGTTTACGGAGATGGAAAAACAAAATTAAAATAATTAAAAATTAAATTTAAAGCCATGTAAACAAAGAAAATAAAAACGCGTCTAAAGATAAAAAACACATAATTTACAGGAGGTAATTAAAGTTGAAAAAAGCGTTAATTATAATAACAATTTTTCTTTTACCATTTTTTACCTTTGCAGATGAACCGACGGACGTACAGCAGACGGACAATACAATAATTGCACAAACACAAAAGAAATTATATATTCAAAACGGAGCAATTGAATCCTGTAACGGCAATAAATTTATTTTAAGAAAAGTATCCAGTAAAATAGAATTTTTTATAAACGACGCAACACTAATTTTATTAAAAATGGCCGGAACTTTTACTGACATAAAAGAAAATAATTACCTTGTTGTAAAGGGACCGCATAACAAAAATACCATTCTCGCAAATTCTGTTTATATTTATAATAATAAAGACGAATGTGATTTATTTACGGATGAAAAAAAGTCATCTGAAACTTCTGCAAAATATTCTTTTGTACTTGAAGGATACGTAAAAAAGACTGAACCATTTCTGACTATAACATCAGGTTCCAGGGATTACATAGTTTCCTGCGATGAAGATACCAAATTTATTATCAATAAAATAACCAGTAAGGATGACATAAAAACAGGGGATAGCGTAACGTTGTTTTTTGACAAAATAATAAGCATCAGATACGATAATTATCCCGTCAAAATAATCATAAATAAAATAAAAATAGGTGAGTAATAATTGCAAAGTTGGATTACAACCAATGTATTGCGTGTCTTTGTTTCATTTAAAACTCTAACAAATTTCATTTTTAAAAATATATTTTTACGATATGAAACTCAAAATTCAAATACTTTATTTTATTGTTGAATAATAAATTGATTTATTTATAATTATAAAAAGAATAAAAATATTCAGGAAACAAAAGGCTTGATGGATAATTCTGATTTTATCAAAGAAAACATAGATAAAATACGTTCCAGAATTTTATTATTTAATAGAGAAATTCGGATTGTTGCAGTAACCAAAAACGTTTCAATTGAAAACGTTGAAAAAGCCATTAATTATGGTATTACAGATATTGGAGAAAATAAGGTTCAGGAAGCTTTGCCTAAAATAGAAACGTTAAAAAGAAACTACGGTAATTTAAAATTTCATTTTATCGGTCATTTACAAACGAACAAGGTTAATAAAATAACAGGTAAGGTTGATTTAATACAATCCGTTGATTGTTTTAAACTGGCAGAAAAAATTTCAACAACGGCTGCTGAACTCAATTTGGTTCAGGACGTTTTGCTTGAATTAAAAGTATCAGAGGAAGAAACAAAATATGGAATCAGTTACGACGACGTATTTAAGGAATATGAATTGATCAATAAACTAACTAACGTAAAAATAAAAGGAATTATGGCTATGGCACCATATTTCTATGAAACGGAAAAATCCAGGCCATATTTCAAAAAAGCAAAAAAAATTTTTGATGCATTAAAAGATGAGTATGATGACCCTGATTTTAAAATACTTTCAATGGGAATGACTGATGATTTTATGATTGCACTGGAAGAAGGTGCAACAATGATAAGAATTGGAACAGGTATTTTTGGTAAAAGGAGTGTGTGATGATAAAAGTCGGTTTTATTGGCGTCGGGAACATGGCGAAAGCGATCATAAAAATGCTGAAAAAGTCGGACGACTTTTTAATCAGCGGATTTGATATAGACAAAAATTTCAATAACGTAAGTAGAGAATTAAAAATAAAAAAATATAAATCAAACGTTGAACTTGTCCGGAATAACGAAGTCATTTTTTTATCCGTTAAACCACAGATGGTTAACGACGTTTTGTCTGAAATCAGAGAGGACTTAAAAGATCAGATGATAATTTCAATTGCAGCAGGAATTTCAATAAAAAAAATACAAACCATACTTTCAAAAAAGGTTCCGGTTGTAAGAGTAATGCCAAATACTCCGGTCATGGCTGGTGAAGGTGCATGCGGTTATGCGTTTTCAAAGGAAGTAACTTCTTATATGAGGAAAACCGCGGAAAAAATAATAAAATCTTTTTGTGAGATTTCTTTTCTGGTAAAGGAAGAAGACGTTGACGTAATAACTTCATTAAGCGGCAGCGGCCCTGCTTATTTTTTCTACGTGGCGGAAGCCATGCTTGATGCTGCAAAAGAACTCGGCTTTAATGAAAAAAAAGCGGAAAAACTTATTGCACAGACCATGGCTGGTTCCGGTAAACTACTTTTAAATCAGAATGAAAAACCATTAATTTTACGCCGGAAAGTAACGTCGAAAGGCGGCACGACTGAAGAAGCAATTACGGTCTTTGAAAAAAATAAATTAAAAAAGATTATAAAAGATGCCGTTTTTTCTGCATATAGAAAAGCAAAAGAACTCGGTAAATGAGAAATAATATCAATTATATGCAAAAAATATGGCAGGAGTTTTAAGATGCAGATAATAATTAACCTTATACAGACAGTTGCAACCATTTACATCTTCTTAATAATTATAAGAGCGTTTATGACATGGATAAAGCCGGAGATGTTATATACTTATAATTCGTTTTTTGCTTTTATATCTGCATTGACTGACCCGTTTTTAATTACAATAAGAAGATTTGTGCCGCTGGTTTATAGTGGAATTGATTTCAGTCCGGTAGTTGCAATATTAATTGTAGAGATTTTGAAAGATATTCTGATTCTTTTTATTACGAAATTATTTTAAATGTTTGTTAAAAATAAAAACGGCAGCATAACATTAAAGATTAAGGTTATACCAAATTCGCCTGAAACCTGCATAAAAACGTTTACCGGCGACGTGTTAAGGGTAAAGATAAATGCACCACCGGAAGATAACAGGGCAAATAAGGAACTTGTCCGTTATCTTGCTGAATTTTTCAACGTAAAGAAATCAAACGTGGAAATAATAAAAGGAATGAAATCGAGAGAAAAGGCAATAAAAATAAAAACGGATGACGAAAACAAAATTTTACAAAAATTAAAGGAGGCATTAAATGAACACGAAAACATGTAAAGGTTTGAAAGAAATGATAAATGAATCGGTAAAAAAAATAAGAAAATACACATCTGATTTTACCCCTTCCGTAGGCATCATTCTTGGTACGGGGTTGGGCGCACTTGCCAAAGATATAAACGTTTTTAAAGAAATACCATACAAAAATATTCCGCATTTCCCTTTATCCACCGTTGAAACGCACACCGGCATGTTAATTTTTGGTGAAATGGGCGGTAAAAAAGTCGTTGCCATGTCCGGAAGATTTCACAGATATGAAGGATATTCAATGCAGCAGATAACGTTTCCTGTCCGCGTTATGAAAGCTCTCGGTATAAAATATTTACTTATATCAAATGCTGCCGGTGGAATGAACCTTTCATATAAACCAGGCCAACTCGTAATCATTGAAGACCACATTAATTTTATGGGTGACAATCCTTTGATAGGACCAAATGATAACGAACTTGGCCCCCGCTGGCCCGATATGATAGAACCATATTCAAAACAACTCATAAGTATAGCGGAAAATGCTGCAAAAGACCTGAATATTCCGGTTTCAAAAGGAATTTATTTTGGCGTATTGGGACCTAATCTTGAAACGCGTGCTGAATACAGAATGATGAATAAATTTGCAGACATGGTTGGAATGTCTACTGTCCCTGAAGTAATAGTAGGGGTTCATAGCGGTTTAAAAATTCTGGGTATATCCGTAATCACCGATATGTGTGACCCTGATAATCTGGAACCTGCCGACGACAAAAGAATAATAAAAAATTCCCAGGAAGCGGAACCAAAACTTACAAAATTGATGAAAGAGATAATTAAAAGAATATAGGAGGAAACATGAAAGATATAACCCCGATTGAATGGAAAAACAACGTCCTTAAAGTCCTTGACCAGACGCTTCTTCCACATGAAAAAAAATACATAATCTGTAAAACTTATAAAGACGTTGAAAAGGTAATAAAAGAAATGAAATTACGCGGGGCGCCGCTTATCGGAATAGCAGCGGCTTTTGCCATTGCAATGGAGGTTAAAAATTCCAATTTTAGTAATTATGGTTCGTTATATAAAAAAGTGCAACATATTTCTGATGTGTTATTTAAAACCAGGCCGACGGCCATTAATTTAAAATGGGCATTGAACAGAATAAATATCGTGATGGAAAGAAACAAGGACAGACGCATAAGCAGTATTAAAGAAATAATAGTTTCAGAGGCAAATAAAATATACAAGGAAGATTATGAAAATAATAAAGCAATTGGTTCGTTTGGCTCCGAGTTAATAAGGGACAACGATAGGATTTTAACTCATTGTAATGCAGGTGCACTTGCAACTTCGGGTTATGGGACCGCAATAGGCATCATAAGAGCATCTTTTGAAAGAAAGAAAAAAATAACGGTGTTCGTTGATGAAACGAGGCCGTATCTACAAGGAGCAAGATTAACTGCATGGGAATTATCGGAACTTAAAATTCCACATTATCTGATAACTGATAATATGGCGGGTTATTTTATGTATAAGGGAATGATAGACGTCGTTGTCGTAGGAGCGGATAGAATAACAGCCAATGGTGATGTGGCAAACAAAATAGGCACGTATACTCTTGCAGTTCTGGCGTATAATCATAAAATACCTTTTTACGTTGCAGCACCTGCGTCGTCAATAGATTTTTCACTTAAAAGTGGTAATGACATACCAATTGAAGAACGAGATGAAAAAGAGATAAAAATAATAAACGGCATGGAAATCACGACCAAAGATACAAAAGCATTGCATCCTGCTTTTGACGTAACTCCTGCCAGATATATAAGCGCCATAATCACGGATCATGGAATTATTAGGGCTCCTTACGACATTAATCTCGAGAAAGTATTTTTAAGCAAGGAGAATAACATTAATTTATGACTGAATGGCTTGACGACAGATATTGTATTGCATGCGGAGACAGAAATCCCATAGGCATGCATCTAAAGTTTGTCATAAAAGACGACAACCTTGAAACAAAATATACGTTTCCCAGGGAGTTTCAGGGTTATAAAGATCTTGTGCATGGCGGCATGCTCTCTTTACTTTTAGATGAAATTATGGTAAATTTACCATTGCAAAAATTAAAAGTTCCGGTAGTGAGCGCAGATTTAAGAATAAAATTAAAAAAGCCCTTAAGAGTTGGTGAAAAAGTAATTGCAAGAGCGCATATTATAAAACAAAAAGGGCGTTTTTTTATTGTAAAAGGTGAAATCGTTAAAGAAAAAACCAACGAATTGATAGCAACAGGCGAATCAATCTGCGTTAAAGTCGGGCAACAGCAGGATGTGTCCATGGGTTCCGTAAAAGATTCAAAACATTCTGTGTAGTTGAAAACTGTAGTCATAAAATGTTAGTATATGATTTGAACTTTTTTTATTTGTATAAATTTAAAACAGATAAAAGTATAAAAGGAGGTCAGAAAAGATGGGCTGTGGAAAGAAAAGACATCGCTGGAAAATGAAAACGCATAAAAGAAAAAAACATCGCAGAAAAATGAAATTTGTATTAAAAAAATAAAATTTAATTAAAAATGACGTTGCGGAGGATATAATGTCAGGTCATTCAAGATGGGCTACGATAAAGAGAAAAAAAGCGGCAACGGATTCAAAAAGAGGACAGACGTTTACAAAATACATAAGGGAAATTATCGTTGCTGCCAAAAATGGCGGAGGAGACCCTAATTCAAATGCAAGGCTACGGACTATCCTTGAGAAAGCAAGAACCGTTAACATGCCAGCCGATAACATTAAAAAAGCGATTCAAAAAGGCACGGGTGAATTGCCGGGCGTTAGTTACGAAGAGATTACTTATGAAGGCTATGGCCCGGGCGGAGTTGCATTATTGATAAAAGTAACCACAGATAATAAAAACAGGTCAGCTGCTGAAATAAGGACACTTCTTTCAAAATTCGGCGGTTCCATGGCAGCCATGGGTTCCACTGCATGGCAGTTTGAACAAAAGGGCTATATACTTGTGCCAAAAGAGGCAATAGGCGAGGATGAATTAATGGAAATTGCTCTTGATGCAGGTGCATCAGACATAACTAATGAAGAAATTGGCTATGAGATAATAACAGAACCACAGGATTTTGAAAAAGTAAAAAAGGCATTAGACGATAAATCGGTAAAATACAGCACGGCCGAAGTGACTATGGTTCCAAAAAATTACGTAAAACTGGAAGGCAGCAAGGCGGAACAGATGTTAAAATTGATGGACGCACTTGAAGAACACGAAGACGTCCAGTCCGTTTATGCCAATTTTGACATACCGCAGGACGTTATGGACGGGATGAACGCCGAAAACGAATAAGAAACAACAATAGAATGAAATATTATTATTCTTTAAACGATTATTTTACACAAAAATACTCAACAAGAGTCCAGAAGTTAACAATCTCATTACCATTCACATGTCCACACGGCAGATGTTCTTATTGTTATGACGGGTCAAAACCCCCGCATAACGACATTTTTTTACCTTTAGCGCGACAAATAGAAAATGGCATTGCTTATGGCAGAAAGAGATATGGCAAACACACAAAATTCATTGCGTATTTTCAGTCGTATTCAAACACGAATAAACCGTTTGATGAATTAAAAAAATATTACGATGAAATTTTTAATTATAACGATGTTATAGGTATGTCAATCGGAACCAGGCCTGACTGCATTGATGACGAAAAATTGTCGCTTATTGATTCATACGTTGACAAAAACATTGACGTATGGCTTGAACTGGGATTGCAAAGCGCAAACGACGAAACCCTTATCAGAATAAACCGTGGTCATACCGTTAATCAGTTTGTGGATGCTTTTGAAAAGGTCAAAAGAACAAGGATTAAAACGGTAATACACATAATTATCGGCTTGCCCGGTGAGGAAAAAAAGGATTTCCATAAAACTGCAAAACTTGCTGCGGTTTTGCATCCTTTTGGGATAAAGATACATCCGTTATACGTCGTTGATAAAACAAATCTTGGTGAAAAATATAAATCAAGTCCTTTCAAAATATTAGACCTTGAAGAATACGTCCAAAACCTTGCTGACGTTATGGAAATTCTACCGGCAGATACTATCATCATGCGATTTACGGCAGAAGCACCACGGGATTTATTGATAGCCCCTGAATATTGCTCCTCTAAATATAAAAATAAAATAAAAGAACTTTTGATGCAGGAATTTATTAAAAGAGAATCATGGCAGGGAAGCAGGGGATAATAGCGGATTGCTGATTTATGTGTTGGAAAAAACAAAAAAACGGCAGGAAGATATAACAATTGCAGATGCGGAATGGGATAAACAAAAACAAACTGCAATTGAAATGATTACCGGGTGGCAGGTGCCGGATAGAAGAGTTTTTGGTTAAAAATTAACGATGATTAAAATTGAAAAACGAAAGACGACCTAATAAAACATTTATAAATAACGCATTTGGCAAACATTTGTTATGAACATGTTTTCAGGCAAAGGATTAAATATGAAAAACGAAATTACTTATGATAATTACGAAAAAAACATAATTTTAATTTTTGCAATTTTTGCGTCTTTTATGACGACTTTTATGGGTTCTTCCGTAAATATTGCACTACCTGCCATTGCAAAGGAATTTAATTTTAATGCAATAATTCTTACGTGGGTTGCTCTGTCATTTTTAATGACGTCTGCGGTTTCAAATCTGCCATCAGGATGGCTTTCCGACATATACGGCAAAAAAAACATTATTTTAACCGGACTTTTGATTTACATTTTTGCACTAATTCTAACCATGACGTCAAAAACTGCATCCGTCCTTATTATATCAAGGGTAATTCATGGCATTGCAGGGCCACTTATTTCTGCTTCGTCGTCTGCATTGCTGGTTCATGTATTTCCAAAAGAACAAAGAGGCAGGGTTCTTGGATTAAACAGTGCTGCCGTTTATCTCGGGCTTTCCACGGGTCCGTTCTTTGGCGGAGTTCTTGCACATAATTTCGGCTGGCGTTCGATTTTTACGGCAGTTTTAGCCGCATGCATTATTTTGTTTTTCTTTTTTGCTTTTAAGGTAAAAAAAGACAACCCTTTAAAACCAAAGCAAAAATTTGATGTTTTGGGAATGATTTTATATGCAACTTCAATAATTACGTTTATTTACGGGCTGAGTAATATTACGGAAAAATCAGGAAAAATATCCGCTTTTTCAGCCATTTTTTGCATGATTTTGTTTGTTTTTGTTGAATTAAGAATTACTCATCCGGTTTTACCCGTCCAGTTATTTAGAAACAATCCGGCTTTTTTATTTTCAAATCTGGCAGCACTTATACATTACAGTTCTACTTTTGGCATTTCTTTTTTGTTAAGTTTATATCTGCAATACGTAAGAGGACTATCACCACAAAATGCAGGTATCATAATCATGGCACAGCCGCTTGTTATGATGCTGTTGTCCCCGCTTGCAGGCAGAATTTCCGATAAAATTGAACCTGCTTACCTTGCTTCATCCGGAATGGCAATAACTGCAACCGGTCTGCTGATTTTATCCACTATAAATATAAATACGGAACTTGTATTTATCGTGTTTGTCCTTGCCTTTATAGGCTTTGGATTTGCTTTTTTTTCTTCGCCGAATACAAACGCAGTTATGAGTTCCGTTTCCAGGGAACATTATGGCATAGCATCAGGCGTTCTTGGAACAATGAGGTTGATAGGGCAGGTACTGGGGCTTGCAATATCAACCATGATATTTTCAATTTTTCTTGGCAAGTCAAAAATTGAACCATCAAATTTCGACATGTTTATAAAATCAATGCATGTTTTGTATGTTATATTTTTTGTTTTGTGCGTATTCGGAGTTTTTGCTTCCATGGCAAGAGGAAAGGTGAGAAAGTAATGGCAATGGTAAATGCAAATATTGCTGGTTGGAAAGGAAAAAGCATAATCTAATCAGTAACGTGGTTCTCAATTCACAAGCAGTAAAAAACAGTCTATAATTAAAAGGTTCCAGATGCAGAGCATCTTAATTAAGAGAAAAGATGGGAGACAAAATGAACGTGGATAACATAGAAAAGATGTTTGATGGAATATCTTCGCGTTACGACAAATTGAACAGAATAATGTCGTTTGGCATGGACACATCGTGGAGGAATAAGGCATCCGGACTTATTAATAATGGGAAAGAGATGAAACTGGCAGACATAGCAGCAGGTACATGTGACCAGGTAATTTCTTTTTATAAGTCGGGAATAAAAATAAAATCAGTAACGGCAGTTGATTTTTCTGCAGAAATGCTCGAAATTGGCAGAAAAAAATTAAAAAACATGCCGTTTGAAACCAAAATAATAAAAGGGAATGCACTTAATCTTCCGTTGTATGATAATTCCTTTGACGGAGTTTGCATGTCTTTTGGCATAAGGAACATAAAAGAAAAACAAAAGGTTTTTTGTGAAATTTACAGGATAATGAAACCAGGTTCACGAATGACAGTTCTGGAACTTACTGTCCCGGAAAACAAATTTTTCAGACCGTTATATTTTTTTTATATAAGTCAAATAGTTCCACTGATGGGAAAGATATTTTCCGGGGATAGGGAAGCATATGAATATCTTAATCAATCAATAAAAAATTTTCCGGAAAACGAAAAGATACTTTTAATGGAAAAAGATGCGGGATTCGTAAACGTTCGTGCAATATCGCTTTCGTTTGGCATAAGCACGATATTTTATGGAGAAAAACCTTCCATTTAAAAATATTCTTTTTACATTTTGACACATTGATGTCCGGTAAACCTAATGTAAGGAATGTCCTGTTTTTTTTACAATGCATGTTCTTCTCCTGCTTCATGTAACTTATTGCAATGAATCCCTCACAGAATGCAATCAATCCTTCCATTGTAATTGATATTCACGCAGTCAAAAATTTCACAAAATATATATTTTTTTACCGGACAGGAGCAACTTTGTCATTGAAAGACGCAATGTCAGGTTTGCCTTTTGCACCATTACTGTCCGGTAAAACTGATGAATTTCTCCCCGAATAATTATTGACAACAAAATATAAAATGATATAATCTTATCAATATATTTAACAAAAAGGAGGAAAGTTGAATGAAAAAAAATTTTTTGATATCCCTTGCAGGTTTACTTATATTTAATATTTTATTTTTTAATGGTTGTGGTGGAACAAGCCAGAAAATAAGCAGTGCGGCAGATGAAGAATCGCAGGTAATGGAAGAAGCAAAAGCATCCGCACGCGAAGCATTGCCATCAACGTATATAGTTGAAGATGGCGACACATTATGGTCTATTGCCAAAAAACCGGAAATTTATGGCAATAAATATCAGTGGCCATTGATATACGATGCAAACAGGGATATACTTGATAGTTATAATTCTCCTTTACAGGAAGGACAAAAACTGATAATTCCGCGTAACGTCAGCGCCCTCGAAATAGAAACTGCAAAGGAAAGGGCAAAGGAACTTGGCATACCTGATGCCGGAGAAAAAGTAAAAGTTGCATCTGTCCGTAAAACAAGCGAATACGAAGACGAACAAAACAAGAAAATAAAATCGGAATCAAAAAGCAAACAAATGGAACAATCATACGAAGAAGAAAATTGGACGGAAGAAGAACCTACTCCGATATCAGAACCCGTAAAATCCCAGAAAAAAGGGAAAATAAACATTATGCCTTTGTTTTTAATAGTCCTGGGAGTGCTTCTTTTGATAATATTTTTTATATTCTCACGACAGAAAAAAGAAGAGGAAGACGAAGAAGATAAAGAAGGAGAATCCAAATCAAACATACTTTAATTAGTTAAAATATTAAAAAAGGTGCAACGTTTTACGTTGCACCTTTTTTTTTTGAAAGGAATGGAATGAACAAATTCAAAGATTTTTTTTTAAAAACAGTGCTTATTCCTGTTGCCGTTTTTATTTTTAAAATAATAGCATCTACTTACAGAATAAAAGAAATTAATTCGCATAAAATTACGCCGTTACATGACAAAGATAAAAATTATATATACGGTTTTTTTCATTCACAACTGCTTGCAAACATATATTTTTACAGGAATAAAAAAATAGTTTCTCTTGCATCTCTTCACAGGGATGGTGAAATAGCGGCGATTGCAGCCGGGAGGTTTGGCATATCTATTGTCCGGGGATCATCCACACGCGGTGGGGCAAAAGCACTGCTTGAATTAAAAAAATACGTTAACGAAGGATATGACGCTGCATTAACCGTTGACGGCCCAAAAGGTCCTGCCGGCATAGTCAATAACGGCGTAATATATCTTGCAAAACTCACGGGAAGGGAGATAATACCGTGCTGTTTTGCCTGCGACAGGAAGATAAGATTAAAATCATGGGATAAACTTATGATACCACTTCCTTTTTCAAAAGGAATATTTAATTTTGGCAATCCCATAAGGATTCCCGAACACTTAGAAGAAAAGGAAATTTATACATATAAAAAAAAAATACAGGAAGAACTTGTCAGATTAAATAAGGAAGCAGAAGAGAAAGTGAAAAGTAAAGATGGATGAATTTATTGATGAAAAGAAAAAGGACATAACGAACATTTTAGACGGATTTGACGAATCCGGGCGTAAAATGATTTTAAATTCTATTGAATTTGCCGGCAGGGCTCATTCCGGACAAAAAAGAATGTCGGGTGAACCATACGTATATCATAGCATAGAAGTTGCAAAAATTTTAAAAGAAATGAAGATGGATGCCCAGACCATAGCAGCCGGATTATTGCATGACGTCATTGAAGATACACAGTATAAAATAGAGGACGTAAAAAAAATATCAGGTGAAAACGTAGCCTTCCTTGTAGAAGGGGTAAGCAACGTAACCGCAAAGGTTTTTAAAAGAAATAAAAAAGTTTTTGGAGAATCCTTAAAAAAAATGTTCCTTGCGATGGCAAACGACATCAGGGTAGTCATAATAAAACTTGCAGATAGACTACATAACATGCGAACCATACAATATCTGCCG
>JAGNJD010000033.1 GCA_018000835.1 Candidatus Goldiibacteriota bacterium | reverse complement strand
AAAGAGGGGAAATTGAAAGAATAAATCTCCCCTGACCCCTCTTTTTCAAAGAGGGGAAATTGAAAGAATAAATCTCCCCTAACCCCTCTTTTTCAAAGAGGGGAAATTGAAAGAATAAATCTCCCCTAACCCCTCTTTTTCAAAGAGGGGAAATTGAAAGAATAAATCTCCCCTAACCCCTCTTTTTCAAAGAGGGGAATTTGATGGAATAAATCTCCCCTGGCCCCTCTTTTCCAAAGAGGGGAATTTACTTTGATAAAATAAAATCTCCGTTTTTTCAACTATTGACATTACCTTTACTTTATTTATAATTATTTACTTCAAAAAAAATTCATTAATGATTTTTTTATGATAAAATAGTAACGATACTGAATATAAGGAGAAACATAACATGAGTCAGAGAATAAAACCACAACTCACTGAAAATGCACAGACGGTTCTAAAGAAAAGATATTTAAAAAAAGACGACAACGGCAATCCGATAGAGGATGCAGAAGCGTTGTTTCTGCGGGTTGCAGAAAACGTCGCATCAGCAGACAAATTATACGACAAAGATGCAGATACGGGAAAAACGACAGATGAGTTTTATGACATGATGGCTTCACTCGAATTTCTTCCAAATTCGCCTACACTTATGAATGCAGGCAGGGATTTACAGCAACTCGCAGCCTGTTTTGTTCTTCCCGTGGAAGATTCGATAGAAGGCATATTTGAAGCAATAAAAAATTCCGCTTTGATTCATAAAAGCGGCGGCGGCACGGGATTTTCTTTTTCACGTCTGCGACCGAACCACGACAAAGTAAAAACGACGTCCGGAATATCATCGGGCCCGGTATCTTTTATGAAAGTATTTAATGCAGCAACGGAAGCGGTAAAACAGGGCGGAACGAGACGCGGGGCAAACATGGGCATTTTAAGAGTAGATCATCCAGACGTCAGGGAATTTATAATGTGCAAGAACGACAACTCTGAAATAACGAATTTTAACATTTCAGTTGCTTTAACCGACGAATTCATGAAGTCGGTAAAACAGGGAAAAAAATACGAACTTATCAATCCGCGTAATCATAAGACAGCGGGCGAAGAAGATGCAAAAGAAATTTTTAACCTTATAGTTTATCAGGCGTGGAAAAACGGCGACCCCGGCATAATTTTTATTGACAGAATAAACAGGGATAATCCCACGCCTGCCGACGGTGAAATTGAAGCAACGAATCCATGCGGTGAGCAGCCGCTTTTACCATACGAAGCATGCAACCTTGGGTCCATAAATCTTGACAGGATGCTTACGCCTGACAAAAAAATAGATTACAAAAAATTAGAAATGACGATAAAAAAAGCGGTTCATTTTCTTGATAACGTGATAGACGTTTCAAAATATCCGCTGGATAAAATTGAAGAGATGGTTAAGAAAAACAGGAAGATAGGGCTTGGTATTATGGGATGGGCAGACATGCTCGTATGTATGGGAATACCTTATAATTCCGAAGATGCGATAAAACTTGCCGGAAATTTAATGAAATTTATCCATGATGAAGCAGAAAAATCATCCATTGAAATCGCCGAAAAACGCGGAGCGTTTCCAAACTACGAAAATTCCATTTACAAAAAGCAGAATAAAAAATTACGGAACGCAACGTTGACTACGATTGCCCCAACCGGAACTCTTTCAATGATTGCAGGATGTTCATCGGGCATCGAGCCGCTTTTTGCCGTTGCTTATACAAAAACCGTTATGGATAACGATAAACTGCCTGAAATAAACAGGCATTTCCTGGAAGCGATAAGAAAAAGAGATTTTTATTCCGATAAATTGCTTATGAAAATAAGTGAAAAAGGGTATCTAACGGACGTCGACGAAATTCCTGATGACCTGAAAAAAACGTTTGTTACGGCACATGAAATTGACCCTGTCTGGCACGTAAAAATGCAGGCAGCGTTTCAGAAGCACACCGATAATGCAGTATCAAAGACGGTTAATTTTAAAAATTCTGCAACCGTTGACGACGTTAAAAAAGTATATGAAATTGCATATGAAATGGGATGCAAAGGCGTGACGATTTACAGGGATGGTTCGCGGGATTCCCAGGTTTTGTCGGTTTCAATAATAGAGGAATATGACGGACAAAAAAACGAAGTGCGCGGAAAGAATAAAATTGAACCAAGAGCAAGACCGCACGTGACTTCCGGGCAGACGATTAAAATGAAAACCGGATGCGGAAATTTATACGTAACCATAAATGAGGATGAAAACGGGCTCTGCGAGGTTTTTACGACCATGGGAAAAGCAGGCGGATGCGCTGCAGCACAATCAGAAGCAATAAGCAGACTTGTTTCCGTTGCTTTAAGGACCGGAGTAAAACCTGAAATAATAATAAAGCATCTGAGGGGCATAAGATGTCCTGCTCCGGCATGGCAGGAAGGCGGCATAATTCTGTCCTGTCCGGATGCAATCGGAATAGCACTTGAACAGTATCTGCACATAAAGAACGGCAATAATGGAAAATTTGATTTTAAAAAGAACCATGAGCAGAAAACCACCGGCGAAACGTGCCCTGAATGCGGGGCAACGCTGGAGCACGAAGGCGGTTGTAACATATGCAGAATTTGTGGATATTCAAAATGTCTGTAAAGATACGGAAATAGCAAGTATCAAATGCCGGATTTAAAACGGCAGATGTAAACATCGCTGATTTTTGATTTATCAGAAACAAATATAATATAATGAATGACATGATTAAAGAATAACGACATTGCCGGTTGATGTTTGCTTGTTGTGTGTTGGGGGTTGAATAACGACATCGCCTGCTGCTTGTTGTTGATTACGGCTATTGTTTTTATTTCCCGTTTTGTACTTTTCATTTGCCGTCGTAGTTGTTTTGCCTTGTTTTAATTCAATCTTTATGTTATAATTTCTAAAAACGAAATAAAGGGTGGCAATCAAAAATAACGAACGGGAGGAAACTATATGCATGAAGAAAAATTTAAGGGAGAAATAGAATTTGGAACTGAAAAACGCGAGTATCCGCGCGTTGCAATGACCGCCCCGGTAAGATACAGGGTCCTGTCCAGTGAGGAAGCAACGAAAGCATTGAACCGCATGTTTAACCCCGATGAAATATTAAAGGAATTTAAGGAAGGCGAATCAATCAACGTTTCCAAGGCAGGCATACTGATGTATACGAACGAAGAACTTCAGGTTAAAAGTTTTGTCGTCATCGGCATGTACATTTCGATACCGGGCATATCCTGCAATTGCAAAGCGCTTGCAGAGATAACAAGAAGGGAAAAATATTCCGTCCCGGATAGATATGCATATAAAGTTGCTTTAAAGTTCCACAAAATTTTGCATCATAATCTGAAAAATTATAAATTTATGGAACTAAACGATTTATTAAACATAAAGGAGGAACAGGCTTAATGGAAATAAATAACGAAGTCAATAATGTAAATAATGAAAATAATGGGAACAAAGATGACATTAATAAGGAAAGCGAGCTTCTTGTCCCGCAGGAACACAGGGATTATCCGAGGGTTGCGATAAACGTAAAAGTGAGATACAGGGTTCTAGACGATACTGAAAGCGACAAAAATCTTATCAAACGTTTTGATGCAGACCAGATTTTACGGGAATACAAAGAAAGTAAAGTGGTAAACGTCTCTACGTCTGGACTACTTATGCATACAAACGAAGAAATACCCGTTAAAAAATTTGTCGTTGTTTGCATGTATCTGCCTTTACCGGGATTATCCTGCGACATAAAAACTCTTGCAGAAGTGATTCGCTGTGAAAATGCTTCAGAATACGTTAAAAAGCAGGGTTATCAATTTAGCGTTGCGTTAAAATTTTTAAAGGTAATCCATCATAGTTTAAATAAATTCAAATTTTTGTCGCTTGTTGAATTGCTGGACGTTAAAGGTGACAATATTAAACTGTCGTAAAAATAGCAGATAACTACAATGGCAGGTGCCACGTGTAAAATGCCATACGCTATGTGAAATAATCCATTCTTTTTGTAACTATTTTGTAAATTTATCCTTGTAAAATCCATATATTTCATATATAATATATATATAAAATATGTATGTTCCCGGAGATGATTAAATATGTTAAAAAAAAATTTATTTAAATTTTTAAATTTGTTTTTTATGTTGTTTTTACTGTCTTTATCCCATATTTATTCATCAGTCACAATGGATTGCAATGCCATTGCAATTCCATCTACCGCCGCACTTAATTCTGACATTACAATTGAATTTACCATTACCCATACAGGCGGGGCACTTGAGTTTTCAGTTTCAATGACTGATAACAGCACTCCATTAAATGGTGGAGGTGCCGATTCAAACTGTAAACATAACTGGCTCGCAAACGAACATGGCATTTACAGGGGTTCTTCTTATTCCGGTTCGGCAGAATGGTGGATAAATGGCGTGCAACAAACGACTACTGCATTAAAACAAACTGATACGTGGGGCGCCGACTCCGGGCTGGTTATTGATAACGATGCAAATCCAGGAACATATAAAGTCAAAATAATCGTGCATCTTCCACCTGAACATGCGGGAAATTATTACATTCATATTGCAGCAGGCGAGCAGGGAAATTTTGCAGCAACGTGCTGCTCAACCTCCGGTAATGTAGATGCTCACTGTGAAAAGGCGATAAACATAACAGGTATACCTTTTATAAAAGCAGATTTACAGATGTGCAATGCCGGTTCCGTAATAAGTGATAAGGAAGATAATTCATGCAGTAACGACGAATACAGGATGAAATTCAGAATTTATAACTGGAGCGAGTCAGGAGTGTGGATGAAGGGATTTTCGTATCAATATTGCGTTTATGACCCGAATGGTAACTGGGATACGACGCAGCCGTCAACGAATTTCCAGATGTATGATTCATCTTCAAATGCGCAATGTGGAGTATACAATCCTGCATCGACGGGTATGATTTCGCAGACGTATACTGATTGCGGAAACGGTAAGCAGGTTAACTGGTGTTATAAATTGACGTTTGAAAACATGACATCAAAGCCATTTTTAATACCACCCGGCGGCGGTTATATGCAGTCAGGTAATCCATATTCAATGTTTAGAAGGTCGGGTGGGCGTTGTCTGAGCGACGAGAACGATTATTCGCGGATAACAGAGGCACCTGATTGCGGGTCAGGTTATGGGGACGTTGAAGAGGTCCCGTTGTATTACGACGACGTCCATGCATGTGAATATGAAGGTTTAAATACAGAAGACGCAGAAACAGGAATGGTTTATTGTTATACTACGGATGATTGTGCTTCATATTTAAAAATTTTCAAATCAATAAACGTTACCCAGGCAACGATTGGCCAGACGATTACGTATTGCATTACAGTAACGAATACAAGTGCGTCCACCGTTACTTTTAATTTATGGGACACCTTACCCGCTGTTCTTGATTATGCCGGATGCGATAACAGCTGTAACACGATAAATGCGGGCGGAAGAACGATCGTTTACTGGACCATTTCAAATCTTGCTCCGTCATCTTCTGCAACAAGGTGTTTCTGGGGTGTGGTCGCAAGATACCCGTGGAATCCGGTTAAAGAAAAAAGAAACGTTTTTGCACTGAAAAACGATTATCTTTCAGGATATTACGTAAAAAGATAAGTTTAAATCATAACGACCGACATAAAACTACAAAAAGGAAAAAAATGAAAGCCATCATACTTGCAGGCGGTTTTGGAACAAGATTAAGACCGTTGACCGTAAACATCCCAAAGCCAATGGTTCCGGTAATGAACGTTCCAATGCTTGAACACATAATTAATTTGTTAAAGAAAAACGGGTTTAATGAAATAATAATCAATCTTTTTTACCAGCCGGAAATAATTACGAATTATTTTAAGGATGGTTCTGGTTTTGGGGTTAAAATAAGTTATGTAAGGGCGGACAGGGATCTGGGGACGGCGGGCTGTATCACTCTTGCAAAAGACGTAATAAAAGACGACAGTTTTCTTGTCATAAGCGGAGACGTGCTGACCAATTTTGACTTAAAGCAGGCAATGGATTTTCACGATAAAAACAATTCACTTGCAACAATCGTTTTAACGAAATCAACGGACCCTCTCCGATACGGCATTGTCATAACAGAACAGGATGGCAGAGTCAGAAAGATTCTCGAAAAACCATCGTGGGGCGAGGTCTTCTCCGATACCATCAACACCGGTATTTACGTTTTTAATTCTGAAATATTCAGACACATTCCCACCGAAACGAATTATGATTTTGCAAAAGATCTTTTTCCTGATTTATTAAATAAAAAGGAAAAATTGTTCGGCTGGACCGGCCATGGTTACTGGAAAGACATAGGAACTCTTGCAGAATACAGGCAGGTTCATGAAGAGATTTTAAATGGCGACATTGAATGCGAAATAAAAGGGGAAAGAAAAGGCGCCATAGGCAGGGACGTATGGGTTGGAAAAAACGTCAGGATACATCCGGATGCAAAATTAAAAAATTCCGTCGTAATAGGCAATAACGTAACCATAGAAGACGACGTTGAAATAGCAAATTCAGTAATCGGCGACGACTGTTACATAGACAGCGGTGCAAAAATCGTCCGTTCGGTTTTGTGGAACAAAAACGTGATAGAAAAGGAAGTCGACATAAAAGAATGCGTTCTGGGTTCCGGCAATAAAGTAAGATGGAAAAGTTATCTCGGCGTTGGTTCCGTAATTTCCGACAACTGTTTTATAGGAAAAGAATCAATAATAAAACCGGAGGTAAAATTATGGCCCGACAAAAAAGTTGACGATTTTTCAATCGTCTCTTCGTCGCTTGTCTGGGGTGAGCGGTGGTCAAACCGACTTTTTGACATTTACGGGATAACAGCTGCTGCAAACCTTGAATTAACCCCGGAAATAGGAGCAAAGATAGGTTCTGCCTATGCATCCACGCTTCCTAAAGGCGGCTACATTTTAATTTCACGGGATTATCACAGAAGTTCCTTCGTGGTTGAGCGTGCCATAATGTCCGGGATTTTATCCGCGGGCGTTAATATTTATGATTTCCGCGTTATGCCGCTGCCGGTTACAAAATACGTTGCCAAGTCGTTGCAGGTCGTAGGAGGCCTTCACATAAGAAAGTCACCGTATGACGAAAAAATGATAGACATTAAATTTTTTGACAAGGATGGAATGGACATTTCCTTAAATCAGGAAAAGACGATTGAATCGTCGTTTTTCAGGGAAGAATTCAGGCGCGTTGAAAACGATGAAGTAGGCATCGTGTCTTATCCTCCGCGGGCACTCGAATATTATCTTGATGGCTTAAAGAAAAACATTGATTTTGACATAATAAAACAAAAAAAATTCAAAATTGTTATTGATTATTCTTTTGGAATCTCGTCCAATATTTTTCCATCCGTGCCCGGAGAACTTAATTGTGAGGTTATTGCCTTAAACGGATATTTTGACGAGAAAAGATTAACGAGGGACCAGAACAAATTTGAAAACGACCTTGAAAAATTGTCTTTAACCGTAAGAACGTTAAAAGCAGATGCAGGGATAATGATAGATGCAGGGAGTCAGAAAATATTCATAGTGGACGATAAAGGGAAAATTTTACGAAACGACGACGCAATTCTGGTTATGATTAAACTGTTTTTATTAAAGAACAAAGGGAAAACCGTTGCAGTCCCGGTAACCATTACTTCATACGCAGAAGAAGTGGCAGGGGAACTGGGAGGAAAACTCATAAGATGCGGCACTACATACAGGGCAATGATGAGCATGGCAAACGAGAAAAAAGCAGATTTTGTTGCAGAAGAAAAAGGCGGATACATATTTTCAGATTTTAATCCTACTTTTGATGCAATGATGTCTACCGTAAAATTTCTGGAATTTCTGGCATATTATAATGCCCCGCTGTCATCCATGGTTAATACCATTCCTTCATATAATTTAATGGTTGACGAAGAACCGGTTCCATGGGATAAAAGAGGATATGTAATGACCGAACTGCTGTCTTTGTCTGACAAAGACAACAACGTAGAAGGAATAGAAATTATGGATGGTGAAGCGAGAGTTTTGATAATTCCGGATAACGACAGGCCTTATTTTCACATATATGCAGAAGGTAAAACAAAACAGTCAACTAAAAGTTACGTGGAAAAATACAGGAAAATGTTAAAAAAAATAATAGGGAAAATATAGGAATTTATGGTTTAAGTTTTATTATTTTCACATGTAAAATATGACAAATAAATAAATAAATTAATTAAATTTTTCAAAGGAAATGATAAAAATGGTAAAAAAAATTGTATCAGGGATTATGTTTGTTTTTTTGTTTGTAAATTTTTCAATGGCAGCAAACGCAGGAACGCTGGAAAAAGCAATGGTAAAAATAATAACCGTTTCAAACGCGCCTGATTACCTGAGACCGTGGCAGATGCTGGGACAATATACGACGAGCGGCTCAGGCTGCATCATCGAAGGCAACAGAATATTAACGAACGCACACGTAATAAGCAATGCTACTTTTATCCAGGTAAACAAATCGGGAGAAACTACGAAATACGTTGCAGAAATACTTGCGGTTGACCATGAATGCGATCTGGCGCTGTTGACTGTTGGCGATAAAAGTTTTTTTAATAATTCAACCAAAATACCAATAGGCGGGGTTCCTGAACCGGGGGAAAAGGTTAAGGTTTATGGTTTCCCGATAGGCGGGGATAAACTTTCAGTTACGGAAGGGGTCGTATCGCGCATAGAAATAGGTCAGTATTCCCATAGTTCGCGTAGTTTCCTTACCATACAGATAGATGCCGCAATCAATCAGGGAAACAGCGGTGGCCCGGTCTTAAAAGACGGTAAAATCATAGGCGTTGCATTTCAATCAATTGAAAAAGCACAGAACATAGGATACGCAATTCCAACGGTTATGATAAAACATTTTTTGAACGATTTAAAGGATAACGATTACAAGGGATTTCCTACGCTTGGAATAAGCACGCAGGGACTGGAAAACGAAGCGTATAGAAAAAAACTTGGCATGAAAAAAGGACAGACCGGAGTTATAGTCCGTGAGATTGAATATGGTTCTCCTTCTTACGGCGTATTAAAAGCAGAAGACGTAATTTTATCAATTAACGGGGTTAAAATTGAAAATGACGGGACAGTCCCTTATGGTAGAAGCCGCATTGACATGTCTTTTATAACGGATTTAAAATACGTTGGTGACAGAATAACGATTGAAGTGCTGCGGGATAAACAGCCGATTAAACTTAATGTCGTTATGAAAAATTACGTCCCGATAATTCCGAGGATAGAATATGACGTTAAACCCGTTTATTATATTTTTGGAGGACTTGTTTTTACCCGGCTCACCATTAATTATATATATAGTTTATGGAATCAGATTAATTCGCGGCCCGGAATTCTCGATAGAGTTGTATATGAAATCTCGACTCCGGAAAAACAGCAGATAGTCGTTTTACAGCAGGTGCTTGCCGACGAAGTTAACAAGGGATATCATGATTTTTCAAATTTGATAGTAAAAAAAGTAAACGGAGAGACGATATCAGACACGGCAGATTTAATAAAAAAAATAGAAAATGCAAAAGGCGAATTTCTTGAAATAGAACTTGAAGATAAAAATAAAATTACGCTTGAAACGCAAAAGGCAAAAGATGCGGGTAATGACATACTGAAAAAGTATGGAATAAATTATGACAGGTCGGAGGATTTAAGAACGCAATAACTCATTGCTGTCCGGTTAATCAAAGAATTTCAATAAAAACTTATATTCCAAAGATACAATGGAAATGTATCAGTATTAAAATGGCGGTTGCCGGATTGCTTTTTCCGGAATTGAAATGGTCTGATGTTATGGGCATGCTTTATATAATCAGATTATTTCAGACCTTCAAAATCAACCCTGCAACCGCCACATCCCTCGTCAGAAAGGCTCGAATGAATTCCTCAAAAAAACAAACAATCCTTCCATTATATGATGTTTATTGTATATAAAAATATATATTTTTTTACCGGATAGTAATGTGTCTTTCCTTATTCCCACCGGCAAAAAATAAACTCTTGAAAACCAATACCGTTTATATTATAATTTTTAAACATTTTTGTCATGAGGTGTTCAGGAATTTCCAACTTTAGTTTTGGGACTAAATGAACACAACTTTAATTAAAAAGTCCTGAATTTATGGTATTTTACGAAATTGACGGTAAGACCCGGTCAATGAATTTCTATGGGAAATTGATTTAAATTTTCCGTAGTTTTGCACAAGTGGGTTTTTACCTGTTTATTTACAGGATTTTTTTATTTTCTGGAGAATGTTTGATGAAAGACGCTATTACTGTAATAGGTTCAATTAATTTTGACATAATGGTGAAGACATCGCGGTTGCCTGAACGTGGCGAGACAATTGCAGGAGAAAATCTTTATTTTTTACCCGGCGGGAAAGGTGCAAATCAGGCAGTTGCAATAGCCCGTCTTGGTAAAAAAGTATATTTTGTTGCCAAAAAAGGCAGAGACCCGATTCCAGACGTAGTAATGAAAAATTTAAAACATCCAAACATAAACCTTGATTATTTTATTGAAGATAATTCACTGGAAACAGGAATTGCTCTGGTAAATACGACGGGGGCCAGGGGAAACAGAGTTACGCTTTTTATGGGGGCAAATGATAAATTAACTCCGTCAGACGTTGAAAGGGCACTGCCTGCAATACGGGATTCGAAAGTTGTCGTTATATGCACAGAGATTCCAATACCGACCGTAAAAAAAGCAATTGAACTTGCCCAGAAATCCGGAGTAAAAACCATATTAAACATAGGCGCAATAGGAACAAAAAAACGGGAGGAAGTTCTGGAAGTTTTAAAAGGACTGGACATAGTAATAATGAATGAAAGGGAAGGCGGATATTTAACCAACAGGGTAATTTCACATATGGAGACCGGCACTTTATCAGGCATTGAACTCCGCAAACTTGGCGTAAATCACGTAATAATAACAATGGGAAAAGAAGGCACCCTGCTTATCAACGAACATGGGGCAACGGTTTTTCACAGATACGGCATTGACGTAGTTGATACGGTAGGCGGCGGAGATGCTTTTGTCGGTGCAGTTGCAGTTGCCATTGCAGACGATAAAATAGTAATAGATGCAATTGATTATGGCAACGCAGCAGGTGCACTCGTTACTACAAAAATCGGAGCACAGGAAGGTCTCCCTACAAAAGAAGAAATAGAAAAATTTATCCGGGAAAAGAAAAAATACGGCGAGGCAAAATCATACAGGGATTATAACGATACGATAAAAAAACTTGAGAAAGTTGCAAATAGGATGAGAACAAACGTCATAAAAATGCTTGGCTGTGCCAGGTCAGGGCATCTCGGCGGGTCTCTTTCCGCAGTTGACATTATTGCCGCGTTATACATGCACGTTATGAAGATAGACCTTAAAAATCCGAAATGGGAGGAGAGAGACAGATTTGTATTGTCAAAAGGACACGCTGCACCTGCTCTGTATGCCGCACTGGTTGAAGCAGGTTTTTTACCGGAAGAAAGATTATGGACGCTAAGAAAAATAGGCGGATTGTCGGGTCATCCTGACATGAAAGCCATACCAGGCGTTGACATGACAACAGGCTCTCTTGGCCAGGGGCTATCCATTGCAAACGGGATGGCTCTTGCAGCACGCATAAAGGGACTGGATTACAGGGTCTACGTAATGCTCGGCGACGGCGAAATACAGGAGGGTCAGGTCTGGGAAGCAGCAATGACATCTTCGTCCAGACGGCTTGATAACGTCTGTGCAATACTTGATTATAACGGACTTCAGATAGACGGTTCAATCGGTGAAGTGAAATCAGGACTTGAGCCGGTCGTTGAAAAATGGAAGGCATTTAACTGGAACGTCATTGAAATAGACGGCCATAATTATGAGGCAATAGTAGAGGCATTTGAAGATGCAAAAAAAATAAAAGGCATGCCGACGATAATCATTGCAAGAACGATAAAAGGCAAAGGCGTTTCCTTTATGGAAAGAAAAGTAGAATATCATGGCGTTGCTCCAACTGAGGAAGAATGCGAAAAGGCATTAAAAGAACTGAGGTGTGAAGAATGTCAGAACAAGTAAAATTAACGTCAATGAGAAACGCCTACGGAGATACTCTTGTCGGGCTTGGCGAAAAATACAAAAATATCGTAGTTCTTGACGCCGACCTGGCAAAATCAACCCAGACAATACGTTTTAAAAATAAATTTCCCGACAGATTTTTTGACATGGGCATATCAGAGCAGGACATGATGGGAACTGCCGCGGGACTTGCAGCATGCGGCATGAACCCGTTTGCTTCAACGTTTGCCATGTTTGGTTCCGGCAGATGCTGGGAGCAGATAAGAAATTCAATTGCTTATCCAAACCTTCCCGTTAAAATCGTTGTGTCGCATGCTGGCATATCGGTTGGCGCTGATGGCCCGACTCATCAGGCATGCGAGGACATGGCAATAATTCGTGCAATACCAAACATGAAAGTCGTTTCTCCTGCCGATTCAGTTGAAACGGAAAAGTTAATAGAGTTTCTTGCAACGTATTACGATTCTCCGGTTTACGTGCGTCTTGTCAGGATAAATACACCGGTAATTTTCGGAGACGATTATAAATTTGAATTCGGCAGGGGTTATGTGATTAAGGAAGGCAGAGACGTTACCATGGTTTCAACCGGCGCCATGCTTTTTAAAATTCTTGAGGTGCACGACAAATTAAAAGAACGCGGAATAAGTGCAGAGGTAATACATATGCCGACAATAAAACCTCTGGATAAAGAAACTCTTATTAAAAGCGTCAGCAAGACGGGAAAAGTAATTACCGTTGAGGAGCATTCAATAATTGGCGGACTTGGTTCTGCTGTTGCAGAGGCAATTTCAGAAAATTATCCGTGTTGCCTCGTGCGAACCGGCATACAGGATTTATTTGCAGAATCAGGAGAACCGGAAGATCTGTTTAAAAAATATGGTTTAAGTGTTGATACAATAACTGAAAAAGTGATACAATTACTAAAAAAGAAATAATCCGGAGGAAAAAATGAGAAATAGAGTTCAGATAGTAGTTTTCATTACCCTTGCTTTGTTTATTTTTTCAGTGTGGCAGTTATGGCCGCCTTTTGACGTAAAGGATTCAACCGGGAACGTAATTCAAAAGGGAAAAATAAAACTCGGACTTGACCTGCAGGGCGGCATGTATTTAAAAATGGAAGTTGACGCAAAAAGTCTTCCGCCAAACGTAAAACTGGAAGAAGCGGTGTCAAGGGCTCTCGAAATTTTAAGAAACAGGATTGATGCCCTTGGCGTAGCCGAGCCGATTATACAAAGGGAAGGGGACAGATTCATCGTCGTCCAGTTACCCGGCATAAAAGATACAGAGAGGGCGTTAAACGTCATAGGAAAAACGGCAATGCTTGAATTTAAACTGGTGGATGAAAATACGAAAATTTCCGATATAACTGATAACGAAGGCAACACAATTGCGTCAAAAATGCCGGAAGACGTTTACGTGTTAAAAAACAAGGAAGGCGAGCGCATGGTTTTAAGCAAAAAACAGACTGTCACCGGTGCTGACCTTGTTGATGCAAAGGTCCAGATAGGAGATTATGGAGCACCGATAGTGTGGTTTAAATTATCCCCGGAGGGCGGGAGAAAATTTGCAGAAATAACCGGTGATAACGTCGGAAGACGGCTTGCGATAATTCTCGACGACACCATTTATTCTGCACCGGTTATTAAAACGAGGATAAGCGGTGGTGAAGGCATAATAGAAGGAAATTTTACTATAGACGAGGCAAAGGACCTTGCTCTCGTTCTGCGTGCCGGTGCACTTCCTGCCCCGGTTAACATTATTAATAAAAACGTCATAGGACCATCCCTTGGTGCGGATTCAATTTCCAAAGGAAAAAAGGCAATAATAATAGGTGCTTTACTGGCCGTTTTATACATGGCTTTTTATTACAGGGTTTCCGGACTTATAGCGGATTTTGCGCTTATTTTTAATTTACTATTCGTATTGGGAATTATGTGTGCTTTAAATGCAACTCTTACTCTGCCTGGCATAGCAGGGTTAACGCTTACACTTGGTATGGCCGTAGATGCAAACGTTTTAATATTTGAAAGGATAAGGGAAGAGTTAAGGACGGGTAAAACCATACGTGCTGCAATTGATGCAGGGTATAACAGGGCAATATGGACCATCATTGACTCACACGTCACGTCTCTTATAACCGCTGCAATACTATTCCAGTTCGGGACAGGGCCTGTTCGTGGATTTGCAGTAACTCTTTTCTGGGGTCTTGTCGTAAGTTTATATACCGCATTTTTCATAACTCAGGCAGTATTTGAAATGAGAAAACAATATACGTCTTTAAGTATATAAAGATAATGGAGGCATAAATGATTGAAATAGTAAAAAATACAAAAATAAAATTTTTAAGCGCCAGGAAGTTTGTTTATATTTTTTCAATTTGTCTGGTAAGTCTGGGTTTGTTTGCAATTTACAGGATTTCAGCGGGTAAGGCAAACATGGGACTTGATTTTACGGGTGGAATATCCCTGCAGATAAAATTTTCAGAACACGTAACCACGGATAAAATAAGGGCAGTTATGGATAAACTGGGTTACAATGCTTCTCTCCAGAAAGTCGGGGTAGAAACAGAGAACATTTATCTGATAAGAGCGATGTTAAAAGATTCGTCAACAGCCGGTTCAGAGGAGATTACAAAGGCGTTAAAAAAAGAATTAAACGACGAAAATCTGGAAATACTGGAAGAAAACGTAATAGGCCCGGTCGTATCTGCACAGTTAAAACAAAAAGCATTATATGCGGTTTTTTTTGCAGCCATCGGCATACTCGTTTATATATGGATAAGGTTCCAGTTTAAATTTGCAGTTGCAGCAACGATTGCAACCATCCACGACGTCCTTACAATACTTGGAATAATGGTTTTGCTTGGAAAGGAAGTTGACATTCTCATGATTACTGCTCTTATGACCATTGCAGGTTATTCACTTACCGACACGGTTGTCGTCTTTGACAGAATAAGGGAAAACATGAGAAACATATTAAAAGAACCTTTTGAAAGCATAATAAACAGGAGCATAAACGAGGTTTTAGGCAGAACCATAAATACATCCCTAACGACAATACTCGTTTCCGTTTCGTTGTATTTGTTTGGCGGCGACGTGCTGCATAATTTTGCACTGGCAATTACGCTGGGAATAATAGTCGGCACGTATTCCTCATGGTTCGTTGCGAGCGCCATTATATTTGACTGGGATAATTACGAAAAGAAACGTAAACTCGCTGCCGGCGCCAATGTTAGATAAGGGAGAGACAGTTTTTTATAATGCAAAAATTCGTTTTTCTGATTCCGCTTCTGTGGTTATTCGTTTTTCTGTTCCGGGAGAAAAAAAATAAATTTTTTTTCCTGGTTTCGGTTGACGTCATCCTTTTGATTTTTCTTTTCCTGCTGCATTCGGATAACCTGCCGGTATTTTTACTGCTGATGGTCATGACGGATTTTCTCGTGCTCCTCATGCCAGACGAAGATGCCGGATTTGAAAAAAAAGACGTAACATTTGTCGTAAGTTTAATTCTCATTTTGTCCGTAATTTTTTTCGTAAAAAGGAATGAAACCGTTTTTACCATCCGGCCGTCAATTATGGAAGGACTTCAATTAATCCTGTCGTTTTTTTTGTTTGCCGTGGTCTGTTTTTTTATTTTAAAAAACCTGCAATTAAATACGGATGAAAAAAAATGACGTTATATGCATTACTTGCATTTTTTATGCTTCTTGCAGGATACTGTTTTTTTATGAAAAACAATTACAGGACGTTTATATTACTGCTGTTTAAAATGTTGGTTTTATGTTTCCTGCTGAACGTTAAAGAACCGGTTTACATCGTATGCCTGTTTTTTGCCTTCTGTATCGTTTACGTTCTGGTTTTGATGCCGGTAAAAATCGTCAAAAGGAACCGTAAGGAATACGTTTTGTTTTTGTTGGCAATCGTCTTTGTTTTTTTGTTTTCCGGCTGCAGCAAAAAAATCAGTAAACCGCCCCAGATTGAAATAAATTATAAATTAAATTTCATACCATCCGACGTGTGCGTCCTGAACAATGAAAAAATCCTTGTAGGTGCGGAAAGGGAAAAAAAGATAGCAATCGTAAACTTAAATACCGGAAAGATAAATAAAATAATAAATTCAGGCGCAAATCCTGTCGATATACTCGTAAAAGGTAATTACGTATATTCGGCAAATAAAAGCAGCTCTGACGTAACCATTCATAATCTGTCAGACAACGAAACCACAAACATTCCAAGCGGCGGACAGAATCCGTCTGCACTTGCACTAAACGGCGAGAAAAAGTTGTTATACGTTGCAAATACCGGTAGTTCAAACATAAGCATAATTGACATACAGGGGAAAAGGATAAAAAGCAAAATAAATACCGAAAAATGGCCGGCCGACATTCTTATTACAAATGACAATAAATATTTATACGTCCCGTGTAAATACACGAACGTGATTCAATTAATTGACGCAGAAAAAGAAAGATGTCTGTTTACGAAAATTGATGCAGGCATTTCGCCCGCACAACTGCTCAAATTAAACAAACGTCAGATAGCAATCATAAACGAATGGGAATATTCATTTAACCAGCAAAGCACGATAAACGTTTTTGATACAAAGGATTATGCCATTAAATACAACATAAGGGTAGATGGCGGCATTTTCAGAGGTGCTCTTTCCAGGTCAAAAAAATATCTTTATTTAACCGTCCCTGCAAAGGACAAAATTATTTTTGTTGACGTCAAAAAAAGGTCAAAAATATTTGAAATAACAAAAAAAGATACTGCTCCAAAATACATCGCCGTTTCTCCGGATGGGACCGACGTTTTTGTCTCCTGCCAGACGTCAAAAGAAATTTTAAGAATAAAGGTAAACGACCTTTTATGAATTTTAACTTTACTTCTTTCCCTTTTATTGAAAAATTTCTTACATACGGCGGCGTATTTGTTTCTTCCGTTTTTACGGTTATTCTCTCTTCCATGCTGGGCAGGGAAAAAGCATGCAAAAAAGCCGGAAACGTATTTTTCCTGATATCCGTCATTTTTACGTTTTTTTTGGACGTTTTTCTTTTCTTTTATTTAAAATTGCCAATGGAATGCGTTGCAGGAACGGAAATAAAACGGAATTATCTTTTCCTGCTGATCGTTTTTCTCTCTTATCTGATGTTTACATATAACAAACCTGAAAACGGCTCTGATTACGTTTTATTGCTGATAAATTTAATATGCATTCAATTAATGTTTCTGAATTCTTCTTTTGTGCCGGTTTTTCTTTTTTTTGCCGTTCTTGAAACGTCCGTGGCTAATTTAACCGGAATAGAAAACGAAAAAAAACATTTTTATCTTTTAATTTCACTGATTTTTCTCGGCCTTTTTTTAACAGGAAACAAAGGACAAATCCGGGAAATCGGCATAAATGGTTCCATTATTTTTTTACTGCTGTTTACTTTTGCATCAACATGGACGCTTAACGTCATGGAAGTATCAAACGTGCAGGACAAAAGAAACGACAATCTGTTATTCCTGTCTTTACTTACTTCGTTTGTTGCGTTTTTTAAATTCATTGAATTCTGTAGTTCCCGTTCGCCGGTCATTTATGCACTTTTCCTTACTTCGTTTATCCTGCTTTTGTTTTCCGTTTTTAATTTCCTGACCGAGGAAGACCTGCAGAATTTTTTCATTTCAGATTTCATAAAAATATTTTATCTGACTTTGTTTTCTTTTTCGGTTTTACCGTTAAACACCGTGGACATACTGGCCGTTTTTGTTTTGATGCTTGCGTCGGCGGTTTTTTTGCTGCCGTTTTTTTCAAACATAAAAAAAAGACATTCGGTATCATATATGAGATATAATTTTGACAGGATAAAAGGAGCAGGACCGGTGCTCATAAGCATTATTCTTACGCTTGCAACGGAGGCATATCTTACGTATAAAATGGCGAAACAATTTACGAATTTTAATCCATACGTCCAGACGATAATTTTAATTGCCGGTTTTACGTATGCAATAAACGTTTTGAATAAGATATTCATCGTTTTTTCAATGGTATCGAGAATAAAAATTGACAATTTACGTGATATTTTGTTTAATAAAATAATGATAAAACCAGGTTTGTTTGCCGGGCTGGTCATTTCCCTGTCTTTATGGTGGATTAAAAATGGATAAAAAAACGACGATAGTATATTTAACGATGGTTTTTATACTTACGGTTGTGATTTTTATCGTCATGCCTTTTTCTTTCACGTCCATACTTTTTGCCGGAATCTTTGTCCTGAATTTTTTCCTTTTTCTTAACGTGCTGAGGAAGAAATAAAAAATATTTGCCAATAATGTTCTTTACTGATGTTCGTTAATAATGTTCGTTGAAAATGTAAGAACATTATTACCGGACATTTTCAATGAACATTTTTATTTCATCATACGCAATCCCTTTTGTTATATTCACATTGTCGTGATTTGTGTTCGTGTATTATATTTAGAAAATAGTTCAATATATACCATATCTTTAAATGTCCTCATTCTCATTTTAAAATCCAAATTACTTGACAAATGCAAAATAAAGATGTATATTTATAATGCAATATGAATTAAAAGATTAGGGTTGAGTTTTAGTAATAAGATAAAGATAAAAAACTGATATTGGATAAAAGGGAAAAAATGAAAAAATGTCATTTTGTAAAAATTTTGATATTTGATTTTTCTTTCTTTCTTTTTTTTTAATATAAATATCTTATACTCATATTTCTATTTTTGAAGATGGTAAAAATGAAAAGAAATTTCTGGAATATAGGTGTGATAAAACATATAACAAAATAAAAATTTGAAGAAAATGCCTCTAAAAATGACAAAATAACTATGTTACATAAATACGACATTGAACATTATTATAGGAGGAATGAATATGAAATTTTTTAAAAATTTTAGTTTATTAATTAGTATATTTGTTTTTTTTAACATAGAAATTCCTGGTAAAGAATTAGATTTTACAAGCATGGATTTAGATAAAATAATTGAGAGAGCAAAGTACGAAGATATAGAAATGGAAAGATATTATAGAGGAAGAGATTTCACTCGCGACCCTCAACCTGGTGGTTTATGGGCAGATTACAATATTTGTGCAGATGAAAATTATGTTTATCTTTCTAACCGATACGAAAATAATATTTTAATTTTAAATAAAAAAGGAATAATAAAGGAAATAGAACTTTCAAAATATAATTATTATTTACCGAAATCAGTAGATTTTCAATTAAATAATATAACCAAAAGTTTTTTATTTTACATAGTTGAAGATAAGGACGAAAACAGATTTATAATAAAATTTAATAAAAATTGGGAAATTCAAGAAACATATAAATTTTCATCTTTTAAAATTATAGATGCAGACAAGGATTATTATTATTTATATTCAAGCATTGGAACTATTATAAATAATAAGTTTATAGTAAACAAAGAATTTAATTATTATTTAAATGCAGATAAAGAAACTGAAAAAAAATTTGAAGAGCAGTTTAAAAAAGGAAAAAAACTGGCATTTGATAATAGGCCAATAAATGAAAATTTTGAATATTATACTTCATATTGTGAAGATCCAAAAAATGACGAATCCGATTTTTTTAAGATAATAGACCAAAGAACTGAGAGAGTAATTAAGAAGATAAGAAATAAAAAATATTTAATATCTCCATTTTGGTATTTTAGAAATAAAATTTATTCTTATTTAAGTCTAAGAGAAAAATATGGAAAAAATAAAAAAGGAACACGAATGATTGGAATAATAGATAAAGACACATTAAAATTTGAAAAAATTGTAAAATTTGGAGAAGAAGGTGAAGAAATTTTACCTATTGCATTACCTATTATAGGACTAGATGGGAATTTTTATTATTTTCATAGACAGACAAAAGACAAAATATATTTAAGGAAAGTAATTTTAAATGACAATTAAAATTAATAAAAAATTAGTAATTTTAATAGAATTGTTGATTATGGCAATTGAATTAAATGCTTCATTATATTATAACGACTATATAGATAATGAAAGATATAAAAGAGCAACAAATTCCAAAACGACAATGCTTTGTAGCGGGACGGATATATGTGCCATAAAAATGAAAAACGACACATCGCCTTATTCTTTTGTGCCGACAATTTTATTTACTGACGATATATTTCAAAGAATTATCTGGAATAGTTATAGTGGCAATTATGGAGTATATAGTTATATGGTTCGTCACCAGAAGAACCATGCCCTAAAGGTTTTGTCCAGGAAGCCCATTACGCTTATTTGCCTGGTTCTAATGCCAATCCCAATGCTTGCAAAGGGATATTATGTTTTGAATTAAGATATAATAATAAAGCAATTGCAAGACCAAGATTTTAGATACAGGAGATTTTTGATGAAAAAGTCAAAGGTGTTAAAGACATTTTTTTGTATAATTGTATTTTTAATATTAACAAATAAAACGTTTTCTCAAATGGCAGAAAAAATTAATTATGAAATAATCAAAATACCAAGAATAATACAAGGTAAATCACTCGGGGAAAGAAAATATGAAAAGAGTTATAGTTGTTATTATGATGTTGAAGTTTCAGTAGAAGAAGATGGCTCAATGTTTATAATTGATTCGGTAAATAAGTGGATAGTAAAATATAATTTAAAAAATAGTCGGGTTGAAAAAGTTATTGATTTGAACAAAGTTGACAATAAAAATGCCATATGGATCGCTGATGGCCAGACAAGGACATTCAAGGAAAAAATTTATATTGTTTCAAATATCGGATTAATAGAATTTAATACAAAAAATTATGAAATAAATATATTGAATAATTATAAACAGGTAATAATAGATGCCGGGGATGGAACAAAATATTTCCATAAAGGAAGAGAGATAAGAAAAGAATATGCGCCAGATAAAAAGAGAATTGATTTTACGGAAAAAGGGATAGATAAACAAATAATAAAAAACAATAATACCGAAGAAAAAATTGAATTATCTAACAAGGAAATGTATAAAATAGTAAAACGAACGGGCGTGAATGTGTCTATGTTTGATAATGCGTTTTTAGATAGAGGAATTTTATACAGGATTGAAATTAAAGAAGGACAAATGTGGATAATAAAAGACGATATCAATAAAGATAAAATTATATTGGAAAAAAAATTATTAAAAAACATATGGGGTGCACGTTTAATAGGGGCTATTAATAACAATATTTATATACATTCAATCGGCAAGGATAATAAATATTATATATATGAAATAGATAACGATAAAATAGTAATAAAAAGAAAAATAGAAGTTAATTCTGCGTATCCTACTTACTGTGGCGGAACTACGAGAATTATTGGACCTACTTGGAATTCATTCGACGCTATGGGAAAAGATGATGCATTTTATGTAAGCGGGCCTTTTTCCGGGGATGAATTAATTTTATATAAGTATAATATAGGAAAGTGAAAAATATTAAAATGGAAAGAATTATTAAAATCATTTTAAAAAATATTTTTTTAATTTTATTGGTTTGTATTCCATTAAAAGCAGGATTATATTATTACGATTATGGAGACAATCAAAGATTTGTTGATTATGCGGGGCAAAATATCCAGACGTTGTATTGTGGGGCTGATATTAGTGCTGTCAAAATGAGCAATGATACACAACCAATAAAATCCATTCCAACCATTGAAGCCATAAAGATACCAAGATTATATAAAGGGGAAAAAATTGGTTGTCAATTACAAAAAACGGATTCAAGTTTATATCGTGAATGTTTTTTTTCTGTAAATATAGTTATACAAAAAAATATTGTGTATATTTGGGATTGGATTAACCAAAAAATATTTGAATATTCATTATCTGCTAAAAAAATGAAAGAAATTCATAAATTTGGATCTTCGCAAAATTTAAATGCAGGGATAATTGAATTTGAGGATGATATTTTATATTTGCGAAATAGCAAGGGCGAAATAATAGAAATCAATATTAAAAATTCAAAAATAAATACTAAAACCGAAATAAACGATGTGTTTATTGATAAATGTAATAAAAATATATATTATATATCCGGATTTAAATTTAAAACTCAAATAGGACCCAAAAAAAATATTGATATAATAAAAAATGAAACAGTAATTAAACAAAAAGACGAAAATTTGTTAAAAACTGATTTAAATAAGCAAAAAATATTGGAGCGTTTTTTGGGCGCGAATTATTTAAACAGATTAAAAGATGGTTACATATGTAATGATAATTTAATTTTACCTGTTATCATGCCGCCTGTTGTCGGAAAGCATGAGTCCCTTTCACAAAAAGAAAAATTTGAATTTAAAAATTATAGTTTAATAAAATATAATTTGCAAACTGGTGAAGAAATACAGCATATTAAAACAGATTCAAAACAATTAGTTTTTTTTGGTGCTCATAACGACGAATTATTTTTTTGGAATAGAGATGATGTTAATGGGCGTGCAGGTGAAAACCCTAATATTGTTATTTATAACATTGATACTCTGCAAGAAAGAAAACGTATAGCTATAACTACGAATTTTTTGCCGTTTGATTGCGGGGGGAATATTAATATTGGTGTATCTGGTCTTGCAGCAGGTGTTAGTAGTGAAGGAGATTTGTATATTAGTGGACCATTTGATAAAGATTATCTGATTTTATATAAATATAATTATTAAAGGTGACCATACCCCATTTTCTGTACCACTCATAATTAGAGTTTAACGGTTTTTTTATTTCTGTCAATTCCAAATGCTTTGCCAGGAGGGTTCCAGGGTCGCTGCGGAATATCACCGGTATTCCTCGTCCCCTGGTCAATCAACGAAGTCCCGTAAAGATAATTTCTATGGGACAAATTGATTGAATTTTTTGTGGGAGCCTCGGGCTTTAGCCCGAGGGGGAGGACCACTACAAATAGGATATAGACATTCAGAATGGCCCTATTATGAAGCATATGATATAGGATTCCGGCTTGCAAGAAACCAATAGTTTTATAATGGATTCTGAAATATAACAAATTAAAAAATTTTTATATTAATTTTATTTTGAATTCATATAATTGATAATTTAAATCTATTTTCCGATTATCCGCCTGTTCATTCGCTGTTTGCTATGTGCTTTCATGTTTTTCTTAAAATTCTGTGACTGCTTAAAATGTTCCCATGGATGTTTTTGTTTATCAACGACCTTTTTTGGAATTTCATGTTCTGATGTGGCTATTTCTTTATTTTCTTTATCACCAACGTTTTTTTTCTCATCCATCCTTTCACCGCCTTTCAATGATATTATACATAAAAAAACACATACAATAAATAAAAAAATGAAGTATAATATTTTTAATATGTTTTAAATTTTTACTAAATAATGCTTATAAGGACAATATGAAGAAAATAAATTTAAAACAAAAATTAAACGCATTGTCTGACAACCCCGGCATTTATATTTTTAAAGACAAAGATGATAAAATCATATATATCGGTAAAGCGAAAAACCTGAAAAAAAGAGTGATGTCTTATTTCCGAAAGACCGGGAAAGATTTGAAAACAAGCAAACTTACCGGAAACATCCGCGATTTTGATTATATAATTACGAATAACGAGATGGAGGCATTCCTGCTGGAAGGCACACTTATAAAACAACACCAGCCGCATTATAACGTTTTGTTAAAAGATGATAAAACTTTTCCATTCATTAAAATTACCACGGGAGAGCAGTTTCCGGGAGTTTATTTTACGAGAAATACAAAAGAAAAAAAAGCCGTATATTACGGTCCTTACATTGCAGAAGATGCAAAAATAGTATTGGAACTTATTTATAAAATATTTAAAGTCCGGCAATGTAATTATAATTTTGAAAAAAAACAGTTAACAAGACCATGCGTTTTTTATGACATGCACATATGCACTGCCCCCTGCGCAGGATTAATATCCGGAGATAATTACCAAAATTCAATTAAAGAAGTAAAAAAATTTTTAAACGGTAATTATAAAGGCATCATTGAAAAACTTCAGGAAGACATGCGAAATTTTTCGCTTGGAAAACAATATGAAAAAGCGGCAGAAATAAGAGACCAGATAAAAGCAGTTGAAGACGTCATGCAAAAACAGGCAGTTGTTTTATCTGAAAACATGAACGTTGACGTCATTGACTTTGTCCGACAGGATTTAAATGCTTATTTCTGCGTTTTGAACGTCCGGAGTGGAAGACTGGTTTCCAGAAGAATGGACGTTTTTAACGACGTCATAAACGAGGAAGACGTATTTGAGACGTATTTAATGCAATATTATAACAGAAATATTTCATATCCGGATGAGATAATTTTACGTGATGGTTTATCATCACCGGAAATAATGGAAAGTTTTTTTTATAGAAAAAAAATTAATTTGACGTTCAAAAAAAAAGACAAATTGCTTGACCTGGCAAGAGAAAACATCCTGCAAAAAATAAGATACGACATGGGAGAAGCGGAAAAACAAAAAATCAGGGAACGGACGTCTCAAAAGCAGTTAGATGGAATAAAAAAAGTTTTGGGACTTGATAAAACACCGGAGATGATAGATGCAATTGACGTATCCCATTTTTCAGGGGACAACATCGTTGCCTCATGCGTCGTTTTCAAAAATGGTGAACCGGAAAAAAAATTATACAGAAGATATAAAATAAAAGGAACGGTTAAAATTGACGATTATGCTGCAATTAAGGAAGTCGTCATGCGGCGATATGGAAGGATGTTAAAAGAAAACGCAAAATTTCCGGATATGGTACTGATTGACGGCGGAATAGGGCAGGTTAATGCGGCAAAGCAGGGACTGAACATGATTGGGGTGGAAAATCTCCACATAATAGGACTGGCAAAGAAAAAAGAAGAAGTTTTTTTACCGGGAAAATCAAAGCCGATTGACGTTCCTGCCGACAGCAGACTAATTTTACAGAAAATAAGGGATGAAGCACATAGATTTGCAGTTTCTTTTCAGACGCTGCTTGCAAATAAAAAACTAAAAAAAATGACCTTTGACGACATACCTTTTATAGGAGAAAAAACCAGGTATAATATTTATTCACAATTTAAAAACAGTGACGAACTTATTAATGCAATAGAAACAAACGATAAACGCGCAGATTTTTTGACAAATAAGCAAAAAAAGGAAATTTTAAACAGGTTAAAAGGCAGGAAAAATGAAATTTAATTTAAAACAAAAAATCATATTATATTTTCTGATTGCTTCTTTAATAATAATAGGTTTATACGGTGGAATTACTTATTTTATGATTGTTTCTGATCTGAATAAAGAGATGGAAAGCAGGTTAAAAATTGCGGGTTCGTTGATATCGGAATTCATTAATAAAGAAGACATAAATTCTTTTGAATTAAAAGGTAAAATTTATAACGAATACGTAAAGAAACTTGAAAATTTAAGAGACATTTCACAATTAAATAACGTTCTTATTATTGATAAGAACAAAAAGGTTGTTTTGTCTCTGCTTCCGGAGGGCGAGGAATTTTACGTCCGGCTTGATAGCGACGAAATAAATCAGGCGCTAAAAGGAAAAATGATATCCACCATTCTTTATCGTGGTGCCGGAAATAAATATTATAAAACAGTTTATGTCCCCATAAAGGAAAGCAGTTACATCCTTGGCGTAGAAGCAAACGTTCTTTACCTTGAATACATAAAGCATTATAAGACGTCTCTCCTGATAGCAGGTTTTACCATACTTATTTTTTCAGTATTGATTGCGTTGTTTATATCATCAAAAATTACACGGTCAATAAACATGTTAAAAAGAAAAGCAGAAGAGATTGCAAAAAGAAACTTTGATGAGGATATAAAAGTCAACGGAGAAGAAGAAATAAACGTGCTTTCCGCTACCCTTGATAACATGAAAAATGAATTAAAGGAATATATTTTAAACAGGGAGAGAATGGCAACGGCTGGGGAATTCTCAGCAGGAGTTGCCCATGAAATCAGAAATTCATTAAACGTCATATCGGGTTATGCAGAACTTATAAAAAGCAGGACAAAAGACGAATACGTTTTGACAAAAACAGACGACATTTTAAAGAACATAACGAAAATGAGCGGATTTTTAAATAATTTTTTAAGTTATACGCGGGAATACCTGCCGGAAAAACAGGATTGTGATTTAAAAGAATTATTGAATGAAATTATTTCTGAATGTGAGAACGACGTAAAAAAAATCGTTAAAAAGAAATACGACGGAAAAATTATGAAAATTTTTGTTGACGGTTTTCTAATAAAAAAAGCGGTTCATAACGTTATTTTAAATGCCTATCAATCACTTGACAAGCAGGAAAAGGTAATTGAAATAGATTGCTTTGAGGAAGCAGACAAAAAAGTAATATCAATAAAAGACAACGGTATGGGTATTGATGATGATATGAAAGATAAGATATTCAAACCTTTCGGGACAAATAAGAAATATGGAGCAGGATTAGGGCTTGCAATTTCTTACAGGATAATCAGGGAACTGCATAACGGAGACATTTCTGTTGAAAGCAAAAAAGGGGAAGGAAGTGTTTTTAAAATTTATATAAAATAGCATCTCCTGTCTGATAAACCAAATGAAAGAATTATTGCATTTTTTTGTAATGAATGCTATTCTCCTGCTTCATGTAATTTATCGCAATGAATTTCTAAAAAAATGCAATCAATCCTTCCGTCAATATTGATATTCATCCTAATCCGGGATAGGAATGGTAAATTTTATTTAAGAACATAATTAAAATAATGTAACAAATTTTGTTTATTTCCGTTATAATGTTATAAAAATAATATATGGTGAAAAAACATGCAGATAAAAGTTAAAGATGGCAATACTGATTTAAAGACGTTTCTTTCACGGAATCTTAACGTTTCGCGTTCAAAAGCAAAAGAACTGATAGATTCAAAACAGATTTTTGTAAATAATCAGAGAACGTGGATAGCAACGTATAAACTGAAAAACGGAGACGTAATTGACGTCCCGGATGTCATAGAAATGGATAAGACGTATAACGTTGACGTAATTTTTGAAGATGAATACGTCATTGCCATAAATAAACCATCCGGGCTCGTCATAGATGAAAAAAACAATGATTTTGAAAACGTCCTGAAACAGGCAATAAATGCTCCGGATTTAAGAGTGCTTCACCGGCTTGATAGGGAAACGACGGGTGTTTTGCTTTTTGCAAAGAATAAAGACGTTTTTGAGCAATTTAAAAAATTATGGCAGGAAAAGAAAGTAAACAAAGTCTATTGTGCAATATGCTTAAATGAAGCTGATTTTGACAGAAAAGAAATAAGAAAAAAGATAGACGGTAAAGACGCGGAATCAATCGTTGAAACAATGGCAGTATCCGATGGTTTGTCCTGTTTTAAGATTACTACAAAAACAGGAAGAAAACACCAGGTGAGAATACATCTCGTCGGAATTGGTTATCCGGTACTCGGGGATAAATTATACGGGCCAAAAATCATAAAACAGAATAAATTCAAAAAAATAACGGGACAACTTCTTCATTCATATCAATTATCTTATGTCTGTCCATGGACAAATAGGGAAATAACAATAAAAGCACCCCTGCCGGAAGAATTTTTTTACTTCAGGGATATATCGGATGTTTTAAGGCATAAATTTATCTGATATCCGTTTGTAAAACAAATATTTTATTTATTGCATATAAAATTATATGCTTATTTCATTATTATCAGTTTGTCAATTTTTGATTTTGCTTCCTTATTTCCTTTTGTAATGATGACGTAATAATAATAGGTGCCGTTTGATAATGATTGCAAATCTTTTGTATCAATTTCTATATAGTTTTGTCTTAAAGGAATTTCTTTTTTTATTTCTTTTATCATTCTATAACCCGACGTATATATTGTAACAGAATATTTATCAACGTTTAACTGCGTTATGCCAAGGCCTATTTTTAATTTTTCATCTTTTTCAGGATTAAACGGATTTGGATATGGTATAACGTCTGTAATTTTCAGTTCTTCTGAAACGGGTTCCGGAGTTGCCGTCATTGTTATTGTAAACGTCGCCGTTGCCATTAACGTTTGTGTCATCGTCCTTGTCGGAGTATAGGTTAGCGTATAGGTAAACGTGGAAGTTGACGTCCTTGTTGCCGTGGGAGTATGAGTATTTGTTGCGGGAGAAGTCGCGGTTCTTGTGAAAGTTGACGTATTAACCGGCGTATTTGTCCGGGTAAACGTAAACGTGCTCGTGTTTGTCCACGTTTGCGTGAACGTTAACGTTATAGAGTATGTTGATGTAAAAGTTGGCGTTGCAGTCGGCGTATTTGACGATATTGTATCTGTAACTGTAAATGAGGATGTCGCCGTTATCGTTGCCGTCCAACTTGGCGTTGCGGTCCTCGTTGAAGTAAACGTATTTGTAGGAATTGTCGTCCTGGTTTGTGTCGGGGAACCGGATAAGTATATCGTTGGAGTCATGGAATAAGTCGTGGTTATTGTCCTTGAAGGCGTAAATGTAGAAGTTGCACCGGCTGTGCTTGTCCGTGTAGGAGTGTAGGATAAATAAGTAGTTGGGGTTCTGGTAAAAGTAGGGGATGCCGTCCTTGAAAAAGTGAAAGTTGGGGTAAAAATGGTCGTAATTATTTCCGTAGGTGACGTAGTCCGTGAATAAGTAGGAGATGCTGTCCTTGAAGGCGTAAAAGTAGGAGATGATATAGAGGTATTGGTTGCAGTAGGAGTCCGTGATGAAGTGGGAGAAATGGTTCTGGTATAAGTAGAAGTCATGGTTCTTGACGGTGTAAAAGTAAGAGAAGCAGCAGAAGTATTGGTTCGCGTTGCGGTTCGTGTATAAGTAGGAGAGGCTGTCCTTGAGAAAGTAGGCGAGGCAGTCCTTGAAGGAGTAAAAGTGGGAGAAGCAGCAGAAGTGTTGGTTCGCGTCGGCGTTCGTGAATAAGTTGGTGATGCGGTTGGAGTCCGCGTCCTTGTAAACGTGGCAGTCCCTGCCGGAGTTGATGTCCGTGTAACCGTTGGCGTCCATAAATACGGATATAACTCAATGCAATCCATGCTGAAATCAAACGTCATTGCATCGTTTGTCCCGTTTTGTATCTGTATTTTTTGCATTATCTGAAGAACCGCGTCTTTTGTATATGTTTCAGTTGACCACGTCGGCTGCGTAAAATCAGAAAAAGGTATCGAAATCTGGGACCAGGCTGATGGCGGAGTAAACTGGTATTCATACATTGCCCAGTCCTTGTGTATGGTTGTGCCGGCTCCCCTTGGAACAAGCGTTATTTTATATATCGCTGTTCCATTGCCTCTTGCGTAAAATCTTATTCCGCCGCCTGCCGAATAAAAAGGTCTTAAATCAACTACTCCTGCGGTCTGGGTTATTTTATACCTTAAATCCGTCCCAAAACCAATTGACGGATAACAATCTGACGCAGGCGTTGCCGCTGCTTTTGTCCCGGTTACCCTTAAATAATAAGTGCTTCCCGTAGGTCCGCCTGCTGACGGCGTTACTCCTGTATCCGGTGCAGGCCATACTGTGCAGGTTAACATGCAGGTGCTTTGGTCTGCATATGTATACCATTCACCGCCCCAGTCGTTTATTCCGTTGTTATCTTCAAAGCAGTCAATTACCTGTCCTGACTGGAAAGGCGTATTTGTTTTTGTCGGCTCAGGCGTTCCAAGACTACGTAAATTGTGAAAATTCCCCGTCATTAATAATAAGGTAAGTATCTGTAATGAACCGTTGTAATACGACTCATTTACGTCAAAACTGTTTGTTCGAGTATAATATTCAGTGAGTCGTGAAGAATACGTGCTGCCATACATAAGTGAACATCCGGCAGGCCCTACAAAACTTGCATTGTTAACTGAACCTTCAACAGAGTTGTCGTTTATTCTATACCCGTCTCTGACGTCCGTAGCTGCTCTTCCATTCCAGAACGAAGCCAACATATTTACTTCGTTTCCTGAACTGTTCGTTGCATTTCCATACCATACCCAGTCAATTGCATATCTCCATGGAACACGGCAGGAGTTGTATTTATACAATGACCCATTGCACCCGCCGCCTTTACACGGATCGTCAGTCCTCCTTGTCCCCGTGTCCACTGCACATATTTCTCCTACCAACCCGCTTGTTGTGTTTCTGTTTGTGTTTATGTTATTCAGACATCTCTGCACTACGTTGTTCCACGTTGTCTGATATGCCCCGCCTTCAAATTCTCCAAACACCCTGAAAAATCCAGGAAAATAATATGATGGATATCCCCAGTCATTCCATGCATCTCCCGGTCTCACGCTGTATGTCCCTGCGTTTATGTCATATTGTCTGCATCTCGCTATTTCTGTCGTTGCCAGACTCTGATAATTGTATGT
>JAGNJD010000032.1 GCA_018000835.1 Candidatus Goldiibacteriota bacterium | reverse complement strand
CTTGTCGGCTGCATCGTGTTTGTCCGCGTTGACGTCCCTGTTGCAGTTCCTGTCTGCGTCGGTGTTATCGTAGGAGTATTTGATGATGTCGTATCTGTAACGGTTAAACATGGTGTACTTGTCCTCGTCCATGTCGGCGTTGTTGTACGTGTCCACGTGAACGTGCTTGTCGGCTGCATCGTATTTGTCCGCGTTGACGTTCCTGTTGCAGTTCCTGTCCGCGTCGGTGTTATCGTAGGAGTATTTGATGATATCGTATCTGTAACGGTTAAACTTGGTGTACTTGTCCTCGTCCATGTCGGCGTTGTTGTACGTGTCCACGTGAACGTGTTTGTCGGCTGCACTGTGTTTGTCCGTGTTGACGTTCCCGTTGCCGTCCTCGTCCATGTCGGCGTGCCTGTCCGTGTCCCTGTGAACGTGCTTGTCGGCTGCACTGTGTTTGTCCGCGTTGACGTTCCCGTTGCCGTCCTTGTCCATGTCGGCGTCCTCGTTTGTGTTATTGTAACCGTCCTTGTCGGCGTTATTACCGGCGTTACTTCGCTGCAGCACGTTCCAAATGTCCCATCCGTAAATGGAATTACTGCTGCATTTATATCTATATTTGATGGATCTGTTGCACCTTTGCCGTCATTTTCTGTTCTGCCATTATTAGAATGCGGCGTTTGCAGATAAACCCCGCTTGATGCAGATGAAATTTCTGCATCGCCTCCTACTATGGCTGTGCCACTGAAATTACCGCCCCATGAAAACATATCGCCTTTTAATGTTGCACCACCTGAAACCGTGCAACTATAACATATTGCATTTTCAATTATTCTTGCATCATTACTATATGTTCCTCCGCGAATTCTTGCATTTCCGTCAATTATTACATTATCTCTTACAGTTGCATTCTCAACCCATACTGTCCCATCAATTCTCACATTTCCTGAAATATTTGAACTACCAAGAATAACTGCTTTAGGACCAACGTAAACGCTTGATGCAACGGATGCCGTATTTGCCACCCATCCTCCACCGTTTGAATGAGCATGTCCTGCATATTTGCTTTTTATATCTGACCTGAAATTGCTTTGATACCCTTCCGGTACCCCGTTTGAAATGCATACCTCATATGGAAATCTGTAAATCTTTGGCCAGCCCGGTTCCCATACGTATGACGTATGCGTCGTAGGCGAACCTACAACAACTAAAAACAATTGAGTTTCTCCTGTATTTAATTGAAATGTTATTTCTCTTTCATTTTCTCTATACATTTCACCATATCTTGCCACGTTACTTGAATTTACTGCTACAAATCCATATCTCCAGCCTGTGTAACTGTTTGATTCTGCATGGCCTTTGAATTTTACGCATACCGGTTGAGAAGTATTATCAGGATATATCGGTATTATGTTTATTCCATAATCCTGTGGAGCAAAATAATCCGGACAAAAATATCTGTTCTGAGCAGTAGTAGTCACTTTTAATAACATTGTATAATCACGCCATAAATAATGCGGTTCATTATTTTTTAATCTGTTATATTCATTTCTTATTACTGTCCCTATATTTGTAGTGCCACCATAATTTGTAACATTATAATTTTGAGTTACTTCTCTCTTTGCGTATTCATATATAAGATCATTTAACTGAGATTGTGTCCATCCTTTAAGTCGTCTGTATGTTACAAGAGGATGTTCTCTTGAAACAGATTCTTTCCATAATCTATTTATCCAGTTTATTCCATCTATTTCCATTATTGTGTATAATAATCTTGGAGGACCCCAGTAATGGTGTCTTGTGGAACTATAATGAAACATTCTTGTCATCAACCATCTTGGATAATCTTCCTCTGCGTTATTAGGATATACCTGTGTTCTCATAAAATTGGCGTGACCTTCCCAGAAAAATCCTCCCGGTTCATAATTAACAAACCCTCCGCCAACTTTATTTTCCTGTATTGACTGCATGTTCTGACATCCATGTGCAAATTCATGAGCAAGCACCAATCCATCTTTTGTAGCGCCGGGATGAACCCACATTGCAGCAATAACGTTGCCATATGAACCGCCAAATGCCCATCCGGACGGGCCGCCATCTCCCCATGTGTCATTCATTACTACTATTGTTTTGTATTTGCCAAAATTCGTTGATGCGTCATTTGATACAAACTGTATCTCGTTTATGTATTTTGCAAATGCGGTCTCAAGATAATTACATACGTTGGATGGATTAAAACGTAAATTTGCATCTGAATAATTTGCCGGGTCAGTTCCTACAATAGGTCCCCAGAAAACGACAAAGTTATCCGACTGGTATGATTTATCCCATGACCACTGGTTTAATGGATAATTGGAAAATTCGTTAGGTATAAATACGGATTTTGCTGCAAATAAACTTATATTAAAACTTAATAAACCTATTATTAAAATTATTTTCCTTCTCACAATATTGCCCCTTTTAGTATTTAAGCAATTTTTATTATTTTACAACAAAACCGTTTTCGTGTCAATATTATTTTAAATCGGTTTAGCATACAATAAAATAATAAATAAACGTTTAAAAGTAATTAACAATTTTAAATTTATCTTAAAATTATAAGGATTTCAGGTTTGCTGCTTTCCTGTTTCCCCTGCTTATTCGTCGCAGTTATTATTACAAAATATGAACCGTTTGCAAGATTTTTTATATATCTGTTTTCTATATCTATTATGTTACGTCCCACCGTGTAATTTCCCGTCTGCGTTATCTGCTTTACTAATCTGAAACCTGACGTGTATATGCGCACTTTCATCGTCTTACATGCCTGAGTTATATTTAATCCTATATGCAAATCTCCTTTGATTGGATTATACGGATTCGGATATATGACTATGTCTTCTATTTTTAATTCTTCTTCATCGGGTATTACAGTTGACGTCGCCGTCTGTGTTATAGTTTTTGTTGAAACCAGCGTTGCAGTATGCGTCCGCGTCAGCGTAACAGTTACCGTTAATGAAGGCGTGTTCGTCCATGTGAATGTCCGTGTTACCGTCTGCGTGAACGTTGACGTTGACGTTAATGTTCCTGTCCACGTTGGTGTCCCTGTCCTCGTCCACGTGAACGTGTTTGTCGGTTGCACTGTGTTTGTCTGCGTTGACGTTCCCGTTAATGTCCTCGTCATTGTCGGCGTTATTGTCCTCGTCCACGTCAATGTAGACGTCATTGTCCACGTCTGCGTTATCGTCGGTGTATTTGATGATATCGTGTCTGTAACGGTTAAACCTGGCGTGTTTGTCCGCGTACCAGTGAACGTGCTTGTCGGCTGCGTCGTGTTTGTCCGTGTTGACGTCCCTGTTGCAGTCCTCGTCCATGTCGGCGTTAATGTCGGTGTATTTGACGATATCGTATCTGTAACGGTTAAATTTGGTGTGCTTGTTCTTGTTCCTGTCCACGTGTTTGTCGGCTGCACTGTGTTCGTTCGCGTTGCCGTTCCTGTTGCAGTCCTCGTCCACGTCGGCGTCACTGTCCGTGTCCACGTGAACGTGTTTGTCGGCTGCACTGTATTTGTCCGCGTTGACGTTCCCGTTGCAGTCCTCGTCCACGTCGGCGTCCCTGTCCGTGTCCACGTGAACGTGTTTGTCGGCTGCACTGTATTTGTCCGCGTTGACGTTCTCGTTGCTGTTCTTGTCCACGTCGGCGTTGCCGTCCTCGTCCTCGTAACAGTTGGCGTTGCCGGCTGTGGTATTATTTGTATCGCACATACCTTTGCTCCATCTATGCTCGCCGGTCCAAACTGTAGCGTTATTACTCCACCAACCGGCTGGATGTTGTTAAATACCTCGTCTATGGCAATGTTTGCTCCACCTGCTGCTGCATATATGTCAAAGTTTGTCAGCACCTGCGTCCCGTTTATGCTTACGTTAAATATCCTTGCCCCTGCTTCCGTCCAGAACGTCTCTGCAAACTTTAACGTCACCTGATACGTCCCTGCCGGAACGTTAAACGTATACGTAAACGAACTCCCGTGCCTCTCGTTCTGATACAACGTCTGGTCCGCCGCTGATGGCAATGCGTTTGTTACTTCATTGCTCGTATTATATGTTAGTCCTCCGTTATAATTCCTGTCACTTAACCATACGTTTCCCTGCGAATCCGTATATGACGTGTTTCTCCCTGCTGCTATCCGCCATATCGCAGTTACTACCTGCGTCGGCGTTATCGTCATGGTTTGTGTTCTTGTTGATGTTCGTGTTCCTGTCATTGTCCATGTCCGCGTTAAAGTTAAAGTAGGTGTTCTCGTCCGCGTCGGAGTTATAACCGGAGTTGCCGTCCCTGCTCCAACCAGTATTATATCAGGTGTAGGCGGATTCCCATCGTATAAATAAAACCCAAGATGCGGCGGCTGGTTATATGCCACGTTTTGCCATGCTATGCCCAGCCTGTATATCGGGTCATGCATAAGAGTATACATCCTGAAACTCGTTTCCGTCGTAGTAGTAAATATTACAAGTGCCGTATTGTCCGACTTCCTTAATATGAGTTCTTCCCTCCAGTCGCCAAGAATGTCCGCTGATAAACACGGCGTATTTTTCGTCCCGTTATTTCCGGTCGTTGATTCATAATTATATCCCGTCAGCAATCTTGTGGTCCCGCTGCCGGTCCATTTGTCTATCAACGTGCCGTCCAGAACCTCGTCAAGCAAATCCCCGTCCCAGTATATTCTGAAATTTACAGTAGGCCTTGACGTTGATATCTGCGTTCCCGTGCAGGAGTATACTCCTGTCCCGCCGGTTGACCACATCTCATAACCACGATAACGTGAGTCTATGTCTGCTGCAAGTCCTCTGCCGTTGTCTGTCCCTGTATATGTTCCCCACACAATCGCCCCTGTCCTTGCGTCATGCAGTTCATATCCATACGCTGCACTTGTAGATTCATGCACTTCCCAGACCTCCAGTCCTGCCCTGTCCGGAGCAAGATCTCCAAAATGCATTGCGTCTCCGTGTCCTAACCCGGTTACATACATCCCTGTCCCATTGTCATTTATTGCGCATGCTCCCTGTATTATTTCATCCTTTCCATCACCATCAACGTCTCCAACACTTAAATTATGATTGCCCTGCCCTGCATAACTGCTATTTCCGCTGCTATTACTGTCAAATACCCATCTCTGCGTAAGATTTGTCCCGTTAAAATCCCACGCCGCAATCACCATCCTTGTATAATATCCCCTCTGCATTACAAGACTTGGTTTCACTCCATCCAGATATGCTATGCATGCAAGAAACCTGTCAACCCTGTTTCCATAACTATCGCCCCAGCTTGATACCGTCCCTCTTGCAGGCACGTAATTTACCGTCACTATCTCTGCACCGTTTGTCCCCCTGAAAACCGTTAAATATTCAGGTCCGCTTAAAATATATCCTGATGAATTCCTGTAATCAGCACTATCATCGTCGCTTGCTGCAGGTCCGGTATGCAAATAACTCCCTGTTGCGTCTTTTGTCCCAGGCGCCGTCTTGCACGCAACTTCTGCCTTACCGTCACAATCAAGGTCATAAACCATAAACTGGGTATAATGTGCTCCTGCTCTTATGTTTATTCCAAGGTCTATCCTCCATAACCTCGTCCCGTTTAATTTATATGCATCAAGATAAACGTTTCCGGTATATCCGCTCTGGGAATTATCCTTTGAATTTGACGGGTCCCATTTTAATACAATTTCATATTCACCATCTCCATCAAGGTCACCTGTGCTGCAATCATTTGCATTATACGTATATGCTACTCCATCAGGAGTCGTCCCGCCCGATGGTATCTGTAACGGCAATGTCTTGTAAAAAGTAGACCAAGGAGTAACGCTTTTTGATGCTGTCTGTTCTACCCCTCCTACTACTGGTCTTATATAATAACTTGCGGTCTGACTGCCTGCCGTATCTATATAATAAGTGACATTCGTAATTGCAGATGAATTTATTTTTGTTCCGTTCCTGTATACGTTAAACGAAATGCCGGATGGGTCAGTGCCTGACATCCTCCAGCCAACCCATACCCTGTTGCTGCCAAGCCATACTGCAACAACACCTCTGTCAAGATTTTCCATGTATCGTGCAGAATATACGTTTGATATTGCGATAAATAAAGAAAATAATATTAGTATTTTCTTATAACCAGATTTCATAACATCAAACCTCTTCAAATCATTTTAAGATAACAAGGACAATAGGTTTGCTATTTTCCTGCTTCCCCTGCTTATTTATTGCGCTTATTATAACAAAATATGAACCATTCGAAAGATTTTTTATATACCTGCTTTCTATGTCTATTACGTTACGTCCTACCGAGTAATTCCCTGCATGCGTTATCTGCTTTATTAATCTGAATCCGGAAGTAAATATACGTACTTTTATTGTCTTGCACGCCTGCGTTATTTCAAATCCTATGTGCAAGTCCACGCTGTCTGGATTATCTGGATTATACGGATTCGGATATATGACTACGTCTCCTATTTTTAATTTTTCTTCATCAGGTATTACAGTTGACGTTGACGTCGGCGTTATTGTCATTGTTGAAAGCAGTGTTGCAGTTTGCGTCCGTGTCTGAGTAATAGTTAGCGTAAACGAAGGCGTGTTTGTCTGTGTGAATGTCCGCGTTACCGTCTGCGTGAACGTTGACGTTAATGTTCCTGTCCACGTTGGTGTCCATGTCCGCGTCCACGTGAACGTGCCTGTCGGCTGCATCGTGTTTGTCCGCGTTGACGAACCAGTTGACGTCCGCGTCATTGTCGGTGTCACTGTCCGTGTCCACGTCCCGGTTGACGTTACTGTCCACGACTGCGTTATCGTCGGTGTGTTTGTCGGCGATGGCGGCGTCCCTGTCCACGTCTGCGTTATTGTCGGCGTATTTGATGATATTGTATCTGTAACGGTTAAATTTGGCGTGATTGTTCTTGTTTCTGTGAACGTGTTTGTCGGCTGCCGGCTGTTTGTTGCAGTCTGCGTCAATGTTGCCGTCAGTGAATACGTCAGCGTTTGTGTTCTCGTTCCAGTGAACGTGTTTGTCGGCTGTATCGTGTTTGTCCGCGTTGATGTTCCCGTCTCTGTTCGTGAATATGTTGGCGTTCCAGTTATCGTCGGTGTGTTTGTCGGCGATGGCGGCGTTTCTGTCCGCGTCCACGTGAACGTGCTTGTCGGCTGCACTGTATTCGTCCGCGTTGACGTCCCTGTCACTGTCCGTGAATAAGTCGGCGTCCCTGTCCGCGTCCACGTGAATGTGCTTGTCGGTTGCACTGTGTTTGTCCGTGTTGACGTCACTGTTGCAGTCCTCGTCCATGTCGGCGTGCCTGTGCGGGTCCACGTGAACGTGCTTGTCGGCTGCACTGTGTTTGTCCGCGTTGACGTCCCTGTTGCAGTCCTCGTCCACGTCGGCGTGCCTGTGCGGGTCCACGTAAAAGTACTCGTTAATACTATTGTATTCGTTCGCGTAAAAGTCAAAGTTCCTGTTCTTGTCCACGTCGGTGTACGAGTTCTTGTATAAGTGCTCGTTGCTCCTATGGTAGGTGTCCTTGTCCTTGTTGGAGTAAACGTAGGAGAACCCGTAGAACCGGCAGGGTCTCCGTAAAGCACGCCTCTTCCTTCCGCAGAAACGTAACATCTTCCATAAGTTCTCTGGTCTCCTTTTATGCAATGTAGCCATCCAAACTGCGTGCTGTCAGTATTTATTCTGCTCCACGACGAACCGCCGTCGTCTGACCTGTAAATTCCAATGGCGCCGCCGACTATTCCATGCAAATATATTGCAGGGTAAGAACTCGTTCCTGATGATTTTCCAAAACCTATAAGATATGCCTCGGTAACGCTGCTCACCTTTGATGAACTCGTGCCGGAATCGGTTGAATGATAAAGTCCTCCTGCACCGGTCGTTATCCATAAATCCCCTTCCCTGCCAAACACGGCATTAACTGAACCGTTATATGATTGATAATCAGGTAATGTGGGATAAACAGTTGACATTTGAGAAAAAGAAGATCCTCCATTTGTTGAAACCCACAACCTGCCATTCACAGCATCATAATAATAAAATTTGTTTGAATTTACCCTGTCCGATTCGGGAAAATATCCGCGAGGAGGACTTCCGCCGCACGTCGTCCATGAATTGCCGTTGTTTGTGGAATATGATAAAGGCGCATTATCCGGAGCCCATACGATTATGTTGCCATTCGCCGATATTGCAATTGCTTTGTCTCCCCCGGCAGTTGCACCGGACGGATAAGAGGAAAAATTCGTCCATGACGTGCCGCCGTTCGTCGAATACGCGCCGTAAGGCGACGTATTAAATGCAGCGACTACTTTTGTCGGCAGACTTTCTGCATAATCTATGGAAAGCGACGTGCCGACGTTTAATGCGACGCCTGAGGAAGGAGATGCATCCAGATTGTCATGTCTGAAAACTCCCTGGTCGCCGGTTGCCGAAAGAAGCAATGCACCCGACGGCGGTGAAACGATTTCCAGCGGGACCATTTCTTCCAGAACGTTATCCTTAAAATACCACGTCGTTGTTGCAGCAGAAATGTTGTCGCATGCCCATATACCATAACCGGTTACGAACATTGCTTTATTTGAATTAAACGGATCTATTTTTATGTCTGCAAGCCAATGCGGCGTTCTTATTGATGTCCAGGGTGCATAAGTTCTGTCAAAATTGGCAATAACCTGATTATTTGAAGGATTCCACATAAGATAAGTCCATGAAGAACCACCGTTCGTTGAACGCCATACCTGATCAAGTGGCCACCATAAATCAAGAGTACAAACTATTATATGATTTGGATTCTGTGCATCAACTGATATTCCGCTATATCCATACGAACCACTTGCTGGCGTAATATTTGTCCAGGCTCCACTTGAAATTGTATAACGCCATACTGCACCTGCTGTTGCATTATTAGGTCCTGCGCTGTTTGACCATGTTGTATATAAATAACCAGATGATATATCTGCACGTATTGCCATTAAACCGCCTGGCTGTCCAGAAACTACTGACCACGATGAACCTCCATTAGTGCTTACATATAATGACTGTCCGCCTGTATTTTTTACTCCCACAAATATTCTTGGTGTTGCACTACCTGATGAACCACTGGCTTTATCAAAAATTACAAAATTTATATTTGCAGTGGTATTAAATGAAGTAACCTGAGACCAGGAAGAACCATAATTGGTTGATTGCCATAATCCATAACCTACATCGCCACCACTTCCCATAAAAAGTTTAGATGGTAAATTAGGATCAACGGCAAGTCTCTCTCCACAACCACGACCTTCTTCATTTCCACCAACTTTGAAATTTAATGGAACAATAGTCCAGCTATTACCTCGGTTTGTTGAAACAAGAACTGCGCCATTTCCCGCCCACGAGTCCGTATATTTACCGGTCATGAGATATACCCTGTTTGTGTCTGTCGGGTCAACGGCTATAGATAATATTCCCATATAATCGGAATTATTCCTGTTCATCATGTCAGTTATTGCAACCCAGCGGCCAAGTGAATTATCCCATCTGTATGCGCCGCCCATGTCAGTTCGTGCATAAACAAGGCCTGACTCTGCCTGATGATAAACTATACCCGTTACAAAACCACCACCGCCTATGATTACGTTTTTCCAGTTATAAGAAACAGAAGCACCGGATGAGATAAAAGGAATGAAAAGAAAAAATATTATTACGAATAACATACTAAATCTTGATTTCATTTACTTAAAAACTCCTTGATTTTTGTAAATAATTATACCATAAAAACGTTTTAATATCAAGTTTTTTTTTAAACCGTTTTAACTAATTGGTTTTGTAAGCTTAAATCGGAATATAATTTATTTTAAAATTACCAATATCTCGGGTTTGCTATTTTCCTGTTTTCCCTGCTTATTTATTGCACTTATTATTACAAAATACGAACCATTTGCAAGATTTTTTATATACCTGCTTTCTATATCAATTACGTTACGTCCCACCGTGTAATTTCCCGTATGTGTTATCTGTTTTACTAATCTGAAACCTGACGTGTATATGCGAACATTAATCATCTTACATGCCTGCGTTATTTCAAATCCTATGTGCAAATCTCCGCTGTCTGGATTATCTGGATTATACGGATTCGGATATATAACTACGTCTTCTATTTTTAATTCCTTTTCATCCGGTATTACAGTTGACGTTGCCGTCTGTGTTATCGTTTTTGTTGAAAGTAATGTTGCAGTTTGCGTCCGTGTCGGTGTGATAGTCATGGTAAACGAAGGTGTGTTTGTTTGTGTGAATGTCCGTGTTACCGTCCGAGTTACCGTCTGCATGAATGTTGGCGTTGGTGTGCTTGTTCGTGTATTTGTCATGGTCCACATCTGCGTTGATGTCATAGTCCACGTGAACGTGCCTGTCGGCTGCATCGTGTTTGTCCGCGTTGACGTTCCTGTCGCCGATCTTGTCAACGTCGACGTCACTGTCCGAGTCCACGTCAATGTTGACGTCATTGTCCACGACTGCGTTATCGTCGGTGTATTTGATGATATTGTATCTGTAACGGTTAAACCTGGCGTGTTTGTCCGCGTACCTGTGAACGTGTTTGTCGGCTGCTGGCTGCTTGTTGCAGTTTGCGTTAATGTTGCCGTCCGTGAATACGTCGGCGTTCCAGTTCTCGTCCACGTCCCGGTTGACGTTACTGTCCATGTCTGCGTTATCGTCGGTGTATTTGTCGGCGATAGCGGTGTTTCTGTCCATGTCTGCGTTATTGTTGGCGTATTTGATGATATCGTATCTGTAACGGTTAAACTTGGTGTGTTTGTCCACGTTCCAGTGAACGTCTCTGTCGGCTGCACTGTGTTTGTCCGTGTTACCGTCCCTGTTGCAGTCCTCGTCCTTGTTGCCGTTGACGTAAAACTTGCAGTTATCGTCCGTGTCATAGTAAACGTATTAATATTCGCTCTTGTGAACGTTGGAGATGGTAAATTTATCGGACAATTTTCCAGAAAAGCGTCCATTGCAATTGTAGGTCGTCCATTCGTGTTCCATGCACCTTTTGTGTATCCCTGCCAGTTATAACATTCCGGTTCCCAGTAAAAAACGCCCAGACCTTTATTACCTGCCAACGATTTTGTTTTATTAATTATGTCAGTAATAAAATCATGCGATGCCTGCATTTCCCTGTAATCCATGCCTATTTCACAAATCATGACTTCTTTGCCGGAATAACGGATTATCATGTCGTTCATGTTGGTTAAACACTGACCGGTTAAGGTTTGCCAGTTTGTAGGTTCCGGATAAAGAGACATGCCTATTACGTCCCATTTTTCCCCATTATTTTTTAATCCGTCAAATATCCATCTGAAAAGTCCGTTATCATACCCATTTGAAATGTGCACAATTACTTTTATCTGCGGATTAACGGCTTTTACTGCATCATATCCGCTTGATATTAGCCGTGCAAAATTACCCATATTTGCCGATGCTCTTCCATCTTCCCATAGCATTCCATCGTTTGTTTCATTTCCGACCTGAACCCATTCAGGGGTAATACCGTTTGCTGCAAGCGTATTTAACACGTCATAGGTATGGTCATAAACGGCCTGCACTAACTGGTTAAAATCATATCCTGCCCATGCTGCTGGTTTTGTCTGCTTACCCGGGTCTGCCCATGAATCACTGTAATGGAAATCAATCATAATTCTGAAGCCCATGTTTTTGGCACGCAAAGCCATGTTAACGACGTCCTGCTTTCCGCACCAGCCGCCTGATGGATTTACCCAGACCCTTAAACGGATTGAATCTATGCAATGGTCTTTTAAAATCTGCAGGCAATCCCGCTGAACTCCATTATCGTCATAAAATTTATATCCGGACGATTCCATTTGTGAAAGCCAACCAACGTCTGCACCATTTGCAAACGTTGCTGCATATGATTTTGAAAAAATAAGGAATAAAAAAGGAACGTTTAAAAGAAAATAAAATAATTTTTTTGTAAATTTCATTTTTAAAAAAAATCCTGTAATCCCAAATTGTAATTATCTTAATTTTATCAATATTTGCGGTTTACTGCTCTCCTGTTTTCCCTGCTTATTTATTGCAGTTATTATTACAAAATATGAACCATTCGCAAGATTTTTTATATACCTGCTTTCTATATCAATTACGTTACGTCCCACCGTGTAATTTCCCGTCTGCGTTATCTGTTTTACTAATCTGAAACCTGACGTGTATATGCGAACATTAATTATCTTACATGCCTGCGTTATTTCAAATCCTATGTGCAAATCTCCGCTGTCTGGATTATCTGGATTATACGGGTTTGGATATATAACTACGTCTTCTATTTTTAATTCCTTTTCATCCGGTATTACAGTTGACGTTGCCGTCTGTGTTATCGTTTTTGTTGAAACCAGCGTTGCAGTGTGAGTCCGCGTCAGCGTAACAGTCATGGTAAAAGAAGGTGTGTTTGTTTGTGTGAATGTCCGTGTTACCGTCCGAGTTACCGTCTGCGTGAATGTTGGCGTTGGTGTGCTTGTTCGTGTATTTGTCATGGTCCACGTCTGCGTCATAGTCCTTGTCCACGTGAACGTGCCTGTCGGCTGCATCGTGTTTGTCCGCGTTACTGAACCAGTTGACGTCCGCGTTGCTGTCATTGTCCATGTCATCGTTGAACTGGCCGTTAGCGTCCATGTCTGCGTTACTGTCGGCGTATTTGATGATATCGTATCAGTAACAGTTAAACTCGGCGTCCTTGTCCACGTGAACGTGCTTGTCGGCTGCGTCGTATTCGTCCGCGTTGCCGTCCCTGTTGTCTCTGTCCGTGAATACGTCGGCGTTCCAGTTCTCGTCCACGTCAATGTTGACGTCACTGTCCATGTCTGCGTTATTGTTGGCGTATTTGATGATATCGTATCTGTAACGGTTAAACTTGGTGTGTTTGTCCACGTTCCAGTGAACGTCTCTGTCGGCTGCATCGTATTCGTCCACGTTAATGTCCCTGTTGATGTCCACGTCATTGTTGACGTCACTGTCTGCGTCCACGTCCATGTGTTAGTCGGTTGAACTGTGTTCGTCCGCGTTGACGTCCCTGTTGCCGTTCTTGTCCACGTCGGCGTCCCTGTCCGCGTCCCTGTGAACGTCATCGTTCTCATCCTCGTTACTGTCGGCGTTACAGGCTGCGGTATTATCTGTATGGCACATATCTTTGCATTATCCGTCCCTGCCGGCCCGAATTGTATCGTTATAGTCCCTCCTGACGGCGTTATGTTATTAAATATCCTGTCTATTGCTATATTTCCTCCACCTGCTGCTGCATATATGTCAAAATTCGTTAATACCTGCGTCCCGTTTATACTTACGTTAAACGACCTTTGTCCTGCCGACGTAAAATAAGTTTCGGCAAATTTTAACGTTACCTGATACGTCCCTGCCGGCACGTTAAATGTATACGTAAACGGATTCCCGTATCTCTCTGTCTGATACAATGCCTGGTCTGATGCTCCTGGTAATGCATTTGATATTGTATTAGTTGTGCTGTATGCCGTGCCGCCGCTGTAGTTCCTGTCACTTAACCATACGTTCCCCTGACTGTCTGTGTATGACGTGTCCCTCCCTGCCACAACCCGCCACGTAGAAACCACCACCTGTGTTGGTGTTACTGTCGGTGATGCAATGCTTCCTGCACCTACAAAACTTACGACGCTTTGGGCAGGCAGATTATAGGTAAAAGAACCACCAGATACCGTAACAGCTCCCTGCTGTGCCAGGTCGTAGGAAGAAGAAGTAATCCATGGAGTAAATGAAGTTGCAGTTATGCCGGATAAGGAAAACGTCATGCTTACTGCCGAAGTATTTCTGTTTATGGCAACTATGACGGAAGTAGAAGAATCAGAACTCTTATACGCTGAAACGTATACATTTGAAGATGGATTTGCATCACAAGTTATCCTGTTATAACCCGGCCTTATGAATTTACTGTAATTACCCATGGTCCAGAATCTTTTTGGCACACCATTGTCAACCCCGCGTAATCCTTCGTTATTCTGATCCGCTGCAAGCCACCAGTATAAAAATGCGTTGAAATTTGCATTTACAAGACACTGGTGTATCCAGTAAGCAGTAGTCAATCCATGCGTCATCGTTGCATCGTATGCTTCAAAACTTGACTTTTCGGTTTCCCAGAATTCCTTGTTATACGTTCCTGCTGCCGTGCAATACGTAGGTCCGCCTCCATAAAAATGCTGGGCAATTGCAAATATGTAGTTCCGCGCCGTTGCATCTGCAAACGTTGCATCTGCAAGTGCGCAATCATTTTTATAAGATTCCGGTATCATTATTTTCGCTGTTATGTTATTCGTAGTAAATGCAGGACCAAGATAATTTTTTACAAAATCCCTGAGCTGCGTCCCTGACCACGTGCATCCATCGTAGGATACCTGATAATCTGGTTCGTTTGCAGGAGATATTGCGTAAATCGTCACGTTATAACTGTTTTTCATCGTATTTACGTAATTTACCAGATAATCTGCATAATTCTGATAATATTGCGGTAAAAGATATGCACCGTTGGCGTTATCAACTGCCCCGTTGCTTTTCCATGAAGCAGGCGGAGTCCATGCAGTTGCCATTATCTGCGTTACACCCTGGTCGCGTGCTGCCTGTAATGGTGCTGCAGTTGAGCCCCATTGTCCGGTATCAGGCGGTATTCTTGCCCTTATAATTGAAAGCCCTATTCCATTATTAACGCTGAAAAACTGGGCTGCATTGGCTGTATAAAAAGAATTGACGCCGCATTCACAGCCGCTCCATTCACTCCACGCTGATGATGCGCCAAAACCACTTATTTTTTGTAATGTAGAACCCCCGTTTACGTTACATGTAGCAGAAAATAAAACCGGACATAAAATAAAAACCAATAAAAAAACAAACATTAGTTTTCTTTTTACCATACTAAGTTGACCTCTTTAAATAGAATGCCCCCTATATTTTTATAGATAAATTAATGAATGGTATTTTTATTTATCTTACCTTTTTATATTATATAATTATACGTTTAAATTATATAATTTAATCTATGCCCACGTTTTATTTTATAAATAATATACCTGAAAATTTTATAAATGTCAAGTTTTTTTTAATCGTTTAACAAAAATTTTAAAATATTTATTTTTATGAAATTTTAGATAGCGTTAACATCAGTAAGAATGGAAAGATTAATTGCATTTTCCGGGGAATTCATTGTAAAAAGTAGCAATATAAGAAAAAGCATTACTATGAGATACGGATATAACCGTAAATAAATTGGGTCTGCGTAAGCCACACAAAGTAAGTAAACGAAAAACTGATTGAAGTTTTCATACAATTTATTATAAAAAAAATGCAACAATCCTTCCATTAAATAAACCGGATGGCAATGGACAAAAAAGTAGTTCCGGTAAAAATTCAATGGAATTTCATCCCGCTTTCCTGATGAGGATGAGGCCGGTTTCAGAGTTGATTTTGGAGGTCTGAAATGATCTGATTATATAAAACACGCCCATAACATCGACCCGTTTCAATACCGGAAAAAGAAATCCTGCAACCGCTGATTTAATGCTAATTCATTACTTCGTTTTTTTATGTTAACGTGCTTTTATGAAATTCATTGATTGGGTGGACGTCAACTGGAATGAATATTATAATATCTGATTACCAAAGGTTACGAATTTGTCTCCGCCAAGGTGATATATTACCTTCCCTTTTGGATTGTCTGCTTTAAGATAATCACCAGCAAAAGCATCTTCATCTGCCTGTGCTGAAATAACGTCTGCAATAATGACTGCCGATGGATATATCACGTCTTTTATTCTGCACCGCAGATAAGCAATGACGTCCTCAGGAATTTTACATCCGGTTTCTTTATCAATAAATGAATTTATTTTAAAATTTTCGAATTTATCAGTTTGCGAACCGGAAACGCTTCCGGCTTTTTTAACGATGTCAACCTGCTTTATGTTTGGAATGCACGCAACGAAATTTTTCGTTTCTTTTATGTTTTTATACGTCTGATGACCTTTGTCAATACACGTTAACAAACGCGGCGGGTCTATTTCCTGCGGACAAACCCATGCAATTGGTGCAATATCATATTTCTTGTCCTTTGAAACTGTTGATATAAGCAAAAGCGGATTTACGTTTATAAGCCTGTGAATTTTGTCTTTTTTAACGTCTTTGTAAGCCATGCTAAACCTCCTGAATTATGTTTTTGTAAGCAACCTTCTGACTTCATAATGATTTATAATTGCATAAATTAACCAGGCGCGTAACGTAATGAATTAATGTCAGAAATCATTCTTTCCCATTTGTGTTCTATTGCCTTATATTCTGCTGAGTGCTTGTTTAACAGGCATTCAATCATTGATTCTTTTGATTTTAAAGCACATTTTATTCGTAAAATGCACGAAGTTTTCTCTTCTCCTGCCAATAATCTTATCCCCTTTTTTATTTTAAACTTTTTCCCATGTTCAGCAGGCATCATTATCTGCCATTTTTGCGTAACGGTTACTTTATACATATTTCTTATCACCTCTGATAATATTATCTTACTAAAATTAAAAAAGTAAATAAAAAATTTTGTTTTACGCGTTTTTATGAAATTTTTTAATTGTGTGAACGTCAATAAGAATGGAATAGTTGATTGTATTTTTTTATGGATTTATTGTAATAAGTAACGCGAATGACGTAAAATACGTTGTTGGTTGCCTGCTGACGATTGGATAAAATCATTCCGGATTTTGTTTTTCTATTTTCTACTTTCTCATACGTTATTTGTAGAATACTCTTTGAAATTTACTACCTGATTAAAAACATACTAACTGATTAACTTTCATTTTGAATATTTCCCAGTTATTGCTGATTTTGGGACCAGGTCCATTCAATTAATAGGATTGTATAAAATGTATTCGCGTATTTTGTTTAATTCTATCTCGCTTCTGATAATATGTTCGTAATAATTGCGCTTCCATAATTTGCCCATATATTTATTTCGTATTTTATATAATTTTAATATTTCATTCGAAACCTGTGATTTATACGCCCCAATAATATTTCCAATAATAACCGTTTCAATCGTAGGGGCGGGGCATGCCCCTGCCCTTGTATTATTATTTTGGATAACCGCATCGTTTTGGGTAACCGACATTGTTGACAAGTGTCCGCAATTTCGGACAACCGCATCATTTCGGGCAACCGCAAGGATTGCCCCTACTCCGTTACGTTTATTCTCTTACTCCTATATCTCGTTATGTCTGCACATTTTACGTCGTCATACCATGCAATGCAACTTTCTGATACGTTATCTTTACACGTGCAACTTGCACGGGATATGCCTCCGCTTGACGTGCAGCACCAGTGATAATATACTCTACTCCACCCTGCATTTGTCCTGAACTCCCTTACCACGTCCAGATATGCATCATCATAAAATCTCACCTTTATATACCCATTTGTTTCCATATCATCTCTCCACGACGATTGCTCTCCCCTCTCTGTCCTTATCTTTGCCAATGCATCAAAACATCCATAACTGAATTGACAACATCCATACGACGTGAAATCCGGCATGCAGTTTCCAGTATTACTGCGGTTACTTACCATATTAACCGTCGCACTTTGTATCCCCATTTCCTTTGTTTCACATTTTATCATCCCATAAAATGGTATTTTATATGATTTTCCTACGTCTATGTTTCTTATACCTGCATAATAGCACGTCTTTGCATCGTCTCTGTCATGCGCGAATAATGTCATAAAATAATAATCCACAGTTACGTTAAACATCCAGTCTTTCGTAAGAGACCTTATGTTTGACATTGTTATTTTATTCTCTGTCGCTGTTCTGCTTGCATAAACGTAAAAATTAAAATACTGCTGCAAGTTGTTGCTTGTCCTTGAATTATATCCTTCAAAACTCTTGCCTATGTCCAGACGCATCGTGAGTTCGTCCCCGTCTTTGGCTACAGTATACGGATATGAAATAGATTTTGATATACCATTGGGTAAATCAATGCATATCTTTTTTTCTCTTTCAAATTTTGTATGATATTTTACAGTGTATGTAATTGAAACAGGATAAATCGGTATTGTTTCACTTCCGCTTTCAAGGTTTAACTCAAGTGTTGGTATCCCATAATCCACTGCAAAAAACGTATTTGTCGTTGGTTCTACGTAAAATATCTGATTACTGAAATCATCAAAACTATTTACAAGTAAATCCCATTTTCCATGTTCATTTACCTTAAATCCTGCTATACCTTTATCATTTGTCGTTGATATGATTTTGTTTTTATCGTTTTTTAATTCAACCCTTAAATTCCTAACCGGCATCCCTTCCTGATGTATATATACTGAAAAATTTACGTCCGGCGTCATTGTTGGCGTTGGCGTTGCCACAAGATGTCCTGGTCCTAATATGCCGGATCCTTTTTTACATGAAAATATCGTAATTAATACTGTTTGTAACAAAAATATTACCACAAACAAAACTACCCCTCTTTTCATGAGCCAACCTCCATTTTTATTTATTTTTAAACTAAAAATTATTTTTCATTCAATTGTATAATAATATATCTTCAGGAATGGCCTGTTTGTAGTATTTTCTGCTCCTGATGGATATATCTCTGCGTAATTATTATATGCAAATTCATCAACTCCATTAAAAATCATACCATAATTTGTCTCTGGATGCTCCATCCAGTCACGCACTACTTCCTGGTCTAATTCTATTGTTATTGTAGAATTTGCAGGCAAATCAATTGTTGCTGATTGTGGCGTTATTGTATTTGAATTATAATCACCTCCGTAACTTCCCCATCTTATTCCCGGTGATGCCCAATCCCAGCTATTTTTAAATACAGTCCAGGGAGACATAATTCTATGGACGCTCATGTTATATGCTCCACCGCCATAATTAACTGAATTTGTCTTTATTGTTAATTCTGCTTTATCTACTATTATTTTATTCCTCGGCAAACTGCTTAAATCAAATTTTATCAATGCTCTGTATGTTCCCCTTTCTTTCTGTCCAAGTCCTATTGGCATTGTATTATTTGTATAAACAGGTTCTGATGTGCCTATAAAAATAGAACTCTCTACCTGTCCAGCGTATGTCTCTGAATATACCCCGTTCTGGAACATTCTTATGTAATATATACCCGGCTGTTCCGGTCCTGCCGGTCCCTGTGGTCCAGTTGGTCCTTCCTTTCCTTCTGGTCCTGTGCATGAAAAAATCATTAATACTGCTAATGCAAATACTCCTGCCTCTATTACTTTCCTTTTTTTCATCTTTCCCTCCTGTTATTTTTTATATGACATTTATTGCCATAAATAAAATTATGCTGAATTATTTCTTCAAAGGTTGGATATAACAGATATTTTGAATTTTTTTAGCAGAGGCAGGTTTTTTACCTGCCTCTGCTACCCTCTATATCCTTATGCCACAAATTCACACGCCATAGGATTGAGCCAACCTTTTATAAATTTTTTAAACATTTAAACAAATAAACAAAAATATTACATTTTTATTTTTTTGATTTTTGCATCCGGTTTCAAAGTATCTCACGCCAATGAAATACAATATACAATATTTTAAAAATATGTCAATATGTTTTTTTATGTTTTGGGGAATGAGGATAGACATGGCAGACACTTAAAAAAGCTGAAAATAATGAAAAAAAGATGGGCCAGAGGAGATTTATTCTTTCAAATTAAAATCCCCTCTTTGAAAAAGAGGGGCCAGGGGAGATTTTATTTTATCAAATCCACCTATGTCCCCCTTTTACAAAGTGGAAAAAAAAGAAAAAAACAAATCCCCCTCTTTCCCCCTTTTTCTAAGGGGGATAAAAAACAGATTCCCCTCTTTGGAAAAAAGGGGCCAAAGGAGATTTTATTTTTTCAAATCCCCCTTTAGTCCCACTTTACAAAGTGTAAAAAAAAAGAAAAAAACAAATCCCCCTCTTTCTCCCTTTTTCTACGGGGGATAATAAAAAAGGAAAATTTGATGTAATTAAAAATGCCGCGGGCTGAAGCCTGTGTCTGCAAAGGCAAAATACAATAGGCAGGAATTACTTTTAATTAAAAACAAAAACCGGATTCCTAATTGCTCGGGAATGACAAATCAAAAAAAACATTGAATTATTCCTTCAAAGGTTGGATATAACAGATATTTTTGAATTTTTTTTAGCAGAGGCAGGTTTTTTACCTGCCTCTGCCACCCTCTATATCCTTATGCCACAAATTCACACGCCATAGGATTGAGCCAACCTTTTATAAAGCAATATTAATTTTCTTAAACATTTAAACAAATAAACAAAAATATTACATTTTTATTTTTTTGATTTTTGCATCCGATTTCAAAGCATCTCACGCCAGTGCAAAGTAATATACAATATTTTAAAAATATGTCAATATGTTTTTTTATTTTTTTGGGGAATGAGGATAGACATGGCAGACACTTAAAAAGGTTGAAAATAATGAATAAAGAGGGGCCAGGGGAGATTTTATGTAATTAAATCCCCCTTTATCCCCCTTTTTCTACGGGGGACAAAAAAAATAAATTCCCCTCTTTGGAAAAGAGGGGTTAGGGGAGATTTTATTTTATTAAATCCCCCTTCATCCCCCTTTTTCTACGGGGGGATAATAAAAAAGGAAAATTTGATGTAATTAAAAACAAAAACCGGATTCCCAATTGCTCGGGAATGACAAATCAGAAAACATTGACAACCACGCAGGGCTGCCACTACAATTTGTCACCCGGCATTTGCCGTTCCCCCTCTACAATCATTTATTCTTCCGGGGCGTCGGGGTCGCTTATCCATCCATTCTTCATTACGTATTTTGCTAATTTTATAAAAGTATCCACAACTATTATGACGATAAGCAGTATCATTATTGCTGTTAACGTTGCATTCAGATTGCCGTTAAAACTATGCTGCGGTAAATAATTACCAAATATATTTCCTATCCCGGCAGTTAACGTGGTCGCAAGCATAAAAAGCATGGGCAAAAACGTAACGAGTCCATATGCTTTGCGTTTGTTGTGTCTCATTATTATCATGGTTCCTATTGCAAGCACTGCCGTTGCGAGCAGTTGATTTGCAACTCCAAACATGGGCCATATCGTGGAAATGTCTCCGTTATATACGAGATATCCCCATGCAAATACTATCAAGCCGCTTGTGATGATAACGCCCGGAACCCAATTCCTGTCTGCAAATGGTTTTGAAACTTTCCCGGCCACGTCCTGAAGTATGTATCTCGCCACTCTTGTGCCGGCATCTATGGTGGTTAATATAAAAAGGGCTTCAAACATTATTATAAAATGATACCAGTATCCCATAAGTCCCTTCATTCCGGGTATTCCTGAAAATATATATGCCATGCCGACTGCAAGTGATACGGCGCCGCCCGGTCTGCCTGCCACGTTTTCATTTACCATCATTGAAAGTTCGGAAAGTTTTTGCGGGACAATGCCGAGTTTTGCAAATACCTCAGGACTGCAGTTTATTGCAAAATAATCAGCAGGTATAAGTGAAGTCGCTGCGATAAGAGCCATTACTGATACAAAACTTTCTACAAGCATTGCACCATAGCCGATTGGCAGTATATCCTTTTCGTTGTTTATCATCTTTGGAGTCGTCCCTGACGATATCAGGGAATGAAATCCGGAGATGGCACCGCATGCTATTGTTATGCATACGTAAGGCCATACTTTTCCGGGTATTATCGGCCCTCCGCCGTTTACGTATGAAGTAACTGCCGGCATGTGTATTTTTGGTCTTACAAAAACTATTCCTATGGCAAGCAGGACAACGGTCCCTATTTTTAGATATGAACTCAGATAATCCCTCGGCACGAGTAAAAGCCATACCGGTAAAACCGATGCGAAAAATCCGTAAACCGCGAGTATCACTGATAATTGTTTTTTGTCAAAGGTAAAAAATCCGGCAAAAGACGAATTTTGCACCGTGTATCCGAATATGACTCCGAAAAGCAGCAAAGCAACCCCTATTATTGACGCTTCTATGATTTTATCTTTTCTAAGTATTTTCATATAAACACCTACAAGCAAAGCCGCAGGTATAGTAACTGCTATGGTAAAAGTTCCCCATGGGCTTGATGACAAAGCGTTTACAACCGAAATTGACAAACCTGCAAGAGCAGTTATGATTATGAATATAACTCCGACGGCGGTAGAAGAGCCGGTTATCCTGCCTATGTAAAGTCCGGCTATTTTATGCAGCGGTTCGCCATTATGCCTCACAGAAGCAAAAAGTATTACGTAGTCATGAACTGCACCGGCCAGAACCGAACCAATAAGTATCCACATAAGTCCCGGCAGATATCCAAATTGTGCGGCAAGCACGGGGCCTATAAGTGGTCCTGCACCTGCAATTGCTGCAAAATGATGCCCAAAAAGGACCCATTTATTCGTAGGAATATAATCATGCCCGTCTTCAAGCCGGTGAGATGGCGTTACGCGTTTTTCGTCAAGGACAAGCACTTTTGCAGAAAGAAACGCGCCAATAAATCTGTATCCGAGAGTAAATACGCAAAGTGCTATTACGAGTAAAACAAGAGCGTTAATAAAGCACCTCCGTTAAACGTAAAAAATCAATTTATGAAAATAATGTTTTTATATTATACCTGTGATTTTTGTATGTCAAGAAAAACTATGAAACACCCGGCAGATAAATACCGCGGCAAGAGCCGTTAAGAACAGGAAACAGAATAAAATAAGAAAAAATATCCATCTTTCAGGGGGTGGAGCGTGCAGGGACAGGGTGTTTTTATCTTTCGTTATTACATGTTTAGGTTGATAAATACGGGGTGGTGATTGCGGCGGACAATTGCGTTCCATTAAAAACAAAAATGAATAACCAGATAGTGTTGCCTTGCAATTTATCGTCTGCCATCGTTTTATTTATATTCTTCTTCCCTCTCAGGAATTTTTTTCCTCACTATTCCATCAACGTCAGATTTAACGACGTATCCCACAAGTTCGCATTTGTCGGCATCGGTATTGCTTATGGCAAAGCCAATATTTTTTGCATACCAGTATTTATATGTTTTTATTCCCTGCCCATCTCCCTCATCCACCCGCATTATTACGTGATAGGTATCAAGGCGACCTGCATCGGTTATTACCTTTTCCCTCCTTACCACTTCAAAATCAGCAGTTACGTCCCTCGTAATCGTAAAAATGCCGAAAATTTTTGCTTTTGCCTTGCCCTCATAATGCCATTTCCGGCCTTTTAATATCGGAAATTTCAGCATGAGAAATTCCGGGTAAAAAACCGCGCTTACTGAAAAATTAAATATAGGAAACGGGAATCTCATCAATTTTAAAAGGACCGCATCTTTATCTTTTCTTATCAGATACCTTATGTCCGCTGAAGGAGCGTTAAAAAAATAATAATCGACGCCTTCCACGTTTTCTATGGAAGCAACGTCTGCCCTTATTTTAAGCAGTTTTTCCGGTTCGCCGGTTTTATATCCCTTATAATACAAAACGTTTCCAAGATTTAAAGGGAAAAAAGAAGAAGAAACAGGATATTCTATGTCTGCATTGTCAGAAAATAAAGCCGCATAACAAAAACAAAATAAGAACATAAAAAAAAATTTTTTCATTTGCTGCCGACAAGGAATTTTGAAATTCTAATGGTAGGTAATCCGTCTGACACGGGAACGCCCTGTCCATCCTTTCCGCACGTTCCAACTTCAAAACCGATGTCAGAGCAAACCGCGTCAATTGAAAACAAAACGTCAGAACCTTTTCCAAGCAGAGTTGCATCGCGGACGGGGTAAGTTATCTTTCCATTTTCTATCATGTAACCTTCCTTTACGTCAAAAATAAATTCCCCGGTTACGGTATTTACCTGTCCACCACCCATTTTTTTTACGAATAATCCTTTTTTTGTAGATTTTATCAGGTCTTCGGGGGAAATTTTCCCGCTTTGCACGAATGTATTTGACATCCTCGGGATAGGTCTGTATCTGTATGATTCGCGTCTTCCTCCTCCGTTTGATTTCACTTTGTGTTTTAGAGCATTTTCCCGGTCGTATATGAAGTCCCTTAAAATGCCGTTTTCTATCAGGATTTTTTTCACTGCCTTTGTTCCTTCATCGTCAAATGAATAAGAGCCGCGTTTGTTTGGCTGCGTGGGGTCGTCAAAAACCGTGACGACGTCTGATGCAACTTTTTTACCAAGCATATCCCTGCCATAAACCGACAGACCTTTTTCAATCTGGTCTGCTTCCAGGGAATGCCCTACTGCCTCGTGTATCATCGTGCCGCCTGCCTTTGAAGAAATGACCACCGGCATTTCCCCCATTATCTTTTTATCGGTTGTAAGCAGTTGCAATACGAGATTTACGGTTTCTCTTACTTTTTGTCCTATTAAATCATCGTCTATGATTTCATATCCGCATAACCCGGATATCACGTTGTGTGCCGTCTCAATTTTCCCGCCTAAAACTCCGACTATGAGAATGATAAGAGAAACGTAAGTCCTCTTTTCATTTACGATCGTGCCTGTATCGTTTATTATTTCCAGGTCCTGAATTTTTTCGGAATAAGTTAAAGTAACCTGCTTTATCATGTCGTCCATGGAGCGTGCCATGTCGTCCATTTTTTTCAGCAAATCAATTTTTTTACTTATGTCAATGCTTTCGGGCGGGATTAAGACCTTATGAACTACGTCGGGGGAAATCAAAGACAGGTTGATTTCTTTTTCCACGGTTTTGTCCGTAAACGTTTTTGCAATCTCAAATTCTTTTGCCGGGTCGTTCGTAAAGCCAAACAGCGTTTTGCCGTTTTTTATGGCTCTTATGCCGACTCCTTCGTCAATGCCTGATGAAATTTTGTCTATTTTTTTATCGTCAAAAGTAATAGAAGTGTTTGATGACCTTTCCCTGTATATGTCCCACAAATCAAAATTTCCGGCAGAAAGTATTCCTGCTGTGCTATTTTGCCTCATTTTTGCTTTCTTTTCTGTCCTCTATAATTGTAATTATGGTCCATAAAATAACGACCAGTGAAAAAAGGAGAATATATAAAAATATCATGTTAAAACCATATTTTATTATTGCATAAATGCAGGTTAGCAAAATGAGTATGAATAAGCCGGTTATGATTTCATACATCTTTGATTTTCCCTCCTCTTTTGCTCGCCTGTTTTGCCAGTTTATCGGCTCCTTTGTTTTTTTCACGGGGGACGTGCTCAATTTCAAATTTTACGTCCTTAAACTGCTTTATTTTTGAAATAAAATTCTTTATTGCCTCGTTATTTACCTTATATTCACCTTTTAACTGTTTTACGAGAAGTTCGCTATCTGTATAAACTTTTATTTTTTTTATAGAGTGTTTTTTAAGTATCTCGAGCAAACTTAAAAATGCCTTATACTCGGCAAAATTATTCGTCTGCACGCCTATGTATCTTGATTCCCGTAATATCTCCTCGTTATCTTTGTATATAACGATGCCGATGCCTGCATCTCCGGGATTGCCCGACGATGCTCCATCTATGTATGCCGTATAATTTTCTTCTTTTGCCATAAAATTCCTCTCTTTTTAATTTTAATTTCCTGCTGATTTTGCGGCGTTATATATTGCCATAAGATTTTTTAACAAATTCCCGATTTTGTCAAGCGGATACTGGATGGCAGGATCCGACAATGCCTTTTCCGGCTGCGGATGAATCTCTGCAAAAACGCCATAGGCACCTGCTGCGACGCATCCTTTTGCCATCGTCTCTTCGCATTCCCTGTCTCCGCCGCTCACGTCTCCATTTCCGCCGGGCATCTGGACGGAATGCGTAACGTCAATTATGACCGGATACCCGGTTTTTCTCATATAATAAATAGACCTTAAATCCACGACAAGATTGTTATAACCAAAAACATATCCGCGCTCCGTTAACATAACGTTGTTATTTCCGGTTTTCTCTATTTTTTCAACGACGTTTTTGATTTCAAAAGGGGACAGGAACTGTCCTTTTTTTACGTTGACTGCCTTACCCGTCTTTCCTGCTGCAACCAGGACGTCCGTCTGTCTGCACAAAAAAGCAGGTATCTGAAGCACGTCCACAAATTCCGCTGCAACCTCCGCTTCCTGCGGTGTATGAACGTCGGTTAAAACCGGAACATTATATTTTCTGCGGACTTTTGACAATATATTCAATCCCTTTTTTATTCCAGGTCCTCTAAAACTTTTTATTGAAGTCCTGTTTGCCTTGTCATAAGACGATTTAAAAATAAAAGGAATTGATAATTTATCCGTTATTTCTTTTAATCCTGCGGCAGTTTCCATAACCATACTTTCATTTTCAATTACGCATGGTCCGCCAATAAAAAAGAAATCGTCGTTTGTAATGTCAAAGGATTTTGTTAATTTTATTTTTACCTGTTTGCTTTGGCTGCGTTTTTTTGTCTTCATTGACCCATCCTGTTATTATATTTTTTAAAAGTTTTTCAAGCGGTATGTTATATTTCTTTGCAAGTTGCTGCAGTGCAAGATATTTTTCCTGTGCAGATTTGTGCTTTGCCTGCGATATTTTTAAAAGTTCGTCTCCTATCTCTTTTTGCTGCTTTTCATCTTCCATTTCTATCATCTCCTCCCTGTTTTATGCTTTACTCTCCGCTTTTTTTCGTTTATTAAGTGCCTTTCTGAACTCCTCAACGTCCTTTTTCGTGTCAATGCCTATTGAATTTGATTGTGCTATTACGACCTTTATTTTACACCCATTCTCAAGAATACGCAACTGTTCAAGTTTTTCAACGTTTTCATATTTACTCTTATATTTAGGAAACATGTCAAGAACGCCTTTCCTGTAAGTATATAAACCCTTGTGTTTTAAAAGAAAATCCCCATTTGGATGTCTTCCATCCCTTGAAAATGGTATTGACGCTCTTGAAAAATATAATGCATATCCATCGTTTGATATCACGACTTTTACTACGGAAGTATCGTTCATTTCGTCCATGTTTTTAACCGGGGATGCAAGGGTTACGACGTCGCAATGATTATCCTCTCTCATCATCTTTACGGTCCTGTCTATAAGGTTTGGTTCTAATAACGGCTCGTCTCCCTGCACGTTTACGATGACGTCGTTTGAATTAAGTTTTAGTTTTAAAACTGCCTCACATATGCGTTCCGTCCCGGATTTACATTTTTTTGACGTCATTATCACGTTTCCCCCGGCTTTTTCAATTACGTTTTTTATTTTAACGTTATCCGTGGCAACGTAAAGTTTTTTTATTGATTTGCATTTTAATGCATTCAGATAAACATATTCTATCAGGCATCTGCCATTTATTTTAACAAGCATCTTTTCCGGCAAGCGGGTTGATTTTAAACGCGCCGGTATTATTCCGATAACGTTCATATAAACCTCACGTTTCTTTTAATTACTGACGTTTATGATGACGTTAAACGTCATCATAAAACGTTCTTACCGAACGTCTCGATTCAACATTTTTACTAAACGTCATTACCGTGACTTTCCATAATTTTTTTTATTATATTCGTCGTTGATTGTCCTTTTATGTATTTTATGTTCTTTACGGCCCCGCCATAAGAACGGACAACGTCAGCACCGATTATTTTGTCCAACGGCCAATCACCGCCTTTTACGAGCACGTCCGGTTTTATGTCTTTTATCACGTTAAAAGGGTCGTCTTCGTAAAAAACGGTTACTATGTCAACGGATGAGAGAGCGGACATTATCTCTGCTCTTTCGTTTTGCGGGACAATGGGCCTGTTTTTTCCCTTTAACCTGCGGACCGAAGAATCGCTATTTAGCCCAAGGACAAGTATGTCGCCCATTTTTTTTGCATCGGAAAGCAGTTTTACGTGTCCTGCATGGACGATGTCAAAACAACCATTGGTAAAAACTATTTTTTTTCCTGCTTTTTTAAATTTTTTTACTTCATTTATGAGTTTTTTTCTGTTTAAAATTATTTTAGAGTCCATTATTAATCACGCTTAACAATTCCTCGGGGGTTACGGTTGCAACACCTACTTCTGCAACAACTATGCCTGCTGCAATGTTTGCTATAAGCGATGCTTCCTTAAAAGAAGCGCCGGCAGACAATGCTGCCGTAACCGTAGATATAACCGTATCGCCGGCGCCGGTTACGTCGTATACTTCCCTTGCCCGCGTAGGAATGGTATCAAGGTTACTGCCGTCATAAAGAGACATGCCTTCCTCACCACGGGTTATCAATATCGCTTCTGCATTTATGGTATTTTTAAGATCACGCGCTGCGTGCAGGATGTCCCTCTCGTTTTCCATCGTTATTCCCGTTGCTTCTGATGCTTCTTTTTTGTTCGGAGAAATAAGCGTGACGTTTCTGAAAAATTTCAGGTTTTTCGGTTTCGGGTCTGCCGTAATTATTTTCCCCCGCAGCGTTGTTATTATTTCCTGGACGGTATTTGCAGTAAAAATTCCCTTATTATAATCCGATAGAACTGCTGCATCAATTTTATCCTTCATCCGTTTTATTTTTTTTACGATTTTATCCAGCATCTCTTGTCTTATCGGCTGTCCATTTTCCTTGTCAATGCGGACAACCTGCTGCTGATGGGCAATGACTCTCGTTTTTATTGTAGTCGGTCTTTCAGAGTCCATTATTATTGCGCTGCAATCCACTCCGTTCTTTTTCAGGTACGATACAAGTTCACGGCCCGCATCATCTTTGCCGACTATGCCGGCGCAGAAAACTTTTGCTCCAAGGGCTATGAGGTTAAGAACCACGTTTGCAGCACCGCCTGGTTTTGTTTCTTCTTTAGTAACGTGGACTATTGGTATGGGCGCTTCCGGTGATATTCTCGTTACGTTTCCCCATATATATTTATCGAGCATAAGGTCACCAACTACGAGTATCCTCTTTCCCCTGAATTTTTTTACGATTTTTTTTAAATCTGCCGCTGAAATTTTATGCATTTTCAATCCTCGTTAATTTTTTTTCCAGTTCATCGCAAATCATGTGAATAAAAACCACGTGCACCTGCTGGATTAGCATTGTATTCTTTGATTTTACGTTTATTAAAATATCGCATAAATTTTTCATTTTACCGCCGTCCTCTCCGGTTAAACCAATAACGTATAAACCCTTTTTTCTCGCCGCCTTAATGCCCTTTATGACGTTTTCTGAATTACCTGATGTTGATATGGCAACTGCCGCGTCTCCGTTGTTTCCAAGTGCTTCTATCTGCCTTGAAAAAACGTCTGCAAAGGAAAAATCGTTGGCACACGACGTTATTACAGAAGTATCCGTTGTAAGTGCAATTGCCGGATATGCCTTTCTGTTCAGATTTAGCCGGACGAGTAATTCTGCCGCCATGTGCTGTGCATCTGCCGCAGAACCGCCGTTGCCGTAAATAAGTATTTTTTTTCCGTTCAGCAGCGCCTCAGAGAGCATAAAAACGGTTTTTTGTAAAACCGTCTCATTAACTTTGTAACTTTTTTGAATAACCTTACAGGTATCATTTACGTATCTGTTAAAATTTTTGTTCATACGTTCTCCTGAATTTTTTATTAATTATAAATACGAATTTGCATTAAGTCAACGTTTTATATTTGCCCATTCACGAGAAAGAAATGGTTTGAACCGGATTCTTTTATTTATCCGCATCGTATATTTTACGCAAACGTCCCTGGTTTTCCGTCACTCCAGCTTTTTTCCACAATCCTCATCTTTTTTTATTTTCATTATGCATAAAAAACCGGTGAACGACGCTTTTCCCTTTTTTTTCAGCAGCACGGATATTTCATCTGCCGTGGCACCGGTATCATATACGTCGTCAATCAATAAAACCTTTTTTCCCCTTATATAATCAGATGCTTTTTCGTCTAAAAAATCAAAAGCGTCTTTTATTATTTTCCTCTTTTTTGCATAATTTTTCTCCGCGTTTTTTAATTCCACGGTTTTGCGGACCTTTTTAATAACGTCTGGTGCATAATTTTTTTTCAACGTTTTGCTAACCGCCTCTGCAATAAGAGAAACCGGCTGCCAGTCCTTTTCCGCCGATGCCGGCACTGGTATGATGCAATCTGCTTCGTTTAACGCGGCGTCGTTTTTTATGAACGATGCGACGCACGCGGATAAGTCTTTTAAATATTTTTTGTTTTTTTGATATTTAAATCCGTATAATTTTCCGGCCAGGCCGGTCCTGCCGGAACCGGTTCTGATGCAGGAATGACCGATTAAAGCAAAACCGACGTCAAATTTTCCGTTTAATTTTAAGGGATGATGCTTTTCCAATTTTGTTACCTTCGTTTATATTCTTAAAAACTACAGATTTTTACCCGTCGTTGCAGCGAGTATGGACGAATATTTCACACCTTTTGTGGATTTCAGCAGGGATGCAAGATTCTGTATCAGGGAAGTTCTGCCTCTGACTATGATGACTTCCATACAATTGCTGTAGTCCAGATGAACGTGCTGGGACGATATTATTATTTTCTGGAAATCATGCTGGATGTCAATGACTTTATTTACAAGTTCTCTTTTATGGTGGTCGTAAACCAGGACTATTGCACCGGCTGTTTCTTTGTTTTTTTCCCATTCCTGACCTACAAAGACAGAACCTATCAGGTCGCTTATTGCCTTTGAACGCGTTTTATATCTGTTTTTTCTAACGTATGCATCAAACTTTTTCAGTAATTCCCTGTCGAGAGAAACTCCAAATCTTATCAATTGTGACATCCAGACCTCACGTTTAACTTAATTTTGTTCATTATATTATAATTAAAACGTTATTCAATAAAAAAGTGAAACGTGAAAGGAAAATAAGGAAAGACATGGCAGACACTTAAAAAGTGTTAAAATTAGTTTTTAAGCCGAAGTCATTATACCTTTATATATTTTTTTGGTAATGAGAAAAGACGCTTTTTATCCGTCCGGGCTGCCCAAAATCACCAAAAAAACGGTATTTTTATGTCGCTACGTCTAAAAGCAACCAAGAAAGAGCATCAGGCACTGGGATATTTTTTTGACAACCAGACACATAAAAAATCCTTGATGCTCACAATTCAATATTACACCGCAATACCGGACTGTAATGGCAAAAAACTACACCCAGCATTGCTTTCTCCATTCCTAAATTTTATCTTAAACAAACCGTCGGCTATACCCGCGTTCCGTGCGGAAACAATCCGCGAATACCATAACTGATATGCTATTACACCTGCAATACCCACTTCTCTTTTTTAGTTGATTGCCACCAGCCCCGCATCATTTTTTTCCTGCCCTATATTATAATTATATATTCAATATTACGGGAGCACTTGCGTCCAACTATTTTTATCTGTATTATCGCCTGTCCCCAACTCACCATAATAATTAACGCCTGTTGCCCATAATGTCCCGTCCGTCTTTAACGCTAAACTATGAAAACCGCCAGCGGCAACAGCAATCACTCCACTCAGCACTTCCGTCCAACTATTCCTATCTGTATTATCGCCTGTCCCCAACTCACCATATTCATTATATCCTGTTGCCCATAATGTCCCGTCCGTCTTTAACGCTAAACTATAAAAATTGCCAGCGGCAACAGCAATCACTCCACTCAGCACTTCCGTCCAACTATTGCTACCTATATTATTGTTTGTCCCCAACTCACCATCTTCATTACGCCCTGTTGCCCATAATGTTCCGTCCGTCTTTAACGCTAAACTATGATATTCGCCAGCGGCAACAGCAATCACTCCATCCAGTACTTCCGTCCAATTATTTTTATTTAAAGTATCGCCTGTCCCCAACTCACCATAATAATTTTCACCTGCTGCCCATAATGTCCCGTCTGTCTTTAACGCTAAACTGTGATCACCGCCAGCGGCAACAGCGTTCACTCCATCCAGCACTTGTGTCCAACTATTGCTATTTAAAGTATCGCCTGTCCCCAACGTACCATCACTATTATCACCTGTTGCCCATAATGTCCCGTCCGTCTTTAACGCTAAACTATGAAAAGTGCCAGCGGCAACAGCGTTCACTCCACTCAGCACTTGCGTCCAACTATTCCTATCTGTATTATCGCCTGTCCCCAACTCACCATCTTCATTACGCCCTGTTGCCCATAATGTCCCGTCCGTCTTTAACGCTAAACTGTGACAATCGCCAGCGGCAACAGCGTTCACTCCATCCAGCACTTGTGTCCAACTATTCCTATCTGTATTATCGCCTGTCCCCAACTCACCATCTTCATTCAGCCCTGTTGCCAATAATGTCCCATCCGTCTTTAACGCTAAACTGTGAGCAAAGCCCGCGGCAACAGCCTTTATGGTTATATTCGTTGATGTGGGCGTTGTGGGCGAATCCTTTTTTTGGCATGAACATATACCCATACAAATAAAAACCATAAACAGAAAAAAAATCACTCTTTTTTTCATCTTTTTTTCTCCCTTTCTCATATTTTTAATTCCTATACTTTATCGTATTATTATCATACGTGGTCCCGTTTGTCAATGCCGTCTTTAATGTCAATTGGGAATAAGGATAGACATGGTATACACATAGCAAGGTTGAAAATAATGAATAAAGATAGGCTGGATGCTCTTAATAAAATATTAAAAACAAAAGATAGGGAAAAGAGTGGAATCTAAAAATCGGG
>JAGNJD010000062.1 GCA_018000835.1 Candidatus Goldiibacteriota bacterium | reverse complement strand
TTGAACGCCTTCAACAAGATAAATGGAAAAATCCTATGCCTAAACTCAATGGCAAATCATACGACATGAATCAATTATTCAATGTTAAATTTTTTGATTCGGAAACACAACATTGTTGACAAGTGTCGCCCATCTTTTTACCTCTTATTATTTATATCCTTTAATTACTTTAATTAAATGTTTTTATATAATTCCTACTTCATTATCAAGTGTATATTCAAGGTCTGACACCTTTTATATTTCATAACGCACTATGCTTATGGAACGTCATTCTCTTCCAGTAATTCCTTAACCAGGGTTGAACAATCATTTTCAGTATAAATTTTTATTCCTTCTCTTATCAATGCAGCCGTTAGAATCCCATCCCCATCTATAAGTTTCCCGGAAAAAGACCCGTCAAAAATCTTTCCCATACCACAGGTTGGACTCTTGGTTTTTAATATGGCATTTTTTATTCCCATCCGTTTTACAGCTGCAACGACGTATAAAACGCCGGCTATTGTTTCGTTTGTTACGTCTTTCCCCATCCTGTCTTTTATTTTAGCCCTGCCATTTATTACGTCTTCTGCCGAGCCGCCAACTATTTCTGCCGGATATCTTGGAACGCCCCTGCCTCCAAGCATCTCAGGGCATAATGGTATTGCCTTTTTCTGTGCAACCAGTTTTTTTAACAATTGATTGTCTATCATATTTCCATCGTGCCTGCAATTTACGCCACACAAACAGGCGCTGACTAAAATAACATTTTTCATCATTTATTCCATGTATTTATTGGTTATGGGCATTCGTCTGTCTTTTCCAAAAGCCTTGGGCGTTATTTTTATTCCGGGCGGTGCTTGCCGTCTTTTATATTCGCTTAAGTCAATCATTTTGACTACTTTTTTTAGTATCTTACTGTCGTATTTATTTTTCAAATCCGTATAAGTTTTGTCTTTTTCAATGTAATCCTCAATTATCTTATCCAATATGGCATAAGGCGGAAGAGTATCCTGGTCTTTCTGGTTATATTTTAATTCCGCAGTAGGATGTTTTTTTAAAATATTTTCAGGTATTAAATTGAAACCTGACTTTTTATTAATAAATCCTGCGATTTCATATACGAGCGTTTTTGGCACGTCTTTTAATACGGCAAAACCACCGGCCATGTCTCCATACAAGGTTGCATAACCCGTTGACATTTCACTTTTATTCCCGGTCGTTAAAACGAGATAATTAAATTTATTTGAAAAAGCCATTATAATGTTGCCCCTTATCCTTGCCTGTAAATTTTCCTCCGTTTTATCAGGTTTTGTGCCTTTAAAATGTTTTTTTAGTTCATTAAGATATAAATCAAATATTTTTTGGATTGGAATTATCTTTAAATCAATTCCAAGGTTCATGCATAATTTTTGGGAATCGTCAAACGACTCTTTTGATGTGAATTTTGTCGGCATAAAAATCAAATTTACGTTTTCCCTGCCAAGGGCATGCACTGCAATGGTCGCAACTAATGCAGAATCTATTCCTCCGCTTAATCCTATAATAACCTTTTTAAATCCGTTTTTCCTGATATAATCTGTAATTCCCAGTTTTAATGCCTCATAAACTTCCTCTACTTTTGGTAAAGGAGCATATTCCTGTAAAATGTCTTTTTTGTCCTGGTTTAATTCAAAAACAACGTTGCTTTCTCTGAATTGGGGGCCATGTAATATTACTTTTCCGTTTTTTTCCATGAATAAGGAATGGCCATCAAAAACAAGTTCATCCTGACCACCAACAAGATTACAAAATAAAATGCCGGCGTTATAATCATGTGCCCGCCTTTTAAAAACGATTACGCGTTCTTTCCATTTTTGCATGTAATATGGAGATGCACTTATATTAATAATATAATCTATCCTCTTTTTTAATTTTTTGAGATACAAATTTTCAACCCATAAATCTTCACAAATCGTTATGGCAAATTTTTTATTTTTAATTTTTACGACTACCGGTTTGTTACCCGGTTCAAAATATCTTTTTTCGTCAAAAACACCGTAATTAGGGAGATAAATTTTATGATAAACGTTTTGTATTCTGCCATTTTGAAGAACTGCCGCCGAGTTATGTCTTTTACCTTTCTTTTTTGATACAAAACCTACGACCGTCGTTATGTTTTTTGTCCTTTTTGCAATTTTCCTTAACGCATAAATGTTATTTTTTATGAAATTATCCCTTAAAAGCAGATCCTCCGGCGGATAACCCGTAATAGCAAGTTCCGGAAAAATTATCAAATCACACCCGTTATTTTTTGCATTGTCAATTAAATTAATTATTTTTTTAGTATTGTTTTCTATATCTCCTACCGTCGTATTTAACTGTGCAATAAAACATTTTATGTCATCTTTCATTTACTATCTTTTTAACCTCTCTTTTCAAAATTTTTCCAGACCCTGTCATCGGTATTTCTTTCCAGAATTCAAATCTATGAGGAATTTTAAAATTTGACAGACGTTCTTTACAAAATTTCCTTAATTCCTGTTCCGTTGCTGACGCACCGTCTTTTAACAAAACTACACCTATGGGAATTTCGCCATGTGCGGCATCTTTTTTGCCAACAACGACTGCATCCTGCACTGCCGGATGTTTATATAACACTTCTTCTACTTCTCTTGGATACAGGTTCATTCCATTCACGATGATCAGATCTTTTTTTCTGTCAATTATGTATAAATAGCCATCTTCGTCCATTTTACCAACATCGCCCGTATATAACCATCCGTTTTTAATGGTCATGTTGGTTTCAACTTCTCTGTTATAATAGCCTTTCATTACGTTTGGTCCTTTTACTATTATTTCCCCTATTTCCCCGCATTTTAAAGGATTACCGTTTTCATCAACGATTTTAATCTCAACGCCTGGTATTGCAGGTCCTACGGAACCCTGCTTTCTGATACCATCCAGCGGATTGACGGAAACTACGGGAGACGCCTCTGATAAACCATATCCTTCAACAAGAGGTGTTTTAAATTTTTCTTCAAATCTTTTTAAAACCTCGCCGGCAAGAGGCGCCGCACCCGACACGCATACCCTTATGGGATTTAACCATAGCATCCATCGCGGAATTTTCTGGCGGGATAGTACATTATAAACCTGCGGTATTGCAATAAATATAGTGGTTCTGTCAAACAATATCGTTTTTAATATTTTTGAAAAGGGCTGGATGGATTTTATTATCGTCAAACGACATTGGCAGAATAAAGGTATTAAAACGCAAACGGTAAAATTAAAAGAATGAAACATTGGCAGGAAAATAATAAATTTATCATTTTCTTTTATGTGTATTGCTTTGATGCATGACCTGACATTTGATATAAGATTTTTATGAGTAAGCATTGCTCCTTTGGGAAATCCGGTCGTCCCTGACGTATATATTAAAACGCACACTTTTTCTTCGTCAACGTCAATGGATGGTATATTTATTTTTTCTTTTTTTAACAACGTATCAAAATTAATGTTTTTAACGCCGGTGAGGTTATCAACGCTGATAATATTTTCTATTGACGGGACCTTGTTAAAATTAAAATTTTTTAAAACATTGCCGAAATCAGAAGATGTAATTAAAACCTTTGCCATGCAGTCATTTAAAATAAATATTATTTCGTCCTGACATAAAAAAGTATTCAGCGGGACAACGATGCTTCCGATCGATAGAATTGCAAAATATGAAACAATAAATTCCATACTGTTATTTAATAAAATAGCAACTCTGTCATTTTCTTTTATGCCCAGTTCTTTCAATCCATGTGCAAGGTCCGACACGTTTTCGTAAAAATTTTTAAACGTCATTTTTTTCCTGTCCATCTTTAAAAATACCTTATCGGGATTTTGTTCTTTTGACCTTATCATTACTTCAATCAGGTTCATATAATTCTCCTTAAAAAATCCGCGCAGACAAATTATGTCGTCTTTACGGTGAAATTCAATCTACAAATCAAAACATTACTATTAATCGTAATGGTAAATGCCGTCCTTTTTTTCCTAAAACCATTACAATACTTTTCATCAATTAAAAAGTATTTACTTTTTTAATAAATCTTCCTATGCTGTCAGTTTATTAAACGCTTTTTATGCATCTATGAAGTCCAGGTTGTTCTTTAATATTTCCAAATACCTTTCGTTACCAAGTATTTCATTACAAAGTTCGCACATAAACGTATATTCTTTGTTTTCATCAAGTATATTATCCCTGAAATTTAAAACTTTTCTCAAACCAGCAGATCCTTCATTTGCAAGGACTTTAAAAATTTTGTTTTTTGATGCCTTATCAATTATTTCCCGTAGTGACTCTTTGTTTAAATCGCCTATTATCAGATAATCGTTAAAATTATTCCCGTTACATGAACAAATTCTGACTTTCATGTCAGGTTCAATCCATAAATATCCCACACCCTCTGGTCCAAGACATGCAAAAGTTTTTTCAATCTTTTTTAGTTCAACTTCCATGTCGGTGAGTTCCTGCCATGAAGGCCGCGTTGGTTTCCAGATGCCATATTTAATTTTATATCCTTCCACAATAATGGAACGCCTTTCTTTGCTTATATAAATCTCTTTTAGCCCCCTTTCTTTTAAACAACGTATCAATTCTTCGTAAAGTTCAAATATTTTGTTCCCGTCGTAATAACACGAACCAATAGTAAGCGTTGATAATTTAAAAAATTTTTTATACGAAACGATAAAATCTGCAATCGTTGAAATTGCCATTACGTTATTATGATACGGGTCAATTGAAATCCTGAAACCCGATCTGTAATCGGCATTTTTTAAATCATAAAAAAATTTTTCTGTTTTTTCAACGTCTTGTGCTATGTAACAATTTGTAGGAGGTTTATTTATACGCATGGCGAGTTTCCTCGCATGTGGAACTATGTTTGCCATAAATTCAGGATACATCGTTATTTCTCCACCGGTTATCTGGATTGAATTCAATCCGATCTTTTTTGCTTCGTATAAAATAGAAATCGCCCTGTTATAATCCATGCATAAAGACAAATCTCTGCTTTTAAAATTATTATTGCAATGTCTGCACATACAGGTACAATTAAAGGTCGGGATAAAAACAATGCCCCTGGGAGTGTAAGAATTCGTTAAACTGATGTTTAATTTTAATTTTGTTTCCATTAACTGAATCTATACTTTTTCATAAGGGTCAAAAAGTTTTTTATATTCGTCAAGTATATATCTATCCGTCATGGATGCTATGTAATCACAAATCACCCGTTTCAAAGAATCCCTGCCAATTCTTTTATAAACTTCCGGTGGAAGAATGGATACGTCTAAATCCTTTTTCCTGCTGTCCTTTTTTATGCCCCTTTGTAAATATACGTTAAATAATTCCTGTATTATCTTTTCAGCCTTATATTCCATTCTTATTATTTTGTAATGTTTATAAAAATTTTTATATAAAAAATCCTTTAAATCTTTGTGTATTTCTTTCATAACCGGGGTAAATTCAACGAGCGGACGTTTTAAATTTCTTACGTCTTGCAATGAATTTATTGAAAATTGTTCAAGATTCCGGATAGTTCCATTTATCAGGTCCGTTATCTGAATATTAATGAGAGACCTCGTAACATTATATTTCTGCATGTCTCTTGGTAATTTGTTAAATTTATCTTTATCTATGTATTTTGACATTTCATTCCACATTTTAGTTCCCTTTAAAGAATCTATTGTAAGAATTTTCGAAGTAATACCGTCATCTATGTCATGAGAGTTATATGCTATCTCATCTGCAACGTTTACTATCTGGGCTTCAAGGGTTGGCTGTTTTTCGGGTTCATACTCTTTTATGTACGGGCTGTCATAATCCGTTTTATGTTTAATAATGCCTTCCCTGGTTTCCCATGATAAATTTAATCCGGGAAAATCAGGATATTTTTCTTCCAACTCTTCCATCACCCTTAAACTCTGAACGTTATGTTCAAAACCGCCTTCATCTTTCATCAGTTTGTTTAAAATATCTTCCCCTGAATGTCCAAATGGCGTATGACCTATGTCATGAGCAAGTGCTATTGCTTCCGTTAATTCTTCGTTTAATTTTAACGCTTTCGCTACGGTGCGTGAAATCTGGACTACTTCTGAAGTATGCGTCAATCGTGTTCTGTAATAATCCCCTTCAAGATTTACGAATACCTGCGTTTTATATTCAAGTTGTCTGTATGCTGTGGAGTGAATTATTCTATCCCTGTCGCGCTGATAACACGTTCTATATTCATGTTCCTCTTCCTTATATTTTCTTCCTGAGGAATGTTTGCTTTTCATTGCATAAGGAGCCAGATTTTTTTCTTCCATTTCCTCTAACGTTTCTCTTTTTATTATGTAATCATTCATAATGTTACCTCATGAAATTTCATGCGGGAAATACCTGTTTAAAAAAAGCGTTTGAAATTTTTGGTTCATAACCCTTCTTTATTACAAATTTCTTCATTTGATTCAAAACATCGGAAACTAATTTTTCTTTTATGTCACGGCCCGTAGATTTCTCCATCGCAGTAATTCTTTCTTTAAAAATGGCGTTTAATGCTTCCAGAAATTTTTCGTCTCTTTTTTCTTCGCTATCGGAAATTAGTTCGGTATTGCTTATTATCCTCGACAGATTTAAAATACCGCCGGGTAACAGATTACCATTCTTATCATACATGGATTTTTTTAATACTTCTGAATGTTTATCGGCAACGGCGTTCAGCGTTTTTACAAACATGGCGTCAACGTCTTTTTTATTTAACCGTGTTGCCAGTAAAGTAGACAGGACAAGCTGAGATTCTTCAAAAAGCTGAAGTATTATTATTTTTTCGTTTTTGTTTAAGAATTTACCTGAAATTGTACTCGTTTTTTGTGCCGTTTCTTCCAGTTTTTGTAAAAGTGCATCTTTTTTTCTTTGCCTTTCTTCTTCCAATTCCTTTCTTACTTCTTCTTTTAACTTTTCCTTTAATTCCTTCTCTTTTTGTTTCATGGATTCGTCTATTGACAATTCAGCCGTTTTTATCTTATTAATAAAATTTTCCTTTTCTTTTGCTTCATTTTCGCGTTCTTTTCTTAAATCCTCTTCATATTCTTTTAATGCCTGGATTTTATTTATCAGTTCGGATTTTCTTTGCCTTTCCCTTTCTTCCACTTCCTTTCTTATTTTTTCTTCTATCTCTTTTTGTAATCGTTCACGGGTTTCCTGTTCTATCTTTTTTCTTATTTCATCTTCCATCTTTTTTTTCATTTCTTCAATACTTATTGCCTTTTCAACCTCTATATCCATTGCCAATTCCACTTCTTTTTTTACCTCTTCCTCCATTCCTCCCTGCATTTCCTTTTCCATTACGTCTTTTACCTGTTCAGCCAGGTCATCTTTTAATTCCTGATGAACTTCGTTTTCCATCGTCATCTTTTGTTTTCTTTTCTCTTCCTCATATTCTCTTAAAAGTTGTTCTTCTTCGTCGGTTAATTTGTTATCCTCTTCCATAAATGCTCCTTGTTATTTCCCTTTTATGAAGTGGGACCCCCTCGGGCTAAAGCCCAAGGCTCCCACAAAAAATTCAATCAATTTGTCCCGTAGAAATTCTCTTTACGGGATTTGTTGATTGACCAGGGGCGCTGCGGAATATCAGTGATATTCCGCAGCGACCCTGGAACCCTCCTGGCAAAGTAGATAAAACATTTTTAATGCTGTTCCAATAAATTATTAAATCTTTTTTAATATTATACAAATAACTATTATTTTTTGCAACATTCCATTTTTTTTATGATGGGAATAAGGATAGACATGGTATACACATAGCAAGGTTGAAAATAATGAATAAAGATAGGCTGGATGCTCTTAATAAAATATTAAAAACAAAAGATAGGGAAAAGAGTGGAATCTAAAAATCGGG
>JAGNJD010000031.1 GCA_018000835.1 Candidatus Goldiibacteriota bacterium | reverse complement strand
CCCGATTTTTAGATTCCACTCTTTTCCCTATCTTTTGTTTTTAATATTTTATTAAGAGCATCCAGCCTATCTTTATTCATTATTTTCAACCTTGCTATGTGTATACCATGTCTATCCTTATTCCCAGTTATTTGACATTTTATGTTGACAATAAATACATTATTTATTATACTTTTAACGTTTTTTGAAAGTTTGGTTAATCGTATGTTTCAAAAAATTCAAAATATTAAACTTTCAATAATTTGATATTTTAATAATTTGGTGCCGAGATAGCTCAGTCGGTAGAGCAGAGGACTGAAAATCCTTGTGTCGGCGGTTCGATTCCGTCTCTCGGCACCACTTAAATACTGAAAAAGACTGCCATAAAATTTGCAGTTGATAATGCCGATGTAGCTCAGTGGTAGAGCAAACGATTCGTAATCGTTAGGTCACCGGTTCAAGTCCGGTCATCGGCTCCATAAAAGAACGTCCGGTTATACGTAAATAACAAAGCGGATGTTTCATAATTAACTTTGCCGGTTTAGATTGGTCGGAAAAAAACGTAAAGAATTTAAAAGGAGGCTATAATGGCAAGTGTAATCAGATTAAAAAGAATGGGAAAAGCAAATACCCCGTTTTACAGAATTGTAGTTATAGACGAAAAAAAATCTGCAAAAGGCGGTAAATATATTGAAGAACTCGGACATTATTTTCCGCTGAAAGACGACGTAAAAATAAACGTTGAAAAAACGATTGAGTGGCTGAAAAAAGGTGCGAAAATTTCTGATACCGTAAAAGATATGATAAAAAATACGGAGGCATACAAGTCAATGCCAAAAAAGAAAAAGAAAAAAAGCAAAAAAGGTGAAAAATGAAGGAGTTACTGATTTATTTGTCGTCCTTGATTGTTGACGAAGCAGATAAATTAGTCGTCCAGGAAATTGAAACGGATTATTCAAAGAAACTTCTGATTAAAGTTTCAAAAAGAGACGTTAAAAACATAATCGGCAGGGAAGGCAAAACCATAAAAACGATAAGAAACATAATATGCATGGCGGCATTGGCAAAAGGAATGAAAAAAAGAATACCAATTGAAATCATAGACGAGTGATGCGGATATTTATTTTAACAATTTTTCCAGAAATATTTAACGACGTTTTAAATTTCAGCATTTTAAAAAAAGCAAGAGAAAAACAAAAGGTTGATTTTAAAATTCTTAACATAAGAGATTTTACTACTGATAAACATAAAACTACGGATGACGTCCCTTTTGGAGGACTTGAAGGGATGGTAATGAAAGTAGAACCGATATTTAACGCTCTTACAAATATCAGACAGGAGATTGACAAAAAAGGCAACGTTAAAACGCTACTTTTCAGTGCGTCTGGGAAAAAACTGACGCAGAATAAATTGCACGAATATTCAATGCAGGACAATTTAATATTAATCTGCGGCAGATATGAAGGCGTTGACGAAAGGGTGATTAATTTTGTTGACGAAGAAATATCAATAGGCGATTACGTTTTAAGCGGCGGTGAATTTCCTGCAATGGTATTGATAGAAGGCATTGTCAGATTACTTCCTGACGTGCTTGGCAACAGCGAATCCGTTAAAAACGAATCTTTTAATAACGGATTGCTTGATTATCCGCAATATACGAGACCAAGGGAATTTATGGGATACAAGGTTCCGGACGTCCTTGTCTCAGGCAATCATGAAGAAATCAGAAATTGGAGGAAAAAGCAGGCGTTAAAAAAAACTTATTTAAACAGGCCTGAATTGTTAAATCCGGTAAATTTAAATGAGGAAGAAAAAATTATTCTGGATAAAATCAGGAAAGGAGAAGAAAATGAATAATGTAAAGGAAGTTGTTGAAAAAATGTATAAGAAAAAAAATAAATATTTTAATTCCGTAACGATAGGCAGCACCGTTAAAATCAACTCCAAAATTAAAGAATCCGGCAAAGAGAGAATACAGGGATTTGAAGGAGTAGTAATAGCAAAAAAAGGAAGCGGATTAAATGAGATGATAACCGTAAGAAAAATTTCTTATGGTGGAGTAGGAGTTGAGAGAACCTATCCGGTTTGTTCGCCTTTTATTGAATCCGTAAAAATAATAAGAAAAGGCAAATCAAAACGTGCCAAACTTTATTATTTAAGAGATTCGGCGGGGAAAAAAGCCAAAAGACAGGCAAGAAAATTTGGTAGTAATGAAATTGTTCGGGATATTCCGGAAGAAGAAACTGTAAAGCCGGCAGAAATTAATGGACAGAAAAGCGAAGAGAATAAGGTAACAGAAGCCAGGGCATCGGAGACTAATGCAACAGAGAAAAAAACAGAAGAACAAAAGCCGGAAGAAAAAAAAGCATAATAAACACAAAATAAAGATAAGAAATATTCGGATGTTGTTTTAATTATGAATTGATGTCATTACTGTCCTATATAAGGGGAATTTAATAAAATAAAATCTCCCCTGGCCCCTCTTTTTCAAAGAGGGGAAATTACTTTTCTTATATTCCCCCTTTGAAAAAGGGGGATGAAGAGGGATTTGTCTTTTTTTAAAGGGAATGAAGAGCAAAAACTGTCTCTACATGTTTAAAACTTTATTTCTTTTCCCCCTTAAAAAAGGGGGACAAAGGGGGATTTGATTACATAAAATCTCCCCTAACCCCTCTTTTCCAAAGAGGGGAATTTTCTTTTCTTATCATCCCCCTTAGAAAAAGGGGGAAAGAGGGGGATTTATTTTCTTCTTTATAAAAAAGGAATGAAGAGCAAAAACTGTCTCTACATGTTTAAAACGATGGGTGGTATAATGCAGCCGTTAAAATACAATTCCATCCATATTTCCATTTTTTATTTTTAATTGAACTGTAATCATCCGTTGTCATTTATAATTCGTATTTATCATCCTAAACGTATGATAACGTAATTGTAGAGACACAGCTTGCTGTGTCTCAAAGATAAGCAAGGCGGATATTCAAACGGTGTGCTACGCGACCAGCGCAGGATAAACCGCTGTTTTGTTTTCATAACCATTTATAAAAAATTCCACCATTTAATTCGTTTTCAGAGACAGAGCAAGCTCTGTCTCTACATGTTTAAAACTTTATTTCTTTTCCCCCTTAAAAAAGGGGGACAAAGGGGGATTTGATTACATAAAATCTCCCCTAACCCCTCTTTTCCAAAGAGGGGAATTTTCTTTTCTTATCATCCCTTTGAAAAAGGGGGAATGAGGGGGATTTGAAAGGATAAAATCTCCCCTGGCCCCTCTTTTCCAAAGAGGGGAATTTATTTTTATTATCATCCCCCTTTAAAAAAGGAGGAATAAGGAGATTTAAAAGAATAAAAATTTCCCCTAACCCATCTTTTTCCATTATTTTCTACATTGCTATGTGTCTGCCATGTCTATCCTTATTCCCATAAAATTTAATTTTTTCATTGACAAAAACACATTAAACGTTTAAAATAAAGGTTAATAAAGTGAGGTGATAAAAATATGCTTGATATATTTAAGGATAGAAGGACTCAAAAACGTATTCCACAGACGATAGAAAGCAATTTTAAAATACTGGATAATCCAGCCCTTCAGGAAATTGAATATAAAAAAGCCCAGATTAAAAACATTTCTCTTGGCGGACTTTGTTTTCAATTAAATCAGGCATTAAAAGCAGGCAATATGCTTCGCGTCAATTTTGTATTAAATGAATTTAATAAAAAAGTTGATACTTTTTGTGAAGTAAAATGGTGTAAAAGAGTAGTGGATGGTTTTCTGGCAGGCATTAGTTTTGTTACCTTAACAAAAGAGGAAGAAGAAAATATCAATAATTTTATCAGTCAATATAATTAGCATATCGGATATTTTAATTTTTCTATATTTATAACGCAATGATGATTAATTACAAAGCCGTGACAATTTAAGGATTGTCACGGCTTCTATCATATAATATAAAAGGAATGTGCCGGTTATAAAGTAAACAATACCACAATCCCACCATCTCGTAAGAATAGTAATTATGTTATCGGCATTACTGTTATTACCCCGGTTCATTTTTTTATTGTCGTTTACTTTAAAAATATTATAATGTATATAAACGTATTGATTTAAGGAGAACAATCTTGGATAAGTCAATTATTATAATAGGTGCGGGCATTGCAGGGCTTTCTGCCGGATGTTATGCAAGGATGAATGGTTTTAAAACGACGATTTTTGAAATGAACGACAGACCGGGCGGACAGTGTGTTTCGTGGAAAAAAAATGATTTTGTATTTGACCCGTGTTTATACTGGCTTCTTGGAACTTCGCCGGAGAATTCTTTTTACAAAATATGGGATGAACTCGGCGTCATTAAAGACAGGAAAATTCTGTATTTTGACGAATACTGCAGAGTGAGGCCAAAAGAGGGAAAAGAACTTGTTTTTTATTCAAACGTAAATAAATTTATGTATCATTTAAAAGAGATCGCACCGGAAGATGGAAAATTAATAGACGAATTTACAGAAGCGGTCAGGAGTTTAAGTGAATTTGAATATCCCCGGGAACGTGACTTTTCTTCCTTAATAAAGACGGCAATCAGGTCGTTGCCGGGCTTAAAATATTTTATTAAATACAGGAATTTTTCCGTCAGAAAATTTTCAGAAAAATTTACAAATCCTTTTTTAAAAAGGTATTTCTGTGCTTTTTTTGATACTCCGGATTTCCCGCTTATTGCAATGATGTTTGTCCTTGCATGGTTTCATAAGCAAAAAGCAGGTTACCCGGTCGGCGGTTCACAAGGTGTTACTGATTCAATTGAAAAAAGATATAAAAGTCTTGGTGGTGAAATAGTTTACAATGCAAAGGTTGAAAAAATAAGAATAATTAATGAAAAAGCGACCGGCGTTAATCTGGAAGACGGTTCCAGATTTACGTCTGATTACGTGATATCCGCATGCGACGGCAGAACGACCATATATAAAATGTTAAACGGAGAATTCATCAATGACAGAATAGATGGATATTATAAGAAAATGAAATTATTTCCGCCTTTATTGTTGACATTTTTGGGACTTAAAAGGGATTTAAAAGGAACGCCACATTTGACGTTGTTTGAACTAAATAAGCCGTTACAGATAGCAGGGAAAGACGTAAACAAATTATCTTGCAGACATACCGCTTACGATCCGGAAGCAGCACCTCCGGGCAAATCCGTTCTTTCCGTTTTTATTGATACTGATTTTGATTACTGGAAAAAACTAAAAGACGTTGAAGAAAATTATGAATTTGAAAAACAAAAAACTGCGGCAATCATAATAGATACGCTGAACGAATTTTATCCCGGGATAAACGAAGACGTTGAGATTTTTGACGTTGCCACTCCTGTAACGTTTGAAAGCAGGACCGGGGTATGGAGAGGCGCATACGAAGGGTGGCTCCCGACTACAAAAACATTTTCTATGAACATTGAAAAAACGCTGCCCGGACTTGAAAATTTTTTTCTTATCGGGCAATGGACGTCACCGGGCGGCGGACTGCCCGTCGTTGCAAAATCAGGCAGGGACGTCATTGCAGATATATGCCGGAAAGAAAACATTAAATTTACGACTATCACGGCGTAAAATAAAGGTGTTTATATGTTAAACGACGAATTTATGGTTACAATTATAGGAAGGGAGAACGTTGGCAAATCATCCCTGTTTAATAAATTAACGGGCAATCATAAATCAATAGTAGATGATTATCCGGGCGTTACACGGGATATGGTGGAAGGAAGCGTGAACTGGCTCGGCAGGCGGTTTAAATTAATTGATACCGGAGGCGTTATATATGAAAATCCGGATAAAATAAAAAAACTTGTGTTAAGACAAATTGAAAAATTAATAAAAATGTCGGACCTTGTTTTATTAGTCGTAGATTCAATCAGCGGTTTGATGCCGGATGACAAAAAGATATGCGAATATTTAAGAAAAAACGGAAAAGATTTTATGCTGGTTGTCAACAAATGTGACAACGAAAATCTTATCAATAACAGTTACGAATTTTATAAACTTGGCGTAAATAAATTGTTTGCTGTATCAGCCGAGCACTCCACCGGCCTGGATTCTATACTGGATTACGTTATAAGTAAAATTCCCGAACCATCGGAGAGAATTGAAAATAAAAAAATACCACGCATTACCATAACCGGAAAGGAAAACGTTGGTAAATCTTCGCTGTTTAATGCTTTAATAAACGAAGAGAGAATGATTGTTACCGACGTGCCGGGGACAACCCGTGATGCCATAGATGCAGAAGTTAAAATTAATGACAAAAAATTTATTTTCGTTGATACCGCAGGAATAAAAAAAAGAAAAAACATAAAAGAAAAAATTCTCGAGTTCAGCGTAGGCAGAGCGTTTGCAAACATAAAACGTTCCGACATCGTAATTCACGTCATTGACGTATCAGAAGGACTAACGGAAATTGATAAAAAAATTCTCGGGTATGTAAAAGATAATTGTAAAGGCATTATTTTGGCTGTTAATAAATGGGATGTCATTGATTTGAAAGAAAGAAAAAGAACCATGAAAAAATATATAAATTACGTAAAAGGCACGTTACCTTTTCTGGATTTTATGCCCGTCGTTTTTATTTCGGCATTGAAAAGAATAAATTTACAGAAATTAATTGATGTTGTAATTGACGTTGAAAATCAGTATAATCAAAGGATAAAAACGTCTTCTTTAAATAGAATTTTTGAAGACGTTTTATTTAAGAATCCGGCTCAGACTAAGAGTGGAAAATTAAAAGTAAATTACATAACGCAGATTGGCGTTGCTCCACCGACTTTCGTCATTTTTGTTAATGGAAAAGATAAAATAGACAGTTCGTATTTAAGATACGTTGAAGGTAAAATCAGGGAAAATTGCGGTTTCAATGGCGTGTCCCTGAAATTTAAAACAAAACAAAAGGAGAAATAATTTGGTATATGTCTGGATTGTTTTATATTTATTATTGACATACGTTGTCGGTTCCATACCAAACGGTTATGTTGTCGTAAAAAAAATCAAAGGGATTGACATAAGAACCGTTGGAAGCGGCAACATCGGCGCAACGAACGTAAACAGGGTCATGGGAACAAAATGGTTTATCGTAGTGCTTGTTCTGGATGCATTAAAAGGTTATCTGCCAGTTTTGTTTTCCTTTATTTTGTTCAAAGACATGCCTTTGGTTCCGGTTTTGTCCGGGGTTGCTGCAATTCTCGGGCACACGTTTACCATTTTCCTTAAGTTTAAGGGTGGCAAAGGAGTTGCAACGTCTCTTGGAGTTTTTTTTGCACTTGCGCCGATTTCAATAATTTCCTGCCTTGTAATATTTTTAATCGTTTTTTATCTGTTTAAATACGTTTCGCTGGGTTCAATTATCGCTTCCGTTTTATTTCCTGCATTTGTTTTTATTTATGGAGAAAGCGGGTATCTGAATTTAATACTCATATTTGCTTTTGCAGCGGCGGCATTCATTGTTTACATGCATAAAGAAAACATAAAACGTCTTATGAACGGAACTGAAAGCAAATTTGAGATAAAAACTGATAAAAAGGCAAAATAGACATGAACGTTTCAGTTGTCGGCGCTGGCGGATGGGGAACTGCTCTTTCCTTAATTTTAAACGAAAGACATAACCGTGTAATTTTATTTGAATATTTCAGGGATTATGCCGATGAATTAAATAAAAAACGCGAAAATTATAAGTTTTTAAAAGGCATAAAAATACCGGACGATATTTTTATAACAAATAACCTAAAAATGGCAGTTGAAGAGTCGGATATCATTGTTCTTGCAGTGCCGTCACATTTTATGAGGAGCATTTTGTATAAAATAAAAAAATATAAATATAATAAAAAACTTTTTATCAGTGTAACAAAGGGAATAGAACAGAAATCGTTACTGACGATGTCGCGGATAATAAAAGAAATTCTTAAAGATTACGTTGACGTTGCTGTCCTGTCGGGACCTTCACTTGCAGCCGAGGTTGCGAGAAAAGTTCCGACAACTATTGTTGCTGCATCAAAAAACATATCAATTGCAGAAAAAGTCCAGCGTATATTTTTTACGAATTATTTCAGGGTGTATACTCGCATAGACGTTTTGGGAGTTGAACTTGGCGGGGCTTTGAAAAACGTAATTGCAATTGCAGCGGGCATTCTGGATGGCATGGGCGTCGGTGCCAATACAAAAGCAGCACTCGTTACGCGCGGTCTTGCAGAAATCAAACGATTGGGAGTAAAAATGGGAGCAAAGGAAGATACGTTTTCCGGACTTTCCGGACTTGGCGACCTGATAGTTACGTGCACGAGTAAATACAGCAGAAACAGAACGGTTGGTGAGGAACTTGGCAGAGGTAAAAAAATAAGCCGGATTCTTAAACACATGGAAATGGTTGCAGAAGGGGTAAAAACGACACTGTCCGCATACAGGTTGTCAAAAAAATACGGGGTTGAAATGCCAATAACGACGGAAATATACAACGTTTTATATAAAGATAAATCAATTTATGAATCAATGGCTGATTTGATGGGCCGTTCTCCAAAATCAGAAAAGGAACTGTTAAATAAAAATAAAGACGACCGGTAATACCGTCGTATTAATATATTAAACAATAAACGCTGGAGGTAAAAGATGGAGATTAAAGAAAAAAAGTATTATCCGATACGTGAAGTTGCACAGATAACCGGCGTTCGTGAATCGGTTATAAGATTCTGGGAACAGAATTTTGACGAGTTGAAACCGTTAAAAAACAGGGTTGGCCAGAGAAAGTTTACGAAAAAGGAAATAGACGTCATTTTTATCATAAAAAAACTGCTTTATGAAGATGAATACAAGATTAATGGTGCTAAAAAGAAATTAAAGGAAATACTGGCAAACAGCGAAGGAGAACAAATGCAGTTGTTTGGTTTTGATACGAAAATAAAAGAACAAAAACTTTTAAACATAAAAAAAGAACTTGAGGAAGTCCTGAACATTCTCGAAAATAACTGGTAAACGGAAAACGTAAATTGCTGTAAGCGGCGTGTTTGTCCAACATAAAAATCCTGAATTGTTAAAAACGTAATAAAATACAAGAGGTGATTTATATGAAAGAAGTTTTTAACGTTTTTAAAGATACCAAAAAAATCGTCATTGTTGCAGTAACGGCTGCAATTTATGCCGGCATGCTTATACCGTTTAAGCCGATACAGATAATACCAGGACTGACGGAGTTAAGACCGGCAAGCGTAATTCCGGTTTTGTTTGGGGTTTTGTTTGGTCCTGCTGCTGCATGGGGTTCTGCAATCGGAAATCTGATTGCTGATTTTTTTGGGATGCTTACGCTTGCAAGCATTTTTGGTTTCATTGGTAATTTCTTTTTTTCTTACGTTGCATACAAATTATGGAACGTTCTTGTAAAGACGGAAATAATACCGGACGCAAAACAAATAGGAATTTTTATTTTTATTTCCATCATCTCCAGTTTTGTTTGTGCGGCAATAGTGGCAATAGGGGTTGGAATTTTAAAATTAGCACCGGCAATTGCAATTTTTTTAGTCGTATTCATAAACAATTCCATAATGTCTTCGGTTCTCGGCAGTATTTTATTAAAATTTTTATACAAAAGAATTGAAAAGATGGGTCTGATTTTTAAAGAATGATAAATTTACAGAACATTTTTTTTAAATATAAACAAAATCTGCCTTACGTTTTAAAAAACATTAACGTCCGGATTGACGAAAAAGAAAAAGTGCTGATTGCCGGTATGAACGGAGCCGGGAAAACTACTTTTTCAAAAATTATTTCCGGGATATTGCCAAAAATAGAAAATGGAATGTTGGAAGGGGAGTATTTTTTATACGGCAGAGACACAAAAACCGAAAAACCCAAGGATCTTCTGGATAAAATCGGAATTTTATTGCAGGATTTTGAGTCGCAACTCGTAACAAGCACGGTAAAAGAAGAACTTGTTTTTTATCCGCTTAATAAGGCAGTCCCATATAAACGAGCTTTTAATTATGCAAAAATGTTGTTGGAAAGATTCGGAATCTTAAATTTGTTTGAGCGGGACATAACGGAACTTTCCGGCGGGGAAAAACAAAAAATTGCATTGCTTGCTTTGTTGTCTTCAGATCCTGAAATAGTGATTCTCGACGAGCCTTTTACCGACCTTGACCCGCTTTCAAGGGATGAAGTTTTGACCTTCCTTAATTCAGAATTTCAGGACAAAACGGTTTTATTATTTGAACAATCTCTTAATTATTTTGAATTTTTTACCAGGATAATCGTTTTGCAGAATGGGGAGATAATCTATGACGGGGATGATCCTTTTTCAAAAAGAGAATTAATTGAAAAAGCAGGCATGTTAATTCCTTTTATAAGAAAGATATTCCCGGCGTGCGACGTAAATAACGCAGATATTTACGTAAAAGAAAATTTTTATTTTGACGAAAATGAATATCAAAAACTGATAAAAGACGAAAAAAAAGAAAAAGAAACGATAATCTCGGTAACAAATCTAAAATACAGATATGAAGGATACGATAGTTATGCGCTTGATGACATAACTTTTGACGTAAAAAAAGAAGATTTTATTGTCGTTGCCGGTTCAAACGGATCAGGAAAAACAACACTGATGAAAATCCTGTCAGGTATTATTCCGGTTAAAAACGGGCAGATTAAAAAAAATATGCATAATCTGAAAATATCATACGTTTATCAGAATCCCGATAACCAGATTTTTGCAGAGACGGTTTTTGACGAAGTTTCTTTTATATTAAAGACCGCAAAAGAGAAGCCGGATATCATAAAAAGCAGGACTGAAAAAATGTTAAAAGACATGGGACTTTTTGAAAAAAAAGACGAAGACCCGTTTAATCTGCCAAAAGGCGACAGGCAGAAAGTTGCATGTGCTTCAATCCTTGTCGGTGAACCCGACGTTTTAATCATGGACGAACCTACGACCGGTCTTGATTATCCTTCTTTAAAAGGACTTATGAACATACTTCAGGAATTAAATGACAGGGGCAAAACAATACTTATGATTACCCATGACATGGACGTTGCTGCCGATTACGGGAATAAAATGCTTATTCTTGATAATGGAAAAACGTCATATTATGGAAATAAGAGGGGACTTTTTAATGACGATAATCTGATAAGAAAAGCAAACTTAAAAAGAACGGAAGTAATGGATTTATCATTGCGTTTAAACGGAAATATATTGCTTAACGAAAGTGAATTTTATGCCTGCTGGAGAAAAAAATGAGCATTTTCTTTTATGCAGACAAAAAAACCATTTTTCATTCACTGGACCCGCGTATTAAAATTTTATTTTTAATAATATTGTTTGTTTTTTCTTTTATTATTAATGACGTCCGCGAAATGCTCGTTTTGCTTTTGTTTCTTGTGATTGTTTTAATAGTTTCAGATTCTTTGTTAAATCTAAAAAAGATTGCCCCGTTATTTTTATTGATTGGAATTGCAACTTTTGTTTTGTGGTTTATTTTTTACAGAAGCAGCGAGAAAATATATTTTTTTAAAAATTTTTATTTTTATAAAGGCGCATTAAACCATGCGGGATTGTTTTCTTTAAGATTCATCAATATGCTTCTTGCCGGACTTTTGTTTTTATGCATTACTTCTTACGAGGATTTTTCTTATGGACTTATGCTTTTTGGAATTCCTTATCCCGTATCTTTTACGGTTTTACTTTCATTCAAATTAGCGGACTCATTCATAAGTTCTGCATGGACGATAGCAGAAGCACAAAAATCGCGTGGGAATGACGTAACGAAAGGAAGCATAGTAAAAAGGATAATAGCATATACTCCGCTCGTCGTTCCTCTCATTTTAAATGGGATTAAAAAGGCACAGAATCTCATAATTGCACTTGAAACACGCGGCTTTTCCCCGGAAAACAGGGTTGACATAAGTGGAAAATATGAAATAAAAATAAAAGACGTAATTTTTATCATTTTTATGTTTTTAAGTTTAATCATTTATGTTTTTCATAAAAATGTAAAATTAAATGTATAAATGTTTTTTACTATAACACGTATGAATTGTTTACGCAAAAGAGTAAAATTTGCTTGACTTTTATATACTTTTTTGTTATCTTTAAAAAAATATAGAAAGGAGGGCTTTTAATGACAAAAGTTGAAATAATAAATAAAATAGGCGAAAATATTGCTTTACCAAAGAAAGACATAGAAAAGGTGATAGATTATCTTGTTCAAATTATACAGAATGCATTAAAAGATGGCCAAAAAGTCTCCATAACCGGACTTGGTTCATTTTCAGTAAAAGAAAGAAAAGGCAGAACCGCAAGAAATCCAAAGACGGGTGAAAAAGTAGAAGTCCTTCCCAAAAAAGTGGTAAAATTTAAAACGGGCATAGATTTGAATGAAATTTTGCAGGGGAAATCCACAGGTGATATTAACGGATAATTTAAACTAAATTATGCACAGATAAATAGGCGTGAAGTTAAAATTTTATTTTTTAGAAAGTGAGGTTTTGAAATATGTTGGAGAAAGGAAAAAAGAAAAAAGTTGTTCAGAAAAAAGGGGAAAAAAAGGACGTAGAAAAAGCGGTCATATCTAAAAACGTAAAAAAACAGGAAAAAATAAAAACGGGGAAAAGAGGCAGACCTAAAAAATTACAAATTCAGGAACCCGCAAAAGATATTATTACTCATAAAATAACTCCTTCTGAAGAGCAAACAAAAGTTGAGTCGGTTAAATATTACCCCGTTCAGATGGAAGAAAAAAACGGCAAAAAACACTTTGAAGCAACGAAATTTTCTGAAAGGCAGGAAACGGAAATACCTTTCCGTTATAATGACAACAAAATAGTTTTGCTGGCAAGAGACCCTTACTGGTGTTTTGCATATTGGGACATAGCCGCGGATTTCATGGAAGAAAAAGCAAAAGAAGCAAAAAAAAGCGGCAGTTACGATTTAATTTTAAGAGTATATGACGTTACTGACATCATTTTCAACGGGACAAACGCACATAAATTCGTTGACATAAAAGTTAATGGTGATTCAAATAACTGGTATATAAACGTATGGGCTTCTGACAGGAGTTACGTCGTTGACCTTGGTTTTAAAACTGCAGATGGTAGATTTATTTTAATTGCACGTTCAAACGTTGTTTCAACTCCGAGAGACAGGGTTTCTGACAAGACCGACGAAGAATGGATGGTAGTTGACGAGGATTTTGACGAATTATTAAAATTATCAGGTGCCGGGAAATTTGGAAGTTCGGAAAAATTTAAAATGCGAATTGAGCAGGAATTATTATCCGGTTCCGGTGCGGTATCCAGTTTTAGTTCACCGGTAATTAAGCCTGCGGAAAAAGGTTTTTTCCTGGTTGCCGATACTGAATTAATACTTTATGGTGCAACTGAAAAAGACGCAAAGTTAACTGTAAAAGGAGAAGAGGTAAAATTAAAGGAAGACGGTTCATTTTCTCTGCGTTTCCATTTCCCGGATGGACAGATGAACTTTCCTATTGAAGCAACTTCTTCCGATGGTAGTCAGAAACGAACAATTAATATAACAGTTAACAGAAAAACCGAATAAAATACTATTATGCATGAACCTCATGGCTTTTTATCATTAATTTTACATGCACATCTGCCTTTTGTCTGTCATCCTGAATATAATGACCCTATGGAAGAATACTGGTTGTATGAGGCAATAACTGAGACCTACATACCTTTGTTAAACGTGTTTAATAAACTTATAGAAGATGGCGTTGATTTCCGTATGACTATGTCATTAACCCCGCCTTTGATTTCCATGTTGCGTGACCCGTTATTGCAGGACAGGTACGTCCGTTATATAAATAAAATGATAGAACTGATTGAAAAGGAAGTTATCAGAACAAAATTTGAACCGCAGTTTAACAGAACAGCAATAATGTATCGCGAAAAATTTTATAATGCACGTTATGTTTTTGTTGAAAAATATAACAAGGATCTGGTAAATGGTTTTAAACAAATTCAGAATGCAGGAAAACTTGAAATAATAACATGCGGTGCAACGCATGGTTTTTTACCACTTGCTTATCATAAAAATGCAGTAAATGCACAGATAAAAGTTGCCGTAGATCATTATATTGAAAATTTTGAAAGAAGGCCGCGCGGTATATGGCTTCCTGAATGTGGATATAATCCCGGGGATGACGAAATCTTAAAAAAATATAACATACGTTATTTTATTACGGATACACATGGTATTATCTATGGCTCGCCAAGACCAAAATACGGCATTTTCGCTCCTGTATTCTGCAAATCAGGAGTAGCGGCGTTTGGCAGGGATATGGAATCATCAAAACAGGTATGGAGTGCAAAAGAAGGTTACCCCGGAGACTATAATTACAGGGAATTTTACCGGGACATTGGTTATGACATGGATTATGATTATATAAGACCATACATACACGAAAGCGGGATAAGAATGAATACCGGAATAAAATATTATAAAATAACCGGTAAACTCGGGCTTGGTGATAAGCAACCTTATGACCCGCAGGCTGCACTTAACAAAGCGGCAGAGCATGCAGGTAATTTTATGTTTAACAGGGAAAAACAGGTTGAGCATTTGCATCGTATTATGAAAAGACAGCCAATAATCGTTGCTCCTTATGATGCGGAACTTTTCGGACACTGGTGGTATGAAGGCCCTGCATTTCTTGATTTCCTGATAAGGAAAATTTATTATGACCAGCAGTCGGTAAAATTAATTACTCCTTTTGAGTATCTTGAAAAATATCCCAAAAATCAGGTTTTAACCCCATGCTATTCAAGCTGGGGATACAAAGGATATGCAGAACACTGGTTAAGCGAAGAAAACGATTGGATATATAAACATCTTCATAAAACATACGAAAGGATGAAAGAACTAACCGATATTTTTATTAAAAAACCTTTAAATAATCTGGAAGAAAGAGCGCTAAAGCAGGCAGCTCGTGAAATTTTACTTGCGCAGAGCAGCGACTGGGCTTTTATTATGAAGACGCAGACGACCGTTGAATATGCAGTAAAAAGAACAAAAAATCACATATACAGATTTTATAAATTATATGACATGCTGAAAAGCGGAAGTTTTGATGAAGGATATTTGTCAGAAATGGAATGGAAGGATAACATATTTCCAAACATTGACTGGACCGCATTTGAATTTAACGGCTAAAGGTCGCATTCCCTTTCAGTAAAATTAATGAAAGAATTAGATAACTACAGTGGCAAATGCCATTGAAATCGGAAATTTTGTTTTAATGGAAAGTAATTCCTGCCTATAGAGTTTACCTTTGCAGCCGCAGGCTTCAGTCTGTGGTATTTTAATTACATAAAATCTCCCTGGCCCCTCTTTTCCAAATAGGGGAAATTACTTTATTATCCCCCTTAGAAAAAGGGGGATAAAGGGGGATTTGTCTTTTCCTTTTTTTCCCCCTTTAGAAAAGTGAACGAAGGGGGATTTGAAAGAATAAAAATCTCCCCTAACCCCTCTTTTCCAAAGAGGGGAAATTACTTTGCTTTTTATCCCCCTTAGAAAAAGGTGGACAAAGGGGGATTTAATTACATAAAATCTCCCCTGACCCCTCTTTTCCAAAGAGGGGAAATTACTTTGCTTTTTATCCCCCTTTGAAAAAGGGGGAAAGAGGGGGATTTGTTTTTTTCTTTTTTTTCCACTTTGTAAAAGGGGGACTAAGGAGGGATTTGATAGAATAAAAATCTCCCCTAAACAATACGTAGATACGGGTTTATAACCCGTCTCAAGAGGACGTGCGTCGCCGGATGTAATACACGTCGCAAGATAAAATAACAAGATTGTAGAGACACAGCTTGCTGTGTCTCAAAGATAAGCAAGGTGGATATTCAAACGGTGTGCCACGCGACCAGCGTAGGATAAGCCGCTGTTTTGTTTTCATAACCATTTGCGAAATATTACACGGTTTGCCTTGCATTCAGAGACAGAGCAAGCTCTGTCTCTACATGTTTAAAACTTTATTTATTTTCCCCCTTTTGAAACAGGGGGAATGAGGAAACACCACGTTCTTACGGGACGCCCCTTCTGTATGTAACGGTTGCCATCATCAATCCCTACATTAAAAAACAAACGTTTATAAAAAATTGTAATAGAATAAACCTTATGTTAACATAATTTATGTAATGGATTATGTAACGCCAGACGTAATGATAGTTTGTGTAGAATAACGTATGTTTTTAACGTTATTTTTTATAACTAAACAGCATAGGTCATTAATAAAATTAAAAGGAACATAACGTGTATGAAAAAACTTTTTCAGGAATAATTTTACTGTTGTTGTCATGCTTTTTTCTTTTTTCATGTGCCACCGGCAATAAAAATATTTCCGTTGGTTCTGACAGAGATAATCATGGTTGCATTGGTTCTGCAGGATATGTATGGTGTGAAGAAAGACATAAATGCATCAGGGAATGGGAAGAACCATGCACAGATACAAAGATAATAAATGCATGCTATGAATGCACAGGGCTTGGCACTATAAACGTTGATTATTTTGGTCAGCAGTTCGCCACGGTGGAAACGCCGACAGGTAAATATAAACTGGAAAGAGCAATATCCGGTTCTGGCGCAAGGTATATCGGAAATAACGTCATGATATGGGACAAGGCAGGCAATGCATTACTCGAAATTGAAGGGAATACCTATAACTGCAGGGTAAAAGAACGGATAAAATAAAAACAATAAGGATATATGATGAATATAAATAACGTTCCGCCTGATAAACTTATAAAAAGAGAGCCGGGATTTTTTTTACTTTTTCTTGTTTATACGGCTTTCATAGCACTCGGCATGCCGGACGGCTTATTTGGCGTTGCATGGCCGACGATGAGAAAGGGCTTCAACGTTCCGATAGACGCAGTAGGCATGGCAATGATAACTTCTACCGCTGGTTATCTGCTTTCCAGTTTTTTTTCCGGGCGGCTTATTGCAAAAATATCAATAAGCGGACTTCTGACGTTATCCTGTGCACTCACGGGCGCCGGACTTATTGCAGATTGTATTGTCCCGGCATGGATCTGGTTTGTCTTTATAGGTCTGGCACTCGGGTTTGGTGCCGGCGGCATAGACGCAGGACTTAACACTTATGTGGCTGCCAATTTTGCAAACAGGCAGATGCACTGGCTGCACGCCTGCTACGGCATAGGAATAACAACCGGACCTTTTCTTATGACTGCCGGTTTACAGACGTTTGGCGACTGGCGGCCCGGATATTTAATTGTTGGAAGTTTACAACTGTTGCTTGCAATGGCTTTTGTTTTATCAATGTCAGAATGGAAAAAGTTTGATACGGCAGAAAATGCCGAATCGGAAAAAAAACTTACCGATTACGACACTCCGGTATTAGAAACACTAATGCATGCACAGACGTGGTTTGGAATACTGCTGTTTTTTTTCTATTCAGGAACTGAGGTTGCGCTTGGTTTCTGGGCTTATACCATACTTACGGAGGCAAGAGGTATCGCACCTGCGATTGCCGGAATTCTTGCAGGCGGTTATTATGCAATGTTCACTATTGGCAGAATAATCTCCGGTATATATTCAAAGTATGTTTCTGCCGACAAAATAGTGTTTATAAGTCTATTTTTGGCTATTGCAGGTTCGTTTTTGTTATGGTTTAACATTAATCCTGTGATAAGTCTTATTGGAATGATTATAACCGGTTTTGCAATTGCCCCCGTATTTCCTTCACTTGTTTCAGGCACTTCAAATCGTGTAGGAAAACGTCATGCGGGTAATGCAATTGGAATGCAGATGTCAGCGGCTGCCATTGGTTCGGCATGCATGCCGGCATTAATGGGAATTATTGCAGGAAATATATCGGTTGAAGCAATAACCGCAGCACTGGTCGGCCTGTTTTTTTTGATTTTGTTGCTTTTTGTCATTTCCATGAAATGCAATAAACAGAGCGTTTAAATTTTATGAAATTACTACAAAACAAAAATTCAGAAACAAAAACAAAAAGAGTAGAATTACAAACTAATTTATGTTATGATAATTTTATTATGAAATTAAAAAATTTTTTTTTATTTACGTTATTTTTTTTATGCTATGCGTTAGTTCATTCTTTAAACATTGATTCGTTAAATCCGTCCGGATGGATAAATGATTACGCATCATTGCTGGATTATGAAGAAAAATCCAGAATTGAATCATTAATTTCAGAATTTGAACAAAAAACGGGCAATGAGATAGCGGTCGTAATCATAAAATCACTGGAGGAAAACGACCTTGAGGATTTTACAAACAGATTGTTTGAAAAATGGGGAGTTGGAAAAAAGGGAAAAGATAACGGGATAATGCTTCTTGTTGCATTGGATGAAAAAAAAATAAGGATGGAAGTCGGTTATGGACTTGAAGCCATGATTAACGACGCTATAGCGGGAGAAATTATCCGTGAAAAAATAGCGCCGTTTTTTAAACGAGGATTGTATGCTGAAGGAATTTATTCCGGCGTTTTTGAAATTGTTTCAATAATAGCAGATAAAACCGGCGTTAAGATAGATAAAAAAAATACATCGGAATACTCAAAAATAGATAAAATTTTTAGTGCTGTTTTTTTGTTCGTTTTATTTTTTTTTATATTGCCTTTTTTGTTTTCCAATCCATGGCTTTTGTATTTCTTTTTGTTCCCAGGCGGAGGAGGATCGCATCGGGGTGGTTTTGGAGGCGGCTTTGGCGGCGGAGGATTTGGCGGCTTTGGCGGCGGTCTGTCCGGTGGCGGCGGCGCCAGTGGAGGATGGTAGATAAATACATGCTTGATTTTTATTAAAAAGACAACATCGGGCATGACGGTAATGTTGAAAATTTGTAAGGAGGTAAGACATGGATAACAAATTGAAAAAGTTTTCTGATGAATTATTAAAAAAAGCGGGCAATAATCTTGTATCACTGATAGTTTACGGTTCGGTGGCGACAGGCGAATATTATAAAAAATCCGATTATAATACTTTGATAGCATTAAATGAGATAGGGTTAAACGAATTAAATGCAATATCCGCTCTGATTAAAAAGTGGGTTAGCCAGGGGAACGCGGTTCCAATGATTTTTACAAAAGAAACGATAAAAATGTCAATTGACGTCTTTCCCCTGGAATTTATTGACATAAAGGAAAATCACATTGTCATTTATGGTGAAGATTTATTTAAAAATATGAAAATAAACACAAAAAATCTGCGACTGGAAGTTGAAAAAGAATTAAAAGGAATATTTTTAAAATTAACGCGTGCGTATTTAATGACGGAAGGGAAAAAGAACGAATTAAAAAAATTAATGTTAAATTCAATATCAGGCGTAATTTCCCTTTTTAAAGGCGTTTTAAGAGTATATAAAATCAAAGTTCCGGTAAAAAAATACGACGTCATAAACGCAATGCCCCAAAGTATAAAGTTGAACAAAACGATATTTTTTGATATATTAAAATTAAAAGACGACGTTCAGATTTTTAATGACGATGAAATTACTTCAATATTCAGCGAATACGTTGAAAACATTGAAAAAGTAATAAAAAACATTGATAAAAAAGGAGCATAATATGAAAACAGGAATAAAAGTTTTAATAGGCGTTTTAGTTATAGCAGCAGTAATTGGTGGAATTTTTGTATCTGGTTACAATAAACTTGTCAGTTATGATGAGTCAATAAAAGCAGCATGGTCGCAGGTTGAAAACGTCATGCAGAGAAGAAACGATTTGATTCCAAATCTTGTTAATACGGTAAAAGGTTATGCAAAACACGAAAAAGAAATATTTGAAAACGTTGCAAATGCACGTGCAGCTCTTGCGGGTGCAAAAACCATAGATGAAAAAGTCCAGGCATCGTCAACTCTTGATTCTGCACTCGGCAGATTACTTGCAATTGCAGAGAATTATCCGCAATTGCAGGCAAATAAAAATTTCCAGTCGCTTATGGACGAACTTGCAGGCTCTGAAAACAGAATAGCCGTGGAAAGGCGAAGATATAATGAAATCGTCCAGGCATATAACATTACAGTCCGGAAATTTCCTTCAAACATTATTGCATCAATGTTCGGGTTTAAAGAAAAACAGGTATATTTTAAGGCAGACGAAAAAGCAAAAGAGGTACCACAGGTAAAATTTTAAAATGTTTTATTATAACGTTTTTTTAACGAAGGCAGGATATGCATCTCTGGTTTCAAATGGAAAATCCGTCGTCCGTTTTTTTTTACCGGTCCTTAAAAGTAACGACATAGTAAAAGTGATAAAAAAAACGTATCCTGATTCAACAGAGATAAATGATGCTTTTTTTAAAGAATGCAGAGAGAAAGTAAAGGATTATTTTAAAGGTATTCCGGTTTCTTTTAACGTGCCTGTTGAATTTACCGGCGTCAGTGATTTTGTAAAACAGGTATTAAATATTACTTATCTGATACCTTATGGAGAAATACGAACTTATAAATGGATTTCAGAAAAGATAGGCAAAGAAGATTCATGCAGGGCTGTGGGAACGGCTCTTTCAAAAAATCCCATACCAGTTATTGTGCCATGTCACAGGGTTATACAGAGCGATGGAGAAATTGGTGGTTTTTCATACGGACTAAAATGGAAGATAAAACTTTTACGACTGGAAAAAATATTTAAGTAAAAAGGAGGATTTAATGAAAAGAACCTTAAAATCAAAACATGTTTATTCATCAGCCTGTGTTAATTGTGGAAAATTAATAGAGGAAGGCAGTGAAATTATCATAAATGGGAAAAATTATTGTGATGCATGCAGCGTTATAAAGGATAAAAATGCAACAACGGAATTTAATCCGCAGATTAACGCTCCTGACGGCATTTTAAAATTTTTTAGTTACATTTTATCGTTTTTTAATCCTTTTATAGGGTTTGTGTTTGGGGCTATTTTCTATCCTCAAAAACAAAACAACAAAGCAAGAGCATTTGGAAAAAATTGTCTGATTTTAATGGCGATATCCATCGTATTCGTTTTATTGTTCCTGATGCTTTCTGCTGGAATGACCGGCACGAATATATTATCCGGCATAAAGGAAGGATATTATTAAGGACGTATTTATGGAAATAAAAACGGATGGAATAGTTTTAAAAAGATATAAATCAGGAGAATCGGATGATATAACCATTATTTTTACTTTGCAGAATGGCAAAGTCATGGTTTCCTCAAAAAGCACGCAGAAAATATCCAGTAAATTAAGGTCCTGTCTGGAAATTTTTTCGTATAACAAATATCATCTGATAAAGAAAAATAATAATTCACAATTTTTTAAATTGATAGGTGCTGAACACGTAAAAATGTTTGAAAACATACGGACTTCATTGAGAAAAATAGGTTTTGCATACCTTGTAGTTGATTTATTAAACAAATTTCTTGAAATGGAAGATGCCAATCGGGAAATTTTTGAATTAACCAGAGACGTCCTGCATATTGTAGACTCTGAGTTATATCCCAATATTGAATTACTCGAAAGTTTTTTTAAATTAAAACTTTTAAAATTTTGTGGTTTTGACATGACGAAAGACAACAATTATCTAAAAAATAAAGATGCAAAATTTAAAAGTAATCTTAATACAATTTTGTATGTAAAAGAGGTGCAAAAACTTAAATTTGATTTTGATGTTTTAAAGGATATTAATATGCTGATAAATTCATACATAATAAACATACTTGGGGAGGACGTTCATAGTTCAAAATTTTTGGAGTCAATAAAAAGTGAGAAATAAGTTTTTTATTTTGTTTTTTGTTATAATAGCAGGTTGCGTTTCTTTGAAAACCGAACAGGAAGACATAAGGGAAAAAATAGTCCGTATTGCAAAAAATCAACTTGATAAAAAATATTCCTATGGCAAGCAGGACGTTTATAGCGGTTTTGATTGTTCAGGATTCACACAATTTGTTTATTCAGAAGTTGGAATAAAAATTAAAAGAACGTCTGCCCAGCAGTACGAAAATGCAAGAAAAATATCTTTTGAGCAATTACAGAAAGGGGATCTTGTATTTTTTTCAACGAATTCCGGAAAACCGGATCACGTAGGAATATACATAGGGGATAAAAAGTTCATTCACGCCCCTTCTAAAGGAAAAAAGATACAAATTTCATCTTTTGAAAATAGTTACTGGAAAGAAAAATTCCATGGTGCCGGAACGTATTTATAGTCATTAACTAGTGAAAGGCGTAAATATTTGTCGTTTCAGATTGCTTTTTGTTATTTGGAAAGTAAAAAACGTCTGGAAATCAATAACGCAGTTTCCAATCCACGATAAGCAATTTACAAACAGCAATTAAAAACATCCAATTCTATATAATAAATTAAAACATATTTGAGTCAATCCTTAATTTATCCAGTGTTATTTGAACCTGCTTTATCGCAAATTACTATCTGGTTAATTTAATGGAAAGATTGTTACATTTTTTATGGGAGCCTCGTGCTTTAACCCGTGGAGGCTCACTGCAATGAATTTTTAATTAATTAAATTTAACGATTTAATTTGATTTTTAAAAATTTTATTATATAATACTTATGTGGAATGAATAATAATGGAGGTTTGCATATTATGAAATCATGTTGCGGGTTAAAACTAATGAATTTTTTTATTATGTTTTTTATAATTTTTTTTGTGTCAGTAAACGCACTGGAACAATCAGATGTAAAAGACAACAGTAATAAAACGACAAGAATTGATGAAACGGACAAAGTAAAAAAGGCTCTTATCCGTGAAAAAATTATAAACGTTGCAATGAGTTATCTTGGAACGGAATACTGGCCTGGTGGCCAGGATACTGAATATGGAATGGATTGTTCAGGATTTACACAGCTGGTTTATAAAACTGTAGGCATAAACATACCACGAACCGCCTATGAACAATATTTAAAAGCTGGAAAAATTTCAAAATCATTTTTAAAAAAAGGAGACCTTGTATTTTTTTCTACCCGCTGGACCGGAGTAAACCACGTTGGCATTTATCTGGGTGATAATAAATTCATTCATTCACCATCCATTGGAAAATGCATCAAAATTGACATGTTAAGCAGCAGTTATTGGGGCTCACGGTTTATAAGCGGAGGAAGATACATTTTTTAAATATTATGGCTGATGATCAGATAAAAAAATATTCAACGATTATTAAAATAATAACAACAATAGTTTTTGTTTTTATCATTTTATACGTTATGAATACGAAACCAGAATTGAAAAAGGAAAATGAGGAATATTTCAGGGAAACAAAATTTAATACATGTGGCGGGCAACTGACAGAAACAGGATGGAACTTAATTAAATCAGGAAACAATAATTTATTGATAATAGGGGATACTATGTCTTTTGGCAGCGGGTCAAAAGATTTTTATCTTATAAAAATGGATTTGCAGGGTGATTTGATATCGACCAGGACTTTTGGAGACGCAGGAAATGACGTCGGGATATCCCTTGTAAAAACAAAAAATGTATACATGCTTGCAGGCGGTTCCAATTCATTTGGCAACGGTGATTACGACGTATACGTTATTGCAGTTAATGAAGATGGGGAACAATTGTGGGACAAAACCTACGGTGGCGTCAACTACGATTTTGCATATTCAATAATTAATGACAATGAAAATTTTGTCCTTGCCGGTTATACAAGTTCGTTTAACGATTCATTAAATTCCGACGGCTATATTTTAAAAATAAACAATAGAGGGAAATTATTATGGCAGAAAACCTATGGCGGAAATAAATGGGACATATTTTATTCAATCGTAAAAGATGACGATGGTTACGTTGCAGTTGGTTACACCGATTCCTTTGGAAATGGTAAAACTGATTTTTACGCCGTAAAAACTGATTTTTACGGCAACGCTATCTGGTCAAAAACTTATGGCGGAATAAGGGAAGATAGGGCAACTACCATAATAAAATGTAATGATGGCGGATTTTTAATTGGTGGTAAATCAACTTCATACATTGCAAGGGGTTTTGGATGGGATATTTTTCTTGTAAGGATTGATGATAAAGGGGATACAAAATGGATAAAATCCTTTCCTGCGTCCGAACTTGAGGTGGGCAACAGCATAATTCAGGAACAGGATAACGGTTTTGTCGTTGCAGGAATTAAAAAATGCTATGGGATATGCGATTCAAACGCATACGTTATAAGAACAGATGCAGATGGAAATACAAAATGGATTAGAATATTTGCGGGAAAAAGAGACGATGTGGTAAATTCAATATGTAAAGTTAAGGACGGCTACGTCATTGCTGGAACAACGGGTTCGGATGGCAATGGCAATGGGGACGTTTTATTAATGAAAGTGGGTTTTGATGGGGAAAAGATTTGGTAATAAATATTATAATAATCATTACTGCCCCGGCGAACTTAATGGAAGGATTGTTGCATTTTTTTCGTAATAACAAAAAATTCAATCAACGAAGTTGATTTAGTCTTTGTAAAACCATCAGGTTTTAGCCCGGGGGACTCCGCTTTAATAATATTTATGATGTATATAACATTGCATAATCATTTATTTACTATCCTTTTATGCTTGACAAATAATTGAATAATATGTTATATATCAAAAAAATGTTTATTTTAAAATTAGAAAATAAAAAGGAAGACTTAACATAAAGTATCCTTGTAATTTTAAACGGGGACTGGATGAAAAGTAATCCAACATTTGTGGTTATATTAACAAATGTTGGATTTTTTATTTTATATGATTGCAGGAGGAGCAAAATGAACAAAAAAATTCAGATTACCAATCATGATTACAAAAAGTTATTGGACTACCTTAAAACTGCAAAAATTCCTGGTGGTATTGAATTTGACTATATTCAAAAACTCAAAGATGAAATTGAAAAAGCAGAAATAGTTGAGGCTGAAAAAATAGATAGTGACGTCATTACAATGAATTCAATAGTTGTGGTTAAGGATATAGAAACGGGTGAAATTGAAAAATACGAATTAGTTTTTCCAGAACTTGCAAATATTGACGAAGGAAAAATTTCGATACTGGCACCGGTTGGTTGTGCATTACTTGGTTATAGAGTTATGGACGAAATTGAACTAAATGTTCCAAGCGGTATAAGAAGAATACGCATAGAAGCCGTGTTGTATCAACCGGAATCCAAAGGTATTTATACGGAATGATAAAAAAATTTAATACAGGAAGGAAATGTCGTGGACAAACTTACAAAAGGACAAGCAGAAGCAAAAGTTTGTGAAATACTTGTAAAATTTGAATCAAAAGAAACTGGACTAGGCGCATCCGAAGGAAAAACTTATTTTTTAAAGGACATGATATTTGTCCGGTTAAAAGGAGTATTGACAGCGGAAGAAAAATCGCTTGCCAAAACGCAGGAAGGCAGAAAATTGATAAAAAAAATGCGCATTGTTATGCTTGATAATTCCAGGAAAGAAATAGAGGAGGAAATATATAAATTAACCGGCGCTAAAATTTTGTCGTTACATACGGATATTAGTTCGGTAAGCGGAGAAAGAATATTTGTAATGTCAATGGACAGAAATATGGAAGAACTGTATTCCTAAAAATAAAACATAGTGGAAGACCGGACAAACAATAATCCAAGCAGCACATAATAAAAAATTAATTGTAAAGTATATCCGTTTTTAAAGTTTTATTTACAAAATATTTGAAAGGAGTGCTGACTATGAAAAGAGAAATGTTATTATCAAATGATACGGATCTTGTCATTAATTCATTGAAAAATAAGATGGAAGCAGATTGTGGGGAAAAAAAATGGATTACGGAAATTGACAGAGGAATTGCACAGTCGTATCAGATAAGCAGAATTTTGGATGAACAAAAAAGTGATTTTCAGAAAATCAAGGTGTTTAAAACAACCAATCACGGAAAGTTATTGACTCTTGACGATAGCATTATGCTGAATGAGAAGCACGAATTTATTTATCATGAAATGTTGACCCATGTAGCAATGTTTTCCCATCCCAACCCTGAACATGTTCTTATCATTGGCGGCGGTGACGGAGGAGCAGCCAGGGAAGTTTTAAAACATAAAAGCGTTAAATCCCTTGAACTCGTTGAAATTGACAAACAGGTTATTGAAATTTCAAAAAAACATTTTTCATGTTTTAAAGCGGCATTTAAAGACCCAAGGCTGAAAATTATAAACAATGATGGTGCAAATTTTGTAAAAAAAATTAAAAACAAATATGACGTTGTTCTGGTTGATTCAACGGATCCGTCAAAAATAAGCATGCCTTTATTTTCAAGAGGGTTTTATGCAAATGTAAGAAAAGCAATGAAACAATACGGCGTTTTTATTTCACAATCCCATAGTCCTCTTTATGATTCAAAATTCATCAGGATAATGCATCAAAGAATGAAGTGCTCCTTTTATTTTGTTTTTCCTTATCTGGCTTTTGTCCCATACTATCTCGGCGGATGCTGGAGTTTTACCTTTGCCTCAAACATGCTTTACCCGACTTACATAAAAAGTAACCCTCCAAGAACGATAAAAACGAAATATTACAGTGAAAAAATTCATGAAAGTGCCTTTGTTATTCCGGATTTCATAAAGCAGAGCATTGGTTGTAAAACCTTATAAAATCAGAATTAAACAGAATACTGAAAATTTCAAAGACGAAAAATGTCATCAAATTTAAACGGGTGATGTAACGAACGTTTTTGTAATAATGATTGCACAATGTCGGGTTAAAATAAAAAAACATGAGGTTTTATTATGAAAGTAATTATTGTAAATCATAAAAAGGTTCATAAAGACGTGTTGTTATATTTGAGATGGTTTGGAATTTATTACGTTGAATTAAAATATCTGGATAATTCCGTTCAGGCATTGAAAGAAATTAAGAAAAGAAAAAAGCCGGAAATAATTTTTGTTAAATACGATAAAAACGACTCAAAATTAAAAGAATTGATAACGAAATCAATTAAGGAAAAAATCGAAGTATTTGTATTAATTGAAAATGCACAACAGAAATGGACTTTACAGGATATGAAAATCAAAAAATTAAAGAAAGAAAATATTTTAATGCTACCTACTCCTGTTGAAATTATTATGCACATAATTGATAAGACGAATATAAAATAAATTTTCTGAAAAAGTATTGGCATTATCCCCACTGATGTCCTGCAAAATATGAATTTCCAATAAATTTTTCTTAAATATTATAATTGTAAAAAAATGACTTTTATTTTGGTCTCATTTGTTTTATTGAAAACGACATTTCTTATAAGTTTTATATATCATTATAATTAATTCTTTACAATTCAGCAGGTGTTTCATGAGTTCCCCCATTTTTTCTAATAGTGTAGTAAAAACAGGAAAAAAATGCTTGTCCGTGCAATAAAAATTGAATCTATAAAAATATAATAATTTGTGGAAAACTCCCGAGGTATTTTAATTGCACATTCTTTTTATTCCTGTATAATTATTAAAAATACTAAATATAGAGAAAATCAGATGAAAAACAGAAGTTTTGTATTTTTAATTTTAATGGGAATATTTTTTTATTGTGATTCCTATTCATGGTATTCTCAGTTATTCCCGTTTAATGCAGGTTTGTATGATGAAGCGAACGTAAATTTTAACGGCAGAAACTGGCATATTTTTGATTATGCTTATGCCGGATATAAAACAGGTTCTACTTCTTTACGTAGCGGCGTCCCGTGCAATATCACAACGATAATGGGTTCTGGTGACATTACAATTGAACTGCAACAAGCAATTGATAACGTTGGCGCTGCTGGTGGTGGAATAGTAAGAATACCATCCGGAACTTATACAATAACAGAACATTCCCTGCATGGTGGAGTGCATCCCATAGGTATAAATTATAACAATGTTTCTGTAGAAGGTGCAGGAAGCGATAGAACCATCATAAACATCCCGCCGGAACATATTTATAACAACGATTCAAATGCATTTGAAGGCGTTTTTACGTTTGAGAAAAACAGATGGGCATGGAATAAGGGATGGGTTGACAGGGGCCAAATACTTTCAGGAGTATATTACGTTTTAGTAACAGGAAAGAATTATGATAATGCAGAAATTATGGGCAAACCGTGCTATCCGGTTATTTTAAGATAAATCACAAAATGGAAATAATTATATGAAAAAAAAATTATTTATTTTTATTATAGTGATTTTAATATTGATTGTATTATTATTTATTTTATTTTTTATGCTTCAAAAACCGGAGAAAATCAAAAAAAAAGGGATAATTGAATTGCCTGAAAAAGAACAAAAAATCGTTGAAAAATCAATAAAAGAAAAGATAATTATTTCCGGAAAAAAGGAAAAAGTAACGGATTACAACGTTTATTTTTTTAAAGTAACGCCTTCGGGCGGATTATTATGGCAGAAATCAATAAATAATGAATTCATTGACTGGGCTGAATTTGCATTTCAAACGATAGAAAACGATATTTTTTTAATTTGCCGTGTTTATGACATTAATGAGATGCGGGATAAATTTTACGTAATTAAGTCGGACGAAAACGGGAATCCGATATGGCAAAAAGATTTTGAAGATTTTTTTTCAAATGAAGAAAAAATTTTTAAGACAAAAGAAGGTTATTTAACGATTGGAAGAACGTTAACGAATGAAAAAAACGACAATAATATTTACGTATCTGCAGCCGATTATAATAATAATTATTTATGGATTAAGAATTTTGGTAGCAAATACTATTCCTGGGGAAATTTTACATTAATATCAAAGGACGGTGCATACCTTATTGGTGAAGATGACGATTATCCGGAATTAAATTTTGATTTTTATATAACCAAAAAGGATGCAACAGGAAAAAATTTATGGATAAAAACATACGGTATTAATGAGGCGGATAAAGGTTATTCCATAATGCAGGGAATTGATGGTGGATACGTTCTTACCGGTGTTTCTTATTTATTTAACGACGAAAAAAACGTTTCGTATTTGATAAAAATTGACGACGATGGAAATATTATATGGAAAAGAATTTTTAGTGGGACTGGAAATGATGAAATTTTTTGTATAGCAAAAGACGATGATTCAGGTTATCTGCTTGCAGGAACAACGGATTCAGATGGTGCAGGATTATATGACGTATATCTGTTAAAAACTGACCTTAATGGAAATGAATTATGGAAGAAAACTTTTGGTGGCAATGGTAACGACGCAGCATATTACATAACCGGTTGCAATGACGGTAATTTCATTATAGCAGGAGTAACGCAAAAATAAGATTTTATCCTTTTATATGTTGAAAATTTGCAAAAATTCGTATATGATGAAAAATTGAAAGATAAAAATTTAAACGGAGGTGTTTTAATGAAAAAGTACTGCATTATTTTTATTTCTTTGTTATTATTTTCCTGTGCTTCAATAGTATCGACAAAAAATGACCCGGTCATAATTCCGGAAGCAATGGAAATGCAATTTGGCCTTTCTGCACGACAGGAGTTTGAAAAACAATATAAAAAATCTACAAATACCGAGGTTGCTAATTACGTCAGTAAGATAGGTAATAAACTGGTTGCATCGTTGCCGGAAAAATACAAGGGCACAAAATTTGAATTTATTTTACTTGATTCTTCCGAAGTAAATGCATTTGCAATTCCAGGCGGATATGTTTACATAACGACCGGACTTATGAAAGAACTGCAGGACGAAGCACAACTCGCTACGGTTTTAGGACATGAAATGGGGCATGTTTTAAAAAAACATACCGTAAAAGCGTTACAACGCCAGATAATAGCATCTAAAGGCGTTGAATTCCTTGATAATCTGATAAACTCAGGCAAACCAGAAGATCAAAAAAATGAAATGCTTTCTCTGGGTTCATCCATTGGCGTTTCGTTGTTGCTTTTAAAAAATTCGAGAGAAAACGAATTTGAGGCGGATGAAATGGGTTCTTTGATTGCGTCTTATGCAGGATATTCTCCCAATGGAACTATTGAGGTTCAGAATATATTTTTGAAGTTAAGACAAAATAAACCAGGCATGGTTGAACAGATGCTTTCAACACATCCGGTTTCGGAAGAACGCATAAAACACGCAGAAGATTTTATTACACAAAATAGTTTGACCGGCAGTATTACTAATATGGATAATTATGTAAAAATAAAGAAAAAAATATAATAATTTTAATACTTTTAAAATTTTGGTTTTTGAAATTTATTTCAAAAATCACGTGACTTCCTGGTTTTCGTAAATGAGTTAATCCGGTAGAGCAGAAAGTTTTATGAAAGTCATAATTCATATACATAACAGGCGTGGAATTTTTATGGCTTCTCATCTGATTTAATTTATCATTTTTGAACCTGTAAAAACTTCTTGACGTTTTAATATCATAATAGTAATATGTATTCGTTTTGTGAAAAAAAGTACGATGATAAAAAATGTATTGGAGGTGTTATTTTATGTTAAAAAACATGAAAGAAATAAGATGGCATGGACGTGGTGGACAGGGCGCGAAAACAGCGGCTCTTTTGCTGGGGGAGGCAGCGATTAATGCCGGTAAATTTGTTCAGGCATTCCCTGAATATGGCCCAGAACGTATGGGCGCTCCCGTTAATTCTTATGACAGAATAGCAGACGAAGAAATATTTATTCACTCCCCGGTTATCAATCCGGATGCCGTTGTCGTTCTGGATGAAACATTAATTGATTCAGTTGACGTCACAAAAGGTTTATCGGAGAAAGACGGAGTTTTGGTCGTAAACACTCCGTTTTCAAAGGAAGAAATTCAGAAAAAACTGACGTGGAAAGGAAAAATAGTAGTTCTTGATGCAACAAAAATTGCTCTTGAAACGATAGGCAGACCAATACCGAATACGCCAATGATGGGCGCGTTAGTTGCAGCAACAAACATTATGGACATAAACCATTTAATAGAAGATACAAAACATAAACTTGAAAAAAAGTTCAGGACAAAACCCGAGGTAATAGAAGGTAATTTAAAAGCAATAAGAATAGCTTATGAGGAGGTAAAAAAACAATGACAACAAAACCGGACATAAAAACATGGAAGGATTTAAACGTTGGCGGCGTTTTAGAGAGCGGGACGTCAGAGCATTTTAAAACTGGTGACTGGCGGTCAAAAGTCCCGGTATGGCAGGAAAAAAATTGCATACAATGTCTGAATTGCTGGGCTTTTTGTCCTGATAATGCCATAAAAATAATTGATGGTAAAAGAGCGGGATACGATTATGACTTTTGTAAAGGGTGTGGAATATGTGCGGAAGAATGTCCAAAGACAACGCAGGCAATAAATGCAATTAAAAAAGAAGATCCAGATGCAAAAGTTGATTCATGGGACGGAGCAGGCAACCAGAAATTTGCAGAAAAAGTATCTATACTTATGGTATCAATAAAAGATGCCAAAGAAAAATATGGAATAAAGTGAGGTGAAATAATATGCAAAAAACAATAGTTGCAAAAACCGGGAATGAAGCAGTCGCAGAAGCAATGCGCCAGATCAACCCGGACGTATGTGCTGCATACCCAATTACACCAGCAACGGAAATAATGCAGATTTTTTCTACGTTCGTTGCGGATGGCCTCGTTAAAACGAATTTAATCACGGTTGAATCAGAACACTCTGCGATTAGTGCATGCATGGGGTCTGCTGCATCCGGTGCAAGGACAATGACGGCAACGTCTTCGCAGGGACTTGCATTGATGCATGAGGTCCTATACATTGCAGCGGCGCTAAGATTACCAATAGTCCTTACGGACGTTAACAGGGCGTTGTCCGGTCCTATCAACATTCATTGCGACCATTCCGATACGATGGCAGAAAGAGATTCCGGCTGGATACAGATATTTTCTGAAAATTCACAGGAAGCATACGATAATTTAATTCAGGCAGTAAGAATAGCAGAACATAAAGACGTTTTCCTGCCCACTATGGTTACTACCGATGGATTTATAATCAGTCATGGAATGGAACGCCTTGAAATGTATCCTGATGAGGAAATTCAGAAATTTATTGGCGAGTATAAGTCAGCATATAACGTATTAAACGTTGAAAAACCGATAACGGTCGGATCAATTGTTTTAACCGATTATTATATAGAACATAAAAGAGCACAGCATGAAGCAATGAAAAATGCGGTTAAAGTAATTAAGGACATAGGAAAAGAGTTTGGAAAAGTTTTTGGAAAAGAATATGACATGATTGAAAAATACAGGGCAGACGATGCCGATTATGTTTTAGTATGCCTTGGTTCAACTGCCGGAACTGCAAAAGTAGCAATAGAAGAATTAAGGCAGGAAGGAATAAAAGCAGGTCTTGTTAAAATAAGGGTATTCAGACCCTTCCCGGCAGAAGACGTTGTTCAGGCTTTAAAAAACGCAAAAGCAGTAGTAATTCTTGACAGGTCAGAAAGTTTGAGCAATCAGGCAGGCCCGGTTGCAACTGAAATTAAATCAGCATTATTTGATGCCGGTTTAAATATACCCGTTAAGCCATACATTTATGGGCTTGGTGGAAGAGAAATTTACATTGAACAGATAAAAAGCGTTTATAAAGCAATAAAAGATTTAAAGAAAACAGAGCCAGTTTCTTATCTTGGCGTAAAAGAATAGGAGGCTTAATAATGGCAAATCCAAAACAATCAGCATTAAAGAAACCACGTTTTATAGGTGGCCATAGGGCATGTGCCGGATGTGGTTATCCGATTTTATTAAAGCAGATTTTATCATCTACAGATGATACCATTGTAGTTACAGCAGCAACGGGTTGTCTGGAAGTATCTTCTACTATTTTCCCGTTTTCTGCATGGGCTATGCCTTACATGCATAACGCTTTTGAAAATGCAGCAGCAAATAGTTCGGGAATTGAAGGTGCATATCAATCGTTGAAAAAACAGGGTAAGATGACGAAAAACGTAAAATTTCTTGCAATAGGAGGGGATGGCGGAACTTACGATATTGGAATACAATCATTATCAGGTGCAATGGAAAGAAGGCACGACATGCTTTACGTATGTTATAATAATGATGCATATATGAATACAGGTATTCAACGCTCATCAGCAACCCCTTTGGGTGCAAATACAACGACGTCACCGGCAGGTAAGGTTGAATTTGGAAAAAAACAGCATCAAAAAAATCTGACTGAAATTATGGTTGCACATGAAATTCCTTACGTTGCACAGACGGCTGTTGCATACTGGATGGATTCAACGAAAAAGTTTGAGAAAGCATGGTCAATACATGGACCAAAATTCATAAATGCATATACTCCCTGTGTGCTCGGTTGGGGATATCACATGTCACAGACAGTTAAAATATCCAGAATTGCGGTGGAAACGAACCTCTGGCCACTTTACGAAGTTGAGAACGGCATTTACACAATCACTTTAAAAAATCCAAAAGAAAAAAGAAAACCAATTGAAGAATTTTTGAAATTACAGACCCGTTTTAAACATCTTTTAAATCCGTCAAATAAATCCGTTGTTGAAGAACTCCAGAATTTTATTGACAAACGATATGAACGCCTTGAATTGATGGAGAAAGCAACGAATAAAAACGCAAATTAATTAAAAAGTGAACAGGACATAGATTGTAATTACTATTTATATACTCTTTGTGAATCATATTATCTGGAATAATAGGAGGCAATATACAAATTTTTTCAGGTAAATCAGGATTTTTTCTTTAACAATATCATAAAGCGTTTGTTTCTTTTTTATAAAAATTTGGTCTGATAAGATTAAATAGCAATTAATAAGAATAAGTTTTATCAAAGTATGTAATACTCCATTCCATCTGACGTTTTGTTACATCCTTTTGTGGCTTGTTTTTAATATTTTATTAAGAGCATTATCCTTTCTATTATTATTCATTGTTTCCAAACCTGCTACGTATCCGACATGTCTATCCTTATTCCCAAAAATTAATAAAGATTGTAAAATGAAGTGCATCAAGTAGAAGCCCCATCGTTCACATGTGTTAAAATGTAGATTGAAAGAAAAACATCAAACACAGAGGTGAAACGATGGGACCGAATAATTATGACACAAAGAATGGGAAATACAAGCAATTAAAGGAAAGCGAAAGATGGAAGATAGAGGCGTATTTGAAAGTAGGATTGAAAAGCGTGGAAATAGCAGAAAAGATGGGAAGGAACCGAAGCACAATAACGAGGGAGATAAAAAGAGGGAAAGTAAAGCAGAAGAGGAGTGATTTAACGGAGAAGGAGGTATACCGAGCGGATTACGCACAGAGGGATTACGAAGAGAAGCAGGGAAACAAAGGTCGGCCAATAAAGATAAAGGAAGACAAAGAGTTAAAGAGGTATATAAGGGAAAAGATAAGGAAAGACCGGTATTCGCCGGGAGCAATAATGGGAGAGATAGAGGAAAAAGGGA
>JAGNJD010000030.1 GCA_018000835.1 Candidatus Goldiibacteriota bacterium | reverse complement strand
TTGCAATGGCAGACGAAAAAATCGCCAATGATTATGGCGGGATACGCGGCCTGCCAACCACTTTCATAATAGACAAAGATGGCAATATAAGGGAACAATTCGTCGGCTACAGGCCCAAAGAAGTTTTCGAAGAAGCATTTTTAAAATTAAAATAAATTAATTTTAATTATCTATTATGACTAATACTTTGTATTTTGTTTAATAATCTGTATATACCCGGGCTAAAATAAGCCCATTATGTTATACTTTACCTGAACAACCGAGAACGTCTTTTATTTTATGTTTTACTACTTCTTTTATTGCATCCCTTGCAGGTCCCAGATATTTTCTGGGGTCAAATTCTTCCGGCTTTGTCACAAAAATTTCTCTTATGGTTGCAGTCATTGCAAGACGTAAATCGGTATCAATATTTATTTTTGCAACTCCCATTGCTGCTGCTTTTCTTAACATTTCTTCCGGAACGCCCTGTGCACCCGGCATCTTTCCGCCGTATTTGTTGCATTTTTCTACGAGATATTGCGGGACTGACGACGCTCCGTGCAGGACAAGCGGATATTTATCCGGCAAAATTTTCATTATCTGTTCCAGCCGGTTAAAATCTAACTTCGCTTCACCTTTGAATTTATACGCGCCATGACTCGTCCCTATTGCAACGGCAAGTGAATCGCATCCGGTTCTTTTTACGAATTCAGCAGCCTCTTCCGGGTTCGTAAACTTCGCATCCGCCTCCGAAACGTTAACTGCGTCCTCTATACCGGAAAGTTTACCAAGTTCTGCTTCTACGACGACGCCCTTTGCATGAGCATATTCAACGACTCTTTTTGTTTCTTTTACGTTTTCTTCAAACGGAAGACGCGATGCATCTATCATAACCGAAGTAAAACCACCGTCAACGCAGGATTTGCATATTTCAAAATCCTCTCCATGGTCAAGATGCAGTGCAATCGGAAGCCCCGTATCCTCTTCTGCCGCCTTGACAAGATGAATCAGATAACCAGGCCTTGCATATTTTCTCGCGCCTGCCGATACCTGTAAAATAAGAGGTGCATTTTCCTCTTTTGCCGCATCAACTATTCCCTGCAAAATTTCCATGTCATTTACGTTAAATGCTCCTATTGCATAACCTTCTTTGTTTGCTCTTGCAAACATTTCCTTCGTTCCAACAAGTGGCATATTTTCCTCCTGTTTTACTTTATTTTGACAGGTTTAAGCCTGTCATTACGTCAATTAAATTTTTTTGAAATTGAAGCCGTTGGAAATCATAGTTTCCGCTGCGATATTTATTTTTTTTCTTCCTTTTCCTTAACTTCATTTTTTGTCTTTACTTCTTTTTTTGCCTTTGCTTCTTTTGTTGTCTTTATTTCTTTTGTTTCTTTTACTTCCTGCTTTTTGCTTTTTTCTTTTGGCGTTTCTTTTTTGTAAATTTTTTCCCTGTCTACAAGTTCTATTAAAACCATTGGTGCATTATCACCCGCACGATTTTCAAGTTTTAAAATCCTCGTATATCCGCCATTTCTCTCTGCATATAAAGGCGCTACTTCCTTACACAATTTTGTTATCAATGCCTTGTCAGTTATTACTTTTGAAATAAGCCTTACGTTATGCAATCCGCCCTTTTTTGCTTTTGTAATAAGCGGTTCTATGACCGTCCTTAAATATTTTGCCTTTGCTTCCGTCGTCACTATGCTGCCATTTTTGATAATCTGATAACATAACATTTTCATTAATGCTTTTCTATGGTCCCTGGGTCTTCCAAATTTTTTCCCTTTCTTTAAATGTCTCATTTTTAACTCCTTGATATCGTTTGGTAAATTACATATTTTTAAACGTAACTATGCTGCCGTCCCGCAACGCCGTTCTGCCACATCACTTGTTTGCTTTTGCTGCTTTTTTTATCTCTTTCAGGGTTTCTTTGTCAATTTTCATTCCAAAATTAAGTCCCATTTCTGCGAGAACTTCCTTTATTTCATTAAGTGATTTCCTTCCAAAATTTCTGTATTTTAACATATCTATGTCCGACTTTATGACGAGATCTGCAATGGTTTTAATATTTGCAGTTTTCAGGCAATTTGACGATCGCACGGAAAGTTCCAGTTCCTCAACACTTTTGGATAGAAGTAATTTTTGTTTTTCTTTTTCCTCGTCTATCTTTTCTTCTTTTATCTCTATCTCGCTTTCCTGAGTTATAAATATGTTGAGATATTCCTTTAATATCATGGCCGCCTGGGTTACTGCCGTTTCAGGTGATATTCTCCCGTCGGTTGTAACCTCAATTATCAATTTGTCGTAATCAATAATCTGCCCCACCCTGGTATTTTCAACGTCAACCTTTACGTTTAAAATTGGCGTAAAAATTGAATCAATCGGGATTGTCCCTATTGGCATATCCTGCCTGGCATTTTTATCCGCCGTCACGTATCCCCTTCCTGCATCAACTTCCATTTCCATAAACAATTTTGCATCCCTGCTTGTAAGTGTAACAATATGCAGATCCGGATTTATTATTTTAATGTCACTATCGCATTTTATGTCACCTGCCGTAATTTCTCTTTCCCCGCTCACGTCAAGATATATTTTTTTTGGCGAATCACTATCCATAAAAATTTTTACCTGTTTTAAATTTAATATTATCTCTGAAACGTCTTCCATGACTCCCGGTATTGTCTGAAATTCATGCTGAACACCTTCAATTTTTACAGACGTTATGGCAGCACCTGGGATGGACGAAAGCAGTATCCTTCGCAGTGCATTTCCTATAGCAATTGCATAACCACGTTCAAACGGTTCTGAAATGAATTTTCCGAATTTATCGCTCATTTCCACTTTTTCAAGTTTTTTTGGTTTTTGTAAATTTTTCCATTTCATTATACGGTATCCCCTTTCTTTGTTATTTAGAATATAATTCAACTATCAGTTGTTCTTGTATGGGAACGGAAATGTCCGTTCTTACGGGTTGATTTTTTATCAATATTTCTTTTTTCTCAAAATTTACGTCCATCCATGAAGGGGTAGTTCTCCTTTTCTGCGCTTCCGTTATCGTTTTCGCTACGTTTTCGTTATTCAAAATGCTTTCCGATAAACTGATTTTTTGGCCTGGCTTTACCTGATATGAAGAAATGTTTATGCGTTTCCCATTAACCATAACCTTGCCATGCGATACAAAAAGTCTTGCCTGCCTGCGTGACTGTGCAAAACCACTCTCATAAACGATGTTATCAAGACGCATTTCAAGTAGTCTTAAAAGATTTTCTCCGGTTTCTCCCGGCAATCTGTTTGCAATTGAAAAATATCGTCTAAACTGTCTCTCAAAAATGCCATATATCCTTTTGGCTTTTTGTTTTTCACGCAATTGTTTGCCATACTCGGATAATTTTCTCCTTGGAGAATCATGGTGCATGCCAGGTATGTAAGGACGTCTGGAAAATGCACATTTTTCGGTAGTGCACCGGTCACCCTTTAAGAACAATTTCATTCCTTCTCTTCTGCATAACCTGCATAATGCTTTTGTATATCTTGCCAAATTTAAACCTCCTGAAAGCGGAACCGCAAATTAAGACTGTCTTAAAAAATTATTTCCCGATTTTAAAAACAATCTCCAAATTCAGCCGTTCCTGCAAAAATTAAATATTTTATAAATGCTGTCAAAAAATATCAGACCCTTCTTTTCTTTGGTGGTCTGCAACCGTTGTGCGGAATGGGCGTAACGTCCTTTATCAGCGTAATTTCCAGTCCAACCGTCTGTAATGACCTTATTGCCGGTTCTCTTCCTTCACCAGGTCCTTTTACGTAAACCTCAACTTTACGGACTCCAAGGGCAAATGCATCTTTACCTGCTTTTTCAGCGGCCATCTGTGCGGCAAATGGAGTGGATTTTCTGGAACCTTTCATACCCACGGTTCCACCACTTGCCCATGATATGGCATTGCCTTCCTTTGTGGTTATCGTGACAATCGTATTATTAAATGTGGCATTTATTCTTGCAATTGCAACCTCTGGAATCGTTTTTTGTTTTTTTGACTTTGCCAAAATAAGCCTCCTGAAAATATTTTTTTATAGTTTATTCCGTTTTTCCCGTTTGTTCGGTTTTTTTAGTACCTACGGTTTTTCTTGGTCCCTTTCTTGTCCTTGCGTTAGAACGGGTCCTCTGCCCATGGACCGGCAGTCCTTTTCTATGCCGCAAACCGCGATAACAACCAATGTCTATAAGTCGCTTAATGTTCTGCGATACTTCCTTACGCAGATCACCTTCTACTTTTATGCCGTTTTTTATTATCGTTTCCTGAATCTTATGAATCTCCGCTTCAGTTAAATTAAAAACCCTGGTATCAGGATTAACGTTGGCTTCCTGCAATATCTTTTTTGACAGAGAAAGTCCTATACCGTATATATATGTCAATGCAATTTCTATCCTTTTATTTTTCGGTAAATCTACGCCTACTATTCTCGCCATTATTTCCTCCTGAAAAAATCATATTATGAATTTATTCATCCTTTCCGGATGAATTTTTACAAAATTTTTATTGTGAACGCTTTATTTCCTGTCAATTTGGTTTTTCTCCGGGGCAAAGGGTTGTATTTATAAAAAAATCCTGCCATCTGTCTCTAAAAACTGGCAATCGTAATCATGTCGACTGTGTTATTGTTCCATTATGCTGCATTTGCATTATGACTTATTCACAGAACTTTTCTGCATCACAGAAAATCAACCCTGCCTTTGTTTGTGCTTTGGGTTGCTGCAAATAACGTATATTTTACCTTTTCTTTTTACTATTTTACATTTAGCGCATATCTTTTTTATTGATGCTCTTACTTTCACTTTTCTTTCTCCTTTTCTTCCTTTTTCCTGTCATGCCTGTAAATTATCCTGCCTTTACTTAAATCGTAAGGTGAAAGCTGAACCGTGACCTTGTCGCCAGGTAAAAGACGTATAAAATTCATTCTCATTTTACCTGAAGCATGAGCAAGTATCTTGTGTCCATTTGTCAGTTCCACCCGAAAAGTAGCATTGGGTAATGGTTCTATTATCGTACCCTCTGCTTCTATCATATCTTCTTTTGACATTATTTTTCCTTTTCTTATCGTTTCATTTAGTTAAAATTTCCGGGGCATTTTCGGTTATCACAATAGTATGTTCAAAATGTGCCGACAATCCACCATCTCTGGTTATAACAGTCCAGTCATCGTCAAGAATGTTAACTTCATATCCTTTTTCATTTATCATCGGCTCTATTGCCAGGACCATGCCATTTTCAAGTTTGATTCCGGTTCCCGGTCTGCCAAAATTAGGAACCATTGGTTCTTCATGCAGTTTTTTTCCTACACCGTGACCGACAAAATCGCGGACGACTGAAAAGCCGTTTTTCTCGGCATATTCCTGAACTGCACTTGATATATCAAACAATTTATTTCCGGGCCTTGCTTTTTCAATTCCTTTATACAATGATTCTCTCGTAACATTAATCAATTTTTCCGCAACCGGCGATACGTGACCAACCGGGACCGTTTCAGCAGCATCTCCAAAAAATCCGTCGTATACGACTCCAAAATCAATGGAAACGATGTCTCCATCTTTTAAAATCCTTTTTGGTGATGGTATCCCATGCACCACTTCTTCGTTAACTGAAATACAAACCGCACCTGGATAACCTCTATAATTCAGGAAAGCCGGTTTTGCACCAAATTTTTTCGTTATTTTTCTGGCTTCTTCGTCGAGATCCATCGTACTTAAACCAGGTCTTGTCATCTCTTTTAACCTGTTCAGAACTTTTCTAACTATTTCACAACTTTTTTTTATTTTATTTATTTCTTCCTTGCTTTTAAGTTCAATCATTCTATTTTTCTATTTTAATGCCTCCTTTATTTTCTCCACTATTTCATCTATAGTTCCGGTTGAAGCATCAATGTCTTTTAATATTTCTCTTTTTTTATAATACTCTATTAATGGTTCAGTCTGACTTTTATATACCATTAACCTTTTTGCAATTACGTCTTCTTTATCGTCGTCTCTCTGGTACAACTCTCCGCCGCATTTATCGCACACGCCTTCTTTCTGTGGCGGCAGGGTAAATATGTTAAAATTAGCACCACAGTTTTTGCATAGCCTTCTTCCGGTAAGCCGTTTATATAAAACATCGTCATTTACTATAAAATTAATTACACCTTTTAATTTTAAGTTGTTCCTTTTAAAGATAAACTCCAATGAATCCGCCTGATTAACCGTACGGGGAAATCCATCAAGCAAAAATCCTCCTGCACAGTCCTTTTCCATTATTCTTTCTTCAATTATACCGACTATTATTTCATCAGGGACCAGCAGTCCTTTATCCATATAATCCTTTGCCTGATTACCAAGTTCCGTGCCTTCTTTTACCGCTGCTCTTAATATGTCTCCCGTGGAAATCTGCGGTATTTTATAAAATTCTATGAGTCTTTGTGAATAAGTACCTTTACCTGCTCCCGGCGGGCCCAATAAAATAATAATCATAGTTGCCTCCTTTTTATATCCTTCTTCCCCGTATTTTTCCAGTTTTCATGAAGCCATCGTAATGTCTCATAACCAGATGCGCTTCTATCTGCTGTATAAGATCAAGCGAAACGCCGACCATGATAAGTAATGTTGTCCCGCCAAAGTACATACCAATGCCGGTATAATAACCAATCAAATCCGGTATGACGGCAATAAGAACTATGAGTAATGCACCGCCAAGTGTAATGTGGGTCAAAATGTTATTTATGTATTCGGCGGTAGGCTGCCCAGGTCTTATTCCAGGAACAAACCCGCCATTTTTCTTCATGTTTTCTGCAAGATCGTTTGGATTAAAAGTTATGGCCGTATAAAAATAACAGAAAAATATGATAAGGGCGGAGTAAATTATTATGTAAACGATGTGCCCTGCCGAAAAAATTGAGTTAATTGTTTCGAGTATTTTATTGAAAGTTCCGGTTTGACCGGGTCTTTCAAGCAATTTGGCTATCATTGTCGGAATTACCATAATCGAAGAGGAAAAAATAACGGCAATAACGCCGGAATAATCTATTTTTAAAGGCAGGTTTGTGGACTGCCCGCGATATATTTTTCTTCCTATAATCCTTTGCGCATATTGGACTGGTATTTTTCTGTATGATTGCTGCGATACGACAGCTACCGCCGTCATTACAATCATGACTACGATGAAAAACAATACCTGAAACAACGAAAGCGTTCCACCCTGCATGAGTCCCACCATTCTCCCTATCTGTCCCGGTATCCTTACTATTATGCCTGCAAGAATAAGCATGGACATACCGTTCCCTATTCCGTATTCAGTCATCTGCTCTCCAAGCCACATTAAAAAAATAGTTCCTGCCGTCAAAGTAAGAACTGTAGTAATTATAAACATAAAATTATAATTGGGGACGAGAGCAACTTCTCCAATTCTTACCGTTTTAAGCCATAAAGTTACTGCCGTTGCCTGTATTATGCAGATAACTACGGTTAAATATCTCGTATATTGTGTTATTTTCTTTCTTCCTGCATCGCCTTCTTTTGAAAGTGCTTCAAGTTGCGGGACAACAGCAGTCAATAACTGCAGTATAATGGAAGCGGAAATGTAAGGCATTATGCCAAGTGAAAAAATAGCGAACTGCCCAAGAGCGCCGCCCGAAAACAAATCAAAGAAGCCAAGAAATCCTCCGGCCTGCTGTGAAATAAGCATGTTCATGACGTGTGCGTTAACGCCCGGCGTAGGCACGTGTGCACCAAGCCGGAAAATGAACAACATACCTAAAGTAAAAAATATGCGTTTTCTTAATTCAGGTATCTTAAAAATATTTAATATCTGATCCATTATATCACTTCTGCCTTTCCACCCGATTGTTGTATTTTATTAATTGCATTTTTGGAAAATTTTTCTGCCTTTATGGTTAATGATTTTGATAAATTTCCATCGCCAAGAATTTTTACCTTCTTTTTCGCGTCTTTTATGTAACCTTTTTCGTATAAAACGTTTTTATCTATTATGGAACCATCGTTAAATTTTTCGTTTAAAAAACCAACGTTAATTATCTGGACGTCTTCTTTAAACAGATTTTTAAAACCCGTTTTGGGAACCCGTCTCACGTAAATTTGCTGTCCGCCTTCAAACCATGGTGGTTTTCCTGCTCCGCTTCTTGATTTTTGTCCTTTATTACCACGGCCTGCCGTCTTTCCTAAGCCACTCCCGCGTCCTCTACCAAGTCTTACTCGTTTTTTTCTTTTTTTCCCGTTTATCTTTAAATCTTCAAACATTGAATTCCTCCATTAGTTCATTTCGTTGACTTCAAGCATATAAGAAACCTTTTTTATCATACCCATTATTGCGTCGTTTTTTTCAAACGTCTTTTCATCACCGATCTTTTTCAGTCCAAGTGCTTTTACTATTTTTTTATTTTTGCTAATTTGTCCTGCCATGCTCTTTATTAATTTTACCTTTATTTTTGACATATTATTTAACACCCTTCCTGAATTCGAGAATTTTTTCCGGTTCTTCCAGTTGTTCCAGAGCATTAAAAGTGGCATAAACAACGTTAAACGGATTCGTCGTTCTGCTTAAAATTTTCGTTAAAATATCGTGTATCCCTGCTGATTCAACTATTGCTCTTACGGCGCCGCTGGCAATGACTCCGGTTCCGGTTGATGCAGGTTTAAGCATCACCCTTGCAGCGCCATAGGTTCCAATAACCTCATAGGGAATCGTAGTATTTTTTAAAGGTATTTTTATTATGTTTTTTTTGGCCTGATTTACAGCTTTTCTGATTGCTTCCGGTACTTCTCTTGCCTTACCAAGTCCATATCCTACGCAGCCATGTCCGTCACCAACAATTGCCAGCGCACTAAATTTAAATCTTTTACCACCTTTTACGACTTTTGCAACCCTGTTTATGCTGACTATCGTTTCTTTTAAATCAGCAAGTTTTGTCCAATCAATTCTTTGTTTCAAATTATCCTCCTGACCTTTAAATTATATCTTTATTCCGTTTTCTCTTACACTATCAGCGAATGATTTAATAACGCCGTGATATTTATTGCCGCCTCTGTCAAACACAACTTCATTTATTCCTTTTTCTCTGCATTTTTCAGCTATTATTTTACCGAGTTTTTTTGCACTGTCAACGTTTGCACATTTTACCAGTCCTTTTAAATCCTTTGAATTGGTTGCAACGCCAACCAGCGTTTTTGACGACGTATCGTCTATTACCTGTGCAAAAAGAATTCTACTACCCTTAAAAATACTTAACCTGGGTTTTTGCTGCGTTCCATAAACTTTTTCACGTCCCCTTTGGTGCCTTATATGTTTCATAAACGTCTTTTTATTGGTCTTTTTGCCGTATTTCATTTAATTATTTCCTCCTGCATAAATGAAAATATTTATTTTGCCGCACTAGAAACTGCTCCAGCCGCGCCTGTTGCAGCTGCCTTTCCGACTTTTCTTCTTATCCTTTCATTTTCATACATGATACCTTTACCCTGATATGGCTCCGGTGGCCTGATTTTTCTTATTTCGGCAGCCACCTTACCCACACTATTTTTATCACAACTCTTTAATACTATTTTAATCGTTTTGGTCTTATCGTCAATGGTTGCGTGAACGTTATCAGGTAGTCTATAAATCACTGGATGGGTAAATCCCACCGTAAAACTCAGAACCTGGCCCTGCAACTGTGCCTTATATCCTATGCCCTTTAATAAAAGGACTTTAGTATATTCTTCCGCAACTCCCATTATTTTACCATTGAGTATTGACCTCTCCATTCCATACATCATTTTTAACTGTTTGGTTATTTCTACGCTTTCCTTCATCGCAATTTTTATTTCGTTATTTTCTATTTTATACGTAAAATCCTTGTTTAAAACGTGCTCTGCCTTTCCTTTGGGACCTTCTATTTTTATTTTGTCTGCTTCTACGTTTACTTTTACTCCATCCGGTATTTTTATCGGTAATCTGCCTATACGGGACATGTTATTTTTCTCCTTTTCACCATATCTGAAAAATTATTTCGCCACCGAGATTTAATTCTCTTGCCTTTTCTCCCGTCATTATTCCCTGCGGCGTGCTTACGACAACCATTCCTACTTTATTCTTAAATCTTGGTATCTTCTGTGCATGTGAATAAATTCTTCTTGATGGTTTACTTATGCGTTTTATTCCGTTTATTGCTTTTTCTTTTTCCTGACCATATTTCAGGTAAATCCTTATGATACCCTGCTTATTGTCTTCAACATACCTATAACCTTTAATAAACCCCTCTTCTTTTAATAATTTAACTATGCTTTGCTTTATTCTGGACGATGGCACGTCTATAAAATCTTTATATCTCATGTTTCCATTTTTTATCCTTGTAAGCATGTCTGAAATAGGATCCATGTTTCCTCCTTGATTAAATTACCAGCTTGATTTTCTTACGCCAGGTATTTCACCTTTGTATGCAAGTTTTCTGAAGCAAATTCTGCAAATTCCAAAAGTTCTCATATAAGCATGTGGCCTGCCGCATATTGCGCATCTGTTTTTTTGTCTTACTTTAAACTTTGGTTTCCTTTTCGCTTTATTCATCAAACAGGTTCTTGTCACTTTTACCTCCACACGTTCTTTTACTAAAAAGTTTTTGCTTATTTTATAATTTCTGTTTTTTATTTTAAATAAAACATGTCTTAAAAAATTACTTTTTCTTGAATGGCATTCCAAAACTTTCGAGTAATCCCATTGCTTCTTTGTTCGTTTTTGCAGAAGTAATGAAACTTATGTCCATTCCAAGCATCTGTATTACTTTATCGTATTTTACTTCCGGAAAAATAATGTGCTCCTTTATGCCAAGCGTATAATTGCCTCTGCCGTCAAAAGCATCCCTTGAAACGCCGTTAAAATCCCTGACTCTTGGCAGTGCTATTGATATCAATCTGTCCAGGAATTCATACATCCTGTCTCCTCGCAATGTAACTTTACAGCCAATCGGGACGTTTCCTCTTAACTTAAAATTTGATATTGATTTTTTTGATCTTGTTATTACCGGCTTCTGTCCCGTTATGGATGCCATATCTTCAACTGCCTGGTCAAGGACTTTAATGTTTTGCGTTGCTTCTCCAACGCCCATATTAATAACAATTTTAATTAATTTAGGCACCTGATTTACGTTTTTATAATTAAATTCCTTCATCAGTTTATTTATTATGTTTGTTTTGTATGCTTCTTTTAGTCGTGCCATTAATTTTCCTCCGCTTATTTTTATTTCACGTCAATCATTTCTTTGCATTTCTTGCAAATTCTGACTGATTTGCCTGCATTTCTTTCAATTTTTACTTTCGTTCTTTTACCGCATTTATTGCATATCAGCATTACTTTTGATACGTGTATTGGCGCTTCTTTTTGTATTATACCGCCTTGCTGCACTTTTTTTGTAGGTTTAGTATGCCTCTTAATAAAATTTATCTTCTCTGCTATCAGGGTTTGCTGTTCTGGAAATACTTTTAAAACTTTGCCGTTTTTGCCTTTGTCTTTTCCGCTTATTATGGTTATTATGTCGTTTTTCTTTATTTTCATCCAAATCCTCCTAAACTACTTCTGGTGCAAGAGAAATAATCTTTAAAAAATTTTTTTCACGCAGTTCTCTCGCAACCGGTCCAAATATTCTCGTGCCTTTGGGATTCATTTCGTCATCAACGATAACTGCTGCATTCGTATCAAATCTTACGTAAGAGCCGTCTCTTCGCCTTATTTCTTTTTTTGAACGGACAAGTACTGCACGGACCACGTCTTTTTTCTTTATGGCAGCTCCCGGTATTGCTTCTTTTACCGATGCAACAAAAACGTCCCCTATCGTCGCATACCTTGCTCTTGTCCCACCAAGTATTTTAATTACCATTATTTCTTTTGCGCCTGAATTGTCTGCTACTTCAAGTTTTGTTTGAGTCTGTATCATGAACTTCACTCCCGTTATCTAAAATTGTCTGTATCTGCTCCTGTGCTTTTTTTACAACTTCCACAACAAGCCATTTTTTTCTTTTACTTAATGGTCTTACTTCTTTTATCTTAACAATGTCTCCCGTTTTTGCTTTGTTACCTTCGTTATGAGCCAGAATTCTTGTCGTTTTATTAATGTATTTTTCTACAAGGGGATGTTTTACCCTTCTTGTTATGACGACTTTTACAGTTTTGTTCATTTTATCGCTTATGACCCTGCCCAATAACGTCTTTCTGTTGTCTTCGCTCATCCTTTGACTGCCTCCTTGATTTTTTTCTCTTTCAAAATCGTCAACAATCTGGCAATGTCTCGTTTTATCAATCTTATCTGAGAAGTATTTTCTATCTGTCTGGTTGATAATTTTAAATTAAGATTAAAAAGCATTTCTCTGTTTTCTTTTATTTTTCTTTCAATCTCAGGTATTGTTAAATCCCTTATTTCATTCGATTTCATCGTTTGTCTCCATTTAAAATTGATGTCTTTCCACAAATTTTGTTTTTATCGGCAGTTTTGCTTCCGCTGTCCTGAATGCAGAAATTGCAACGTCTTTTGTTACGCCTTCCAGTTCAAACATTATTCTGCCGGGTTTGACTACGGCAACCCAGGATTCAGGCATACCCTTACCTTTCCCCATTCTTGTTTCTGCCGGTTTCTTCGTCACCGGTTTGTCAGGGAAAATCCTTATCCACATTTTTCCACCTTTTTTCAGGTGCCTGTTTATGCCTATACGAACTGCTTCTATCTGCCTTGCCGAAATCCATGCCGGTTCAAGTGCCTTTAATCCATATTCTCCAAAATTAACCCTGTTTGCACTTGTTGCAACGCCTTTCATTCTTCCTCTCTGCTGTTTTCTAAATTTAACTCTTGCTGGCATTAACATAAACTTTTATCCTCCAATAGTCAAAAGCCATGAATTATAAATTCATGTTCAACTTCAATTCTTAATAAAGTCTTAATTATAATATTATTTTTCATTTTATTCATGTCTTACGTTATTAAAAAAATCTTTCATTTATATCAATTCACCTTTAAAGACCCATACCTTAACGCCTATTGTACCATAAGTTGTATTAGCAACGGCAAAACCAAAATCAATGTCCGCTCTTAATGTCTGCAGAGGAACTCTGCCTTCCACGTACCATTCCCGCCTTGCTATTTCCGCTCCCTGCAACCTGCCTGATACACATATCTTTATTCCCTGTGCCCCTGCTTCTGCGAGCATTGCCGTTTGAATTGCCTTTTTCATTGCGCGCCTGTATGATACCCTTTTTTCAATCTGCTGGGCAACGTTTTCAGCAATTAGCTGTGCTTCTATTTCCGGTTTCAGAACTTCCTTTGGTTCAATCAATATCTGTTTACCCGTCATTTTTTCCAGTTCTTTTCTTATTTCCTCAACTTCAATGCCTTTTTTCCCGATTATCATTCCCGGTTTTGATGTATAAATTTTTACTATTGCTTTGTTACCGGCACGTTCAATTTCAATTTTTGATATGCCTGCATTGTAAAGCCTTGCTTTTATAAAATCCCGGATCTTAAAATCTTCGTATAATAAATCCTTAAAATTCTTTTTTGCGACCCATTTTGATTTCCAATCCTTTATTATTCCGAGACGTAATCCTTCGGGATGAACTTTCTGACCCATTTATTTTTCTCTCCTTTTTATTTATTGTCAGTTACGACAATTGTTATATGACAGGTTCTTTTATGTATTTGAGATGCTCTGCCCATAGCCCTCGGGATGTATCTTTTTGCATATTTCAACGTAGGTCCCTGGTCTATTTTTATAGTTTTTATGCTCAATTTATCCGAATCAACGCCAAAATTTTTGGTTGCATTTGCTATTGCCGATTTTAATACTTTTAACACATGAGGTGCCGCAGATTTTTTTATGAATTTCAGCTTTTCAACTGCTTCGGAAACGGTCATCTTCTTTACCGCCTCGGCTACAACAATCGCTTTTTTAGGCGTTACTCTTACATATTTTGCAACTGCTTTTGCTTCCATTTATTAACTCCTTTTTATTATGTCTTTTCAGCAGATTCTTTTCTTGCTTCACCATGGCCTCTAAAAATCCTGGTTGGTGCAAATTCACCCAGTTTATGTCCAACCATGATTTCAGTTACGTAAACCGGTATGAATTTTCTGCCATTGTGAACGGCGAACGTAAAACCCACCATTTCAGGAGTGATCGTGCTTCTCCTGGCCCACGTTTTTATTATTTTCTTTTCTCCCGTTTCTGCCATTTTTAATACTTTATTTAAAAGTTTTTCGTCAATAAAAGGTCCTTTTTTTAAAGACCGACTCATTATTCTATCCCTCCTTTTGCATTACGTCTTCTTATTATGTATTTGTTTGAAAATTTTTTCTTGTCCCTCGTTTTAAATCCTTTTGCCTTAACGCCTGTCGGCGATTGCGGATGTTTTCCGCTTTTTGATTTTCCTTCACCGCCGCCCATTGGATGATCAACCGGGTTCATCGCCATAGATCTGTTTCGCGGTTTTATTCCGAGCCATCTGGACCTGCCCGCCTTGCCGATAACTATGTTTTCATTATCAAGATTCCCAACTTGACCAACAGTAGCTTTACATCTTGCATTTATCAAGCGTAATTCACCGGATGGCATCTTAACCGTTACAAAATCCTTTTCTTTTCCCATTATCTGGACGAACGAACCCGCGCCACGGGCTATACTCCCGCCATTTCCAGGTATTATTTCAACGTTATGAACGAGCGTGCCAACGGGAATGTTCTTCAGCATTAAGTTGTTGCCTATCTTTATTTCTGCATCTTCGGAATTTATTACCACGTCCCCTACGTTTAGCCCAAGAGGAGCAATAATGTATCTTTTCTCTCCATCTTTGTATTTTAAAAGTGCTATTCTACTCGTTCTATTTGGATCGTATTCAATCGTCTCCACTACCGCAGGTATGTTTAATTTATCTCTTTTAAAATCAATTATCCTGTAAAGACGTTTATGTCCTCCTCCTCTAAATCTGGACGTTACTCTGCCATATACGTTTCGTCCCGATTTTTTTCTGAGTCCATAAGTAAGTGATTTTTCAGGGGTTTCTCTCGTAACGTCGTCTTTTGTATCAACGACCATAAATCTTCTACCCGGAGTTATTGGTCTGAATTCTTTTAAAGCCATATTTTATACTCCTTCCACCACTTCTATTTTTTCGCCTTCTTTTAACTTTACAACTGCTTTTTTGAATTTTTGCGCCTTTGAAACAGTTCTACCGAATCTTTTTGCCTTTCCAGGCATTGTTATGGTATTTATCTTTACCACATGGACCTTAAAAATTTCTTCTATTGCTTTTTTTATCATTTTTTTTGACGAATTTTTATCAACTTCAAACAGATAAAAATTTCCTTTCTCTTTCATAACTCCTGATTTTTCAGTTAAAAACGGTTTTTTAATGATATCAAACGTATCCATTAGTTAATTCTCCTTAAAATATCCTGAATAGATTCCTTTGAAAACAAAATTTTATCGTTTACTAAAAATTCATAACCATTTACGTCTTTTGACTGTAAAATTTTAAGATTTCTTATGTTTCTTCCGGCTCTATAAAATTTATCGTCCTTCTTATAGGTAATTATCAAAACTTTTTTACCAATCAAATCCAGTTTTTTAATAAGCACAGCTATTTCCTTTGTTTTAGGTTGTGCAATTTCAAAATTTTCAAGAATTAATACGTCGTTATTTTTTAATTTCTTTGCAAACAACACCTTTAATGCTTTTTTTGAATCGCTTTTATTGATTGATATTCTTTTTTTGACTGCCCTTGGTCCAAAAACAACGCCTCCGCCTTTCCATATTGGTGAACGAATGGAGCCATGCCTAGCTCTGCCCGTATGCTTTTGTCTCCATGGTTTTTTTCCACCGCCGGCAACCTCGTCTCTCGTTAAAGTATTTGCCGAATTTGTATGAATGTTGTTTTGATACGTCAGAATGACGTTATGTATCAAATCGTCTTTAAATTTGTTCTCCAGCACTTTATCGTCTATCTGAAATTCTCCTGTCTTTTGTTTTTCCTTGTTTATAATGTCAACAATCATTAATACTGACTCCTTTTTTTATTTGACTTTTGATTTTTTTGCTGCTTTTTTAATAACGACCACTGAGCCATCCGTTCCCGGTAAAGCACCACGGACGAGTATAAATTTGTTTTCAGAATTAAATTTTTCAACAATCAGGTTCTGGACCGTAATTTTTTCATTGCCGAGCCGGCCCGCCATCTTTTGGCCTTTCCAGACGTGACCTGGATATGTGTTTGAGCCAATGGAACCAGGCCTTCTGTGCGACATCCCTCCATGAGAGCCTACCCCTCCGGAAAAATTATGCCTTTTCATAACACCCTGCGTTCCTTTGCCCTTTGAAACACCTGAGACATCAACGTAATCGCCATCTTTAAAAACGTCAGCAAACGTAATTTTATCGCCAACGTTAAATTTATCAACTTCTGATTTATCAACGCGGATTTCCTTTAAAATCTCTTTAAATGGCAGGTCAATACCTTTTTTTTCATTTTTAAAAATACCTTTTATTGGTTTAGAAACGTTTTTTGGTTTTAATGAATCAAATATACCTATTTTTATTGCGTCATACCCGTCTTTTTCCTTTGTTTTCTTGCCAACAACGACGGCATCGTCAAATTCGACTATCGTTACCGGTACAACGTCTCCATTTGAATTAAAAATCTGCGTCATTCCTCTTTTTTTACCAATAATTGTGGATAACAAATCATTCCTCCATTTATAATTTTATTTCAACATCTATTCCTGCTGGTAAATCCAGATTTTTTAGTTTTTCAACAGTTTCCTGATTTGGTTCAAGTATGTCAATTAGTCGTTTATGTATTCTCATTTCAAATTGTTCCCTTGACTTTTTATCAACGTGAACTGATCTCTGTATTGTATATTTATGAATTCTCGTCGGAAGTGGAATTGGCCCTAATATTCTCGCACCAGTCTCTTTGACCTTTTTAATAATGTCGCTTACCGATTTATCAAGTAATTTATGGTCATATGCTTTCAATCTTATCCTTATTTTTTGTGTTTCTAATTCCATATATTTCTCCCTTCGTCATTCAAAATATCTGGCGCTGTCATGCATAAACGATCTTTAACCATTTTATCCGAATCAATTTTCAAATTATCAAAAATCGTGCGTCATATTCGTCCTTTTATTCTATAATCTGGGTAACAACGCCGGCGCCTACTGTCCTTCCGCCTTCTCTTATGGCAAACCTGGATTCCTTTTCCATCGCTATCGGCGTTATTAACTCTACTTCCATCTCTATGTTGTCTCCCGGCATTACCATCTCTACTCCTGCCGGCAGTTTTACCGACCCAGTTACGTCCGTCGTCCTGAAATAAAATTGCGGACGATAATTATTAAAAAACGGCGTGTGCCTTCCTCCCTCATCTTTCGTTAATATGTATACCTGTCCCTTAAACTTCTTGTGCGGCGTTATTGATCCAGGCTTTGCTACTACCTGCCCCCTCTCTACTTCATCCTTGTCCACTCCCCTTAACAATAATCCTACATTGTCTCCTGCTTCCCCTTCGTCTAATATCTTACGGAACATCTCTACTCCCGTCACTACCGTCTTCCTCGTCTCCCTTAATCCTACTATCTCTACCTCGTCGTTCGTCCTTACTTTTCCCCTCTCTATCCTTCCCGTTACTACCGTCCCTCTCCCTGTTATCGAAAATACGTCCTCTATCGCAAGGATAAACGGCTTGTCTATGTCTCTCTTCGGCTCTGGTATGTATTCATCCATCGCCTTCATCAATTCCTCTATCGGTTTTCCCCATTCTCCCGTCGGGTCCTGTAATGCCTTTAATGCCGACCCCCTTATCACCGGTATCTTATCCCCAGGAAATTCATACTTCTTTAATAAATCCCTTACTTCCTCTTCCACCAAATCTATCATCTCTTTATCCTCTACTGCATCTATCTTGTTTAAAAATACTATTATATACGGCACTCCTACCTGCCTCGCCAGCAATATGTGTTCCCTAGTCTGCGGCATTGGTCCGTCTACCGCCGATACCACAAGTATCGCTCCGTCCATCTGTGCCGCTCCAGTTATCATGTTCTTTATATAATCTGCATGCCCAGGACAATCTACGTGTGCATAATGCCTCTTTTCTGTCTCGTATTCCACGTGCGATGTCGCTATCGTCAATATCTTTGTCTCGTCCCTTCTTCCCTGTGATATTGATGCCTTTGCTATCTCTGCATACGAAACGTATTTCGCCAATCCCTTTGTTTCCATCACTTTTGTCATTGCCGCCGTTAACGTCGTCTTTCCATGGTCTACGTGACCTATCGTCCCAACGTTTACGTGTGGCTTTGTCCTCTCAAATTTTGCCTTTGCCATTTCTATTCCTCCTGATGTATTCTCTTTTTAAACGTTTATTACTGACTTACCGGAATATTTCCGTATAATGTTTTCTTTTATGTTATTTGGAGTTAACTCATATCTTGCAAACTGCATTGTATATGTTGCGCGTCCCTGGCTCATTGACCTTAAACTTGTTGCAAAACCAAACATTTCTGATAGCGGCGTCAACGCTTTTATCACCTGCATTTTTCCCCGTTTTTCCAATTTTTCTATTTTGGATCTCTTGGCAGCTAAATATCCTATTATGTCGCCCATAAATTCTTCCGGCGTAACGACTTCCAGTTCCATCAATGGTTCCAAAATCTGTGGTTCTGCCTGTTTTATTGCGTCTTTTATTGCAAGCGACGCCGCAATTTTAAAGGCAATTTCCGATGAATCAACTTCGTGATAAGAACCGTCACAAAGTATCACTTTAACGTCATTAACCGGATATCCTGCTACAATGCCATTTTCAAGTGATTCTTTAATACCCTTTTCAACGGCTGATATGTATTCTTTTGGGATTACGCCGCCAACTATTTTATTTACGAACTCATTGCCGGTACCACGTGGTTTTGGTTCAACGTCAATTATCACATGTCCATATTGACCACGTCCGCCTGTCTGACGTATGTATTTTCCTTCCACATTCTTAACTGCTTTGCTTATCGTTTCCCTGTAAGCAACCTCCGGTGCACCAACATTTGCTTCTACGTTAAATTCCCTTTTCATCCTGTCTATAATTATTTCCAGATGCAATTCTCCCATACCGGAAATAATGGTTTGCCCCGTTTCATTATCTACCCTTATCTTAAAAGACGGATCTTCTTCTGCCAGTTTATTTAAAGCAAGAGACATCTTTTCCTGGTCGGATTTAGTTTTTGGTTCTACTGCAATAAATATAACGGGCTCCGGGAAAACCATTTTTTCAAATAAAATTTTTGCGTTTTCATCACATAACGTATCGCCGGTTGACGTTTCTTTCAGGCCGATTCCGGCAACAATGTCGCCGGTTAAAGCCTCGTCTATCTCTTCCCGCTGATTTGCATGCATTAATAAAATTCTTCCAAGCCGTTCTTTAATTTTTCTCGTTGAATTATAAACGTAGGAACCCGAATCTATTTTTCCAGAATAAACGCGAAAATATGTAAGTCTGCCGACGTACGGATCCGATACTATCTTAAATGCAATCGCTGAAAACTTTTCGTTATCATCTGCTTTTCTTTCAAGGGTTGGCTGAATGATGCCTTCACTATCCTTCATATCAGGATCAAATCCTTTAACAGGGGGAAGGTCAGCAGGCGATGGTAAATAATCCACCACTGCATCAAGTAACGGCTGAACTCCTTTATTTTTAAACGCCGTCCCGCATAAAACAGGAACAATGCTGAATTCGATGGTTCCTTTTCTGATAACTCTTTTTATTTCTTCAACGGTGATTTCGTTCTTATCTACGTATTGCTCCATAAAATGTTCGTCCAGATAGGCAAGTGTTTCCATAAGTTTTTCATGATTTTTTCTCGCCGCCGGTAAATATTCTTCAGGGATTTCCATTATTTTATAATCTACGCCAAGTGACTCATTATCCCATATAATCGCATTCATATTAATAAGGTCTATTACGCCGATAAATTTATCCTCTGCCCCGATGGGAATTTGCAATGGAACCGGATGTGCGGATAATTTTTCCTCTATTGACTGAACAGACATCCAGAAATCAGCGCCAACCCTGTCCATTTTATTTAAAAAAACAATACGCGGGACTTTATACTTGTTTGCCTGTCTCCATACAGTTTCTGTCTGGGGTTCAACACCATTAACGGAATCAAAAACGGTTACGGCGCCATCCAGGACTCTCATGGACCGCTCTACTTCAATAGTAAAATCAACATGTCCCGGGGTATCTATGATGTTTATCCTATGCTCTTTCCATAAACACGTTGTAGCAGCAGACATAATGGTAATGCCTCTCTCGCGTTCCTGTTCCATCCAGTCCATAGTAGCATCGCCTTCGTGAACCTCGCCAAGTTTATAGACTTTTCCAGTATAAAATAAAATACGTTCAGTTAAAGTTGTTTTGCCGGCATCTATATGTGCCATAATTCCGATATTTCTGATCTTTTCCAATGGATATTTACGTGTCATTTAAATACTCCTTAAATTATTTACCACCTAAAATGTGCATATGCCTTATTTGCTTCGGCCATTTTATGAACATCTTCTTTCTTTTTTACTGCCCCGCCCTGGTTTGATGCAGCAGCAAGAAGTTCTGCTGCAAGTCGTTCGTCGAAACCACGTTCTTTGCGTTCATGGGTAGCATTAATTATCCATCTAACTGCAAGGGAAATCATCCTTTCAGGCGGGACCTCAACAGGTATTTGATAATTTGAGCCGCCTATTCTTCTCGTTTTCAATTCGAGAAGCGGTTTGACGTTTTCAACAGCTTGTTTACATGTCTCCAGTGGGTCCTTGCCCTGCTTTTTAATTATGTCAAAAGCATCATACGTTAATTTTTCCGCAATGGACTTTTTTCCTTTCATCATAATGCAATTAATAATTCTTGCTACAATCTGATTATTATATTTTGAATCCTGGATAATTTCTCTTTTTATTACTCTTCTTCTTCTTGGCATTTACTTTTCACTCCTTTAATTATTTCTTTGGCGCTTTGGCACCATATTTTGATCTGCCCTGTTTCCTGTCGGCTACGCCCTGGGTATCAAGCGTTCCTCTTATAATATGATACCTAACGCCTGGTAAATCTTTTACTCTTCCACCCCGGATTAAAACAATGGAGTGTTCCTGCAAATTATGTCCGACGCCGGGGATGTAGCATATAACCTCCATTTTATTGGTCAAACGCACTCTTGCAACTTTTCTTAACGCTGAATTTGGTTTTTTAGGCGTTACAGTATAAACTCTGGTGCACACACCGCGTTTCAAAGGATTACCTTTTAAAGCAGGCGCACTTGTTTTTAATCTCATTTTAAATCTTGGCTTTCTAATTAATTGACTTATTGTTGGCAACTTTTTTCTCCTATCTATGTTATTTTATTTGTTAAAAATAAAAAAGCGGACAAAGAAGTCAGCTCTTTTCCGCTTTTACTAGTTTTATACAATAATTTCAGCTAAAAAGAGCTGTTTTAAAAAACTGAAATATTATATATAATTTTCGTTTCTTTGTCAACAAAAAAAACCGATTATATGTCATATCAATTAGATAAAGAAAAACGTTTACTTTCCACCTGTAATTGCATATAAACCATGTATTTATTATAGGCATTATAGAAAAACACACTTGCAATTACATTATTTTTTTTTACATCAATTCTATGTTTTTTCCAGTTTTTTATTTTCATCTTTTTCTTCGTTATTTTCTTTTTTTATCTTTTTTGTAACTTTTTTTCTTTCTACTCTGCTAAATTTTTTAAACTGCTCAACGCCGGTTGCAGCCGATATCAAATGTCCAATTATGACGTTCTCTTTTAAGCCCTTTAATTTATCTACTTTCCCGTTAACTGCTGCATCTATCAATATTCTCGTCGTTTCCTGGAAAGAAGCAGCCGATATCCAGCTTTCCGTTGAAAGTGCTGCTTTTGTAACACCCAGAAGCAATGGTTTTGCCATGGCTGGTTTCTTTTTTTCTTTTTCCATTTTTTCGTTTTCTTCCTTGAATTCTATTTTATCAACCTGCTGGTCTACGAGAAATTTTGTATCTCCCGGTTCCGTTATTCTTATTTTTCTCATCATCTGCCGCACGATAATTTCTATGTGTTTGTCGTGTATTATTACGCCCTGCAGTCTGTATACTTCCTGTATTTTGTTAAGTAAATATTCCTGGACCGCACTTTCTCCTTTTACGTTCAAAATATCATGTGGGTTTATGTTGCCGTCTATTAATTGTTCCCCTGCTTCAACGTAATCATTCTCGCGGACGTTAACGTATTTACCATGCGGTATTGTATATTCTTTTTCCGTCCCACTTTCATTTTTTATCTTTATTTTTCTGGTACCTGACGACGTTTCTTCAAAATGCACGTATCCTTCTATTTCAGATATAATTGCAGGCGTTTTTGGCTTCCGTGCCTCAAAAAGTTCTGCAACCCTTGGAAGACCGCCGGTTATGTCCCTCGTTTTTACAGATTCTCTAGGAAATTTTGCAAGTATCTGCCCGACTGAAACTTTGTCTCCATCAACAACGTCAAGCCTGGCACCAACGGGTATGGAATAAGAAGTAATGATTGAATTATTGGCATCCAGAATGTTTACATGCGGATATTTCTTTTTATCTTTTCCTTCAATGATAAATTTGCCTTTTTGTCCCGTTGTAGCGTCGGTATGCTCCATCATTGTTTCGCCTTCTATTATGTCGTCAAACTGTATTTTTCCTTCCTTTTCAGTAAATATCGGAATGTTGTAAAGATCCCACAAGCCAAGTATGTCTCCGTTTTTTACTTTATCTCCTTCTTTTACTTTAAGAATGGTTCCATAAGGAATGTTATGCAATTCCCTTTCAACGTTATTTTCGTCATATATAGAAATTTCAACGTTCCTGCCCGTAACGATCATATTTCCATCTTTATCTTTGACATATTTTAAATTTACAAATCTTGCAATGCCGTCATGATTTGCTTTTATTTCTGACTGTTCTATGACGCGGCTTGCAGTTCCTCCAACGTGGAAAGTTCTTAAAGTAAGCTGGGTTCCGGGTTCTCCTATTGACTGTGCAGCAATTATACCCACTGCTTCTCCGAGTTCAACGAGATCACCGGTAGTCAGATCCGCCCCATAACATTTTGAACATAGGCCATTTTTTGCCTCACAGGTTAAAACTGACCTTACCCTTATTTCTTCATAACCTGCTTCTTCAATTCTTTTTGCTATGCTTGGCGTGATAAGTTCGTTTGCCCTTACTATGACTTCATCGGTTATTAAATCAACGACATTATCCAGAGCCACCCTCCATGCAATTCTTTCCGACAAAGGTTCTATCGTTTCCCCGCCTTCCTTTAAAGCAGTTATGTTTATTCCGTTTATCGTATTACAATCTATTTCCGTAATAATGACGTCCTGGGCAACGTCAACCAGTCGTCTCGTTAAATATCCGGCATCCGCCGTTTTTAGTGCCGTATCTGCAAGCCCTTTTCTTGCTCCATGAGTAGAAATAAAATATTCGAGGACGGACATTCCTTCCCTGAAATTTGACTTTATCGGGGTCTCTATAATTTCGCCTATGCCGCCGGTCATCTTTTTCTGTGGTTTTGCCATCAGTCCGCGTATCCCGGCAAGCTGCCTTATCTGTAATTTTGACCCTCTTGCGCCTGAATCTGCCATCATAAAAACCGGATTAAATCCGTCCTGATCAACAGCCAGTCCTTTTAACATGTATTCTGCCACTTTATCCGTAACGCCGGTCCATATGTCAATAATTTTATTGTATCTCTCGCCTTCCGTTATGATTCCTTTCTCAAATTGTCCTCTTATCTTTTTTGATTCATTTTCTGCATATTCAAGAAGTTTCTTTTTTTCCTCAGGAATTTTCAAATCGTCAACGCCTATGGTAAAGCCGGCAAGCGTCGCATATCTAAAACCCAGTTCTTTCATTTTATCAAGGACTTCAGACGTTACTTTTGTCCCATATTTTTCAAAAATATCACTAACTATCTGCACTATCTGTTTTTTATCAAATTTATCGTTAACGTACTCCATATCCTGGGGCAATATCTGGTTAAATATTATTCTTCCAACGGTTGTCTCTATTTTTTTCGTTTTCATTCTGACGACTATTGATTCATGTAAATCAACCAGATTATAGTTATACGCTATTAACGCTTCTTCTTTTGAATAAAACATTCTTTTATTTGATGCCCTGTTATTTTTCTTCGTAAGATAATAAATGCCAAGAACTATATCCTGGTTTGGAACGATTATTGGTTTACCACTCGCAGGAGACAAAATGTTCAGTGATGAAAGCATTAAAAATTTAGCTTCCGTTTGTGCCTCATAAGAGAGCGGAACGTGAACAGCCATCTGGTCTCCGTCAAAATCGGCATTAAATCCGCCGCACACGAGTGGATGTAGCGTTATTGCGTTACCTTCCACGAGTATCGGCTTAAAAGCCTGAATGGAATGACGATGTAAAGTTGGTGCCCTGTTCAAAAAAACGAGATGATCATCCAATATATCTTCCAGTATATCCCACACTTCTGCCCGGACGTGTTCAACCATTTTCTTCGCACTTTTTATGGTATAACCCATTTCCTGGACTTTATTTATGATAAATGGCTTAAATAACTCAAGAGCTATCTTTTTGGGAATGCCGCATTGATATAGTTTCAAATTTGGTCCAACGACTACGACGGAACGTCCTGAATAATCAACGCGCTTACCCAGAAGATTTTGTCTGAATCTTCCCTGTTTTCCCTTTAACATGTCGCTTAACGATTTTAAAGGTCTGTTACGCGCGCCTCTCACCGGATGTCCTCTTCTGCCATTATCAAAAAGAGCATCTACTGCTTCCTGTATCATTCTCTTTTCGTTTTTTATTATCAATTCAGGAGAATTTATGCTTATCAGTTTTTTTAATCTGTTGTTCCTGTTTATTATCCGTCTGTATAAGTCGTTTAAATCAGAAGTGACAAACCTGCCTCCATCCAGCTGGACAAGAGGCCTTAATTCCGGCGGGATTACCGGCAAAACATCCAACACCATCCACTCTGGTTTATTACCTGACTTTCTGAACGCCTCAACGACTTTTAACCTTTTGATAATATCTTTCTTCTTTTGCAGGGAAACGACTCTTACTATTTCTTTTCTTAAATCCTTGGCTAATTTATCAAGGTCAAGTTCCTTTAATAAAATCTTTATTGCGTCTGCTCCAATGCTTATGCTTATGTCTTCGCCGTATTTTTCTTTAAGACGAAGATATTCCTCTTCATTTATCAGTTCGTTTTTCTTTACTTCGCTTTCGGCTTTTTTAGGGTCAATTACGATATAATTTTCATAATAAATGACACGCTCCAGATTTTTCGCCGTAATGTTCAAAAGGTAGGAAAGTTTGCTCGGAATGGATTTCAAAAACCAGATATGAACGACCGGCACTGCAAGCTCAATGTGCCCCATCCGTTCCCTCCTGACTTTTGATTCAGTAACTTCAACACCGCACTTATCACAAACAACACCTTTATACCTCTGCTTTTTGTACTTCCCGCAATAACACTCGTAATCTTTTGTCGTCCCAAATATCCGTTCACAAAAAAGACCTTCAAATTCCGGTTTAAACGTTCTGTAATTAATTGTTTCCGGCTTTTTTACCTCTCCGTGCGAACGTTGCCTTATCATTTCAGGCGATGATAGTGATATTTTTATGGCGTTAAAATCCAGCTCTTTTACTCTAAGTTGTTCTTCCTTTTCTTTTAAAAGTTCCGTAAGGTTTAACGGAGCAACGTTTTTTTCCCGAACTGATTTTTCTTTTTTCTTTTTATCTTTAGCCATGAAATTCTCCTATTATGTTTTTCTATTCTTTTTTAGATTTTTTCTTAATAAGTTCAACGTTTAGTCCGAGACCCTGCAATTCTTTCACCAAGACGTTAAACGATTCAGGGATGCCTGGTTCCTGTATATTTTTTCCACGGACTATTGCTTCATACAATTTTTTTCTTCCTTCGACGTCGTCGCTTTTTGCAGTAAGCATTTCCTGTAAAGTATAGGCGGCTCCATACGCTTCAAGTGCCCATACCTCCATCTCTCCAAATCTCTGTCCGCCAAATTGTGCTTTTCCACCAAGCGGTTGCTGCGTGATAAGTGAATATGGGCCTATTGAACGTGCGTGTATTTTATCGTCTACCATGTGGATAAGTTTCATCATATACATCGTACCTACCGTAACTCTTTGAGCAAAAGGTTCACCCGTCCTGCCATCATATAAAATGGTTTTTCCATCCTCGGAAAAATTTACTTCTTTTAATAATTCTTTTATCTCTTCTTCCTTCATGCCGTTAAAAACCGGTGTCTCAAATTTTTGTCCGGCTATTTTTGCGACCCAACCAAGCTGGGTTTCGAGCAGTTGTCCTACGTTCATACGTGAAGGCACGCCCAGTGGATTTAAAACAACCTGGACAGGCGTCCCGTCCGGCAGATAAGGCATTTCCTCAACAGGCAATATTCTCGAAATAACCCCTTTATTTCCATGTCTGCCTGACAATTTATCGCCAACGGAAACTTTTCTTTTCTTTGCAATTAAAACTTTTATGAGTTTTATTACGCCCGGAGCCAGTTCATCGCCTTTTATCTGTCTCTTATCCTTAAACTCCTGCTCAATCCGTGATTTTTTGAATTCAAAATAAACGTTTTCATATTCTTTTAATTTTTCCTTTTCTTCCTTGCTTATATCTCTCCCCTCAATCTCTGCAATGGTTTCCTTATGCATCAACGACATCTGCTGCAAAATTTTTTCCCTTTCTTTTTTCATCTGCAACGTCTTTTCATTTTCTTTGTCTTTTCTCCTCACGTGTTCTTTCCTTGAAAAAATCTTTATGTCAACGACTACCCCTTCTATGCCGGGTGGCACGCGAAGCGAAGTATCTTTTACGTTGTCAGCCTTTGAGCCAAAAATTGCTTTTAAAAGTTTTTCTTCCGGAGTTAGATTAGAACTCGATATTGGCGTTACTTTACCAACGAGAATGTCTCCTGGTTTTACCTTTGCACCTATTCTGATTATTCCGTCAAAATCAAGATTTTTTAACGTATCCTCACTTACGTTGGGAATGTCTCTGGTTATCTCTTCTGGTCCTAATTTTGTTTCGCGGGCTTCTATTTCATATTCTTCTATGTGAACCGAAGTAAACGTATCGTTTTTTAACAGGTCCTCGCTTATAACTATGGCATCCTCATAGTTATAGCCATGCCATGACATAAATGCAACAAAAACGTTTTTACCGAGAGCAAGTTCTCCTTTATCCATGGAAAGTCCGTCGGCAATAACGTCACCTTTTTTTATGTAATCACCCTTTTTAACAAGAGGTTTTTCGTTTATCGTAGTATCCTGGTTTGTGCGTTTAAATTTTTTTAAATGATAAACGTCTACAGAATCCTTTAAATTTTCATTTGCTTTGTTTTCCTTTGTAATTATAATGATACTCGAATCAACGTAAGCAACTCTGCCGGATGATTTTGCAATTACTGCCCTTCCGGAATCATATGCAGCCTTTGCTTCCATTCCTGTGCCAACGTAGGGCGCTTCAGTTTTAAGTAGTGGCACTGCCTGCCTTTGCATGTTTGAACCCATAAGTGCCCTGTTTGCATCATCGTGTTCAAGAAAAGGAATCAAAGATGCTGCTACGGAAATGACCTGCTTTGGTGATACGTCTACGTATTGAACTTCACCGGAATTTACTAAAACGACGTCACCTTTATATCTAACTAACGTTACTTCATCAATGATTTTATTGTTTTCATCTACGTTGATGTTTGATTGTCCAATCTTAAACTCATCTTCCCTGTCTGCCGTTAAATATTCTATTTCATTCGTAATTTTACCGTTTTTTACTTTTCTATATGGCGTTTCAATAAAACCGTATTCATTTACCCTTGCATATGTAGCAAGTGACGTTATCAAACCGATATTTTGTCCTTCCGGCGTTTCTATGGGGCATAATCTTCCATAATGAGTATAATGAACGTCTCTTACTTCAAAACCTGCTCTTTCCCTGTTTAAACCGCCTGGTCCCAAAGCAGATATCCTTCTTTTATGGGTAAGTTCTGCAAGTGGATTAACCTGATCCATAAACTGGGATAACTGGGAAGTCCCGAAAAACTCTCTTATTGCTGCAACCAGAGGTTTTGGATTTATCAGGTTTGCCGGTATGGCATTTTTCATGTCTATTATGGTCATTCTTTCTCTTATCATTTTTTCAACTCGCAGTAGTCCTACTCTGAACTGATTTTCTACGAGTTCACCAACGCTTCTTACCCGTCTGTTGCCGAGGTGGTCTATATCCGTCTTTTCACATAAACCTGCATTAACTTCAAAAAATTTCTTTATAACTCCTATTATGTCTTCTTTTCTTAACGTAATTCCAGTATTTTTTTCATCGTCAAAATTAAGAATTTTATTTAATTTATATCGACCAACTACGCCGAGGTTGTATCTTTTATTGTCAAAAAATAATGTTTTAAAATAATTTTTCGTACTTGTTGCAGTTACCGGCTCCCCAGGCCTCATTTTTCTGAATATATCGTTTAAAGCTTCCTGCTCTGACCGCGTATTGTCTTTTATAAAAGATTTTAAAACCGGATTATATGGATTATCTTCTTCAAGAATGAGCGTTTCAATTTTATTTATGTCTGCTTTTTTTATTTTTTCTACCGTTTCTTTTGTAAGCAAACTGCCTGCCTCTGCAATTATTTCCCCGTTTTTATCAATTACGTCTCTGGCGAGTACTTTTTTTACGATTTCCTTATCTTCTACTGACTTTGATTCCGTTTTGAAAAATATCTTCAGAATTTCTTCGTTTGATGAATATCCCAATGCCCTTAAAAACATCGTTAAAGGAAACTTCTTTTTTCTGTCAAGTTTAACGTATGCAATTTCATTTAAATCAAATTCAAATTCGAGCCACGTTCCCCTGTACGGAACAATGCGTCCTGTATAAACAGGTTTCAAAAAAACGTCCTCGGTTTCCTCTTCTTCCTCAAAACTCGCGCCCGGTGAACGATGCAACTGACTTACTATGACGCGCTCTGCGCCATTAATTACGAACGTCCCTCTGTCTGTCATCAAAGGTAAATCACATAACTGAACTGCCTGTTCCTGTGCTTCCTTTATGGATACTTCACCCGTCTTTTCATTTTTTTCTTTTATGATAAGACGAAATATGCCCTTTAAGGCTGCAGAATACGTTTCCCCTCGTTCTATGCATTCGTCAACGTTGTGTTTTGGAAAAGAAAACTCGTAACCCACGAACTGAAGCTCATAAAATCCATTATAATCATAAATCGGGAAAATACTTTCAAATATTTCCTGCAGGCCCTGTCTTTTTCTCTTATCAGGCGGGACGTCAATCATCAGAAATTCATTATATGATTTCTTTTGAATGTCCATTAAATCAGGAATTTTAAGGATTTCGTCAATGTCTTGTTTTTGTGTTATTCTAACCATATAATAATAAACATCCTCCTGTATTTTTTTGAAATTCAGCGAGCCGAAACCTGATATTTCATCTTTTCTACGGAACTCAAATTTTATCCGACTTTTTACAGAAATGTCAGGTCATTTTCTGCATTTGTCCGTAAATTATAACTCTTCGTAATTTTAGGGAACCGGCTAAAATTATCCGATAAAAATAGCAAAAGTTATTTTATTTCTACTACTGCTCCTGCTTCTTCGAGTTGCGACTTTATCCTTTCTGCTTCTTCTTTTGACAATCCCGTCTTTACCGGTTTTGGAGGAGTATCCGCAATTTCTTTTGCCTCTTTTAATCCAAGATTGGTCAATTCTCTTATGACTTTAATTACCTGTATCTTTTTATCACCTGATGAAGATAATATTACGTCAAAGGATGATTTTTCCTCTGCCGCAGCAGAAGAAGCCGCTCCCTGTGCCATTGCTCCTGCCATCATAACGGGCGCAGATGCAGAAACGCCAAATTTTTCTTCCAACGCTTTTACCAGTTCGTTTAATTCAAGAACCGTCATACTCTCAATTTCTTTGATAAAATCTTCTTTTGACATAGCCATTTTAAAACACCTCCTGAAAAATTATTTTTTTTTGTCAGATATTAGTTTCAAAGCCGTAACAAGTCCTCTTTGCTGGGAATCTAAAACGTTTGCGAGTCTCTGCAAAGGGCTGTTTAACGTTACAACGAGTTTCGTAATTAATTCTTCTTTTGAATTTATTCTGGATATTTCCATGATTTCATTTAAAAGGCATACTTTTTTCTCTATAAATCCACCTTTTATTTTAAACACTTTGTTCTTTTTTTCGAAATCCGCCAGAGCCTTTATTGCTTTTATGTAATCCTTGCAAAACACGATGCCGGTAACGCCGGTAAACATATTTTTGAAATTGGAATTTATCTCAAGTTCCTTGAGTATTTTTTTTGAAAGCGTATTTTTTATGACTTTATAAGTTGCGCCAACTTTTTCGAGTTCCCTTCTTAATGTATTTAAGGCTGCAACGGTTAAACCCTGGTAATTCGTTACGACTATGCCATTTGCATCCCTGAATTTTTTCAGCGTATCGTCAAGTATTATTTCCTTTTTTTTCCTGCTTATAGCCATAAATCACCTCTTATAAATATTTTTTAAAATTTATGGGCACGCCTATTCCCATCGTCGTAGAAAGATGCATGGATTTTACGCTCTGCCCTTTCGTTGCAAGTGCGGGCAGTTTCAAAAACGTCCTGATAAAATGCTCCACATTTAAAACCAGGTCTTGTGTATCAAAAGATAATTTACCCAGCGATAAATTTACGCAGCCTTCTTTATTTGACCTGAATTCCACTTTTCCAGCCTTAAATTCTTTTACTGCTTTTCCAACGTCAAACGTAACAGTTCCGGATTTTGGATTGGGCATAAGACCTTTTGTGCCGAGTATTTTTCCGAGTTTTCCTATGTCCTTCATCATGTCGGGCGTTGCAATTGCTACGTCAAAATCAAGCCAGCCCGTCTTTATTTTTTCAACTAAATCTTCGGCACCTACGTAATCAGCCCCTGCTTCTTTCGCTTCTTTTTCCTTTTCTCCCTTTGCAAAAACAAGAACTCTGGTGGTTTTTCCAGTGCCTTTTGGCAAAATGATCGTAGTTCTTATCTGTTGCTCCGGTTGTTCCGGTTTTTTTGCGAGTTTAACGGATATGTCCACGCTTTCGTCAAATTTTACTTTTGGAATCTTTTTCAAAAGTTCTATCGCCTCTTCAACTTCGTATATCTTGTTTGGCTCCAGAAATTTCAATGCTTCTTTATGTTTTTTGCTATACTTTTTCATAAAAATACTCCTTTATTAATGCCAAATAAAATTGTTATTCCACGGTGATTCCCATGCTTTTTGCAGTGCCTTCAACCATCTTAATTGCAGATTCAAGTTTTGTCGTGTTTAAATCAGGCATTTTTAATTTTGCTATTTCTTCTACCTGCGCATGCGTAATTTTTCCGACTTTGTTTTTGTTTGGTTCATTTGAACCTTTGATTATGTTTGCTGCTTTTTTTATCAAAACGGCGACCGGCGGCGTCTTGATGATAAAAGAAAACGACCTGTCTTCGTATACGTCAATAACGACCGGAAAAATAGTATCTCCCTTGTCTTTTGTCCTTTCGTTAAACTGATTACAAAAATTCATGATGTTAATGCCGTGCTGTCCAAGAGCCGGCCCTATAGGTGGGGCTGGATTTGCCTTACCGGCTGGTATCTGTAATTTAATCTGTGTCAATAACTTTTTTGCCATAAATTTGCTCCTGTTTTCAATTGTCTCTTGTTAAAATATTACCGGCAGTAAAGGCCGTCTTTTTTTATTAAACGATTTTTTCAACCTGGTCAAAACCGAGTTCAACCGGAGTAGGTCTGCCAAAAATAGTCACTTCTACTTTTAGTTTTCCTTTTTCCGGGGTAACTTCATCAACAATGCCGTTAAAATTGGCAAAAGGCCCGTCTGTTATTTTTACGTGATCGCCAACGTCAAAATACGATGCCATCCTTGGTTTTTTCTGTCTGTCTTCCATTAATTTCATTATCTCCTGCACTTCTGCGTCTGACAAAGGTATCGGCCGCGTTTTTGTTCCGACAAATCCCGTAACTTTTGGTGTCGTTCTTAAAATATAAATTATTTCTTTGTCTTCTTCACTATTTACGTCAATATCCATCTCTATTAAAATGTATCCGGGAAAAAATTTTTTGTTTTTTATGACTTTTTCCCTTTTCTTTATTTCAGTAACGTTTTCAGATGGTATTAATATGTTAAAAACCTTATTGTCAAGTTTGTATGACTGGACCCGCTGTTCAAGATTATCTTTTACAACATTTTCCTGGCCGGCATAGGTGCTTACCACGTACCATCTTCTTGCCATTTTATCTGCTTCCTTTCTTTAACCAAAAATCAGTCTTACGGCTTTAGTTAATAAAAAATCAATAATACCGAGATAAATCATCAATATGAGAGTGACAACGACTACAACAAGCGTTGATGCAAGTATTTCTTTTTTGCCAGGCCATGCAACCTTTTTCAGTTCAATCCATGAATTCTTTAAAAACTCTATCAAATTTTTCATTTTATCAATAAACTCCTGTTTTTTTTCTGGCAGGCCTGGAGGGATTTGAACCCCCAACAAACGGTTTTGGAGACCGCCGCTCTAGCCAGTTGGAGCTACAGGCCTATTTGGTTTCTTATGAAGAAACTATTTTGTTTCTTTATGCAATGTGTGTTTCCTGCAAAATTTGCAATATTTTTTTACTTCAAGTTTGTCTGTTTTTGTCTTTTTATTCCTTGTCTGGGTATAATTTCTTCTTTTGCATTCAGAACATGCTAACGTAATTATTTCTCTCATATTTAACCTTTTATTCTATAATCTGGGTAACAACGCCGGCGCCTACTGTCCTTCCGCCTTCTCTTATGGCAAACCTGGATTCCTTTTCCATCGCTATCGGCGTTATTAACTCTACTTCCATCTCTATGTTGTCTCCCGGCATTACCATCTCTACTCCTGCCGGCAGTTTTACCGACCCAGTTACGTCCGTCGTCCTGAAATAAAATTGCGGACGATAATTATTAAAAAACGGCGTGTGCCTTCCTCCCTCATCTTTCGTTAATATGTATACCTGTCCCTTAAACTTCTTGTGCGGCGTTATTGATCCAGGCTTTGCTACTACCTGCCCCCTCTCTACTTCATCCTTGTCCACTCCCCTTAACAATAATCCTACATTGTCTCCTGCTTCCCCTTCGTCTAATATCTTACGGAACATCTCTACTCCCGTCACTACCGTCTTCCTCGTCTCCCTTAATCCTACTATCTCTACCTCGTCGTTCGTCCTTACTTTTCCCCTCTCTATCCTTCCCGTTACTACCGTCCCTCTCCCTGTTATCGAAAATACGTCCTCTATCGCAAGGATAAACGGCTTGTCTATGTCTCTCTTCGGCTCTGGTATGTATTCATCCATCGCCTTCATCAATTCCTCTATCGGTTTTCCCCATTCTCCCGTCGGGTCCTGTAATGCCTTTAATGCCGACCCCCTTATCACCGGTATCTTATCCCCAGGAAATTCATACTTCTTTAATAAATCCCTTACTTCCTCTTCCACCAAATCTATCATCTCTTTATCCTCTACTGCATCTATCTTGTTTAAAAATACTATTATATACGGCACTCCTACCTGCCTCGCCAGCAATATGTGTTCCCTAGTCTGCGGCATTGGTCCGTCTACCGCCGATACCACAAGTATCGCTCCGTCCATCTGTGCCGCTCCAGTTATCATGTTCTTTATATAATCTGCATGCCCAGGACAATCTACGTGTGCATAATGCCTCTTTTCTGTCTCGTATTCCACGTGCGATGTCGCTATCGTCAATATCTTTGTCTCGTCCCTTCTTCCCTGTGATATTGATGCCTTTGCTATCTCTGCATACGAAACGTATTTCGCCAATCCCTTTGTTTCCATCACTTTTGTCATTGCCGCCGTTAACGTCGTCTTTCCATGGTCTACGTGACCTATCGTCCCAACGTTTACGTGTGGCTTTGTCCTCTCAAATTTTGCCTTTGCCATTTCTATTCCTCCTGATGTATTTTTTATTTTATTAAGTAATTGATGACCGTCTGATAAATACGTAAAAAAGAACTCAAAAAATCTTCATCAATAATCATGATGTCTTACGTAATAATTTTTGCCATCAATCTGTCGGTTAAATAATTTATAATTTAACCATATTATCAATATTGCAAAGCAATTCATTTTTTTTGTGAAAATTTACTCTGCAAATTCTCACTGGAGCCCACGAGCGGAATTGAACCGCTGACCTCGTCCTTACCAAGGACGCGCTCTAACCACCTGAGCTACATGGGCAAAAAATAAAAATAGATATACGAATATTATGCATCCATAAATCAAATATAAAATTCAAGGAACCTATAATTTAACAAAATAATTATTTGTTGTCAAGAAAAAAATAATGAAATTTGGGAATAAGGATAGACATGGTATACACATAGCAAGGTTGAAAATAATGAATAAAGATAGGCTGGATGCTCTTAATAAAATATTAAAAACAAAAGATAGGGAAAAGAGTGGAATCTAAAAATCGG
>JAGNJD010000061.1 GCA_018000835.1 Candidatus Goldiibacteriota bacterium | reverse complement strand
TGGAGAGGAAAAAGTTGCATAAAAACCTGATATCAATGAAAAACCAGGAAGAAAACACTTTAAAAATATATATAAAATAGTGACGCTATGAATATTCCTTTGATGCCGTAAGGCGTTGAGCACAAATTGACAGAAAAGTAAACAATCCTATCCACCCGAATGAATATTCCTTTGATGCCGTAAGGCGTTGAGCACGGCAAACTTCTTTTCACGGTTTTAGAGCCGATGGTAAATGAATATTCCTTTGATGCCGTAAGGCGTTGAGCACTGGATTAAAAAGCAAAGGAGTGTGAAAAATGGAACATGAATATTCCTTTGATGCCGTAAGGCGTTGAGCACTGCCTGCAAGAAAATCATCCCGTCTGTCTTCGCTTTATGAATATTCCTTTGATGCCGTAAGGCGTTGAGCACAATTAAATGGGAATTCCGATTTGCCCAAACGGGCAAATGAATATTCCTTTGATGCCGTAAGGCGTTGAGCACTTGACAGGAAAAAATATATGGAAATTGGCGGGGAAAACATGAATATTCCTTTGATGCCGTAAGGCGTTGAGCACAAAACGAGCAAGATATGAAAGAGGCAGAAAGCGAATATATGAATATTCCTTTGATGCCGTAAGGCGTTGAGCACTTAAAGATTTTTTCTTAGTAATGTTGCTGAGTATTATGAATATTCCTTTGATGCCGTAAGGCGTTGAGCACATTAATTCGTCAATCATTTTTAGCCACCTTCCTTTTTATGAATATTCCTTTGATGCCGTAAGGCGTTGAGCACTAATAAGTGCAGCAATTTTGACTTGACTTTTTTTGTGCATGAATATTCCTTTGATGCCGTAAGGCGTTGAGCACACCTTCTGCTATCAAATCACCCCTTCTTAATTGAATTATGAATATTCCTTTGATGCCGTAAGGCGTTGAGCACAAAGTTAGTCCGGAAAAAGCAAAAAACTTTTTTGAAACATGAATATTCCTTTGATGCCGTAAGGCGTTGAGCACAAATTGATTATAACGAACACGACGCATCGTGGACAAATGAATATTCCTTTGATGCCGTAAGGCGTTGAGCACTCTCTGTTCTCTTTTGTTTCGTTCAATTCCTTGATATGAATATTCCTTTGATGCCGTAAGGCGTTGAGCACTAAATGTGTTTCATTTTTTCCCCCTGCTGTTTATGTATGAATATTCCTTTGATGCCGTAAGGCGTTGAGCACCATTGCCTGCGGCTATGGGTGTGGCAAGCAAGGCAAATGAATATTCCTTTGATGCCGTAAGGCGTTGAGCACCGGCGAAGTATTAGAATCATACGATGATTGTTATAAATGAATATTCCTTTGATGCCGTAAGGCGTTGAGCACGAAATTTAAAATGGTTATTTCATAGACGTTTTTGGCATATGAATATTCCTTTGATGCCGTAAGGCGTTGAGCACTTTTTCGCAACGGCTTATTTTGAAATATTATAGGGGGATATCCTGAAATTGTTGTAAAAAATCTTGAACCCAGATTTTATCTTGAAACGCTGTTTGATGCCGTGATTTTTAAAGACATAATAAAAAGATACAGAGTCAGTATTCATAGCAGATTTATGAATATCTATGCTCTGCTGGACGGTAAATTTGGGGGAGACGGAAATTACTTTAATTCGTCGTATAATTTTTTTATTCTATCCTGGTTTGGATTTATTTTGAGGGATTTTTCAAAGCATTCTTTTGCTTTTTGTCTGTTATAAGTCCTGTAATAGCATAACCCGAGATTGTTGAGAGTGCTTGTGTTATTCGGATTCTTTGTAAGTGCGTTTTCGTAAAATGGGATTGCTTTTTGGATTTCATTTTTAACCGAGTAAATGTATCCTATATAAAAATAAGACCTGTCGAGCATCGGATTTAATTCAATGTCCTTGCTGAATTCGGAAATTGCGGCTTTTATTTTTTTCTGTTTAAGCAGTTTCTGCCCTGCCTCAAAATGCTCGTTGTTAATTGCCGCAGTAGGTGGTGCAGCAATGACGTTTTGCGCCTGTCCGGAAGAAATACCACCCGTGCCTGCGGTAACTGCTGCCAGCGGCTGCTGATTTTGCTGTTTTTCGAGTTCTTTTAACAGGGAATTATAATATATTTTTGCCATAATATTTGCAGGATTCTTTTTTATTGTTTTGTCAAAATACTCAAGCGCTTTATCGTAAAAACCATATCTCCCATAAAAACTCCCTATGTTAAACAAAACCATGTCGTTATCCGGCTGTAAAATTACAGCCCTGTTAAAAAGTTCTTCTGCCTTTAATGGACCGTTTTCAATCGTGTCATCGCTGCCAAATCTTATTGCAACGTTTGTAAGAACCGGGACAGAGTCGTAACCAACGGAGGCAGCCTTATTCAGCAGATACACGTATTTATCTTTTTTGTTTATAATTTTATAAAATTCAGCAAGACGGTAAAGATAGTATCCTACAACTTCTCTTTCTTCAAATTCATGAAAAACGTCCGTATCCCTTATTACGTTTTTTAAAGAATATAAATACCACGGGTATATTACGTCTTTTACGTCTTCATTGTCTGATAATCGTATGTATAAACCATGCATAGCCTGCCTGACCTGCTGTATGTTTAAATCTACGGAGGAAAAAACAGGGGATATTTTTTTTGAGAATGCAGTAAACACGTTTGTTTTTATGTTCGTAGAGCGGCTTACTTCCACGAGTTTTTCAATGTCTTTAAAAATCGTATTCGTAGTGTCGTAAATAGTAATTCCGGGATATTTTTTTTCCACGAATTTTACATAAGCAATGGTATATATCTGATTATCTCCGCTTGTAAATACGTTTGCATTTTCCGGCAGGTATTTTAGCATGTCGTGCGGATAATTATAGGCAACAAAATTACCGGAACGGTCGTTTTCCCTTAAATTTTTCACGGTCATATTTATGAGTAAAACGACGACGAATAACGATATGAATATGACTACGGGCTTTTTTTGCCTGATTGATATGTATAAATCAAAAAGGACGTAATATATGAAAAAAGCAGCAACCAGATAAGAAGGTATGAAATATCTGAATGCAAGTTGAATGTCGGTGTAATTCCCATATACGCTTAATAATATTATGTTTGACAGAAATAATACGAACAGCAGCCAGAAATATTTATATTTATTTATAAGAGCCCGGACCATCCCGGCAACTATTGCCAGAAACCCGAGCCATGAAAATTCCCTTATTATGAATTTTATGATTTCACCGAAGAAATTCAAATATCCCTGAAAATCCCTTGAAAACATTTTTTTGCTGTATTGTTTTTGCGTTATATAATTAAAAAATTCTTTTACCGATGAAATGCCGGCCCATTTTAATACGAGTTCCGACTGGGCGCGGATAATGATAAAAAGATAGATGGACAGACCAAAACAAAAGAACATAAGCAGAGGAACTGCCGTTTTTTTTATTTTTTCAAATTCATGGAATATTACGTATGCCCATAAAATAAAAGCAAACAGGATAAAAGATACGTGAACGCCGGCTCCAAGTCCAGTAATAAAAGACAGCAAAAATAATGTTTTATCTTCGTTTTTATGCTCAAAGTAATAAAAAAACAGGAAAAGACAGAGCACGCACATGAAGCCATTTAAAGTATATATCCTGGCTGCAACCGACTGTGAAAGTATGGTATAGGAAAAAATAAAGATTAACGAAACGAAAAGCGGCAGAATTAATTTAATGAATTTATTCTCCTGCTTTTTAAAAAAAGAAACGTGAAAAATCAGAAACAAAAATATGGGAATCAATGCTGCAAAAAAAGCGGATAAAACGTTTACCCTGTATGCAACGTTTCCAAGTGGAAAATAAGAGGATATTTTTGCAAGGAGCATGTATAAAGGAAAACCCGTGGGATGCGGTATGCCAAGGGTATATGCCATTGATATTAATTCACCGCTGTCTCCGAAATATACGGAAGGGCACAGGATTTTAAGATAAACGCCAAATGAAAACAAAAACAAAAAAACACAGACGTATAAAACGGGGGATTTAAGAGTTTTCATAACGGACGTTTATTCTTTCCAGATTTTTTGTTTTACCGGTATCAGTATCAATGCTGAAAATTATGCCGTTTAGATGGACGTCTCCATTTGATATTTCAAATTTCTCCGGAAGACCGGTTAAAAAGCGTCTTACTATGATTTCTTTTTTTACCCCTATAACCGAGTCAAAAGGCCCTGTCATGCCTGCGTCTGTAATGAAGCCGGTCCCGTTTGGCAGTATTCTTTCGTCTGCCGTCTGCACGTGAGTATGGGTTCCGATTACTGCTGAAACCCTGCCGTCAAGAAAAAAACCCATTGCCTGTTTCTCTGACGTGGCTTCTGCGTGGATGTCTACTATTATTATGGGGGTCGTTTTTTTTATTTCCTCAACTGCGGCTTCCGCGGCTTTAAAAGGGCAATCCACCGGGTCCATAAATATTCTTCCGTTTAAATTAATTACGCCGATTTTTACGTCCGGGTTGCGGGCATTAAATATTCCATATCCTCTGCCGGGGACGCCTGCAGGCAGATTTGCGGGACGCAATAAATCCGATTCGTTATTGATAAACGTAAAAATGTCCTTGTTATCCCAGGTATGATTTCCCATGGTCATAACGTCCACTCCGCATTCTTTTATTTCGTTAAACGTTTCGTGGGTTAATCCAAATCCGCCGGCGGTATTTTCGGCATTTGCTATCGTAAAATTTACGTTTTTTTCTTTTATTAAACCGGGTAAAACTGCTTTTATGCAGTTCCTGCCAGGTTTACCGTTTATGTCTCCTATAAACAATACGTTTATCATTTACAACTCCACAGGTCCGGATGAAAAACGAGGTTATTTTGCGTAATCAATCGACCTTACTTCGCGTATAACAGTTACTTTTATCTGCCCGGGATATTCTAGTTCCTGCTCAATCCTTTTTGCTATTTCTTTTGAAAGTTGAAATGCCTTAAGGTCGTCAACGGAATCCTGCTCAACTATCACTCTTATTTCGCGTCCTGCCTGTATGGCATAGGTTTTTGCAACCCCTTCAAAAGACGAAGCTATTTTTTCGAGATTTTCAAGGCGCTTTAAATAATTTTCAAGAGTTTCTTTCCTGGCGCCGGGCCTTGATGCAGAAATGGCATCTGCTGCCTGCACAAGGACAGATTCTATGCAGGTTGGAGGCGTGTCGCCGTGATGGGATGCAATGGCATTTAAAACTTTTTCATTTTCATTGTATTTTTTTGCAACTTCCACTCCAAGGGCTACGTGGGACCCCTCCTGCTCGTGGTCAATTGCCTTGCCTATGTCATGCAGCAATGCTGCACGTTTTGCAATCGTAGGGTCTATTTTCAGTTCTGCGGCTATCATTGCCACTATGTGGGCCATCTCCAGAGAATGTGACAGGACATTCTGTCCATAACTTGTCCTGTAACGCAGGCGGCCTATTAATTTTATCAGTTCGGGATGCATGTTGGTAATGCCGAGTTCCATGCATGCATTTTCGCCGAATTCTTTTAGTTTTACTTCCATTTCCTGCCTGGTTTTTTCTACAAGTTCTTCTATCCTTCCCGGATGTATTCTGCCGTCGGATATTAATTTTTCGAGTGCCTGTTTTGCAATTTCGCGTCTGACCGGGTCAAAGGCAGAAATCGTTACTGCCTCAGGCGTATCGTCAATGATGAAATCAACGCCGGTCATCGTTTCAAGAGTTTTTATGTTCCTGCCTTCACGACCTATAATTCTGCCTTTCATTTCATCGTTTGGAAGGGGGACGACGGATATGCTGATTTCAGAGGTATGATCGGCTGCAATTCTCTGTATGGCAGTCGTTATTATTTCTCCGGCTTTTTTTTCTGCAGTTTCTTTCGTTTCTTCTTCTATTTTTTTTATGGTTGCAAGTGATTCTTTTTTTGCTTCGTCAATAAGCATGTTTACCAGCTCGTTTTTTGCCGATTCCTTTGACATCCCCGATATTGCTTCCAGTTTTTTCTGCTGTTCAACTATCAATTTTGAGAATTGCTCGTCGTTTTGTTTTAATTTTTTTTCAAGATCGCTTAGTTCGTTTTTCTTTGCATTAAGTTCTTTTTCCTTTTTATCAAGTTCGTCCACTCTTTTATCAATGTTTTCTTCTCTTATTCTTAAACGTTTTTCGAGGTTGGATAATTCCTGTCTTTCTTCCCTGGTTTTTTGCTCAAATTCCATTTGTGCTTTTAACAATTTATCTTTTGCTTCAAGCTCTGCTTCTTTCGTTATTGTTGCTGCTTCCTTTTTTGCATTTTCAATTAACTGGCTTGCATAAGTTCTGGCTCCGGATATCTTATTTTCTGCAAATATTTTTCTTGTAATTACACCTATAACGATGCCCAACAATAAAGAAACGATCGTAAAAATGACAGTCATTGACATTATAAAAACCTCCTGGATTTTAAGGAGACAATTAAAAAGATGATAAAATTATTGTGGGGAAAACAAAATTAAATATTAATAAAATTTTTTATCGGGTAATTCAACGAAAAAAACGACTGTAAAAACGAATTAATTCCGTTTTTAATGCATATTTTATGTTTTATTAACATTTTTTTTCTCCACAAAATTTTAAAATTCCCCGCTTATGCCGTGAGAAATTCAATTTTGGTCCCTGTATAAACAGGTGGGTGCCTGGCTGATTCATCAGGCTTCCTCCAGCATAGGGAGGCATGCACACAGAAATCAGGTTACGGCTCCCGTTCGTTTTGTGTTGGGCCAAAATCTGGTTTCTACACCAACATCGCAGGGAAAAACTTTCTAATTTTCCTTTTTAATTTGTTTAAATAACAAAAATTTTATTGAAACCTTGATAATATTAACACAGATTATGTAATAAAGCAATAAAAAATATTTGAAAAAATTTTTTATTTTTTGTAAAATAATTAAACAACAGGAGATTATATATGGACGATGTTATAGAACAGATAGCAAGAAAAGCAGGAGTTTCAGAAGATGTGGTGCTAAAGGTCATAAACAACGATATTTACGTTCCTTATGACCAGAAGAAAAGAGTAGTTGATGCCATCAGTGAACTGAATTATAATCCGGAATCTTTAAATGGCGACATTGGCACAAGAAAAACAAATACAATAGCGGTAATCACGGCTTATCTTAATTCATTCTCTTTTTATGAGGTTTATCTCATAAACGGTTTTGAAAAACAAAATTCAGACCTCGGAAGGAAGTATATTTTAAACCAGTATTCAACAGGGGGCAACCAGCAGAGGAAAAAGGAACTGTTAAAGGCAATCCTGTCAGAATCGCTTGCAGACGGGGTGATTTCCATGTTTCTTAAGTTTGAGCAGGACGATTTGAACGAACTGAAAAATAAAAAAATACCTGCAATATTCATTGACGAAGAAGCAGAGGGATTTCCGAGCGTAAAGTTAAATAACTTTAAAGGGGCTTATGATGCCGTTAAATATCTGATTGACAAAGGCAAAAGAAACATCGGACTTGTTGTGGGTCAGTTAAGTTCAGAGGGCGTCGGTATAACTCCTATCGAAAGATTTGAAGGTTATAAAAAAGCACTTCAGGATAACAAAATTGCATTTGACAAGGATAAAGTGATAGAAATCATTAATTATACGTTTGAGGAAGGTGAGCAGGCATTGCTGAGTTATATTGATAGAAAAATAAAATTTGATGCCATTTTTTGTGCAGCAGGAGATATGGTAGCGCTTGGTATTATGGATGAGGCGTCAAAATTAAATATGGACATACCGCATGATTTTGCTCTTATCGGTTATGACGACATAAGTATGGCTTCCATTTCAAAGCCGGGGTTAACTACGGTAAAACAACCCATAGAAAGTATTGGCAGAACTGCTTTAAGAATGCTCGATTCAATGATAGAGACAGGTAAAATAGAGCAGTCAAAAATAATTTTTGAGCCGGAACTGGTCATAAGGGGAACTGCGTAAAATACGCTGCTACACGGCATTTTTAATTGCTGTTTGGTTGTTGTTGATTGGGGATTTGAAAAATTTAAATCTCCCCTGGCCCCTCTTTTCCAAAGAGGGAAAAATAATTTATTATCCCCCTTAGAAAAAGGGGGAAAGAGGGGGATTTGTTTTTTTCTTTTTCCCCTTTAGAAAAGGTGGAATGAGGGGGATTTGAAAGAATAAAATCTCCCCTAACCCCTCTTTTTCAAAGAGGGGAAAATAATTTATTATCCCCCTTAGAAAAAGGGGGAAAGAGGGGGATTTGTATTTTTCTTTAATATACGTCGCATGGTAAGATAACAAGTGTAGAGACTTAAGCTTTCTGTGTCTCAAAGATAAGCAAGGCG
>JAGNJD010000029.1 GCA_018000835.1 Candidatus Goldiibacteriota bacterium | reverse complement strand
CCGTTATCCTCGGGTAAGACCATCTTATCCACATTAATAAAGTAACTACTGCGTAAGTTTTTATTATGAACCATACAAAAGGCGGTAAAAATGGTCCCTGCCAGCCGCCTAAAAACAGGGTCGTTGCAACGGCACTTATTATAAATAAATTCGTATATTCAGCGAGAAAGAAAAATGCAAATTTCATTGCCGAATATTCAGTAAGATATCCGGAAACGAGTTCTGATTCTGCTTCAGGAAGGTCAAATGGACCCCTGTTTATTTCTGCATTACCTGAAATTATGAACAATAAAAAAGCAATCGGCTGATAAAATATAAACCATCTGTAACCTGACTGGGCATTAATGATATCGCTCATTTTCATAGAGCCGGCAAGCATCACGACAGTCAATATGACTATTATGTTCGGAATTTCATAGGCAACTATCTGGGCAGCAGAACGTAATCCGCCTATTAATGAAAATTTATTATTTGAAGACCATCCGGCACAAAGTATCCCTATAACTGCAAGTCCGCTTACCGCTGAAAGATAAAGAATACCTATGCTCAAATCCGCAACTATGAGTCCATTTCCAAAAGGTATCACGACGAAAGCAAGAAACGTTGCCAGGAAAACAATGCCAGGTGCAATAAAAAAAACAACTTTATCTACTTTTACCGGATTTATGTCTTCCTTTATCAAAAGTTTTATTGTGTCTGCAACCGTCTGCAGAATTCCAACCGGGCCTACCCTGTTGGGTCCTTTTCTTATCTGAAGTTTTGCTGAAAATTTTCTTTCATAATAGATTATCCAAAGAGCATTTAATGCTATAAAAACAAAAACAAACAAAGCAACTATAAACTGTATTATGACGTCAAGGACAACCGGCGGGAAATTAAATCCGGCCCATATCTTATGTAACCACATATAAAATCGTGAAAGTGGTTCACCTGTATTATAAAGTAACTCCTTTAATAAATTCACTCTTTCACCTCATTAACAGTATCAATATTGATATGCGTCATCTGTCAATTTCCGGTATTACAAGGTCAAGACTGCCCATAATGGCAATCAAATCTGCAATTTTATATCCAATGCACATTTCCCGCAAGCCGCTTAAATTTGAATATGAAGGACTGCGGAATTTTATTCTGTATGGTTTTTCAGAACCATCAGAAACGATATAAACGCCGACTTCTCCTTTTGGCCCCTCAACTTTTGCATAAACTTCGCCGGGAGCCGGCTTTATTATTTTCGGGACTTTTGCCATAACGTCACCTGATGGTATGGTTTCCATTGCCTGCCTTAAAATTTCAGCGGATTGCCTCATCTCATCCATTCTGACCTTGCATCTGTCCCACGTATCGCCATTTTTTCCGGTACAAACTTTAAAATTAAATTTGTCGTAAACTGAATACGGCTCGGTTTTCCTTAAATCAATGTCAACGCCTGAGCCGCGTATTGTCGGCCCGGCCATACCATAAGAAATGGCAACATCTTTTTTTAATATGCCTATGTTCTTTGTCCTTGCAACAAAAATTACGTTATTTATGAGCAATGCCTCATATTCATCTACATAATCGTCAAAATTTGATAAAAATTTTTTTAAATCAGGCATGAAATTTTTTGGTAAATCGTTTTTTATCCCGCCAATTCTGAGTGCATTATGAGTAAGACGACCTCCGGTCTGTGCTTCTATCAGACTCATAAGATTTTCCCTTTCCCTGAATGCATACCATATCGGTGTCAGTGCACCAAGGTCCATGCCAAAAGCAGAAAACCACAAAAGATGACTCATTATCCTGTTTATTTCTGCCAATATAACTCTTATATACTCTGCCCGCCCTGGAATTTTTACGCCAAGGAGTTTTTCAACTGCAAGGGCATACGCCCAGTTATAATTAACTGCGGACAGATAATCCATCCTGTCCGTATATGGCATTATCTGCTCATATTTCCTGTTCTCGCATATCTTCTCTATTCCTGAATGAATATACCCTATGTCCGGCTGAACGTCCACGACGTATTCCCCGTCCATCTTTAATACTATGCGTAATACCCCATGCGTTGACGGATGCTGGGGTCCGAGCGATAAAATATATTCGTCTGATGCTATTTGTTCTAAATTTGTTTCTGTCATGTCTTTTTTATTCCTTTGGTAACGGTATCACGTCGTTACTCTTAAAATCCTTGCGTAACGGAGTATCCATGCCGTCTATGGTTAAAAGACGGGCAGGATTCGGATGATTTATGAATTTTATCCCAAACATTTCTGCCGTCTCTCTTTCATGCCACTCTGCAGTGCGGTAAATATCCGAGACGGTTTCTATGCCGGGATTACTTCTGTCAAGTTTTACCCTTATTACTACTTTATCTTTTGTTGCGTTAGAATATAACTGATAAATAACCTCTATGCAGTTATTTGCCATCCAGTCAATTGCAGTTATAAAATTCATCCAGTCAAATGATAGTTCTTCCTTTAAAAAAGTTAGAGTAATTCTGACGTCAGAGGACTTTATTTCTGCATTTAATATGCCCAGGTCCTCTTTTGAATAAACCGGCTCAACTTTTGTTTTTATCTTTTCAAGTAGTTCCTGATAGTTCATATTTACTTCCTGAATTTCTGCGTCATAATATTTTTTTGTAATTTTATGAATCCGTCTATTAGCGCTTCCGGCCTCGGCGGACATCCAGGTATATACACATCAACGGGGATAATTGTATCAACCCCGCGAACGACCGAATAAGAATCGTATACAAAAGGCCCGCCTGATATTGCACAGGAACCCATGGCGAGCACGTATTTTGGGTCCGGCATCTGCTCATAAAGACGTTTTACAATGGGTGCCATTTTTTTTGATACCGTTCCTGCAACGACCATAACATCAGAACGTCTCGGAGATGCTGCCGGGACTTCAAAACCAAATCTTGCCCAGTCGGTTTTTGTTGCGCCGGTATGCATCATTTCTATTGCACAACAGCGTAGTCCAAAAGTCACCGTCCATAATGAATTTGCACGCGATGCATTAATTACCCACTCTAATGCCGTCATAAAAACGGGAGCACCCGGAACTTTTTTTATGAGTTTTTCGTCAACACCATCCATCAATCCCATTTTAATTCTCCTTTAATCCATGCATAAATCAATCCAAAAACAATGACTAAAATGAATATCAAAGCGGCAGTAAAAGGTAACATTCCATGAATCTTTTTAAAAACGACAGCCCATGGGAAAAGAAAAGCAGAAACGACTGCAAAAATTACGTATAACAGGGCAAAAACGTAAAATCTGAATTGGTAGCGTATCTGTGCATCACCAACAGGGTCGTTCCCGCATTCATAGGTTGATAATTTTTCCTGGTTGGGTTTATACGGCATCAATATATAATTAAGAATTATTCCGCCTGCAATTATTACAACGTTCAAAAAAATAAACATTAAAATATAACCGTAATCCATAATGAACGTCTCCTTTTTAATTATTTAAACATCAATAATCCCTGTTTATCGCATAATCAGCAATTTTTTCAAGCTGAGTTTTGTTTTTCAGATGTTTAAAATTTACCTTGTTTAACCGTTCCTTGGCTTTTTTTACGTAATCCTGTGCAATTGCAAAAGCATCATCTATTCCATTATTTTTTTTGATTAATTTTATAAGCGGCTTTATTTTTCTTTTATTGAATAATTCTATCATTTCTTTTTTTTCTTTCTTATCTGCATTTTTTAAAGCAAATATGAACGGCAGTGTTATTTTGCCTTCTTTTATGTCAGAGCCGGCCGGTTTACCAAGTCTTTTTGAAGTAGAAGACATATCAAGTATGTCATCCTTTATCTGGAAAGCAATTCCAACGTATCTGCCATAATCAGATAAACAGCCGTTAAAATTATTTCCTGAAATAATTGAACCGCATAAAACGCTCATTTTAATCAACGATGCCGTTTTTTTATTTATAATGTCAAAATACTGCTTTTCGCTCATGGAAGTATTATTTTTATTGTATACTTCGTCAATTGCTCCTTCGCATATATCCTTTACCGTTTCTGAGAAAATTTTCAGGAGTATCGGTAATTTCTGGTTAACTACCAGTCTGTTAACGTAAGAAAAAAGATAATCACCGGTTAAAACCGATAATTCATAACCAATTTTTTTATTTAATGTCGGGTCGCCTCTTCTTTTATATGAATTGTCAATTATATCGTCGTGTATCAGGGTTGCCTGGTGTAAGAGTTCTATTGCAACCGCTGCATTAATGGCTGACATGTTTATTTTGCCGGATAACGCTTCTGTCGTAGTTAAAACCAGCAATCCTCTTATATTTTTACCTGATAACAATTTAAAATTTTTGAATATATATTTTATACTTTTATTATTTGTTTTCTTTACGAATGAAACGCTTTTTTTTAATAAGTCAAGTTTTCTCTTTATGTTAACGTCGTTAAGCATCAAAATTACCTTTTTTATATTTATTTTTAAAATAAAATAGTTTGAGAAAAATTTCTCAAACTAATTTATTTTAATATTAAATAAATATTTGTCAAGAAAAAACATTCTGGAATTTGGAATAAGAAAAGACAGGGCGGATACGAAATAAAATTAAAAGAATGTATCCAAACGTTTAATTTTCTTTTGCCAGGAAATCAAGCCATCGCGTCAGCCACCCATAAAAATTTTTAATTCATTAATTAATTTATGCCATGGCACTGCTCCGATTGCGAGCCCTGCTAAAAAAAGCCATCCTGCCGGTTTACTGAAATTAAACATCCATACAATATACCATGCATGATAAATCTGCTCATTTTCTTTTGTCATTTCAGGTTTTGGAGAAGAAAATATTTTCATAAGTTTTAAAAATTGAGGCATTGCAAGATACACAAGCAAAGAAAATACAGGCAGCATCCCGAACAATACCAATGCCGTTATTATAACATAAAACAAAGTCGTTGTAACTTTAAGTAAAGTAAACGTGTTTTTCAACCCTATGACAACAGGTAATGTTTTTACTCCTGCTTTTACGTCATCTTCATATTTATTGACGTGATCACATAACAACACATTCATAACCAGAAGTCCAAAAGGTATTGAAGCCAGCCAAGCGTGTAAAGGCATCGTTCCGGCAACAACGTAATAAGACCCTACCGTCATGAGTGGTCCCCATACAATAAAAACCGACGGTTCACCTAATCCACCTATATATTTTAGTTTAACGGGAGGTGCCGTGTAAAAAAAACTTATAAGGAATCCAATGACTGCAATTAATATGGCATAAATACTTCCGGTAAAATAAAAATAAACTCCAATGCCTGCTTCTATTATTGTAAAAATAATAAAAGCAGTTATAAGTCCTGTTTTTGACGTAAGATTGCTGCCTATTGGGTGAAGAGAATATTTCATTCTTGTATAATTACCGGAATCAAGTCCGTATTCATAATCAAAATAATCGTTAATCATATTGCTGCTGCCATGAGCAAGAAGCATCGCCAAAAGCACAAGTGTTGTATTTAATATGTTTATACTGCCATCAATCGCTGCTAAAAGTGCACCTATAAGAACTGCCGTAGGTGTTATGGAAAAAAAACCTACCCTTATTATGATAAGCCACCTGCTTATAAAATCCATTTTTTTGTTTTCAGAAAGATTCCCTGTTTTTATTACTTCGCTCCAGTTTGTAATAAGATTCATCTTTTCTCCTTGAGTTCATCCGCCAGTTTTACTGACGTTTATTATTAGTTAGTAGTGATGTTGGGAGTCTTTTTATTTTCCTTACTCCTGATTATTTATACACCACCGCTCTTATGGTAACTTCTACTCTTCTGTTTTTCCGTCTTCCTTCCTCTGTTTTATTGTCTGCAATGGGTATTGTATCTCCATAGCCTTCAACTATAATATACCTCTTTTTAAATCCAAGAACATCCCTTAAATAAAATTTTAATGCTTTTGCCCTTGCTAATGACAATTCCTCCCTTGTTTTATATTTACCCGTATCTTCCATTGAATCGGTATGTCCTGTAATGACAATGTCTGCGTCCGGATATCTTAATAAACTATCCTTTAATTTTTTTAATTCCCTGTATGCCGATGTTTTCACGTAGGATTTACTTTTATCAAACACCGCATAAGTATGATTGACGATTTTAATTTCACGAGAAATAAGCATGTCTTCTGCTGGTTTTGTTTCGGTTTTATTTCCATAAACGTCATACGCAACTAAATTATAAAAAAACGGTTCGCCGGTGTCAAAACATTTTCCTTTGTCATCATTTCCATCCCAGACAAAAGAATCAGGCGGTTCTCCCTGCCACGAAACCGTAAAAATCTTTTTTTTATTTCTGTTCCATATCCTGAATTCACATTTATCAATGCCGCTTAAATCATTAACAAAAAAATGAAAAGTAACCGGCTTTAGCAATGCTTTCTTTTTGCCCGGCCTTGTCATACATGGTTCTGCCTCAATTCTTACTTCCGGTGCTGTCGTATCTATTTTAATCCCCTTTTTAGACGATTCTGCCCATCCACTTTTATCATATTCAGCTGCAATGGATATAAAATACTCACCATCAATTATTTTCTTGTCACCTATTCTACCATCCCATTCTATTGCCTTTGTACTTTTGTTTTTCAAAGGAATTGTCAATAGAAGATTTTTATCTCTATCGTAAATTTTAAACTGTGTACGAACCACTCTTGCCGGTTCCCTTATTTCCGGTATTATGGTTATTTTATCCATTATTCCATCGTTGTTCGGAGAAAAGGACACAGGAGATACTTTCAGGTCAATAACAGGAGTCCCAAAATTAATCAATAAAGAAATCACATGCGAGGGATTATAATTTTCGTATTCTTCAAATGCATAATTCAGTTCAAACCGGCTCATCTTTAATCCTGCACCAAACGTTAAATGATTAAAAGCCCCTATTTTGTATCCTGCTCTTAAAAAAACGTTGTTAAATAAAATTAATTCACCGCCTATTTTAAAAAGGGCTATTAAATCAGGCGTAAAAGTTACGTCAGCAGAAATCATAAAATTGGTCCAGTTCATCAAAATTTCGTCGGATATTCCAATCAGATAATTTGGCGGCAGAAAAAAATCAACGTCATTTGTAATTAGTTTATTTCCCGTCCCTGATGCAAGAAAGCCAAGTTTAAGAATCTGGTCCCTCATAAAAAAATTAGCAATAATTCCCATATCAAGAGTTGAATTATTAAACTTTTCGTTTCCAACGCCGGACAAATTATATTTATAACACAAACCAATGGACAGCAGGTCAAATAGTTCAATTGCTGCTCCAAAATTAAATTTATTATTCGTAATTTTTTGAACGCCGTCATCGTATGTTGACCAGTCAACTGGAGAATAGTTTTGTCCATCATCCCTGCTAATCTCAGAATACGAATATGAACCGCCTATTTTAACCTTACCAAATAACGGTTCGGTAAAAATCCCGCTTACGTTTCCAGAATTTACTTTTTGCATCCACAATGAATAGGATCCCTGTATTTCATGGTTGAAAACAGATGCCATTCCGGCAGGATTATAATACAGGCCATACGTTCCGGTTGAAATGGACGTAAATGCCTCTGCCATTCCAACGGGTCTTGCAAATGGAGAAATTCTTAAAAAAACCGGGTTATAAGCATGTAAATTTACTCTTACCCAGAATATACAAAATAAAAAATATAACAATACTTTTTTTTTATTCATTCACATTCACTGTATTTAAATATAATAGTTTAAAAGCACTCAAATATTTATGGCCAAACACATCCTGTACCGGCACCTGGTATCTACCACTTATTTATATTCAATAAATACCTTTTTCATTTTATCGCCAGCGCGTATTTTATGAACGACTTCCATTCCTTCTATTACCTGACCAAAAACCGTATATTGCCCGTTAAGAAAAGGTGCCGGGGCGAGACATATGTAAAACTGGCTTCCGGCAGAATCAGGGTCCTGTGCGCGTGCCATTGCTACCGTTCCTTCAATATGAGGCTTTGCGTTAAATTCGGCTTTTATGGTATAACCAGGCCCGCCCGTGCCGTCTCCTTTTGGACATCCTCCCTGTATTACAAAACCAGGCTCATATCTGTGAAAAGTCAGGCCGTCATAAAATTTTTTTTCAGCAAGAGTAATAAAATTAGCAACCGTGTTTGGTGCATCTTCTTCATAAAACTTAAATTTAATAACGCCTTTTTCAGTTTCAATTACGGCAATTTTTTCTTTTGTGTTTTTCATTTTCTCCTCTTTACTAACCTTTACGGGTTGTGGTTCTGATTTTTTCGCAGATGACGATTTGCCCTGCTCACAGCCATACAAAAAAACAAATAAAGACAATACAATACTCAAAAATCTAAGTTTCATTTTTTTCAACCTCCTTTGCTTTTATAAGTTTTTTGAAATCAAAGCCCTCGGTAAAAACAAAAATCAGGCCAAGAACAATTATCGGCAATAAAATCATTGCATGTATTATTATGATGTATGCAGTTGCTTCTTCTTTCGGATATGAAAAAAGAAGCATTATTCCTACTCCAAAAAATTCAAACGGCCCAACTCCGCCTGACGTAGATGGTGCCATTATTGCAAAATTTGCAACGGCCATTATTAAAGCAACCAGTAAAAAACTTATTTTAACATTCATCGCCAATGCCATAAGATAATATGAAAAAACTTCCAGAGTCCATGCAAGTGCAGAAAAAAAGAAAACTATCAACATGTCCTTTACGCTTCGTAAAACTCCGAACCCTTCTATAAAAGTATCTATCATTTTATTGAATAGTTCGGTTACTTTTTTCGGAAAAATACTTATTATTTTATGAAAAAAATTAATGGTTTTTTCTTTCTGGTTTATCAGAAAAAAACTAACGACAAAAATCAGAAAAAAAAGAATGCTCCCTGCTATTGCAAATAAAGTTACTGCGTCTTTTATCCCAAACTGTCTTCCAAACATTTCAAACGTCAATTGTTCGTGTGATAGAATTTTATAATCATAATTAAAAGCCATGTAACCTATAATAAAATAAATAATCATGATAAGTCCGTCAAAAACTCTTTCAATGATTATCGTTGCAAAAGTTGACGATTTTGAAATCTGCTTTTTTAATCCAGTAATGTAAGCTCTTATGAATTCACCTGCCCTTGCAGGTAATATGTTATTAAACATAAAACCCATCACGAGATATGGGAATAATTCATTTGGATTTAAATCTTTTATGTGCTTTATCAAAAAGTGCCATCTTATCGACCTTACGTAATAACCGAAAACGTAAATTGCAAGAGTGACAAAAAGCAGCAATACGTTTATCGATTTTATGATGTTAAAAAGCCGCAAAAAATCAATGCCACGGAAAACGAAATACAAACATAACAATGTAACTGCTAACCCTATCCAGAAACTTTTCTTTTTTAACATTTTAACGTCCTTTATTTTTATCCCATTTTTTTATTTTTTTTACATAAAATGGGCTTAATACATCAACCAAATTTTTTGAAAATTTATCGTATTTTTTTATGCCCCATTTATGCAATAAAAACTGGAACATAATTCTTAACGTCTGAAAGCCATATACAACCGACCTGAAAAAATTAATTGACGATGCTTCCTTAAAATATCTCGTTGGAACCGGTATTTCTGTCGTAGGAAAACCGCGCATCTCAACCTGTGCAATTATTTCAGTATCAAAAACAAAATCATCTGAATTTAATATAAAAGGTATTGATAAAAGACACTTTCTGCTGTAGGCGCGAAAACCCGTATGTAATTCCGAATAATGCTTGCCAAGTATAAAATTTTCAAACATAGTTAATAATTTATTTGAAACGTATTTGTATAAAGGCATTCCGCCTTTTAGTGCACCATGTCCTAACATTCTTGACCCAAGGACGAAATCGGCATGCCCTTCAATAATCGGGGCAATTAATTCCGGAACAAGGCGTGAATCATACTGGTAATCAGGATGAAGCATGACTATTATGTCTGCTCCATCCTCAAGAGCCTCAAGATAACATGTTTTTTGATTTGAACCATATCCGCGGTTTTGAGTATGAACGATAACCTTTAATCCGAGTTTTTTTGCAATTTCAACGGTTCTGTCCTTTGAGCCGTCGTCAACAAGAATTATCTTATCAACGACAGTTTTAGGCAAATCTTCATAGGTTTTTCTCAGCGTTTTTTCGGCATTATATGCCGGCATAACGACAACGACTTTTAATTTCTTTTTTTTTGTCATAAAATAAATTATTCCGGAAAAAGGACTTCTGCAGGGACAATTTCTTCTTCCATTGTCCCTGGTTTTCTCCACCAGAACTGCATTTTTGAATAATGAACGCTTTCATAGTATCTAATCACAATGTTATGCAATCCCTTTGTAAGTTTTATACTGCCTGAAACGGAATTTAATCCACCTCCACCGCCTGAATTTTTCAATACAATCCTGTCATCTATTGTTAAGTCTGAGTAATCGTTTGACTTCGTAATAAAAGTATATTCTCCTGGTTGTTCTATTTTTATTTTACCGGTCCATTTTACAGAAAATTTACCCATAATCGGGTCCACCGTCCAGTTAAATAATATGAACGGATCTATTCTTCTGAATGCAGCTGGTTCTTTCCACTCCAATCCATAATAATAATGTCCCATTAATCCGTTTTTAATCGGCTTATCCTGATATTTTTTTACGTCATCGTAAGGCACTTCATAAGTAAAATAAAGTATTTTTTCCTTGTAAAATTTATGCCTGAAATCAGAGTATCTGCCGTTTGGATACATCGATTTAAGAACCGGGACAAGGGGCAGATATTCATCGTCGAGAATGTATGTGAAATTTTTTTCAGCTTTTGCTTTTATTGGTATCCATTCGGATGGCGAAAACTCAACGTAATTCTTGTATGGATACGTTGCAAATTTGAAAGTATAACTATTCATCCACGCCGGGTCAATAATGGCTATGTAATCATCACCAAGTGAATGAACGTATCTGCCCATACTGTATTCATCCACCGAGAATTCAGCCCAACTTCCTGGATTCTTTGCAAATCCAAAAAAATATTTATCATAATTTTCATAAGCAGCAAAACCAGCAACCAGAAGCATCAAAACAGTAATTATAACCGGGGCCTTTTTTCTAAATTGCTCGTTTATTGCAAAATAAATCGTCTGAAAACCAATGACAGCCATAATTAAAACTATGGGTATCAATCCGATAGTCCTGTATGCCTGAGGTGATTCCGTAGATAGCAGTCCCGCCTGCAGCAAGGATATAAAAAACGAAAATAACAAAAAATTAAAAGGTTTTAGTAATTTAAACATTGAAGTTAAAAATCCGATTACAAAAAATATTCCAGTCGTAAAATCAAGCATGGGTTTTAACCCATAATTATGTCTCGGATTTCCATCACCACTCCAGTTAAACATTAAAAGCGTTCTCCATACATTTTCAACATATAATTTTGTCCAGTGCTTTGGCTGTCCATCTTTTTCTGCATATCTTCCGCCTATCTCTCTTAACATTTCGGTATTAAATATTGATACCGCAGTCTGTCTGCTTGTAAAATACTGTGGATGCTCCATTGCATATTTAAACAACGGAAACCCAACGACAAAAAAAACTGCAATTCCTATAAGAATTTTTTTCCAATTCTGTTTGTAAAATTTAAAATCCTTAAATAAAAGATAAACCATAAAAAAGAAAATACCAACAGGGATTAGGCGGGAAGCAAGATACGTATATAAAGATAATGCGGTTACAATGCCAAGCATTATGAAATCAAATAGTTTACGTTCTTTATACGATCGCCAAGTAAAATAAAAACATAAAATGACGAAAAAAACAGTTAAAATGCCGAGAAAACCGATTCTGGAAAAATTTACGTGCCATCTCAGGACCGCAATTAAAAACGTTCCAAGTAAAGCCAGACGAGCGCCAAATAAATATCTTAATAAAAAATAAAAAGCAGGGATGCATAAAATGCCAAATAAAATGGAAACGAGCCGTATCTGTAAAACGCCTATGCCAAAAAGTTTAAAAGAAACTGCTATTAAATAAAAATACATTGCTGCATTTTGCGTCCATCTTTCAATGTAAACCGGTAAACTCGTTCCATCAATTACAGTTCCGTTCATTATGTTTATTGCTTCGTTACCATTCTGTCCCTCATCCCTGTAACAGCCTGACGGGATTTCATTTATCATATACGACCTGTAAAATATCCCTATTAAAATTATTATAAACAAAAGTATCATTTCAGTTTTTTTGTCTATTTTTTCGTCTTTTTTTAATTGTGCGTTTTTCTGTCTGAAAAATGAAAAAATCAGGGATATTGCTGCAAAACCAAAAAAAACAAGACCGGTAACTATTTTTTTATTATCATACATAAAATACTGGCCCATAAAAACAAGAATAAAAGATATGGCAACGGGATAAAAAGAATTAATTCCGATTAAAAACGATTCTTTTTTCTTTGCCATCAATCACCTCATTTTTCAAAAAATTTTTCAACGTACACGTTGCCGTGCTGTTGTCTAATGTCATTATTTTTTTCAATCGTCAGGGTAAACGACCAGATTATATTATATAATATAACAAATAATATCAAGCCCAATATTAAATTGTTTTTGGTAAAAATTGAGTTTTTTCTCTGGATTAAATCTGCAAAATAAAAAATTCCATCCATACTTAAAAGAGTAAACAAAAAGAAAAAAGGTGCGATGAAAAGAACCGTATCTGTTTTAATTGAAAAAACTGCAAAAAACTCTATAATAAACGCCGCTATTGAAACCAGCAATGCATAAGTCATAAAAGATATTTTCTTTTCTCTTATTTCATTTGAATAACGCATGAACAAAGAAATAAAAAAGAAAATGGAAAGAAAAGGCGGAATTAATTTCGACCATAAAAATCCGTCTTTAAAAAAAGAATGAACGTAAAACGTTTTGTTTTCCTTCAGGACGTTTTGTTCAATAAAAGAAGGGGTGATTTTTTCAATAAAAATAAAGCCACAAAAAATTATACAAAATAAAACAAAACAGGAAATTAAAATCAGAACGTTTCTGACGTAATTATCCTTTATTTTCTTTTCGTTCATTGATAACGCAATGTAAAAAAGTGACGACAATCCATAAATTATTCCGGCATAATTTGTAAATAACAAAATTATGGATATTATTATTGACATTTTATAATCTTTGGCCGGAGCATAAAAATAAATATAATAAACGTTTAGAGCAAACAATAAATCAATCAATATAACGTCGGCGCCTGAAAAAACAGAAAGCATAACCGGAGCGGTTATGATAAAGACAACCGTCGTTAATTTTGAATAATTACCGCCAAAGAAATAGTATGCAATTTTATAAAAAATTATTGAAATTAATAAAAATACAAAAAAGGAAATAACGTATAAAACCGGAATAACGTTGTATTTTCCGAATAGTTTTATAAGTAAGGAAACGATAAAAGGATATAAAAATCCGTTAATTTCCTTTAGTCCCGGTATATTTCGTCCAGGATCCGTCCAGTTTGAGTTTGCCATAGTATCCGCTTTTGTTAACGAGTCAAACGAATGAATTGAATAAAAAGTAAGATTGTTATTGTTGTAAAACATTGATATAAATACCTGCAACAGGAAAATCAGAAGTATTGGAATTATAATGGCATTAATGGGAATGTCACTGAATAATTTTATTTTTGGTTTCATTATTTGTTCCTCCTTTGTAACATCCAGTAATAAAAAGAATTATATCTTTTTTTGCCGGATTCGGATATTTCAATTTTTGCTTTTGTTGATGTAACCATATCTCCGGATATAACGTATGAAAGTTCAACGAATCCATCTTCTTTATCCTGCTGCCACAAACCTGCATCTTTTGAATCAATTCTTACTTTTAATTCCGATTTTTCCGGATTAAAAGTGCGTCTTACAATTTTTAAATCTATGCCCGGCTTCAGATTATTTACGACAAATTTTTCTCCGCCTATCGTTTCTCTGCCACCGTCAATCAATAAAACGTCTGTTTTAACGTCTCTTGTCTCCTCAAGCAAAGTTCCCGGGACGTCAGGGACAAAACAGGTCCAGATTTTATAATCGTGTTTATCCTCTGACTCTATGTCACAAACGTCAATTTTATCAACCACAATAAAATCTTCTTTAATAAAATCGTTTTTTATGGTATCGCCGCTGTTTATGAGTTCCGTTTTAAATTTTACGCAAACTTCCGGCGAACCAACGACATAATATGGTGGTTCACGGGTTAAATTAAAAGTTACGAGACGCTTATCTGACAATCCAAAAAAAGAATACCTTTCATAGTTAAACCAGCCGAGGTGTAACATAAAATAATCGGGCCTGACTTTTTCCAATTTTTCATAAACACCTGCTATGCCGTTACGGAATACCCTTGCCTGACCATTGGTCACGAGGCCGACAAGGTCGTATATTTTTGCATCAGAAAAAAACGTAATTGCGCCAATGTCGTTTATTGCAACTTTTGCGTTTTTGGGAAGATTTTCCTTTATCCATTTTCCTGCTGAAACTGACTGGTCATAAATACTTTTACAATCCCTGCCAAAATTTACAAGATTTGCAAATATCGTAAATAAATTAAAAAACAAAAGTAACGTCATTATAGAATAATAAAAAGAATCTTTTCCTGCTTTTAATTTAAAATTAAATCTTGACAAAAGAGCGTATAATCCATAAATAAATATTATGCAAAATATCGGCATAAAAGGCATTGCATATCTGTAATTATGGACTGAAAAAAAACTCGAAAAAACGGTTGACAAGGTTCCAAGGAAAAACCACACAAAAGAAACCGAAAAAAATTTTAATTTTCTTGACGTAATTTCACTACCAATCCCTGCTATGATTCCAAAAATAAAAATCAGAAAGGAATAATGAAAAAACCAGTGTTCCTGTTCACCGTTATAAACGTTAAACAAAAAACTGAAATATTTTTGCAGCCCATTTTTGATGATTTCAGTCCAGACAGGGTAATACATCGAAAAATCAGACTTGGCACGCATCGTATTCGGCATAAAATCGCCTGTAAAAATTTTATTCGTTATAAAATACAAAATGCCGGGGATTAATGGAATAATAAAAATAACGGGGTTTTCTCCCTTTTTACCCTTCCGCTTTAAAAAAAGATTAATAAATTTAATTAAGCAATAAAATAAAGTAAGAAAAAATCCTTCTGGTCTTACAATAGAAAGAAAACAAAGTGATATTATCTGTTCTTTTAATTTATCTTTTATAATGTAATAAAGAGTGATTATTATCAATGCAGAAAACAACGGAATTTCCATACCTGAAAAATACCCCCATAAAACGTTTCCGTTTGTTATGAAAAAAATGCTGCCAAAAAGGGCGAATAATTTTTCAACGTTTAATTCAATTAAAATTTTATAAATAAAATATGCGCTTAAAAACAGGCATACTGCACCAATTAAATATAAAATTATAATTAATGATGAATTACGGAAAATAAATGCAAAAGGAGTGAGAATGATTGCATATAAAAAGCTAGTGGCACCTGATGAATACCCTTCGCCCCTTACAAATTCAAAAAATGCTCCAGACGCCATGTTTTTTGCATACTGAAAATAAATAAAAGCGTCGTCAAGTGGTGCGGAAAGTCTAAATCCGGTATAAAACATCATCGCCACAAAAAAAATTACTGAAATACATGCTGAATAAAAAGCAAACAGTTTTTTTATGTTATTTTCTGTTAAATTACTTATAATCCCTGTCATAATATTTTTCGCAATTCCGCCTTCTTATCTTTTGACACAAGTGCCATAACCGTATCGTTTTTTTCAAGCACTGTATTGCCATGTGGGAAAATGACGTCATCTCCACGGACAACAGATACGATAAGACAATCCTCAGGAAGTTTTATGTCTTTTATCTGTTTATTAATGACGGGAGAATTTGAAGTTATCTCCGTTTCTATTATCTCAACTTTCCCTCCCTTTAATTCCATAACGGGGACAAGCATGCCTGCATCTACTTCTTTTTCTATAAGTGAATTAACTATCTGGGTTGTATTAACCACGTTATCAACGCCGAGAGAAGAAAAAATATCCTCATTTTTTGGATTTGAAATTCGGGCTATTGTCCTCGGTATCATATACATAATTTTTGCCAACTGGCATATGACAAGATTGGTATCGTCGTCTCCCGTAACAGCAACCAAAACATCTGCCCTGTTTGTTCCTATATTTTTCAAAATATCAGACTCGGAAGCATCGCCAAGAAAAATATTTTCGCCGAGTTCGTTGTTCAATTCAAAATAACGTGTCTTGTTTTTCTCAACGAGTAAAACCTCATGCCCCTCTTCCATCAGTAATTTTGCAAGATTATATCCGGTTTTACCTGCGCCCACGATTATGACAAATTTTTTTTCAACGTTTTGTATCGCCATTTTTATTCCCCCTTATCTTCCTCTGTTTTTGCCGGAGTCATCATTTTGATTATCCTTTTTTCAGATAACGTGGTCGGGCAAAACGTCTCTATTCCGAGTTCTTCAAACGCCTTTGCACGTATCGGATCGTCAATTCGCGCAATTACTTTGTCAACTTTATATTTTTGTTTTGCAATCTCTGCAGCCATGATGTTCGTATTGTCAATGTTGGTTAACGCAAGAAAAACGTCCGTCTTTTCCGTTTCATTCAAAATCAGGGAATAAATTGCCATGTTTACGCCATCTGCCTGCATAATTTTACCCGGGAAATCATCTCCCAATTTCATCAGTGCATTGCGGTCTTTATCTATTATGTTTACCTGATTTTTAGGGTCCTTAATCATTCTTCCGGCAATGATTGTGCCTAATCTGCCACATCCAAGTATTACGATTCTCATGATATCCTCCTGTAAAAATTAGATAATATTATACTACATAATGTAATAAATTTCTATAAAATTGATGTTTACTTATGAATAAATGGCAAATAACAACAGTGCAATGTGATAAATGCCAAATGTCTGATAATTATGGTGACTCCTGGCATGTAAAAAAATAAATTTTGAATATTTTGTTTAAATACATATCTTATTGAACGATTATGTTTTAAATAGACATCAAATCATAATAATTGGAAAGCAGAGAGCAGTATTGCGAACAAAATGAACGTTTACTTGTCTTTTTTTCAAACATTTATGAGCTCTGCAGAAGGTTTAACGAAAGCAGAAGCAATCCATCTGTTGAAATGTTTCCGAATACAATCGTCTTTTAACTGCAAGATTGCTTCGTCCATCCCAGCCATCCTGATATTACCTGTCTTCCTTAATCTTTCATTGTCCCCGCAATGACTTGAATTATAAAAAAATGGAACAATGGTTATTTTACCTGCGTTCATTGTTAACATGTTATTTTATTGCAAACTATATCTCACAGTAATGTGGGCCATATCTCATAATCATTTTTGATTTACTTCCTATCCTCTACTTTCTATTTTCTCAAAGGACGTTTGTAATCTTCAATTAAGTTTATTGGAACAGCATTCAGAAAACCCCAAACTTCAATTTGGGGAATAAAATATCTCAGTGAGATATTTTATAAATGCACACATTAAAAATGTTTTATCTACTTTGCCAAGAGGGTTCCAAGGTCGCTGCGGAATATCACCGGTATTCCTCGTCCCTTGGTCAATCAACGAAGTTGATTGAATTTTTTGTGGGAGCCTCGGGCTTTAGCCCGAGGGGGGTCCCACTAGACGGCGATGGGATGCCTATAAATTACCGATGGCTGTCTGACTGCCCCGTCAGGCTCTGCCACTGCCCATTGTAATCCTGCTTCCTTTTGCATATCCCTTTGGAACTGCACCTTTCCCGTAATTCCTGATTGCACTTTTCCTGTTAAAATTCAACGAAGAAAATCCCATATTTTTAGTTCTTTTTTGTGGTCTTGGATTTATGTTTCTTGTAATAATTCTATTCATCTTTTGTTCCCGTTACTTTCGTTTAATTTTGCATTAATTATTGCAGCCATTGCATCTTTTATAATAATGTCTTTCATTCTGAAATATTCAACGCCTTCTTTGTCAAGAAAAATAAAAGTTGGCAGTTTTGTAACGCCATATTTGTTAGCCATTTTAACCCCTTCATCTGTGCCGGTGTCATAAATCAGGAATTTAACGTCTTTTGTAAATTCTTTCTTTAATTCGTCAACCATCGGTTTATACGTCGTTACGCATTCTTCACACGAAGAAGAAGACATAATCTCAATTAAAGTAACTTTGCATTTTTTGTTGTCTTTACACCCGTATAGTGCAATAAACACAAACATTAATAAAATTATCAGTTTTCTATTCATTATTGCACACCTCCTATTTGCCATTAATATTCGTTTTATATTTATTGAATGTTCTTTGACTTATGTATTTCAATTGCCTTTTCATATAATTTTAACTGCTTCATAGCCATAGAAGTTGAAGACCATTCTTTTGCATAATCATACGTTTCTGATTTCTTTTTTTCATAAAGTTCTTTGTCGTTTAACATCCTTAAAACCGCGTTGGTAAATTCATCAATATCATTTTTAGTTGCTATACCGCCTTTGCCTGCTGCCATTACTTCCGCAACTCCCATCTCGGAAATTGCCACAACAGGCGTTCCTGCTGCCATTGCTTCCGTAACAACAAGCCCCTGCGTTTCCGTTACAGATGCAAAAGTAAACAAATTTGCTGCTGCATAACAATTTACCCAGTCCTGTGGTTCAAAATAGCCGAGAAATATAACGTTATCAAACACGCCTTCGTCTTTTGCTGCCTGCTGTACTGCTGACTCGGCAGGTCCCTTACCTGCTACTATTAATTTCGTATTGGGTTTTTCTTTTAAAACTCTTTTTAACATTTTAAACAAAAATGGAATGTTTTTTTCAAATCCGATGCGTCCCATAAAAAGCAAAAGGATTGTATCTTTTGGGATATTATATTTCTGTCTGAATGCATCACCGTTACAATTTGCAAATTTTTCTATTTTTATGCCGGTTGGATTAACTTCTATTGGCAGGTCCTTCCTGACGCCATAGGAAATAAGAGTCTGCTTCATTTGCGTTGAAGGGCAGATTATAAGATCATGCTTATTACAGAATTTTTTGCTAAAAACCCTTGCAAGCCATCTGCCTATGCCTCTTGGCAGTATTTTTATATAATGAACGTATTGTTCAAAAAGGGTATGATACGTATTTATGACCGGACAACCTATTTGTTTTGCCCAGGAAATCGCGGCAATGCCGATGGAAGCCGGCGCATGTGAATGTATGACGTCAAATTTTTGCGACAGTATCCTTTCTTTTATTATTTTTTTTGATTCACGGGAATTGATTTTTGCCAGACGGTCTTCCGGATCAAAAAATATGTAACTTGACGGCAGTCGGATGACAAACTTTTCGTTTTCTTTGTCCGTCACATCCTTTATGTCTATTTGGGTAGACGGATATTCCGGCGCAACAATCGTTACTTCATGACCAAGTTTCCTGTATTCATATGAAAAAGTATCTATAGAAGTTACAACGCCATTTACCCTTGGTCTGTATGTATCGGCAGCCATTAATATTTTCATTTTTTATCCTCCTGTTATTTTTTATCTTTTTTCCGCTTTCAAACTATTATTTTTTCCCGGCAAAACAGCAGTCAAACCAGCCGCTACGGATTATGCTTCCTTGCTTCATTAATTTTTTCCCACGCCTCGTATGTCAAATTTTTTATGTTTGGATAATTATCAATCATATCACTTCTTACGACTTTTGAAAACCACTGAACTGCCTCCGAATAATTTTCCAGTCTTCTGTTTAAATCTCCAATCAAATACATAATGCCTGGAACGCCTATTTTTTCGGGTATCTGGATGCCTCTTTCGTAAGTTTTTACGTAATACTCAATTGCATATTTTACGTATTCTCTTTCTTTTGCCACGTCTCCTGCATCCCTGTAAATCCATACAAGATGCATGTAAAGCCCTGAAATTATGCTCGGATTTTCCGGTTTAAAACTTTTATAAAAATATATCGCAAGCAGATGTTTATTTATGACTTCTTCAATTGATGGATTTTTTTCGTTTTTAAATATTACGTTTTTCTTTGAATTTTTTATTGACATTGCAAGGTCAATTATTTCCTTATGATATTCAAGTGTGACTTTGTCATAATCAGAATTTCTCGCCGAATAATTACATTCATTGCAGGTGGTAATGGCATATAAAACCGGATTCACAATTTCATAGGTTTTATGAAAATCCGAGTCAACGGACTTTACTTTTAAAAAAGACGGCTTAACGCGTGGCGTCCTGTGTTTTGCACCGCAGACAGGACAGGTAACTTCCTTAAACCATATCGGATCTTTTTCTTCCTGTGGTTTATTTTCGTTGTTTATTTTTATCATGTTACTTTAAGATATCGCCTATTCTGTCCAGTCCTTTGTCAATGTTTGCCATTGACGTTGCATACGACAATCTAAAATGCCTGTCGTCGCCAAAAGCAATGCCGGGAACAATTGCAACTTTTGCCTCATTTAAAAGCACTTCTGCAAGGTCAAGAGAACCTTTTATTGTTTTACCTTTTATTGTTCTGCCAATAAACGAACCAAAATTCGGGAATATGTAAAATGCACCTTCAGGTTCCACAGCAGTTAATCCGCGTATATTTCTTACTCTTTCAATAATATGCTTTCTCCTTTTGTCAAATTCTGCAACCATTGCCTGAACAACGGATTCAGGAGTTTTTAACGCTTCTATTGCTGCAAACTGGGCCGGCGTCGTAGGATTTGAGGTTGAATGTGATTGCAGGTTATCCATTGCAGAAACAATTTCCCTGTCATCTGATGCAACATACCCTATTCTCCATCCGGTCATTGCGTATGTTTTTGAAACGCCATTAACAAGAATAGTTTTTGATTTTACTTCTTTTGATAACGATGCGACAGATACATGCTTTTTACCATTATAAATGAGTTTTTCATAAATTTCATCAGAAACTATTAAAATGTTGTTTTTTAATGCTATCTCGGCAAGTTTCTGCAGAGTGTTCTCAGAAAAAATTGCACCGGTAGGATTTGAAGGAGAATTAATTATCATTGCTTTTGTCTTTTTTGTTATCTTTTTTTTCAACAAATCAAAATTAATTTCAAAATTTTTTGATTCATCAAGTTCCACAAAAACAGGAACGCCGTCTGCCATTTTTACCTGTTCTTCGTAAGAAACCCAGTATGGAGAAAAAATAATAACTTCATCTCCCGGATTTAAAATTGCCATAAAAACGTTATATAACGAATGTTTGGCACCGCAGGATATAATTATATCAGAAGGTTTGTATTCAAGTTCGTTGTCTTTCCTGAATTTTTCGGCAACTGCTGCTTTTAACTCAATCATGCCTGACGCCGGAGTATACCTTGTCTGATTATCCCTTATTGCCTTTATCCCTGCTTCCTTTATGTTTTCCGGAGTGTTAAAATCCGGTTCTCCTGCTCCAAATCCAACGACGTCTATGCCTTCTTTTTTCATCTGCTTTGCCTTTGCATCAATTGCAAGAGTTAACGAGGGTGCAACTTTTTTTAATCTGTCCGAAATCATAAATACCTCCTATAAATTCATCATTTTCCTGATGTTTTTCAATGCCTGCTTTATTCTCTGTTCATTTTCAATTAAAGAAAACCGGACGTAACCTTCCCCGCCTTCTCCAAAACCAGAGCCAGGGGATACGGCAACTTCTGCTTCCCTTATCATTTTTAAAGAAAAATCTGCCGAATTCATTTCCTTAAATTTATCTGGTATTTTTGCCCACACAAACATCGTTGCTTTTGGTTTTTCAACTTCCCAGCCAAATTTCTGAAGGCCATCAACAAGGACGTCTCTTCGTAACTGATAAATGGCCCTTATGTCTTTTACGCAGTCATCCCTGGAATTTAAGGCATGTATTGCTGCAATCTGGATCGGCTGAAACATACCATAATCAAGGTAACTTTTTATGAATTCAAGAGCCTCTATAAGTGCACTATTCCCAACGGCAAATCCAACCCGCCAGCCTGCCATATTAAACGTTTTTGACAAAGAATAAAATTCAACGCCTATGTCTTTTGCTCCGGGGACCTGTAAAAAAGAAGGCGGCAGATAGTCGTCAAAATATATTTCTGCATAAGCATTGTCATGAAGAACAATCATGTCGTTTTGTTTTGCAAAATTAACTATTTTTTCGAAAAATTTTAAATCAACGACTTCTGTTGTAGGATTATGGGGATAATTAATAAAAAGTATCTTTGGTTTTGGCCAGACGTTCTGAACAGTTTTTACCATGTCCTCAAAAAAATCCCTGCCTTTTATGATCGGAACTGAAATGACGTTACCGCCTGCAAGAGTTACGGATACGCTATGTATGGGATAACACGGCGTCGGCACAATAACGGTATCGCCTCTATTAATTATTGCATACATAAGATGGGATATGCCTTCCTTTGCGCCTATAGTAGTAATTGCTTCTTTCACAGGGTCAAGTTCCACGCCAAAACGTCTTTTATACCAATCGGTTACGGCAAGATTAAGCTTATAAATTCCACGCGAAGCAGAGTATCTGTGATTTTTTGGATTTTTTGCTGCTTCAATCAGTTTATCAACTATGTGCTGGGGCGTTGCGCCATCCGGATTTCCCATTCCAAGGTCAATTACGTCTTTGCCCTGTTTTCTAAGTGCATTTAATTCCTTTCTGACGGAACCAAGGACATAAGGTGGTATGTTTTTTAACCTGTCACTTTTTACGTTTTCAAGCATAAAAAATCATCTCCTTTTTAAAATTCCATGCATTTTCTTATAAAACAAATTCTGTTATTTATATCATATAAATTTATTTCGGACAACCTGTCTATGCTAAACCCCTCAACCGTAAACGAAGCAGCGGCGTTGCCGTAGACAACTGCTTTTTTTAAATTAACTTCATTTATGGATTTCTGCCCTGCAAGAAAACCTATAAATGCACCGGCAAAAGAATCACCTGCACCCGTCGGGTCAATGACATTTTCAACCGGATATGAAGGTGCTGAAAAATAAAGCCCGTCAGGGCCTATTAAAGTAGCACCATTTTCTCCTTTTTTTATTATAACATATTTTGGTCCAAGTTTTCTTATCTCTCTTGCTCCAGATATTAAATTCGTAACGCCTGAGAATTGTCTGATTTCAGAATCGTTTAATACGACGCAATCTACCCTTTTAAATACCTCTATTAATTCCTGCTTCTTTACGTTTATCCACAAATCCATCGTATCACATAACGTAAATTTAAGTTTTTTCATTGAATTCAAAACTTTTAACTGTAAAACCGGGTCTATGTTTGCAAGAAACAAAAATTCCTTTTCCATGTATTTTTCAGGTATGTCAGGATCAAAATTTTCAAAAACGTTTAATTCTGTTTTTATCGTATCGCGTGAATTCATGTCAAGATGATATCTGCCTTCCCAGAAAAACGATCGTCCTTTTTCTCTTTTCACGCCGGACACGTCAATGTTTTTATCAGTTAATTTTTTAAAATGTTCATCCGTAAAATCTTCTCCAACGACCGCAACAATGCCGACGTCCGTAAACAAAGATGCGGCCATTGCCGAATAAGTGCATGAACCGCCAGGAACTTTTTCCTTTCTTGTAAAAGGCGTTTCTATTGTATCAAAAGCAACTGAACCTACTATCAAAACAGACATGTTTTAACCTCATTTAAAATGTTAAAATCGGATTTTACAATAAAAGGACAGAGAATACAATAATTTTAAAACTATAAAAATGTATCAGTTACGATGAAATAACAGTAAAGACATTCCCTGTCACTCACTTCCATATATCTTTAAAACGTACATAAAACAAATGCCAATTATGAAAAACAATATGGAAAAAATGGATTTTTTTGTATCAGATTGCCTGTGTAGTTCGGGAATCAAATCGGATGATGCTATGTATATGAACCCTCCCGCAGCAAAAGGCATTAGGAAAGAAGTAAACCCTGCTGCTTGTGAAGAAAAAAAGAAACCAAGTATTGTTCCTATAATTGCAGTCGCTGCAGAGACAAAATTTAAAAACAATGCCTTTGCCTTGTTCATGCCTCCATAAATCAGCACCCCGAAATCCCCGAGTTCCTGAGGAATTTCATGAAAAATTATGGCAAATACGGTTGCTGCACCAAGTTTCACGTCCACGTAAAAAGCAGACCCTATTATTAAACCATCAATAAAATTATGTACTCCGTCTCCTATCAGATTCATGTAAGTAAAAGTATGAACGTCACACCTGCCGCCTTTGTGACAATGCCTCCAGAACAAAAATTTTTCCATTAAAAAAAACAGCACGATGCCGAATATAGTAATTAAAAAAGTTGTGTTATAATCATTTATATTTTCCAGCCCTTCAGGCAGTAAATGCAAAAATGCCCCTCCAATCAGACTGCCTGCGCTGAATCCGACCAGAAGCAGTAATACTTTTTTTAACAGGTCTTCCCTGAAAAGCAAACTAATTGCACCGACGAATGAGATTAAACTTACAAATATGCTTGATGAAATTGCATAAATAAAATTCATTTGATTCTCCTTAAAAAATAAAATGCGGTCCCTTATATTTTTACCGGATTCAGGTTATTTTTTTCAACGTCCATGAAATACGAGACGGTTTTTATTTTTAATTCTGCCGTTGCCTCTTCATCGCAAACGATGAGTGCCCGGGGATGGAGTTGCAACGCAGATGCAGGCCATGCACTGTTTACGCCTTCTTCCATGCACTTCTGCAATGCAACAGATTTTTTTATACCATTTACTATAAGCAATACTTCCCTTGCTTCCATTATGGTATTGATGCCGACTGTTAATGCAGATTCAGGAACTTTATTTACGTCGTCATCAAAAAACCTTGAATTCGCAGTTCTGGTTTCATAAGTCAGATTTACCATTCTCGTTTTTGACAGAAGCGAAGACATCGGTTCGTTAAAGGCAACGTGTCCGTTTGACCCCATACCGCCAAGAAATAATTCAATTCCGCCTGCATTTTTTATTTTTCTTTCGTATACGGTGCATTCCTTAACAGGATCCTTTGTATTTCCATTTAATATGTTTATCTGTTGTTTTGGTATGTCAATAAAGTCAAAAAAATTCGTTTTCATAAAATAATGATAACTTCCGGGGTCGTCCTCCGGGACGTTCACGTATTCGTCCATGTTAAAAGTAACTACGTTTTTAAAAGATATTTTTCCTGCTTTGTGAAGTTTTATAATTTCTTTGTAGGTACCGACGGGAGTTGAGCCTGTCGGCAGACCAAGAACGAATGGTTTTTCTTTTGTCGGCTTAAAATCAAGTATTTTTCTGACTATGTAATTAGCGGTCCATTTACTTACTGCTTCATAGTTATTTTGAATTATTAATCTCATTTTTATCCTTCCTTGTAACTGATTTTCTTTATCAAATTGACTATAAATGTTTTATTCGCCATTTTGGAGAACGTAACGTAAACGCGGCTCAATCCCGTATGCACGCACAAAATATGATTATAACGATTATTCCTACCGGTCTAAATAATTTTAACACGTTTTTCCGGCAAATTCTTATAATAAATTATATTTTATAATTGTCAAGTTATTTTACTTGTGATATATTTACTTTAAGAAATTATAAAATCGTTGTAAATACAACCATTTTTGGTTGTGTGTAACTTTCTTATTATTTAAGTATAAAATAAATATCGGTGAATAAATGGAAAAACATAATCACGAACATAGCAATGAAAAAAATTTATTGATTTCAATCATTATAAACGTAATAATTACTATAGCAGAAATTATAGGCGGCACTATTTCTGGTTCTCTTGCCCTTCTCTCTGATGCATTTCATAATTTTTCCGATGCAGTTGCACTTATAATGTCGTTTATTGCAGTGCTTATAGGTAAAAAAGAAAAAAATACGAGAAAATCCTTTGGATATAAAAGGGCAGAAATAATCGCTGCCTTTTTTAATGTCTGCGTCCTCATCGTTATATGCATATACATAATATATGAGGCAATAAAAAGGATAAATAATCCATGGCATATCAATTCCAAGACAATGCTGATAATTGCAATTATAGGTCTTGTCGGCAATGGGATTTCAGTATTATTGTTATTCAGGAATTCAAAAGAAAATATAAACATAAAATCTTCTTTCCTGCACCTTCTCGGAGATACATTTTCGTCAATTGCAGTTGTAATCGTTGCAATAGTTCTGATTTTTAAACCATTTTATGTGCTCGACCCTATTCTTTCAATCTTAGTTGCAATGTTCATAATAAAGGAATGTTTTTCAATATTAAAGCAAACCTTAAACGTGCTCATGCAGGCAACGCCTCCGGGTTTTGATTATGAAAAAATAAAGCAAAGATTAGTAAACGACGATTCTTTAAATATTAAAAGCATGCATCATTTTCATATATGGGACATAACACCCGGGGAAACGATTTTTGATGCACACGTGGTAATAAATCAAACGGATTTAACGAAGGCAGATGAAATAATCCGCAAAATAAACGACGTTCTTGCAAAAGAATTTCACATCTGCCATTCAACCATCCAACTGGAAAGTGAAAATTTCAGCCACCATTCGTCATGCGATCTATGATTTCTGCTTTTCAACCACTTATTACAAAAAATGCAACAATTCTTCAATTAAATTAATTGAACAGCAATGGTTTCTATACGATTATTTAAATAAAGTAAATATCCCCTTTCTTATCATCATAATTGCAAATGAAGCAAGCATGAGTGACATTACTTTTGATACTGCGTTTGTTCCTGTTTTCCCCATTAATTTTACAAGATAACCAGAAAAATAAAAAATTATACCGGTGATTGCAATGTTTACTATAATAGACATAACTGTCGGGAATATGCCGTATTGGTCAATCAATATGAGAGATGCCGTCAAAACCGCGGGGCCGGTTATCAAAGGCGTTCCGAGCGGGACAACGCCTATCTCATCGCTTGCGTTCGTTCTCTTTTCTTCTGCCAGCAGATCAATTATTGAGATGCAAAATAAAATTATCCCGCCTGCTATCAAAAAATCATTTATTGTGATGCCGATTATGTTAAATATTATTTTGCCTATAAAGATGAAAAAAATCGCAACCAGAAACGCCGTAACCAGCGACTGATAAAGAATCTTTTTCTTTTTTTTCATGGGAAGGGATTTTGTAAGTGAAATGTATACCGGCAGTAATCCTATTGCATCCATTGCAACGAATACAGGTATAAACGCAAGAATAAATTCCTTCATTTATCCGTCTCAAATTTATATTTTATGAGTTCCTGCGGAACGTACCATTTCGTAAAATTATAGGATATTCCCGCCGGTGCTGGTTCTATCCCATGAAACCTCTTATGGACTGCCGGCAGTCCATATGGGCTGTATAAAAAAACGTATGGTGAATCATCAGCGATGATTTTATGAATTTTTTTATATGCCCGTGTCCTTTTATTTACGTCAAAAGTCGTCCTTGCCGCTATCAGCAGTTTATCCACCTCTGCATTTTTATAGGAAATAAAATTAAACTCTCCTTCTTTGTTTTTTGACGAATGCCATATGTCATAATTGTCCGGGTCAAGACCGGTTGACCAGCCCATAACTACGGCATCAAACTTTTTCTTGTCTATGAATTCCGTAAGCAGAATGTTCCACGCAAGTATTCTGACCTCTGCCTTTATTCCTATTTTTGATAACTGCTGCTGGATTATGGTTGCAATTTCTTCCCTCTCCTTGTTTCCCTGATTCGTAACTATGGTAAATTCAAACTTTTTTCCTTGCTTATGAATAAAACCGTCATTTTCCATCTGCCATCCTGCCTCTGACAATAATTTTTTTGCCGTTTCAGGATTATAGTCGTATTTTTCAACGTCATCAGAGTCGTTATAAGCCCACATCCCCGGTATGTAAGGGCCGGATGTCCTTACCGCAAGTCCTTTTTTAACCCCCTGTATTATCTCATCCTTGTTTATTGCATAATTTATTGCTTTTCTTATTTTTTTGTCCTTAAATAATTCGTTATTTAAATTAAATCCGAAATAAACGTAATTAAATTCCGTTATTTTGAATTTATTAAAATTTTTTTTGAATTTTTCTGTTTCAGCCCTTGTGGTCCATAATTCAGAGGTTAGTTCCATTGAATCAACGCCACCTGACATCATTTCCATAAACTGGACGCTCTGGTCTGGAATAATCCTGTAAATATATCTTGAAATGTATGGTTTTCCGTCAAAATAATTTTCATTTGCAACGAGTTCTATTCTATCTGCTGTCTGCCATTTTAAAAATTTATAAGGCCCTGTTCCTATTGGACTTCTGTTGAATTCAGCAGTATTTATGTCTTTGTCGTGCAGCAAATGATATGGGATTATTTCAACGCCCCAGTATTGTAACGATGGTGCAAAAACAGTTTTATACGTTACCTTTATTTTATAATCATTTATCACTTCTATGCTTTTTATAGGTTCGAACAGACTTCTGTATGCAGTTTTTGTATCAGGCGACATAAAAGCATTGTAGGTAAACAGAACGTCTTTTGCGGTAAATTCAGTTCCGTCATGCCATTTAACGCCTTTTTTAAGATAAAAGATTATTACCCTGCCACCATCCAGTATGTCCCATTTTTCAGCAAGGTCTCCGGTTATGTTTAAATCTTTGTCAAATTTTACGAGTCCGTTAAATACAAGACCGGTTATGTCGTGTGACGCAGAATCAGAAGCAAGTACGGGATTTAGGGTTGCTGGTTCGCCGATTGATGCAGTAATTATAGCATCACCATAAGCAGGTTTGTCTACGTAATTTTTTTTTAATTTATAAGTTTCTTTTTGTTTGCAGGAAAACAGTGAAATCATAAAGATAGACAAAAATATCAAAAAAATTTTTTTCACTTAAAAACCCTTCCCTTTTTATGTTAAAAAAAAAATTTTATTTATCAACAGGAATCTGATTGTTCGTATCTATTGGTATTGAACTGTTGCCTGTATTGCCTGCCGGCGGTGGTGCAACAGGCTGTTCCTGCGTTTTAACCTTGGTTAATACTCCCTGATAAGACCCTGCAAATCTTGCCTGGAAAATCGCGAGAAAAATTGACGTGCACATAAAGGCAATGGCAAGTATTATCGTAAATCTCGTAATAAACGTCTTACCGCCTGATGAGCCAAACATCGTCTGGGCAGCCCCGCTTCCAAAAGCAAAACCAACCTCAGACCCTTTTCCCGTCTGGAGCAAAACGACTATTATCAATAAAACGACAATTATAAAATGTAAGGCATAAACTATGTTATAAATAATCATAAATCCTCCTGTAATGTTTATCCGTGTATTCAAATACTTTCAATAACCAGCATTTATTATAACACAATACGTTTGTTTTATAAACTTTAAAATTCATCTGATATAAACGTCATTACGAATTAATGGTAATCACTTTATTATCTGTAAAATTTTACTATCTGTTCAAATGAATCTGCTTTTAATGACGCACCGCCAACCAATGCACCGTCTATATTTTCGCATGCCATAAGTTCCTTTATGTTTTCCGGTTTTACGCTTCCACCATATTGTATCCTGATTGCCTGTGCGGTCTGTTCATCATACATTTCTGCAAGTAATTTCCTTATAAATTTATGGACTTCCTCTGCCTGTTGCGGAGTTGCAGTTTTTCCGGTCCCTATTGCCCATACAGGTTCATAAGCAATAACCACGTGCAGTACTTTTTCCTTTGAAATGCCTTTCAAACCGTTTACTACGTGGTCTTTTACTACATCAAAAGTCAGCCCCTTTTCTCTTTCTTCCAATTTCTCACCGACGCACATTATGGGTAACAGACCGTATTCAATTGCACTTTTTACTTTTTCATTAATAAACTCGTTCGTTTCATTAAAATACTGTCTTCTTTCCGAATGGCCTATAATTACGTAACTACACCCAACGGAACGAAGCATAAGAGGTGAAATCTCGCCGGTATATGCACCTTCCTGTTTTGGATATAAATTCTGTGCACCCAGTTTAATGTTTGAACCCTTTATTATGCCTGCCGCTGCATGCAGATTAACGAACGTAGGGCAGATTATGATTTCTACCCTGTCATCAGGAATGTCTTTTAACAAACTTCTTAAAGACGTTGCAAGCTCAATCGTTTCATCAATCGTTTTATACATCTTCCAATTTCCTGCAATTATCGGTAAACGCAAATTAAACCTCCATATTTTATATAGTTTGTCAAAAAATCAATCGTTATCAAGAACATTAAAAACAGGTATTGCAATGTTTTTTATCTTTAAAATACAAAACATATCAGATAAATGTCTTAATCTCGTCTTATTGTTATTTGTCCGTTAAAGCAGCTACGCCGGGTAATTCCTTACCTTCCATAAATTCGAGAGATGCACCGCCACCCGTTGAGACATGAGTCATTTTATCCGTAAGTTTTAATTTTTTAAGTGCCGATGCAGAATCTCCGCCGCCAACCACGCTTATCGCTCCTGATTCTGCAATTGCTTTCCCTATTTCAAGCGTACCTTTTGCAAATTTGTCAAATTCAAAAACTCCCATTGGTCCATTCCAGAATATTGTCTTTGCCTTTAAAATTACGCTCCTGAATTTTTCTATTGTATTCGGCCCTATGTCCATTCCCTGCCAGCCTGAATCTATTGATGCTCTTAAAACTTCCATACTTTCTGCGTCTTCTTTAAATTCCTTCGCAACGACGTGGTCAATAGGAAGATAAATCGGAATGTTTTTGTCAATTGCTTTTTTCAATATTTCCTTTGCAATAGGAATGTTTTCGTTTTCACATATTGAATTACCTATCTCTTTTCCCTCTGCTTTTATAAAGGTATATGCCATTCCACCACCAATAATCAACCCGTCAACGATATTTAAAAGATTGTTTATAACTTTTATTTTATCGCTCACTTTTGCACCGCCGAGAATGGCAATGAATGGTCTCTTTGGATTTGTAAGCAACTGACCAAGATATTGCAATTCCTTGTTCATTAAAAAACCTGCTGCACATTTTTTTATGTATTTGCAGACGCCTTCCGTGGATGCATGAGCACGATGTGCCGTTCCAAAAGCATCGTTTATGTATAAATCCCCAAGGGATGCTAATTTTTTTGCAAATTCAGCATCGTTTTTTTCTTCTTCTTTATAAAATCTGACGTTTTCGAGAAGAAGGACGTCTCCGTCTTTTAAACCTGCAACTGCCTTTTCAACTTCCGCTCCTATGCAATCTTTTACGAATTTTACTTCTTTACCAAGCAATTCGCTTAATTTTTTTGCAACAACGTCGAGAGAAAACTCAGGAGACGGACCACCTTTTGGCCTGCCAAGATGAGACATTAAAATAAGTTTCCCGCCGTTTTCAATGACGTATTTGATTGAAGGTAATGATGAAACGATCCTTTTGTCTGACGTGATGTTTCTGTTTTCGTCAAGAGGCACGTTAAAATCAACCCTCATTAAAACCCGTTTACCTTTCATTTCATTTTTTAAATCTTCTATGGATAGTTTTGCCATAAAAACACCTCTTTTCATTTATAAAATAATTAAACAGAGGTGCCGGTTAAAGCACCTCTGTTTTATTTTAAATTAATTATATTCCTTTTTCAATGATGTAATCAACAAGGTCAACGACTCTGCAGGAATAACCCCATTCGTTGTCATACCATGAAACAATCTTTGCCATGTTATCAACTACGTAAGTTGACTGACCGTCAATTATTGACGACCTTGGGTCATTTAAAAAATCCTTCGATACAAGCGGTAAATCCGTATAGCCAAGTATGCCCTTTAATTCGCCTTCCGCTGCATCTTTAAGAAGTCCGTTAATTTCCTCTTTCGTTACCGCCTTTTTCATTTCAAAAGTAACGTCAACTACTGAAACGTTTGGCGTCGGGACTCTCATTGCATACCCATTTAATTTGCCTTTTAATTCCGGTATGACAAGGCCTATTGCCTTTGCTGCGCCTGTAGACGTAGGTATCATGGAAAGAGCCGCTGCACGCGCTCTTCTTAAATCCTTATGCGGCAAATCAAGGATTCTCTGGTCATTTGTATATGAGTGTATGGTCGTCATAAGACCTTTTACTATTCCTATTTTGTCATTTAATACCTTCGTTAAAGGAGCGAGGCAGTTAGTCGTGCATGACGCGTTTGAAATGACGTTGTGTTTGCCTGCGTCATACGATTTTTCATTTACTCCCATAACTATCGTTATGTCTTCATTTTTTGCTGGTGCTGAAATAATGACTTTTTTTGCTCCGCCAGATGTGATGTGAACGACTGCTTTTTCTTTGTCGGTAAAAAGTCCGGTTGATTCAATTACAATTTCAATTCCGAGAGACGACCATTTTATGGCTGCCGGGTCTTTTTCCTTGAAAATTTTGATTTTTTTCCCGTTTACTATGATAAAATCTTCCCCTTCCACAGATACGTCTCCGTCAAAAATTCCCTGAACCGAGTCATACTTAAAAAGATGTGCAAGGGTTTTTGCATCCGTAATATCGTTTACTGCAACAACCTCAAATTTCGCCGACTTTTTTGCAATCAACGACCTTAAAGCATTTCTACCAATTCTTCCAAAACCATTAATACCAACTTTAACCATAATAAATACCTCCTTTTATATTTTTGATTTTTACGTCTTATCATGGATTATCATATTTTACGACAATCCATGAAATTAAATCTGACGATTATATTATTAAAACATAAACGTCTTTGTTTTATGAATATAGGATTTTTAAAACGTATTTTAAATATTTTCTACCGTCACTTAAAATCCGCAACTAAAATCCGTTAAAAATGTGTTTGTATTTTTACACATACTCGGTTTTTTGTCAATACTTTTAATTGCACTTTTTTTCACAAGGATAATATGCCATCTTACTATCACTTCCGTCCGGTAAAAAAATATGGATTTCATATACTCATCTTCAAATTATATACTTCACTTTAATTTTAAAAAGATAGACATCTATAATAATGGGATTTTCGTATCTCTTTTCTAATCAGGACATGGCGGTTGAAGGATTGATTTTGAAGGTCTGAAATAATCTGATTATATAAAGCATGTCCATAACTTCAGCCCATTTCAATTCCGAAAAAAGCAATCCTGCAACCGCCAATTTTATACTAATTCATTGATTGACCGCACAGCAATTATAATGAAAGGATTGTTTGTTTTTTGAGGAATTCATTCGAGCCTTTCTGATGGGGTTATAATCAAAAGTTGTGTATGAAATAAGAGCGACGTATCCTATAATAAGTTTGATCAAAAACATTATTATAAGTAGGAACGTTGCTATGAGAAAAAATATCAGAAAAAACGAAGTAAAGCAAGAAGAAATAAGGCCCTGTTGGGAATAAGGATAGACATGGTGGACACTTAAAAAGGCAGAAAATAATGGAGGGGTCATGGGAGATTTATTCCATCAATTTCCCCTCTTTATAAAAGAGGGGCAAGGGGAGATTTTATTCTTTCAAATCCCCCTTTTATCCCCCTTTTTCTAAAGGTGGAAAAAAAGAAAAAAATCCTGACCTACCAAAAGAAATTTGTATGTTGCCTCCGATTATTCCTGATAATATGCTTCACAGAGAGTATATAAATAGTGTTTACCATCTATACCCTGCTCCCTAGCTAGTAGCACAAATTGTATAAGTTACAAAATCATCTATAAAATCCGCTCCTATAACAGGTATTAATGTCAATGCCCCTGTAATAGCCGCCAATGCAGTACATAATATTGCGCCATCATGTACAATAAAAGCTACTCCCGCTATAAAACTTCCACCATGTGGGGAATGTAAAGTTATTACTTTATTGACTTGAGGATTTGACTGTCCAGATAGATACCATCTAGTGGCTATCCCTCCAGCACTATATGCAACCAAATTATGTTAAGTTTAGGGACAGGTCCTAAATTTATTGCTCCTTTGAAGATTGAGAAAATGGTTCACAAACAAAGCCGAAACAATAACTTAAAAATGAGCCCAAAAAATATCCGACTCCTATTCCTGCAATGGTTGATCCAATCATTATCATATCTTCGTGTGGCCAAATACTATATCCTATCATTCCTCCCGCAACAGCTGATCCAATTGTTAATAATATAAAACCATAAGTGTTTCTAAAACATTCTTTATCCTTATAGTTTAACTTTTTATTTGAATCTATCTTTGATATTTCAACTGTCTCTTTCTCTGATACATTGATATTCTCATTGTTTTTATGTATTGAAGCACTACTGCAAGCAGTTATATTAAAAATAAAAATTATTATTAAAAACAACGTTATGGTAGTAAGATTAATGTTGTGTCTATTGTTTATGTATGATAAGATATTAGGCACTACGAAAGGAGGTGATAGATATGTCGTTTTTTAGGAAAAAACTGATAAATGGACATGAATATTGGTATGAGGTGGAGAATTTCAGAGAAGGAAATAAAGTCCGACAAAAAGTTCTAAAATATATTGGCAAAAAGAAACCTAAAAAAGGTTTAATTTCAAAAAAGACCAGGAAACGTAATTATCGGGAGGACGAACTATATGATGAAATAGAAAAACATTTTGGTGGATTAATTAAAGTTGTCAGAAATCCGGCAAAATTTCGCAAGATGAAAAAATACAATTTAAGATTAAAAAAGAAAGGGGAAAAAAAACATGAACACAATAGATAGAGAAATACTGCCTAAAACGCCTGTTGAAGAATTTTTTAATAAAACAGTAGGTCCATCAGCTACACCTGAACAAAAAATAAATGCTGTAAAAGAACTCCTTGAACATGTATTGGAACAAATTATGGTTTCTGAGCGTGAATTGCATTTAAAACAATCTAAAAACAATAAAGGAAATGGTTATTACAACAGAAATTTAACAGCGGGCTCGTGGAATCTTAATTTGGACGTACCAAGAGACAGGAATAATGAATTCAGACCTCTTATATTACCCGAAAAATATAAAAGAACTGACGCTTCTTACGTTAATTTACTCATGAGTCTCATCGTTAATGGCTATTCCGAGAGCCAGTTACACCTTTCATTAAAACAACTTGGTCTCCCTTATTCTGATTCTGACATTAACTTTATTAAAAACCAATTAATTGAACGGTTAAATGATTTTAAACAAAAAGAACTGCCTTCTAATG
>JAGNJD010000028.1 GCA_018000835.1 Candidatus Goldiibacteriota bacterium | reverse complement strand
TGGGATATTGTTAAAGAAAAAAATCCTGACCTACCAAAAAAAATTTGTATGTTGCCCCCGATTATTCTTGACAATATGATTCACAGAGAGTATATAAATAGTGTTTACCATCTATGTCCTGCTCCCTCCATTTTTTTTATGATAATTTAAAACATAAAACAGAAATGAAAAATCGTAATTGCATAAATTTTCAGCGGCTTTTTATTAAATGCGACAGGAACATCCAGAATTTACGTTTACAAAATTTTCTTTTTAACAATTAATTTTTCAATAAAATGATGCGGATAATATGACATTTTAGCCCTTCTTAAACCTTCGTTCCCCACGTCCTGTTCCCTATTAATGTATTTATATTTAAATAAAAAATTCATGGCAAATATCTGATTTAATCCCTGATAAATGCCATTTATATTCGGATTGGCTTTCTCTACTATAACAACCGCCATTTCCTGATTTAGTTCGGATGCAATCGTATAACCTTCTATGTTGTCATCAATAAATAGTACCGCTCCAAAAACCGATAATTTATCAAAATTCATTAACAATTCATCCACTGCCATTGATTCATTTTTCAAAGATAAATCATCTTCGCATCTCCTGTTCTTACACCATTTTTTCTGGAAATCCATTATCTTTTCAATATCGTCTTTTTCTATTTTAGTAATTTTACTATTCAACCGTTGAAACTTCTTTATATGATTTCTTTTGCCGTCATATTTTCTGCCTTTTAAATTTATCAGATCATCGGTTAAATAAACATAATCAAAATTATCCCTGTCTTTTTTTATTAAAAATTCTTCTCCGAGATTTAGTTCGTCTATTTCTTTCTGCGTCCATCCATAAACCACGTTGCATAAATGGTTGTTTAAAACAAACTCCGTCGTTTTTTTGATGTGATTATTACCAAAAGGTCTGTATAAAATTTTTTCCCTGCCTTTTTCTACCAATATGCAAATATTTTCGTTGATAAAACCTATCCTTATATTCCTTACCTTTCGCCAGATAAACATTTCAGTAAAATTAAATTCAGATATTTCAGTTTTATTACTTCTAAAATAATCATCCAATATCTGTTTGTGTTTTAATTCAAGCGGTTCAAAATTAATATTCATGTTATTTCCTGTTTTATGTAAAATAGTAAAATAATCATTGAAAATACGTTTTAATTTAATATATAATATCATAAATTTTAAAATAAAGGTGGTAAATATGAAAAAAATTCTGGTAATACATGGTCCAAACCTTAACTTACTGGGGCAAAGAGAACCAAATGTTTACGGTAACACAAACCTGAATGACATAAATAAAAATCTTGAAGCAAAAGCAAAGGAACTCGGAGTCGAAATTAAAATAGTCCAGTCCAATCATGAAGGAGAAATAGTTGATGCAATACACAATACCTTAAACTGGGCTAACTGCATAATTATTAATCCCGGCGCTTATACTCATACGTCAATAGCCATAAGAGATGCAATTGCTTCCGTTAACATTCCTACCATAGAGGTACATTTATCAAATATTTATAAAAGAGAGGATTTCAGGCAAAAATCTTTTATTGCACCTGTGTCAATCGGGCAGATAAGCGGTTTTGGAGAACTCAGTTATTATCTGGCATTAGAGGCAGCAGTTCAGATAATAAAATGAAAGAAAAGGTCTTTAGGATATTTGACGTATCCGCGATTTCAATACTTTGTATTACGCTAATATCCTCTTTAATATATCCCCCTTATAGGAATTTTTATTCCATTATTGTTTACGTTCTTTTTATATCCTTTTCAACATTTCTTTACATCATAAGATACAAATTTTCAAAAGAAGTAGCCTATAACGAAACCCCCGTTGATAATCTGCTTCTTCTTTTTTTTATCTGGCACATTATATCCACGATGTTTGCCACAAATAAAATCGTATCTTTAAATACAACGGTAATTTTTTCTGTTTTACTTGCTTTTTATTACGTAATCCACAATTATGCAAAAATATTCTATAAAAATATTTTATGGATTTTATTCTCCGTTGCAGCAGTTTTATCCATTTATGGAATTTATCAGTATTTCTTTGGTTTTAATTACACATTAAATTACCTGTATTCCAATCCGGCGGAAATTTCATCTGACATAATAAGCAGATTAAAAAGCAACAGAATTTTTTCCACCTTTATTTATCCGAATACCTTTGCCGGATTTCTTATAATGATAATTCCGGTTGCCATTGGATTTACTAAAAATGAAAAAAAATACCGCATATTTTTAGTACCTTTATTGTTACTGCTTACGTTTGCTTTGTTGCTAACAAAATCAGTCGGCGCATTCATTTCACTTATATTATCAATGATATTAATCTTTTTTCTTGTATCGGATAAATCAATCAAAAATTTTAAATCTTTTTTAATATGCTTCTTTCTGATTATTTTGCTTATTTTTATCTTCGTAATAAAAGACAGAGGCATTCATGATATTATTTCAAGTTTCTCTGCTAAATATTACTCAATTATAAAAATGTTGCGTGTTTCAGCCGATTATCTTTTATTTGGCAGTGGTCCTGGAAATTTTGAAGAGGTATATAACGCTGCCGGCATTAACAAATCCGGTTATTTAAAATACGCGCATAACATAATCATGCAGACAACCATCGAACTCGGTATCCCCGGGATAATAATATTATTGTTAATATTATTTTCCCAGTATAAAGTTATTCTACAAAATTTCTTTTTTTTAAAAACACCGCAATCAAAAGTTTTTATTACTTCTCTGCTCATTTCAATAACCGCATTTTTAATCCACAACCTCGTTGATTTTGACATTTATAATTTTGAACTTGCTCTGGTTTTTACTTTATTGGTTGCCATATTGAACAGTCAGATTATAATAGGGACAATAGAAATAAAAAAAATAAAACTCACTTATTATCTCGGTTTAAATCCCGGTAAAAGACGTTCGATAATTTTTACTATCGTACTTTTAGTATTAATTTTATCTTCAATTAACTGGTCCGGAAACATATATTTATTAACTTTGACAAACATTTTTATAGCAGTAGGATTTGCAATATGCAGTGTAAGCAAGGAAAAAATACGCAGAACCGATTATGATATTTTTATTTTAATTTTTATTATTTTATCTGCTTTATCCGTAATTTATGCTCCTGATATGTATAAATTTGTGGGGTATTTAACTCTGATGCTTGGTGCTGTAGTATTGTTTTATCTTTATTCGCAGTTTCTAAGGCGCTATACCTATAAAATTATAATATCCAATTTCATTATAATAATAGGAATTATACTGTCTTTTTTTATTATTACAATTTCCGCCATTGATTTTTTTAACTTTCGTCTTCCTGCCTTGAATAACATAAAACCGGACGCCGGTTTTATGTCTTTATATTTAATAATTCCTTTTAGTTTTCTTTTAAATAGAATCCTTTTGGAAAAAAAAGTTGACTATCAAAATTTTAAAATACTTGGACTGATAATCCTGTCAACGGCCCAATTTTTGACAAATTCAAAAACCGGATTGTTTTTACAACTATTCATATTAATTTTGATATGGCTTTATTACCGGAAAAACAAAAACTACGTAAAAGATACATTCCAGAGAGAAAAGTCAAAATCTTATATATTGAAATTTCTGTTGTTTATGATTTTATTTTTTTCATTTTTATCGTTGTCCGGATTTGACAACAAAACTTTTACGTCAAACAAGGGAATGTCAATTTCAGACAAAACGAAATTATATGCATCATCATTAAAAATGATACGCGATAAACCATTAACCGGAAATGGTATCGGAAGTTTTTATAGCACGTTCCCGGTTTATAATTTTCCTTCAAATGGCATTGCAAGATACCAGATTATATACGATTTATCGGGAAATGAATTTTTACAAATTGGAACGGCTCTCGGCGTTCCGGGAATGGTCATATTATTATTAATCTTTATTATCGTCATTAAAAATTTTCCTGAAGTAGGCGGGCACAGGAAAGCGTGGGCTGCTTCTGCCGGAGCATATTTTGCAATTTTTGGTCTGCTGATAAGCTGCTTATTCTATAATACCTTACATTATGCGGGGTTGCTGCTGACTTTTATTATTTTAGTATCCCTACTTTCAAGAGAAAAATATTCAATCTCAGTCATACCAAAAGAAACGTTATTTTTTGTGAAAATATATTATTTCATATATTTAATTTTCGCTTTTATAATTTTTAGTTTTATAATAAGGCCTGCCGTTGGACATCTTTTAATTGCTTATTATGATAAAACCCAAAACGTAAAATATCTTGAAAATGCAATAATAGCCGAGCCTTTTAATGGAAAACATTTTTATAAAAAAGGCTCTTTGTTTGAAAAAATAAAGATATACGACAAAGCAGTTAAAAATTATTTAAATGCCTGTAAAGTAGACAAAAAAAATTACAACTATCTACGCTCTCTGGGGCGGTCTATGGCGGAATCGGGTGATATATCTTCAGCGGTAAAATTCTACGAACTATCGTTAAAATGCAATCCATTTAATGCATTTACTTATTATGACCTTGCTTCTTTATACTATATAAAATTAAATGACGCTGACGTTGCTGAAAAATATTTGGTGAGATCCATTGCTTACGAACCAAATTATGTTTCCGCAAGACATTTTTTTGCCCTGACATTAAAACAAAAGGGAAAATATTTGCAGGCATTGAATCAATATAATAAAATAGAAAAAATTTTGAAAAAAAATACCCCAAAAACCGAATATGAAAAATCATTGCTTGATTTTCCAATTGAAATATTATATCTTAATAAAGCCTTAATTTTAAAAGATATCGGCGACTTTGAACAAGCAGTTTATTATTATAAAAAATATTATGAATTAAACAAGGACGAAAACATAAAAAAAATAATCAGGCAATTAGATAAAAAAGGTATCAAAAATTGAAGCCAAATTTTCTATTGAATGCAAAAAACAAAAAAGACGTTTATTCGATAATCATTATTTCTATTGCCATAATTATTTTTTTTTATAAAATAATATTTGGCAGGGAATCCTATTTTATCGGCGACATATATACGCAGTTTTTTCCATGGAAAACGTTCTTAAAAAATTCCGTTGAAAACGGTTCTGTCCCATATTGGTCCCCTTTTAATTACTCAGGAACCCCTTTTCTTGCCGACATCCAGAAAGGGGCATTTTATCCCCCTGGTATAATATTTTACGTATTTGATTTTCCTCTTGCATTTAAAATTTATATTTTATTTCATTTTTTTATACTTGGAACGTCGTCTTATTTTCTTCTAAAATCCATGGGGTTTCACTCATCTTCGTCGGTTATAGGAAGTTTTATTATGCTTTTTAATTCATTTACGGTTACCAGAATAAATTTTATTGGTGCACTTGCATCTTATTCTTTCTTTCCATTGATAATTCTTTCATTTAAAAAATTTTTATCGTCCGGGAATTACGTTAAATTAATATTTTTTATTTTGTTGCTTTCGCTTGATTTTCTTGCAGGGCACCCACCCGTCTTTTTTTATATTATCTTATTTCTTATTCTTTATTTTATATATGATTTAAAAATACGAAGAATTAATATTTTTCAGCAAAAAAATTTACTAAACTTTTTTATGTATCTGCTTATATGCATTTCCGTTTTTTTACTTATAACAATGCCTCAATCCGGTTTATTTTTTGACTTTGTAAGAAACACATCAAGATTTAATATGAATTACGGTGAGATTACGGCCGATTCTGTCTCTTTTTCTGATTTATTAAGTTTCATTCTACTCGGCAGAATTTTTGGCACCAAAATCAATCCATTAATTGACTGGCATATTTTTTCCATGGGAATTATGAACTTTTTTTCTGTAACGTTAATTTTTCTTGTTATACTTTCTTTTTTTTATCCTAAGAACGAATTTTATAAGTTTAACATATTTGTCATCATCCTGTCCCTGTTTTTATCTCTTGGCAAAAACACGCCGGTCCATTCATGGTTTTATGCTTTTTTCCCTTTTTTCAAATTATTAAGACATCCTGGATTTGCAATGCAGCTTATTATATTACCGCTGGCCTGTATATCATCTTATACAATCGACAACATACGATTATTAACCCCGGTCCAGTTATCCTTGTTTGAAAATCAATCACCATTTTCAAAATTCAGGAATTTTTTTGATACACGTTTTTCCAAAAAAACGTTCCGGGTTCTGATTTTTTTTCTGATAATTTTATTGCTGATAATACTTAATTTTAACACCCTTCTGACAATATATAATCTGACGCAGGATAAAATTTTTGATTTCATTCACAATTTTCTGATATTTATATGCATTTTTTCTGTAAACATTCTTTTTTTCTTTTTGTTTGAAAAAAACAAAATTTCAAAAAAATTTTATTTGTTTCTGATTGAATTTCTTGTTTTTGCAGAATTATTCATCATAGTGTCGCCTTTAAATCCTACAATAAACTCTTCTATTTTCAATTATAAATCATTTAATATTAATTCTATAAATTCGGTTAAATCAATAAGTTATAAATTTATTCATACTGAGAAATCCTATCGTAACAGGATTTATTCAGGACAGACATTATACGATGCACAACTGAATTTTTTGTCTCAAATTCCACCTGAAACCGGGATCCTTTATAACCTATACGATGCAGGCGGGTATAACCCTTTGGTTCCAAAAAATTACGAAAATTTTACTTCAGATATTTTTACAGATGACGTTATAAACAACGTTGATAAATTGAATTTATTAAACGTAAAATATGTTATTTCATGCGACGACATTAATTTAAAAAATTTTTATAAAATTGAAGAAATAAAAGACAGAAAAATATATAAAAATAATAATGCTTTACCTATTTTTTATATGTCAAAACAAAAAGATAAAATTGAACAAATGGTTTCTCAAATCTCCTGGGCAAGAAAAGCGGAAAACGATTATAATGTTTATAATATATCCGTAAATTCCGGTGAAAACGGATATTTCATTTTTTCCAACAATTATTTTGACGGTTGGAACGTCTATATTGATAATAAACAGGCAAAAATCGAAAAAGCATTTGATTTATTTATGTGCGTTAAAATTACCAGGGGATATCATAACATAACTTTTTTTTACTATCCAAGAAACCTGAAACTATTTCTATGTTTTTTTTATTTTTGTTTGTTTGTTTTGTCGGGGCAGATTATCATTTATTTTTATTTAAAAACTTCAAAAAAACGCAAAGATAATTCATATAATTTATTTAAAAACATTTAAAATTTATCTAAGTTTGGTATTTTTTATTTTTTCCATATAAAGACGTGCATTATACGCAGCAATGGCACCTTCACCTGCAGCAGTAACGACCTGCCTCAAATTCTTTTTAATACAATCGCCACATGCAAAAATACCATCCCTTGAAGTTTGCATCTCAATATCCGTCTTTATGTATCCGGTTTCATCGGTTATGATGAGATCTTTTACAAAATCGGTATTGGGAACTGAACCAATAAAAATAAAAACGCCATTTACGGGTAAAATTTTTATTTCATTTGTTTTTACATTTCTGATTTTTAATGCATTTACATTTTTGTCGCCAATAATTTCATCGGCAACCGTGTCAAAAATAAATTGTATTTTAGCGTTTTTAAACGCCTTTTCCTGAATTATTTTTGTTGCTCTTAAACTGTCCCTTCTATGTATCAGATAAACTTTATTGACAAATTTTGTAAGAAACAAAGCTTCTTGCACAGCAGTATCCCCGCCACCAATTACTGCAACGTCCTGATTTTTATAAAATGCTGCATCGCACGTTGCACAATTTGATACGCCATGCCCTTTAAATCCGGCTTCTCCCGGTATGTTTAATTCTTTATGTCTCGTTCCTGTTGCGATTATTAATGCAGTTGATGAATAAATGCCGGATGACGTGGTATAAACTACTTTTTTATCGTCCTTTTCTTCTACTTTTATAACGTCCTCAAATACAAAATTAACGCCAAATTTTTTTGCCTGTTTTTCCATTATACCGGTAAGGTCGGCACCTGATATTTTTTCTATACCGGGATAGTTCTCCACATTTTCAGAAAGAAAAATCTGTCCACCGACAGAAATTTTTTCAATTAAAAGCACATTTAAACCGTCACGGGATGCGTAAATACCTGACGTTAAACCAGCCGGACCGCCACCTATTATTATTACATCAAAATTTTTACGTGGTTCAATAATTTCGTTATTTATCATTGTTTTCTTCCATAAATATTTTATTTATCTGATTTTGTAAATCCTGCTTTGATTTGGTACCGACTATCTCTCCGGCTTTTTTACCATCTTTAAAAGCCAGTAACGTTGGAATTGACGTTATACCAAAATCAATAGCTATTTTTGGATTTTCGTCTACATTTAATTTACCAAATACGATTTTTCCGGAATTTTCCGCCGCGAGTTGTTCTATTATTGGTGACATCATTTTACATGGCATGCACCATTCTGCCCAGCAATCAATGACCATGTTTTTATATTTATTTACGGCTTCATCAAAATTGTTTACCGTTATGTATACGACTTCCCCCGGCGAATCAGGCAATTTTTCTTTTTCTTTTTCCATTTTTTCTTCTTCCTGTATTTTTATCTTATATTCATCATTTCCTGCAAATTTCAGAATTTGTTTGATCAGTTTTGTTTCCGGGACTGAACCAACGATGCCTGATTCCAAAACATCGTTTATGATCGTCAACGGGACTGATGAAACATTAAATTTCATTACAAGTTGCTGGTTTTCGGCTGATTCTATGCATTCACTTTTTGCCTTTCCTTTTAATTCTATTGCTACCTGCCCTGCCTGAATTACTGATAGTGGACAATAAGGGCACGTTGGCGTTACAAAAACACGTAAATGCACGTCATTTACGACATTTTTTAATAATTCCTTTGCCTTGCTATCAAGTCGCGATTCGCCCGAAGATACCATAACGATTAGTTCAATAAGGGACGTCGCCTCATGGCCTAATGGCGCTCCGTTAAAAATAATTTTATAACCAAAATCGTATCCGATTGCAATGCTTGGTGACGTTTTTATTTCAAGTTCATTGGCGATTTTATCCGTTATTGGCAATTCAGTTACAATAATTCTTGGTTCTATGGCAGATAATTCCTTTAAAAATTGTCTTGCAAAATTATTTATCTCCTGAACGTCTTCCTGTCCCGGAATTAATATTAAATTGGTAAATAACCTTACGTCTACCGGATTTTTCATTTCATGTATAAATTTCTCTTTTAATTGTCTTTCTGTCTCTGCATCAATTATCTTTTCCATTTTATCCACCTCTTTTTTATACGTAATATTTTGTCGCTTATATGTTTCATTATTTTTGGAAAATTTTACATCTATATATATTTTAATTCTAATAACTTCTACAATCAACGGTTTTGCAATCAAATTCTTTAATATTTGCTTTAAACTCCCCCTGAGTAAATCCTCCATAAATACGTTTTATGTAAGTATACCTAAAAATGGTGTGTTTTCAACAAAAAATTTACAATTGTCGGAAATGTGTACTTCAGATTAAAACTCAAGATTGGCCATAAAAATTTGATCGATTTACCATATAAATTTTAATCTATGAATCCGGCGAAATAATCTAATTCCCTGTTTTATTATTTTAATCTTTTTTTGCTTTCTCCCATAATTTTAAAATATCTTTTTCGTTCATGTCTGCATTTATTTCGTTTTCTATTTTCATAAATCTTTTCATAAATTTATTATTGGCTCTATATAAGGCATTTTCTGCATTTATTTTATTATAATAAGCGAGTGCCGTAATAACAAAAAGTAAATCACCTATCTCTTCTTCAAGTTCTTTTTTTCTGTTTTTATTAAGTTCTTCTATTACTTCATTTAATTCTTCTTTAATTTTATTAATAATTGACCTGTTATTATTCCATCTAAAGCCAAGCGTAGATGCTTTTGATATCAATCTGCGCGCCCGCAGTAAAGAAGGTAATGCGATAGGTACTCCATCCAGTATTGATTTTCTTTTCTTTTCTTTTTTTTTGTTTTTTTCCCATAATTCAAGAACATGATAATCTTTATACAACCCTTTCTTATCTGAAAAAACGTGAGGGTGACGTCGTATCAATTTATCATTTAAATTTTTTATGACTTTTTCTATGCCGTTTTTTGTTTCTTCTTTCATTATCTGAGAATGAAAAACTATCTGTAAAAGTAAATCCCCTATCTCTTCCATCATCATATTTTCATCATTTTTATCAATTGCCTCTATTAATTCGTACGTTTCTTCCAGTAAATAAGGCAATAACGTTTTGTGTGTCTGTTTCCTGTCCCATGGACAGCCACCTTGGCCTCTCAATTTTTCCATTATTTTAATTAGTCTGGTAAATTCCTTTTCTGAATCAGACATTTTTAAAACCTCCAATATATGCAATTGACAAAAGTAAAATGTTAAAAATTATAATGCCGGTAAATCCAGTTAATGGAAAAATTATTAACCCAAATATTATTCCACCTGCCGCACCACCGACAAGGTCTGCTCCATACAGAACCGATAGTTCTGCGTTTTTTAACATTAAATTAAACATTGCGCCAATAAAAAATCCTGCCGCTATTATAAGAAACATAATCATATTGGGATTTACCGGTTGTTCAATGCTTTTAAAATTCAAAACGTATAAAAAGACTATGACGTTTAACATTTCATTGAGGACAACAGTTAATTTAAAATTTTTTATGTCAAAAATCATAAATAAAATTGCGCCTATTAATGTTCCGAGCATAAAAAATGAATATAATAAACCTATCGACCTGTATAGATATCCATAAAAACTTTGATAAATTAAAATCAGGCTCATTTCAAGCATAATTGCTGTCGAAGAAAATAGAAATATAGAAAGATATGAAAAAAAATTTTTGTAATTTTTACCCGATTTAATTAGTTTATACAGGACGTAAATGAACAGGAAAAGTATGAACGCTGCTTTAATAAAATTCGAACTTTTTTTAAACATAAAAAGGTCTTTTTTTATGTTTCTTAAATAGGTTTCCGGTTCAAGTATTTTATTCGTTTTTGCATTTGAATTATCCAGCATTTTTTTCACATCTGCGGATTTTTCCAGTTTCTCATTAACATAAACATAATTTAATTGTGGAATTTTTAAATTTTGTTTTTTTAAACCTGCTAAAATTTTTTCAGGACTTAACGTAATGCCGCCGTCCGATGCAATAAAAATAATTTTTTCCCCGGAAATTATTTCCACGTTTGAAAATACTTCCTTTATTGTCCTGTAAACGGGGGATATTGAATAAAAAATTTCTTTCTGCAGAATATTTTCGGTAAATGGCATAGAAAAAGCAATTAAACCATTTTCATTTAAATAGTTCTTTAACAATTTGTAAAATTCCAGCGTAAAATATCTGTTATTTATGAACGTATCCGGAGCAGGTAAATTTAAGAGGACAAGATCATATTTTTGCATTTTGTTTAAATTATAAAGATAATATATTAAATCGCCGTGGACAAATTCAACGTTTTCATAATCTGCCGAAGTTTGTAAAATCTTTTCAAGAAGTTCGGCGACATCAGTATCCGTCTCCAGTGCTGTAATCTTTTCAATTCCTTTATATCTTTTTATTTCTTTTATTCCACCGGTATAGGCACCGTTTACAAGTAAAACGTTTTTAATATCCTTACCGGACAGCATAGCCCATCCAAAGAATTCGCTATAATCCGGATCTTTTGACTGATACTTTAATGAACCATTTGAAAAAACGAAATATTCGTCGTTCTTTTCTGCTATAACGGCTCTTGAATCCTGTCCTTCTTTTTTAAGAACAATATTATATTTGTAATAAGGTCTGATAAAGCTGTTTTCGTCGATCCTTTTTAAATAATTTGTAAGAAGTGGTATTAAATAAATTAATAATACAAAAACCAGTATTGAATTTACTATTTTGCGTCCTGTCTGGTCTCTGTATAAAATATACGATGCTACTATGCAAACAATGCCCAGCCAGTATAACAATTCCAGATTTGAGTATTTCCCTGCAATAAAAAGAGTAAACAAAACGCCCGCTACAATTGAACCTGCCGTGTCAGTAATATACAATAATTTTGCATCGCCATTTATTCTTTTAATTATTTCACCGGCAAAACTAAACGATAACGTAAGAATAAAAGATGCAGGTCCATAAAAAAATATCGTTATTATAATTGCATCCCAGATATTTATTATCTGTTCAATTGGTATGTTTAATATCGTTTTTATGTTTCTTAAAATTATCAGTGCAACAATGGCAAGCAGGATTACGAGGATGGGAAATAAACCAAACCCGGAAAATAAAAAATTTGTACTTTTATTCTTAAAATATTTAGGGAAAACGACAACTCCGGCAACTGCTCCTGCAATTAGCCATGCCGATAAAGCAAAACTTAAAACAAGTTCGTTTGCGTATACCTGCGATAATATTTCCCTGTATAAAACAATCTGGGTGATAATGGAGATAAATCCGTTTAAAAAAATTAAAATAAAAATTTTATAAAACAAATTCATCCTGTCTCCTTATAGTGCAATAATTTGTCGGTCCGCATGGTGAATTTTCAATATTTTAACAGATAACAAAATTTTTGCAATATTGCAAAACCATACGGTTACCCGACGGGCATTGAAATTATGTTGGAATTAACAATTTAAATTAAGATAATTTCTGCCTTACTTATGCAAAACAAAAATGCCATTTTTATATTCTGCTCTTTACCGAACCCCTTATAATCAGATTAACGGGAAATACAATTCTCTCTGTCGTTCTGTTTTTATTCGTAATCTTATCCATTAAAATACTTACTGCTTTAATTCCAATTCTCTCCTTATCAACGTCAATAGTAGAAAGTGATGGAATAAAATGTTGCCCTATTTCAATGTTATCAAATCCGATTACTGATACGTCATCAGGCACGTTTATTCCATTTTCCCTGAGCATATTAATGCATAAAATGGCCGTAACGTCATTACAGGTAAATATTGCATCAGGCAACTCTTTTGACTGCAAAATTTTTTTCATCCAATCGTTTCCCGGTTCTTCCTCATCGTTATATAAAATAAAATCCGGATTAATCGGAATGTTATTTTCATTTAATGCCATTTCATATCCTTCTTCTCTTTTCTTAAAACTTATCCTGCGTGAAGGTCCTGATACATATGCAATTTTTTTGTGCCCTGTTTTTGTTAAATAACCGGTTGCCTTATATGCACCATCAACGTCGTCTGCTACTATCATACTGATATTTTCATTTACATAATTATCAACGGCTATAACCGGCAGGTCCTTATTTGCTATTAATTCAACGAATTTTTCAGGCATATAACCAAGAAGTATTAAACCATCAACATTTTTTTCTTTAACCATTTTCGGCAACTCAAAATTTTCTATTTGTTCTCTTCGTAAAACGTTGGTTATCAGATTCAAATCGCTATCCATTAATCCTTCTTCAATCCCTTCTATAATTTTTGAATAAAACGGATTTGTAAGCATTGGAGTTGAATAATATCGCACGGTAAGAACGCCGATATTACCGGTTTTTTTCATTGCAAGAGCACGTGCAAAATGAGAAGGTTCGTACGAAAGTTCTTTTGCAATCTGCCTTATTTTTTCCCTTGTCTTTTCTCCTACGTCTTTCCTGTCGTTTAACGCTTTTGAAGCGGTAGAAATGGAAACCCCCGCCTTTTTGGCAACGTCATAAATAGTTATTTTCAATTTTCATCACTCCTTTTAGTTTTTTTAATAATTAAAATCTGTGCGTCGAGACGCTGAATTTCATTTTTCCAGTTTTTGTATTGCTATTAGTTTTTCCTGTGCCTTTTGAATGTTCTTCTGAGATTCAATGTGATTGGGGTCAATGGTTAGCACCTTTTTCCATAATTTTATCGCTTCTTCAATGTCGCCATTTACGTATTTATCAACGCCTTCGTAATACAGCGTTTTTACTGTCTTTGCGTCAATAGTCGTCTGGTCTGCCTTTCCGGTTAATTTCTGAATGTATGCATTGGCTTCCTGGTTATTCGGGTCTATTTGTAAAACTTTTTTAAAATAAATCACGGCCTTATCCGGCTCCGCTGCAATTTTTTGTTTACCAAGTGCAAGATATTTTTCTTTATCAGTTTCCATGTTTGCATTTATCTTTATTATTGCATTCATGGCTTTTTCATTATTTGAATCAAATTTTAATGCTTCCGTATATTTATTTAACGCATTTTTATAATCTTTTTTTTCGTATAATTTATCCGCAACCGCAATGATAGAATTTACCTTTGCTCTTTGCTGTTCCTTAATCGATTCTATTTTTGAATTTACGTATTTTCGCTTCGTTTCAGAAGTAACCAGATTTTTTATTTCTTCGTATTCGGTTAATGCTCCTTTATAATTCCCTTCTTTGACATATTCTGCCGCGATTTTCTCTTTTCCTGCTATCAGATCAGAAATATTTTTCTCTATATTTGATATGCCTTCTTTTGCCTCTGAATTATCCGGAGTTATTTGTAAAACGTAATTCCATTTTTCATAGGCCTCTGGATATTTCTTGTTTTCAAACAAGTTCCTTGCCTGCTGAAGAATCTCAGGCTGCTGTTTTTTTAACGTATCTTTTACCATTGATAAATATTTTTGCGCCACACTATCTCCCGGTTTTACTTTTAATGCCAATTCAAATTCTTTTAATGCTTTTATGTAGTCCTCAGACGTATAATACGTCGACCCTTTACTTAAATGATAATCATAAGCAGTCGTTTTTGTCTGTGCAAGAATAGAAAATGTTGCAGAATCCGCCGGATTTAATTTTTTTGCTATCTCAAATTCCTGTATTGCTTCTTCATACATGTTACTATAATAATAAGCCATCCCGAGATTATAATGGGCATCCGGGAAATCGGGATTTATTTCAATTGCTTTTTTATACGAATCAATCATTTTATCGTATTGTTTTTCCTTAAAATAATTTAAACCGAGCAGATAAAAAGCATTGAAATTCCGTGGATTATATTTAACAACTATATTCAAATTTTTTATTGCTTTCAAACTATCGTTACGATTATGATAAATAATGCCGAGCAATTCTCTTGCTTCAAGATGTTCAGGATTTGATTTAACAACGCTTTCAAGATAATTTATTGCATCCAGATAATTTTTTTTCCTATAATATGCCTGGCCTAAACGGAATTTAGCATCAAGTGAATTTTGTGTGTTTTTGTTTAATGCCTCCATCAAAAATTTTATGGCATTTTCATTGTCATTTTTTCTTAAATAGCCAAGCCCCGCAAAATAATAGTTATCGCCGTCGGAAGGATTTATCTCAATGCATCTATTAAAATACTTTATTGCTTCATTGTCATCCTGTTTATAGTTATAATAAAGTATGCCGAGTATCTGTAACGCCGTTGCATCTACTTTTAAATGAGATTCTTTGTCTGATAAATTCGTTTCCAGGATTTTTTTCATTGCTTCAATCGCAGAATCGCAAAACTTCTGATTCCCGCCTATACATTCGTTATAATAAGCAAGTGCAAGATTGTATCTTTTTATTACGTTGTTTCCGTCAAGTTCTACTGCCTTTTTATATTCTTCTATAGTTGCATAAACAAAAGTTGAAAATAAAAAACCAATTAATAAAATTGTGATTTTTATATTTTTTCCTATCATAAAGTTCTCCTTTTATTTTATGGAAATAAGTTCTTTTCTTCCAAGATAAAATAAATAATAATCAATGTTGCCGGAACCATTTTTGCCAATCAATATTTTATCGCCGTCCCGGGACCATGACATCATAACTACGTTTTCTCCGTTGACAGTTTTGCATATCATCGACATATTTTTTCCGGTTTTGCTGATTAACCACAGATTATTATAATACCAGAAAGCGATTTTGGAATTGTCGGGAGAAAAACACAATAAATCACCGATATTTTTACCTGTAAAAAGTATCTTCATATAACTATTTTTTATATCGTATAATTTAATCGTCCTTTCTTTCGTCGTCCAGTTCATAACCGTGAAAATAACGCAATTTGAATCCCATGACCACTGTTGTCCAAAACCATTTTCAGATCCTGATATTTTTTTTGTTTCATTTTTATTTACGTTTGTTAAAAAAAGAAAATATTTATCATTTATTTTTTTCCTTTCAACAAAATATTTTTTATCGGGGGAATATACCTTTAAACCAAGCATGGATTGTAACGGAAAAAATTCCGTGTCATAATTCTGTATTTTTTCAACTCTTTTCGTTTCTATTTCTTCAACGTTAAGTTTAAATAAATTTATTTTTTCTTCTTTGGAATCTAAAAGAGCCGCTGTTTTCTCAATTTCTTTAAATTTTCCGCTCTCCTTAAATTTTGACTTATACACTTTTTTAATGTTTTCCGCTTTAGCAGGATTGGGTAATTCCTGAATATAAATATATATGAGTTTTTCATAAACGTCCTTTATGTATGGATAGTTCTTATACCTGGTAATAAGTTGCTGAAATATTTTCTCTGATTCTTCAAATCTTTCTGATTTAAAAAGCAACGTCCCAAGTCTGTATAAAGCATCGGGTCTGTATTTTTTGAAATCAGGATATTGTTCTATAATTTTATAATACAATTCTATAGCAATGTCTTTTTCCCCTTTTATCATTGCTTCGGTTGCAAGATTAAACAATCTTTCGGGGCTTTCTGACGTTTCATTTTGCTCCATTGATGAAAAATAGTTACATCCCCAAAAAAGACATGATAAAACAATCATAACTATCAGATTTTTTTTCATTTTTCGCTTTCACATATAATTATTATTTCAACCCTTCGTGAACGGGCTCTCGTTTCTTCTGTGTCTTTTTTATCGTAAGGAATGTCGTCTCCATAGCCGACCGTAGTGATAGATACCGGAGATATTTTATACTTTTCTACCATGTATCTCAGTACTGTTTTTGCTCTTTGCTGGGATAAAAACATATTATAATTTTTATTACCTTCTGTACTTGAATGTCCCTGAACGTATATCTGAACGTTTTTATAAGTTTCTATTTCATCAACTATCTCTTTTAACCGTTGTTCCATTTCTTTTGTAAGTTCATAAGAGTTTATGTTAAAATAAATATGTTTAAAAGCTTTTAATTTTTTATTTTTTGTGGAAACGACAAACGGATCCCTGATAACCTGCCTATCTTTTATTTGCACGTTTTTACCGTCTCTGCCCGTAAGTGTTAATATATACTTACAATCTTTTAGATTATCTACATAATTTCCGTCGAAATCCTTTCCATCCCATACAATATAAAGCGGCATATTACCGGTTCCACTGAATTTTTTCTTTGGCGTCCCTTTTCCGGTTTGAATATTAAGTTCCCATGAAACGATTTCCTGCATTTTATCATTAATAATTATAAAAGGGACCTGCTTTCTTTCGCTGCTATCACCTGAAATGAGCAGACTGACGGGAACTACAAAAATTTCACGTCCGCGTTCAGGTTTAAAAATTTCTTCCTTTAATTCAACAGGGGCAATTTTGGGAGGCTGTATTATTTGTCCGGTTGATTTAATTATCTGTCCTTCTTTATCTTTTGCTTTAAAATCAAATATATAATTTACGTCTGTCTTTACTATTTTACCTACAGAATCAGTCCCATCCCATTTTAAATCCTTTGGAATTTCTCCAACGCCGGCATAAGTTTTAACAATTTTCCCATCGGACGTTTTAATGTTTAACGTCCATTCCTTTACGTTTTCCTGTGGAACGTTAGGTTTAAAGGAAACTGCTTTTATCTGCCCTTCAGAAATATCTATCTTTGGAATTTCCAGTGCTTTGGGCATTATTATTGCTTTTTTTTCTGCCATTGCCTTTTCATATAAGGATTCACCAAACATTATTTTTATTCCTATCCTGTGAATGTCACCAAGCGAGCCCATGGGATTATATGAATAATCAATACTTCCTTTATCGCCTACGTTAATACCGACTCCGCCTGACAATAACAATAAATTCCGGATATCAGAAAAAGAAAAGGAATCAACGTCGAAACCGTTATTATATCTGAATCCCAGCCGCAGGGATAAAATCTTGAAAATCGTCCATTCAAAACCGGCACCAACAAAAAAATTATCCGTATTTAATATTTTTGAAACGTCTACATCAAAATTAAGGTAATCATCTCTGCCGCTGAATAATTTAAGTCCCAGTCCTAGTCCAAATTCTATAGGTAAAGAATCTTCCGTCCCGGTGATAAATCCAAGATTTCTTGCCACAAAACCAACGGTAAAATTTCTGACAAATAAATCAAATAATACACCGACATCTGCACTTACGCCAAAAGACGATTTAACTTCACCGGTAGCCATATCTGCAAATCTTTCGTATAAAACTTTTGTATTAATACCGACATTAAAATTAGAAAAAATAGTTTTTCCAAAACCGACATTAAAAATAGCGTCCTGTAATGAGACATCAAATCCTGGGATGCCTGTAGAATTAAATTTCCCAAAATCAATCCATAAAAAATTAATTCCAAAACCCGTTCCTCTTTCAAAAGGGTGTGCAAATGCCAGGTCATACATCATTACATTGTTAAACCAGAAAATTGAAGTCCCCGTTAATTCGCTTCTGTCAAGAAGAGCAAGACCAGAAGAATTATATAACAAAGAGGAAGCATCATCCGCAACGGCAATATATGCCTCCCCCATTCCAGATGGTTTTGCATCTGGTTTTATTTTCGTAAATTCTGCAGTTGTAGTTCCAAAACTTTCGGAAGAAAACATGATAGAAGGGAATAAAACAAATAAAACAAAAAACATATATTTTTGTATGTGATATACATCACTTGTTCTCACAAAAATTCCACCTCAAGTTTTCACAAAAGCGTTTTCACGAAAACTATTTAATTTAAATATATCAAAAAACAATGTATAAGTCAAATAAATCCATTGCTTTTTTGTCAAATTAAACATTATTTGCAAAAATATTAAACAACAACTTAATATAGCAACAAAATCAAAGCACCTGTTATTATTCAACTTTATTGGGTTGACTTTTTTTCTCCTTGTTCCTGGTCCAAAATTACTTGTTTTACAATAATATTACTTTAAGTTTCATTTATCCGGGACGACATATTTTGAAAAAATCAAAATTGTTGAATTATATTATTTTTTTGATATAATTATAAAAAAGGTGAAAAAATGGAAAAAAGAAAAGGCGATAGAAGGAAAAAAAACGTTAAAATCATAAATGAACGCAGGAAAGGGCAAAGAAGACTGGTCTGCGATTGTGGTGGAAAAATTGAAGTTCTTATAGATAAAAATGACCATAAATTCATTTGCCTGCGTTGCGGTAAAATTTACTGAACAATTCACCTTAAAATAATTAATTTCTCTATTTTTGATTTCTTTTTCTTTCCGGAATTATCTTCTGCAAAAATTAAATAATAATAAACGCCGTTTGCTAATTTATTAAAAAATTCAGACGCTATTGGTATAACATCGTCTCCAGCCGGCCAATTTCCCATATCTTTTTCCATAATCAATCTAAGTGCTGTTGAATACAATATTATTTTAATCTTACAATCTCTTGATAAATTAAATTTTAAGTATGCCTTCCCATTTGGGTTTACAGGATTTGGATATAAAACAATATCATTTATCTCTATTTGTTCTTTTGTTGGCTGTGCAACAGGAGTATTGGTATACGTTATTGTAGGCATTTCAATTATTTCAATCGTATCCGTTATAGTTAACGTCGGCGTTAAAGTGCATGTTTTCGTCGGAGTATGTGTATCTGTTATTGTAGGCGTTTCAGTATCCATAAACGTTGAAGTTGGTGTTGGCGTCTCTGTTTCCGTTACACTTGGTGAAGTTGTCATCGTCATCGTAGATGTAGGCAAAGACGTGTTTGTCCACGTCCATGTTGCAGTCAGGGTAATGGTATATGACGAAGTTTGTGTCCATGTCTCCGTCATTGTTCTCGTCCACGTAGTTGTGTCCGTTTCTGTCCGCGTATGTGTCCAGGTAATCGTATAAGACGGCGTTCGTGTCGGAGTATTTGTCGACGTAGGCGGCGTGCCGGTCCATGTTTGCGTTATCGTAGGCGACACAGAATGAGTCTGCGATATTGTCATTGTCGGGCTGTCCGTGGACGTTGACGACGGCGTGTTTGTCCTCGTCGCTATCCGTGTCCACGTTGATGTTGCCGTTCCTGTGGGGCTCGACGAAGTTGTCACCGTCATCGTAGATGTAGGCAATGGTGTGTTTGTCCTCGTCCACGTTGCAGTCAGGGTAATGGTATATGACGAAGTTTGCGTCCATGTCTCCGTCATTGTTCTCGTCCACGTAGTTGTGTCCGTTTCTGTCCGCGTATGTGTCCAGGTAATCGTATAAGACGGCGTTCGTGTCGGAGTATTTGTCGACGTAGGCGGCGTGCCGGTCCATGTTTGCGTTATCGTAGGCGACACAGAATGAGTCTGCGATATTGTCATTGTCGGGCTGTCCGTGGACGTTGACGACGGCGTGTTTGTCCTCGTCGCTATCCGTGTCCACGTTGATGTTGCCGTTCCTGTGGGGCTCGACGAAGTTGTCACCGTCATCGTAGATGTAGGCGATGGTGTGTTTGTCCTCGTCCACGTTGATGTAAAAGTATCTGTCCGTATCGGAGTTTCCGTATACGTCGCTGTTGGTAATACAGTATTTGTACTCGTTCTCGTCTGCGTTGGAGTTGGCTGTAACGGCAATATTTCAATGGCGCATACCTGGGCATTGTCAACCGTAGCCGTAAAAACAACGTTTAAAACCCCATCCGTTACAGTTACCATAAACGGCCCCCTATCACAGGCATAATCATGCCCTGCCGTAGAGTATACGTCCAGATTACTTATTACCGTTGTTCCTTCCAGAGCAACACTAAATACCCTTGCATTATTTGCAGTCCAGTACATTTCAACGAATTTTAAATTAATCTGATATTGCCCGTCTGGTAACGTGAATCTGTATTCGAGATTTGATGCATATCTCTCTGATTGATATAAAGTATCATAGGTGGTTCCATTTATTGCGTCGGTAGTCGTTCCAACCGTTCCATTTACGTATCCCCATCCTCCCGTTATGTATGCCTGGTCTGCAAGCCACACATTCGTTCCATCGTTATATTCCGGACCTCCACAGTTTACTCTTATTGGGGTAACAATCGGAGTTATGGTAAACGTCGGCGATATTGTTGGAGTCCTCGTTATTGTCGGAGATAAATATGGCGAATTTGTCCTGGTTGCAGTTGAAGTAAGATATAAAGTTCTTGTCCTGGTAGGAGTTACCGTCAAAGTCCTTGTAGGCGTTGGTGGAGTTCCGGTTCTTGTTACCGTTGCCGTGCACATAACGCTCGGGTCCAGAATTTCAATCGCGGAAATTTTTGGATTGTCAGTTATGTTTGTAGTTGTTATGTTTAAAACGCCATCCGTTAAAACTACGTCAAAAGTATAATCAACTGCCGTATATTGCCCGCCTGATGATGCAACGATGTCAAAAGAAGACAATACCTGATTTCCTTCTATAAAAACGTTAAAGACCCGCTGTCCTGGACTTGTAAACGGGGAATAAATTTCAGCAAATTTTAATCTGACGCGCCATGTTTTATTTGACAAAGTAAATCTGTATTCAAGATTTGAAGCCCATCTGCCGGACTGGTATAAAACGTCGTCTTCAGTATTTGCAATTGCATTTGATACGATCGTTTCTGCCGAGCCATTTACGTATCCCCATCCGCCTGTTGCATATGCCTGGTCCGCCGACCATGAGCGTCCCTGCGAATCTGTTGCAGCAGGACCACCGCAATTCACTCTGAGATAAGATGCCGCGCATGGATTAACGGTAGGCGTAAACGTCGGTGTATAAGTATATGACGCCGTCGGTGGTGGAGTGCAGGTATTCGGTGAACAAAGATACGGAAGTCTGTCATAAGCACGTTTTACTGCCCATATAGTGCTTCCGCGCATGTAATAAAACGCGCGGGGAGATGTTAAGTTAACTCTCCATGCTTCAGGAGTTCTGAACCAGTATTGTGCATTGTTCCATATAGTATTATATAAACTCTGACCGATTGCATTTGCCTGCGACGTCATCCCCTGATGAACCATACCTGCAATAACCCCCCATGATGTCCCTGCCCAGCACTCCTGAGTCTGGGGGCTTGACGTATCTATTGTCCCGTTAGACTTCATTACGTTTACGACACCATGACTGCCGCTTCCAAATAAACTAAAATTATTGTCGTATATCTTCTGAAAAGCGGAAATTGCCCTGTTATCCGGAACTATACCAGGCAATTCGCATGCTTTTGCATACCACTGACCGCACATCTGGTCACTCATAATGCGGTTTGTGTCGGTACTCTCCGTATCTATTTTATAATAGGTCCCATTCCATAACTTACTTTCAAAATTCGGCTGGGCAAGGTCATACCATGACTGATAGGTTGATGCCTGGGCACTGTCTCCCATTGCAGTTGCCATTTCCTTTGCAGCAAGGCAGGCAGCTAAAAACAAGCCTCCGCAGTATGCAGTATTGCCGGTCAGATCCATGTCATCGTACGTCTGGTCTATCCCGCTTGAATTTGGCAAGCCATCGCCGTCCGTATCCTGGCTCTTAACTTTGCTCATTGCTCTTTTTACCGGTTCCCAGCAGTAATTTAAAAAATCAGAATCCGTTCTTCCGGTTAAATGCCAGTCACGATAAACCATTAAGACGAGTTTTGAATTCAAATCTTTCCATGTAGTTGAATCCCTGTAAGTATATGCATTCCACTGGGTAAATATCGTCCCGGTATCTCCAAAATCATGAGCCGTCGTATTTAAATATGCGGGTCTGTCTGAACGTGTGTGATATACCGAATCACAGAATTGTTTTACGCATTGTTTGTCTATATCAGGCCAGTTTAAAAATAAAGCCCAGGAACCATAAAATCTGACGTCAGACGTTCCATAAAAAGGATAAATGTAGGATTCAAGATGGGAAAACATGTTTTCATTTGCATTGTCGGCATAACCAGACGCAGAACCATCTTCCCAGTAGGTGCCGCCCGTGAAATAAATATATAGTTCGTTAAAAAGCATCGTTTTAAGCCATGATGGATAATATGGATTCGTTAAAATTTCATTCTGCCACGCATCCAGCTGATTTTCCCACGTGGAATGATTTGTAAGTGCTTCCTGTGCCATCGCCCATGAATTTGTGCCGTTTCTGTTAAAATGTTTCGTATATTTTCTGTACCATTTCTGCCCATAATCTGCCTGTGCAACAGGTATGTCCCATGTAAGGACAATCGGTATTCTGACGCTTTGTCCGGGGGATAAAGTAATTTTAAATGCAACTGCGCCAAGAGTATTGCTGCCAACCGTATTTGCCAGAACGCCATCAGCAGAAAAATCACTTTCAATGGTTGAAAGAGATGACGAAGACATTCTCGAAACGGTTGTGCTTCCCGAAGAAACGGATGCGAGACAAAATTCACCCTGGGTTTCAAGAGTAGGAGTACCGCTCCCGGATTTATTCAAAACTATTCCTGAAAAATTTCCGGAAGACGCGAGAGTCGCAGAAGCACCATAAGGGTTATTAATAACAAGCATTACTGCGACGTCATAAGTTTCAGACGTTGAATTGTTAAGTTCCCATTCATAAACGCCCAGAGGATAACTTACCCGTTGATAATCATTTGGAATCAACGGAGAAAATTGCGTAACTTTTGCCTTTACTTTAAACAAACTTCCATAATAGTCAACCCACGCAAACGGGAACAAAGAATAATATTTTGCCTGGCCGCTGCCAAGCGTTTCTGCATTCAATTTTTTCATTACCGCAGTGCCTGAAACGGGTTTCTGGTAAAAATAAAAATGTGCATTTGTATCAGACGACGTAAAATTGCCGTTATCGTCGCCATATCCTATGTTAAGCCGGCTTAAATAAAAATTTCCGTCAAGTTTCCACGTTATCGTGCCTGCACCAAATCCGCCGATTGGTGCACCATCTTTGTAACCTGATGCTGCTATGTCCCTGCTCCATGCAGCTCCAGGAATTATAGGAGAAGAATATGACAAAAAATGGAGTATAAAAACATTTAAAATAATATAAAAATTCAAACGAAAAAATTTAAACAATTAATTCTATCCTTTCTCTCTCACACCTAAAATTATTATTATATCTTATTTAATTATAATCAATTAAAACGCTAAAATCAAGGGTATAAAATAAATTTTCTAATATAATGACAACAAACGTTGAGTGATAAAAAAATAATTTCCCTTCTTTGGAAAAGAGGGACCAGGGGAGATTTTTATTGAATCATATCGTTCCCACCCATCGTTTTAAACATGTAGAGACTTAAGCTTGCTCTGTCTCTGAATGCAAGGCAAAACGTGTAATATTTCGCAAATGGTTATGAAAACAAAACAGCGGTTTATTCTACGCTGGTCGCGTGGCACACCGTTTGAATATCCGCCTTGCTTATCTTTGAGACACAGCAAGCTGTGTCTCTACAATTTCGTTATCTTACCTTGCGACGTGTATTACTAAAGGGGGATAAAAATAATTTCCCCTCTTTGGAAAAGAGAGGTTAGGGGAGATTTAGTGCATAAAAATCACTTGATTACAGGACATACGTAAAAATGCCGCGGATTAAAACCTGCGTCTGTAAAGGTAAACTACAATAGGCAGGAATTACGTCCTATTAAAAATAAAAACGGGCATCTACACAGATCTGTCCCTATTTTTTTAAAGGTTTTGTTGCCGTAATGTATACGTCCGGAGATTCATAAGGTATGCCCACGATAATACTTCTTATTTTACGGATTATTTTCTTTGGTAAACTATTATCCCAGCTATCCTCATCCTGCTTTATTTTAACATCAATAAACCCTTTACGTTCAAGTACCTGTTTCATGCCTATTGCCGAATATGGTCTTACGTGTTCAAATTCACGCCAGAATTCACTTGTTGCTATTGCAATGTTATTTGTATTTGGTATTACTATTATAAATATACCGCCTGGTTCAAGACATTTAAAAACATTTTTAATTATTTCAGCTACGTTTTCAGGAGGAAAATGTTCCAGCATGTGTCGTGCATAAACTGCTCCAAATTTTTTCTTTGTTGATTTTAAAAATTTTATTATGTCGGCTTTTTTTACTCTTTTATCCATAGGAATCCTGTCTATAGAAATTACTGACTTTGCACCAGCTTCAATTGCAAGGTCAATAAACTGGCCTTTTACACCACCGAGTTCAAGTACGTTTCTACCAGAACACATTGCTGCGTATTTACGTTGTCTTTTGTCAGATAACGGGTCTGGAATCGGTATGTATAAACCTGCTTTTGATTGTTTTTGCATATTTATATCTCTCTATAGTTTTATAATTTTTTTGCGTTATAATGATAATATGTTACTTCATGTAAAATTTTTTCGCAATACTTTTATAATGCTTTACATTCCATAAAAATACCTTGAACAAATTACAAAACACAAATTATCAATCACTGCTTTATTGTCTTTGTAACCGCCGGCTTTAATCTTGCGTGGATTTTATTTACTAAAATCCTCCTGTTTCCCCCTTTTACAAAGGACGAAAAGAAAAAGACAAATCCCCCTCTTTCCCTCTTTTTCAAAGGGGAAAATAAATTAGGGGAGATTTATTCTTTCAAGTCCTCTTTTGTCCCACTTTACAAAAGGGGGATAAAAAAAGGACAACCACAAGGGGTTGTCCTTTTAATCAATTTATTTTAGATTATAAATCAAAATTTATTTAATATAAATATCGTCTATGTATAAAATACCTTTGCCCTGGTTCCCGCCAACCTGTAATCCTACTGTTCCAATGCCTGACGGGTCTAATTCATAATTTCCCGTCTGATTGCCGGAATAAATATTCCTGAAAAATTCGTCAAATGGGATTACGTATTCTTTCCAGTCACCTGCACCGGTCTGATCGGGCGAGTTATAAAACTCACCATCCGCACCATTTGCACTTGCTTCATTACAAAATATGTAAAAAGTCATACCTTCCGGCGCTTTAACCCATAGCGAAATTTTTGTTCTTCCGGTTGCATCTACATATCCCTGTCCATAAGAAGTAGAAGAACCAAAGCCGCATCCCCAGTCGGAATCAGTACCCGTATTTACTATTGCTTTTGCACTATACTGTCCGGAATGCACCGGTTCTCCCGGACCTGAAAGCATATAATTTGCTGATGCACCACCTGCTTTATTTGCGTAACTATATGCGCCTGCAAGTGTAGCATTCTCAAAATCCTCAAATTTAACGGGCGTTAGTTCCTTTTGTTCAGATGCTTTAACTGCTGATTTTGCAGTCCCTGTTTTCCTGAATCCAATAACGCCGGCACATGAACTAATTATCAAACTAACAAACAACATCATTGATATTACCAGATATCTGTTTTTCACTATTTCCTCCTGATTAAAAAATTATTTATGTTATGGTATTGGATAACTCGTGCATCCATAAACTTCCAGATCATCTATCCACAACTCAAAAGCCCCCGGACCTATTGGTTCAAAAATAATGTCCGTTACCATGCTTAATGCCGCGGTTTTATCAACCGCAGGTCCTGATCCTATCTGATTTAAATCAGTAGCAATCTTTATGTCTCTTTGCTGCCAGTCACTCGACGTGGGGAAATCAGAACCATAATAATTGGTTGAACCGCCAAAATCCGGATGTGAAGAAACAATTTTTAAATTATATTCTCTGCCGTTGCCTTTATAATAAAATTTTATTCCCGCGCAACCTGACATATCAAACGTTGCTTTGGACGGCAGTAATTGCGTTCCAAAGCCCGTAGTATATGGCGGCCAGGTACTTACGCTGCCTGTTATGCGCGCTGCATAATCAGTAGGGATTCCACCGGCTTTAAGTCTGCCGGGTCCCTGCATGACAAACGTTTCCGAAGGTCTTGGAACTATGTAAGAATATCCTGCCCCTTCCGAATCATCGTAGGTATACCAGAATCCACCCCAGTTATTTGATGCATCACCATCTTCCATATCATCAATTAAACCCGGAGTTATTGCTTTTGTCGGCGTCTGAATCATTTGTGAAAATGAACAACCACAGAACTGAATGTCATCTATCCATAAATCAATACTATCTATTGGCTGTCCTACCGTCTGAAATTGTATGTCCGTTGCCCTGCTCATTGCATCATTTAGGTCAACTGTCGTCCCCCAATTCGCTTCCTGTAACAGGTTTGAAATCGGAATATCTTCCAATTTCCAGTTTGTCGTCGTCGTAAATTCTCTGCCATAAAAATTATCTTCGACACCTAAAAGAAAATCCGGATGATTTGATGAAATCTTCATTCTATACGTTTTCCCGTCTCCTTTATGCCAGAACCTGATGCTTGAGCATAGAGATAAATTAATATCCTTTTTGGGGTCAAGGAAAGTTAAGCCCATGCCTACAAATCCCCACTGGAATTGCGTCGTCACATAACCCGTCATACGTGCTGCATAATTAGAGCCCTGGCTACCGGGTGATTGCATAAAAAACATCTGTTCCGGGGTTGGTAAACCAGATGCCTCCCACCTTGCCTGTGACCATGGAACAACATAAGAACTTCCGTTATTTTTACCACCTAAATCATCATACGTATACCAGTAACCACCCCAGTTATTTGCATTATCATTATCTTCCATATCATCAAGAAGTTCACCTGGACAGTTTGGCACATTAGTTGAAGTAATAGTAATGGTCTGAGTAAAAGTAGGTGAACCTATAACTACCTGTGTATTTGTGTATGTTCTTGTAGGAGTATTAGTTGCAGAACCGGGCGGCACAAAATCCGCAGATGTTAAATCTATGTTTTTTTTCTTTGTGCATGCACCAAGGGCAATTATTAAGCCGATTATTGACGCTGACGTAATCAGAAAAAATTTTTTCATAAATCATTTACCTCCTGATACTTATTTCCCTTACCAATATCAATCAAAATTCATCCGACTTTGCCAATGGATTTTATTGATGGATTTAACTGTTTGTCAAAAAATCCGTTGTCCATCAATACATTTATTATTCTGCTAATTACAATTCTTGACCGGTTTGTCTTTTTAATAATCCATTATTTAAAATAAATATCGTCTATAAATAACAATCCTTCTCCCTGGGCCCCGCCAATCTGAACTCCTATGGTCCCTATGCCCGTCATATCAATCATGTTATTTCCTGATTGATTGCCTGAATATACGTTTTTATAAAACGTGTCCATTGCAATTTCATACAATTTCCAGTCGCCTGCACCGGTTATATCTGGTGAATTCCAGTATTCGCCATCTGCACCATTTGCAAATGCCTCGTTGCAGAATACGTAAAATTTAAGCCCCTTGGGTGCCTTTACCCACAGGGAAATGTATTCCCTGCCCTTTGCATCTATAAAACTGCCGTAAACCGACTGGCTCCCGAAACCGCATCCCCAGTCAGCGTTTGTGCCCGTATTAAAAACCGCTTTGGAACAAAATCTTCCGCCATGTGCTTTTTCATCGGCATTATCCGGATCGTTTATCATATACTTTGCAGATGCACCGCCTGCCGTATTTGCATACGAATATCCGCCTATTATGGTTCCTGCTTCAAAATCCTCAAAAAGGACTGGCGGTTTTTTAGGCACGTATTTTTTTTCTTCCGGCTTTCCACCGGATATTTTTGGTTCTTTAAGCGTTATCACGCCTGCGCAGGATGTAAGAATAAAAATAGTTATTAAATTCAATATTAAAAATTTTAAATTTTTCATCTTTCCTCCTGATGGTTATGAATATATCTTTAAATTTTTATAAATGCGTTGTAAGAAGACGGTATTAAACCATCTTCTTACAATTAAATTATTTATAAACCTCTAAATTATCAATTGATAAATCAATACTTGACCATGGCTGCCCGACTGTCTGGAACTGGATTGAATCAACATATTTTAAGGCATCCGTTAAATTTATAGGGGTTGTTCCCCAGCCCGATTCTTGTGTAAAATTAGTAAAAGGTATATCTACTTGTGTCCAATCCGTAGTTGAAGTAAATTTACGGCCAAAGTGGTTATCGGATACACCGTCCAGAAATCCGGAATATTGAGACGGTAGTTTTATCCTATATTCTTTACCATCACCTTTTACATAAAATCTGACTCCTGTCATGTTAGAAATATCAACAGGTTTTTTTGACTGGTCTGCATTTACTGTCAAAAAATTTACTCCCATTCCGACAAATCCCCACTGGAATGTTGTTGTAACTACGCCTGTAACCCTCGCACAGTATCCTGTGTTGCCGTTTCCAGGTGATGTCATTTCAAATGTCGGGAATGGTGCCGGATAACCATATTTTGTAAATGCGGTTTCAGACATAGGCCAGACTATTGAATCCCCGTTATCTGCCAAATCATCATACGTATACCAATATCCCGGCCCATTTTTTGATGCTGGTATTGCATTTGCATTGTCGGCACCCGGCTCTCCTGTTGCCAGATATTCCATGTCGTCAATCAGTATGGTTTCCGACCATGCTATAGGCGTTGGAGTGTTTGTTGCAGGCACTACAGTTGGTTCTTCCGGTGCAGTAGAATCGTTTTTGTTGCACCCCTGAAACATAGCAGCCATAACGATAAACGTCGACAAAATCATCACTAATCCTTTTTTCATTTTCTTCACCTCCTTTCTTTATTTTGATTTAACATCTGACTTTGATTTTATTATTGCTTTACCCCATCCTTTCGGGGTTTTCCATCCTTCCGCATCTCCGGTCCACGTCATTTGTATTTTACGGACCAGGCCTTTGTCTCCCACGTCGTCCACGCCAACGTCAAAGCCTATTTCAAGGCCGTCTGATACGTCCCAGCCGGTAAAAAATGAAGACGGTATCTCTGCCTCTACTATGTATCCGCCCGGTTTGGCAACTGCTTTTATGACTGCATCTTTTATAGGCGTCTCTACGTTAAAACCAAAAGCAGATGGTTTGACCTTCCACTTTCCTTCACTTTTTGAATACTGTCCCACGCTTATGCCTATCTGATAATCCGTTTCTGCATACATTTCCCTGTCAGGCTGTGAATTATCAAATCCAAGAAAAAGTTCAATGGTATTGCCCTGATAGATTTCCCTGCCTGTATATTTATTTGCAAGTCCTTTTGGTGATTTTACGTCTGCCAGAACATATAATTTGTCTTCCGTAACTGCCACGTAAACCTTTGCCGATTGTTTTTCAGGGCCAAGCCAGTATGGCTTGCCTATTGCTACGTTTTCTTTTTTATCAAGAATGGCGGTAGGTTCTATTCCGAGTGCTTTCCAGTCGTCAATTTTTCCGTCAACGGTAATTCCGCCGGAAATTTTATAAATCGTGGTTACCGGCTTTGCTGCCGATGCAATTCCGTTAAAAACAAAAATCATTGCTAAAAATAACAACGTTATTTTTTTCATGTTTTTTACCTCCTTTTAAATTAGTTTTTTATCTGCCGTATCCGCTGCTGCGTTATTCAAAGAACATGCGTCAGTAATCTGACGAAACAATCTTTCATTTTGATTACTTTTAAAAATTAATTGTTATGTAAGCGTCCAGTTCCTGTGCACCAAAATTGTTTGTTTTATCCAGATTATCGGTTATTGTAGTATTGCTAAACGCAATTCCAATTATTGCCGGTTTTGCTATTCTATAATCCAGCCCGCCGCCAATAGCAAACGAGGACGCATCTACTTTTTGTCTACCAAAAACGCCGTCGCCCATGAAATACTCTTCACCATTAAATGCAATATTTTTTATTCCAAAATGGGCAGTTAATTTTTTTGGTATTACGTAATATTCTATGCCTGAATCAATAATTGATGAAGTAAAATCAACCTGTTTTTCCTTATCTCCTACCGTATTTTCCCATTTATATCCACCGTATAAAGATACCTGCCATACGTTTACTTTTAAACCGCCTTCCAGTGACGTAATCGTTCTTAATACGCTTCCTTCTATTTCATATAAATATTTGAAGCCAACGTAAGGATTTAACAGTTCTTCCAGATACGAGCCGGATAAACTACCATAAAATCCTTCCCTGTTTGGAGTTGAATCGCCATAAGGAGATGCGTTATTTTCATAAACAGGATAGGACATAAGCCATCCGGGACCGCCTGCGTTTCCAAATAAACCTGTATTGTAACTTACTATTATCTGTGGATTATATTTTGTAAATGGATAAGTATGACCACCAATCAGATATTGCGGCGGGTTGGTCTGTATATTCCAGGTGGAATTCTGCGTAAGATACAAATAATTTTCGTCTTCATGATATATTCTCGTCTGTGATGCAAAAGAAACGAATTTTTTCTCAACGGATAAATAGCCGCCCGTTAACTTTGTATCAAACAAATTTACCTCTGCCTGGGCTTTCATTGCAGAACCAGATGAATAAATTTGATTTGTCCTGTCCGGATTGTAATGAGACGTTGCATATTCACCGGTTACCTTAACTATGCCTTTTAAAGCAGAAAACTCTGCATCAACTGAACCAACGTAATTATGCAATACCGGACTTGTATAAACCCCGGTATCTTTTACGTCGGTTATTTCGTTGTAATTAACGCCGAGATTAAATTTATAATCTTCGCCAAGTAATTTATTTAAGGCAAAATCACTCGACATACGTCCACCTATCATATACTGGTCATGATAATATGTAGCAGTTTTATATTTATCCTCTCCGGGATTATATTCCTTATATTGCGATGGCTTATAGGTAGGGACATCAGCTTCGTGAAGTCGTGCTCCCAATACCTGGATATCCAGGTCAACTGTATCAAACAATTCCACGATTGTCTGGACTTTTCCTCCGTTTAACGGCCATGCGTTATCAGACAGGTATAATTCCTTTTTGTTCATGTCCCTTCTGTCCCTGAAAATCTTTGCTTCAAATGGATGCTCGTCATCAACAGCCCATAAAGTAAACGGCGTAAGTTTTCCCTGATAATCGCCAACTATGAATGAAATCGGGAAATTACCCTGTATAAAAAATCTCTTAAGTCCATAAACGTCGTAAGAACCCCAGAAACCGCCGTATAGATTTTCCAGACGGTAGGTTGCCTCTGCATAGATGTATTTGCTTGCATTCAAAGAAAATTTTAAATCAATATACTGGGTGATTGGTCTGTATCTTTCGGTTGGAACATAATCACCGCCAAACAACAGGAAATCAGTCATGTATGCACTCGAGTCGCCATTTATTCTCATTCCCAGCTGATTTAAAAGTTTATCCTGTCTTTTTTCAAGTTCTGCTTTTTTTACTTTTAAATCGCCGATTGTATCCAGTATTTCGTCAAGTTTCTTGTCTGTTTTCATCATGTCTGTCATGTATGCTTTTACGAGTTCGTAAAGTTTGTCAATCTGAGCAGAGAGGTCTGCCGTAGATGACGATGAGTTCTTTGACGATTTTGGCGTTTCTGCTGCATACAAAACGTTTTCAACGCCGTTATTTATGTATTCAACTACTTCTTCGCGGGTTAACGTATCCTTGTTTAATTCCCTGGTAATAATCCCGCTATCAATCAATGATTTAATGTCCTTGTAGGTCCAGTGATTTGAGTCAATTAAGTCGCTTCCGAACACAAAAAACGGGACAAGTAAAACAACCATCAAAACAACGATTTTTTTTAACATTTAATACCTCCTGCGTTATTAAAAGAAATTTTTGAGTTCCATATATAATTGCCATCCGTCAAATTCATTTGCCGGTATGTATTTATCTTCGTGGAAAAATCTTTTAGCCCTTAAAAATATTGCAGTTCTTGGAGAAAAATCATAGTCAAATCCTGCGCCATAAGCAGTATCGGTATAATCAACCGGTATTTCACATAAAGCAGTAAGCCAGCGCTCAAGTCCCCACGATATCATGACGTTCATCTTTCTCGTCAGATTATAAACTGCAAATGCGCCAAGAATCTGCTGGGACAATAACATGTCAGACGCAAAATCCACCATTAAATCTGCTTTGTTATTTAAAGATGCAATTTCAGCATATCCCTGGATAAAGAAATTGTTTTCCATGCCGAGCAGTTTACTTAACTGGTATCTTAATTCAACTGAAGCATTGTTAAAATATTTTATTGTTTTTTCCGGTCCTGTATAATTTGATAAAATCATTTCTTTGTTTGTAAGCCACTTGTCCGTAATCATAACATGATAGCCTGCGCCATTTGTATTATAGTCAATAAAACCAACGTCACGACCTGCCTCCGGGAAACCATAATTACTGAAAAACATGTGCCAGTATAGTGCTCCGTTTAATCTGTTTCCCAATAAAAAGCGCTCAAGATATAATTTTTTCCCGGTTTCTTCTATCTGTCTGGATGTCCCGTAATTTAATAATATAAAACCATTTGGTATGTTTATATTACCTGCAAGGCTTAAACGTCCGACGTTGTTCCATAACATAGTAGGGTCGCCGGCATAGGTGGTCCTTTCAAATTCAACGGCCGGAGTAAGCGTTGGCTGCGACGTATCGAGAACCGCGGATGCAGTTGCAACGTAATCCGGCTCAATGTAAGTATATTTTACTTCCAGATTAATCAGTGGTAAATTAACTCCTGCCAGGCCATACATGGCATTGCCTTTTCTCGTAAAACCGGCATTTTCATTTTTTGGCAGTTTGCCATGATATTCAGAATATTCAAACTCACCACCAAGATTAATTGTATCTATAATTTTCAGTTTAAAATCGCCGCCCATGACTATTGCATTCTGGACGTAACCATCCGGTATTGTCTGTGGAAATTCAGTGCGCGAGCCAGGCTCGGGAGCAAGCGTTTGAATTTCTGCCTTTTCATTTGAAGTATGGAAAAAGTTAAAAGAAACGTCTGAATTATTAAATAAACCCGGAATTTCAAACGGATAAGTCCATCTTGCAGCATATTCATAAAGGAATAACTTGTCATAATATTCGTCAAACTTCTCTGCTTTTCCTGCCATAAGTTTTATGCGGGAGCCGAATAAATCCATGTTATATAATGCAATACCATACCATGGATGTTTTGACCAGATGTCTCCTCTTTTCTGGAACGAATGTAAAAATACGTTTTCATAATGGCCGCGTGCCGTTTCCTCCAGAGCATAAACATCCCGGTCAAACAATACGGGTCTTTCAGTTAAAATCTGTTTTGCAACTAACGGCGTAATGTCTTCCCAGAAAAAGCCGGTTGATAAACGCCATTTAAAAATGTCGAGGTTTATCGTGTATTTGTCAAGGAAACGCTGACCTGTTCCCCAGTATTCAGGTAATTTTATGGTTATACCTTCGTCAGGACGGTCTACGTTTTTTTCCGCTTCGTTTGCAGGCCTTTCAAAAGTAAGGTTTAATTTAAAACTTACGTCGGAACTTACTATGTATTCGGTCCACAACTGCATGAAAGTTCCGCCAAGCGATGTGTGATGAATGTGACTGACTCCAAAAGTCTCCACGTCCTGCCAGCGGGCAGTTAACATTCCCATAACTTTAAATGGAGGAATCCCGCGGAACGTGGTTAATTTATATTCTTCTTCTATGTCAAACAATTCTTCATACATGGAATTTACTGTTTCCTTATATTCCTGAAAATCAGGAGATGCAAGGATTGCCTCTATCTCTTTTAACCGTTCTCTCGTCTCTTTTGTTTTATTATATATTTCATACACTTTTTGCTTGTAGGTTTCATAATATTTGCGTAAAGTTTCCGTGTCTGCTTTTGCTTTTTTCGGAGTATCGTTTTTTTGTGCAAGGATTGCTTCACAGACGTATTTTGCCGCTTCATAGGTTGAAATCGGATTGTATTTAAAATGTTCCGGCGAAACGGAAGTTATGTAACCGTTTTTTGAAAGGGTATAAAAATATTCATAAATTTCATCGTTCTGCGGAACTATCAGATTTTCTATTTCAGATGCAAAGGAAGGTAAAAATAAAAACAGCAGAGAAATAATTATTATTATGTTCTTTTTCATACCCATCTCCTTATAATTAATATTTAAGAAAACGTAAAAATTTTAAAACAAATTATGCTTTATGTCAATAAAATTTTTTATCTTTTGTGGGAATAAGGATAGACATGGTATACACATAGCAAGGTTGAAAATAATGAATAAAGATAGGCTGGATGCTCTTAATAAAATATTAAAAACAAAAGATAGGGAAAAGAGTGGAATCTAAAAATCGGGG
>JAGNJD010000027.1 GCA_018000835.1 Candidatus Goldiibacteriota bacterium | reverse complement strand
GGATTTATAGGACGAAAATCAGATGGAAATCCTGGGTGGCAAAAAATAATATTAGGATTAACAATATTAGAATATTTAAAACAAGGATTTTTGCTTGGGAGAAAAACTTGTGGGTAAGGGACAGTTTTTCAAAGAGGGGAAATTAATTTGATAAAATAAAATCTCCCCTAATCCCTCTTTTTCAAAGAGGGGAAATTACTTTGAAAAAATAAAATCTCCTCTAACCCCTCTTTTCCAAAGAGGGGAAATTACTTTAATAAAATAAAATCTCTCCTAATCCCTCTTTTTCAAAGAGGGGAAATTACTTTGAAAAAATAAAATCTCACATGGCTCCTCTTTTTTCATTATTTTCAGCCTTGCTATGTATCCGCCGTGTCTATTCTCATTCCCATCATAAATTATTTTTAACTGGAAATCTGGATTTTTTTGTTGTATAATACGAAACAATTATGGAAAAAGTATTGTTGATAAAGGTTTTTGACAAAGAATCATCGTTTGAAGTGGAAAATGATATAGAAGAGATGAAAGGGCTTGTAAATACTGCCGGCGGTGTGGTGATTGACGTTGTCAGACAAAAGAGGCATGAAATTTCACCTGCTTATTTCATAGGCAGAGGCAAAGCAGAAGAAATAAAGGAAAAATACAAAAACGTCGTAGACTTATTCGTTTTTGACAATGAATTAAAACCGGCGCAGGTCAGAAATCTTGAGGACGTATTTGAGAAAAGGGTCATTGACAGGACTCAATTAATACTTGATATTTTTGCCCAGAGAGCACATACAAAGGAAGGAAAATTGCAGGTGGAATATGCACAACTGCTTTATCTTTTACCCCGGTTATCAGGCAGGGGCATTGATTTGATGCAACAGACAGGGGGGATAGGCACAATAGGTCCAGGGGAAACCAAGCTTGAAGTTGATAAACGAAAAATAAAAATACGCATTCAGAAAATAAAAAAAGAATTATCAGGAGTCCGCGACATCCGCGAGCAGCAAAGGGAAAAAAGAAAATCAATACCGGTTCCATTGGTTGCCATAGTCGGGTATACGAATGCCGGCAAAACTATGTTTTTAAACAGAATGACGAATGCAGGAAAATTAAGCGAGGATAAACTGTTTGCAACGCTGGACCCGAAAATAAAAAGATATGTGTTACCCGATGGATATTCAATTTTGTTTTCAGATACCGTAGGCTTTATTAAAAGATTACCAACCCAGTTAGTCGCTGCATTTCGTGCCACTCTGGAGGAAGTAAAACAATCAGACATCATATTACACTTAATAGACATAAGTGAAGATGGCTGGCAGGAGCGTCGCGACGTGGTTTACGACGTTTTAAAGGAAATAGATGCTTATGAAGGCAAGGTTATAATTGAGGCGTATAATAAGACCGATAAAATAAACGTTGATAAAAAGAAATATCTTTTAAATGATAGCAAGGGTATTTTTATTTCGGCAAAAACGGGCGAAGGCATTGCTGAACTGATAAATGAAATTCAGAACGTCGTTGAAAAATATTTCGTCCAGAAAAACGTCGTTGTCCCGGTCAACAGATCCGGTTTGGTCGACATTTTTTACAAAGAAGGAGTGGTTTTCTCAAGACAGGATAAGGAAGACGGCATACATATGAAAGTCGGGTGTATGAGAAAGACACTGGAAAAATTTAACAAACTAAAAATGGAGAGTGAAATAAAAAATGGATAAGATAATAAGGGCAGGAGTTGTAGGTGTGGGCAGCCTTGGTCAGCATCACGCCCGTATTTATGCAAACATGGAAGGAGTCAAACTTACGTGCGTGGTGGACGTTTCTGAAAAAGGCAGGGAAATTGCGGATAAATACGGCGCTGCTTTTTTTACCGATTACAGAAAAATATTGGACATGGTTGACGTGGTCTCAATTGCAGCCCCGACCATTTTGCACTACAAAATTGCAAAATTTTTCATAGAAAACAAAAAACACGTCCTGCTGGAAAAACCAATGACTGCAAAACTGTCTGAGGCAAAAAATTTGTTGAATTTATACAAAAAGAACAAAGTTTTATTACAGATAGGTCACATTGAGAGATTTAACGTGGCAATTGAAAAATTACGGCAATTAAAAAAGGTGCCGGTTTTGATAGAGGCAAACAGATTAGGGCCTTTTACTGCAAGGTCAACGGACATAAGCGTGGTTCTTGACCTTATGATACATGACATTGACATAATTTTGCAACTTGTTAAAAGTAAAATAAAAAAGATAGACGCGATAGGAGTTCCCATACTCACTGATTACATTGACATGGCAAGCGTAAGGCTTGAATTTAGAAACGGAAGCGTTGCAAACATAACGGCAAGCAGGGTAAGTCCGAAGAAAATAAGAAAAATAAGGGTTTTTGAACATAACGAATACATGTCAATTGACTACATCAGACAGTCAATAAAGATTTATAAATTAAAGGAAGGACTATCGGGAGACAGAAAAATTTCATGGAACGACATGATGGAACTGGAAGTTTATCCAATGTCAAAAGAAGAACCGCTGGCAAGGGAATTAAAGTCGTTTATTGAAGCAGTCAATAATAAACAGATGGTGGAAGTTACGCCGGAGCAGGCTTTTCATGCGTTGAAGATAGTTCTGGAAATTGAAAAGCAGATAAACAAAAAGTTAAGCAGAGTAAAAAATAAAAAGGTGCCATTTTGGGGAAAATTTTAATTTCAGCAGGGGAAGAATCGGGGGATTTATATGCCTCGTTGCTCGTTAAAGAGATAAAAAAACAGCGTAAAGATGCGGAAATCATTGCTTTTGGCGGAGAAAGGGTTAAAAAAGCAGGGGCAGATTTAAAAATAAATCTTTTAAAAATTGCAATCATTGGTTTCTGGGAGGTCGTTTTAAATATTTTCAGCATTATTTCCATTCTGATAAAAACGACGAAAATACTAAAACAGGAAAAGCCGGATTTACTCATCGTCATTGATTTCCCGGGATTTAATTTATGGCTTATAAAAAAAGCAAGAAAAGCAGGCGTAAAGAAGATAATATACTGGATTACGCCGCAGATATGGGCATGGGATTACGACAGAATCAGGACCATAAAAAAATACTGCGATTTATGCATAGTTGCATTCCCTTTTGAAAAAAAGATTTTTGAAAAAGAAGGAATACCGGTTGAATATTTTGGACATCCCATAACTGAAATTATAAAAATAAATAAAAGCCATAGAACCGGGAAAAAAATAAAAATCGGCATATTTCCAGGCAGCAGGGAGAGTGAGGTTAAATCTTTTCTGCCGGACATTTTAAAAGCCTGCGTTTTAATCAAAAAAAACCTTCCGGACGCTGAATTCATTCTTTTTAAATCAAAAACCATAGATTACAAAATCATAAATGATTTTCTTGAAAAATTTAACGATCTGAGCGTAAAAACGTTAAATGGCGATGACTTTAAAAGCAGAAGCATGCTTGATGCTGCAATAGTCAAATCCGGAACGGTCACGCTTGAAAATGCCCTGTTTGGCATACCCATGGTCGTCGTTTATAGAGTATCCATGATTTCATACCTGATAACGAAAATGCTGATAAAGGTGAAATTTATCGCACTTCCAAACGTCATTGCAGGTAAAATGATAGTGCCGGAATTAATTCAACACGATTTTACGCCGGAAAAAATATGCGCGGAAATCAACGGAATTTTAAAAGACAAAAATTATGTTAATTCCATAAAAAAAGGATATAAGGAAATTCAAAAATCCACGTATAATAAAAACGTAATGAAAAATAGCGTAAAAGCAATTTTAAAGGAGCTCTGATTTGATTTTCTTTTATAATTTTATTTTATCAATTCTGATTATTGCTTTTTCACCGCTCATTTTAACCGGGATTATAATAAATAAAAAATGGCGTGAGGACATACAGGAAAGATTTTGTATTTATAAAAACATGCCTTCTTTTGGTAATAAAAAAACGATATGGTTTCATGCAGCATCCGTTGGCGAGGTGCAGGCATTAACTCCGGTTTTAAAAGAACTAAAAAATATATGCGGTGATTTTGACTTCGTAGTTACGACCACGAGCATAAACGGCAAAAATAAAATAAAAAAAGATTTGAGCGACGTCGTTTCGTTTTATTCTTTAATACCGGTGGATTTGTATTTTTTTACGGATTTTTTCATAAAGAGAATAAATCCACGGATGGCCATTTTCATTGAAACCGAGTTCTGGCCCAATCTCATAAACAATTTATACGCAAGAAAAGTTCCGATGTTGCTTATAAACGGCAGAATATCTGAAAAAAGTTATGCTTTTTATAAAACGTTTTCGTTTTTATTTGGAAGCATGCTGAACAAATTTTTACTCATCATCGTGCAGAGCGAAAAGATGTTTAAAAGGTTCGTGTCAATAGGAAAAATCAGCGGACATAAAATGATAATATTGCCAAATACGAAATATTCCGTTGACCAGAACGTAAAATCAAAATACAATATAACGATAAACAGGAACAAAAAGATAATCGTTGCAGGCAGCATAAGGGAAGGAGAGGAAGAACTTGTAATAAATGCATTTTACGGTTTAAAGGACAGGTCGGTACTAATAATTGCACCAAGACGTTTAAAAAGGGTAAAAACTATTACAAAAATTTTAAAATCCCGTAATCTTAAATATGAGTTATGGACAAATTTAAACGATTGCAATAAAATAACGGATTATGAAGTTGTCGTTTTAAACACCATGGGCGAATTGATGCATTTTTACTCAATTGGAGACGTTGCAATAGTTGGCGGCGGCTTTAAAAAATACGGTGGACATAACCCGATGGAACCGGCCGGTCTTGGATTGCCCGTTATAATGGGAATGAACGTGTATAATTTTGAAGATACAAGCGAAAAATTAACGAAGGAAGGCGGTTCAATAAAAGTGGAATCAGACCCGGATAAATTGTATGCCGTATTAAAGGACGTCGTTGAAAATGAAGATTTAAGAAAATCAATGGGTGAAAAAAACAGAAAAGTCATTGAAAATTTCAGACCATCGGCAGATACTACTGCATTATTAATAAAAGAAATGATTCTTGATAAAAAATTATATGAGGAGAAATTGTGATTGAGAAAATATGGTGGCAAACCATAACCAAAAAGAAAAAAAATCCGCTGGACCTTTTCATAATGCTGATATTATATATCCTGTCCGGATTTTATTTTCTTGGCCTGGTCATAAAAAATTTATCCTACAAATTAAAAATAAAAAAACCTCTTATAACTCCCTGTAACGTCATAACCATAGGGAATCTGACTCTGGGCGGCACGGGAAAGACCACCGTTACCCTTGAAATAGCAAAAAGAATAATCAAATCAAACAGGAAATTATTAATCGTGGCAAAGGGTTATAAAAGAAAAAGAATAAACGACGTTGACGTGGTTTCAAATGGTTCAGAAGTTTTATTGTCCGCTAAAAATGCGGGAGACGAGCCGTTTATGCTTGCAAGGAATTTAAAGGAGGCGTGCATCCTGGTAGGTAAGAACAAAATAAAAACGATGGAATACGGTCTCCAGATTTTTAAACCGGATTACATTCTGCTTGACGATGGTTTCCAGAAAAGGAAAGACATAAAAAAGGCAATAAATATACTTCTGATAGATGCTTTAAATCCATTTGGTTTTAACAGTTTATTCCCGGCCGGAATGCTACGCGAACCAATTTATTCGCTCAGGGATGCAGATGCAATAATCATAACGAACAGCAATCTTGTAAATGAACCTTCAAGAATTGAAAAAATAAAAGACGTAATATACGGATTTGACAAAAACGCCGATATATTTGAAGCCGATATTTCCCCAAAATGCGTTTACAACATTTTTACCGGTGAAAATTTCAACCCGGATTTTTTAAATAACAAAAAAATAATCTGCTTTTCCGGGATAGGCAATCCGATTTCTTTTGAAAAAACGCTGAAGTTGTTAAAAGCACACATCGTGGTTGGTTTACGGATGAAGGATCACAGCACGCCCGGGAAAAAAGAAATTGAAGCAATATGCCAGTTGCTGCAAAAAACGAATGCATCTATGATAGTTACGACTGAAAAAGACGAAGTAAAATTAAAAAAGAAATTTTTTACGGACAACAGGGTTTATTGTTTAAAGACAGGAATCCTGATAAAAAATGTCAAAGAACTTGATAAAAAATTGAAATTATAGACATGAAAATATTGCTAATACGATTGAGTTCCACGGGCGACATAATTTTAATTTCACCGGTTGTTAAGTTCCTGAAAAACAACGTCCATGTCGGCAGGGTTGATTTACTCGTAAGGGAAAAGTTCGAAAGTGCGGCAGAACTTACGGGTGCAGACAGGATATTAAAATTAAAAACGTCCTCATCCTTTACTGACGATTTTATTCTCCTGAATAAAATGGTGGAACGGATAAACTGGGAAAAATATGACGTTGTCGTTGACCTGCATTCAAATTTCAGGACGTTTTTCATAAGGTTGTTCTCAAAATCACGAATAAAATCGGTAATCAAAAAAGATTTTTTAAAAAGACGGCTTATGGTTGTTTTCAAATGGTTCATCGGACAACATAAATCAGTGGAGGAAAAATATTTTGACGCTGCGAAAAAAGCACTTTATAAAGCAGGAACGACAAAAATAACAATACCCGACACCGGCGGAATGAAAACAAATAGAAAAAAATCCGGGAAAATAGTCATTCATGCCGGCGCAAAATGGCCGTTGAAGAGATGGCCTTATTTTTCTGAACTGGCACGGAAAATTTCAAAGATTAAAGGAGTGAAATTATATATAACCGGAGTTAAAGAAGAGATTGAAAAAAACGACGAATTGTTATATATTAAATCTAAAAACATCGTGAATTTAACCGGCAAGACCACGTTTAAAGAACTTGCTATGACCATAAAAAGTTCGGATTTATTTATAGGAAATGATACTGCAGCTGCTCATCTTGCAGGACTTTATAACGTCCCTGCAGTCGTTATTATGGGGCCCACTGTCCCGGAGTTTGGTTTTATTACGGATAAAAAATTTTTCATAGTTGAAAGAAAATTGTCATGCAGACCTTGCAGTCTGCACGGCGGGAATAAATGTCCGATTGGAACGTTTGAATGCATGGCGGGTATAACTCCTGAAATGCTTTTTTCGATTGTAAAGAAACGTTTGAAACGATAGTTTTTAAATTTTTACGTAAAGGCAAAATACGCATGACGAAAAAATGCGGATTTTATGGATTGCTTTTTAATTGAAAATTCTGCTATAACGAAAAAACGTAAAAGGCGGATTACATGGCAGGTAAAAAAATATTAAATGCCAAACAGATAAATCTAAAGGAAATAACTTCGTTACTCGTAATTGCTCCGGATAATTTTGAGGATTTCCTGCTTGCAACGCCTGCAATAAGCGCGTTAAAAGAGGCACTTCCGCCGGAAGGAAAAATAACGGCTATTGTTTCAGATAAACTTAAAAAAATTGCATTGCAAACGTCAGGCATTGACAGGATAATTTGTTTAGATTTTTTGAATTTTTTTCCTTCCTTGTTTAATTTGTTTACCGGCGGATACGAAATTCTGGTTAATTTTGCGTCGGACAGTTTTAGTTCAATCGTTGCATGTGCCGTCTGTCCTGCAAAGGCAAAAGTCGCTTATGCACTGAAAAAGGAAACGAAAATTTACAATCATTTTCATAATCTAAAACTTCAAACCATTGATGCTCCACAGCACAGGATCGTAAAATACTTAAATCTTGTCAGGTTTATAGGAGCAAACACCTATGATTTTATGCCAAAAATCATTCTTACTGACGAAGATAAAAAATATGCGGCTGATTTTATGAAAAAAAACGAGATAACGCAAAAGGACGTAATAATAGGCATACATCCCACTTTATTAAAAGAAAGAAAAAGATGGTCCATCAACAAATATTCACAACTCGTCCAGAACGTCGTTGAAAAATTCAATGCACGCGTGATTGTTTATTATCACGAAGACGAGAAAAAACGACTGGAAGAATTCATGCACGTAATAAGAAATAATGCTTTAATTCCCGATACGATTGATTATCTTAAACTTGCAGCATTATCTGAATATTTTACGTGCTTTATCTGTAACGAGACGGATTTCATGCATCTATTGTCGCCGTTTACGAATTTAATAGTAATATGGGCAGATTCGGATCCGGAGATAAACAAACCCGCAGGCAGCAATCATGAAATTTTACAGGCATCCGATGGCTCGCCTGATTCTGTCCCGGTTTCGCGGGTTACCGATGCCATAAAAAAACACCTGCACGTTCATTCATGAAAATTTCCGCAGTCGTCATAACGTTCAACGAAGAAAAAAACGTAGAGAGATGTCTTAAAAGTCTGGATTTTGTAAATGAGATAATTATCGTTGATTCATTCAGCACGGATAATACTTTAAAGATTGCATCCCGGTATACAAAAAAAACGTTCTCCAAAAAATTTACCGGATTTTCCGAAACGAAACAATTTGGCATTGACAAAGCAGGCGGAGATTGGATTTTAGTCATAGATGCCGATGAAGAAGTATCGGTTGATTTAAAGAAAAAACTATTACAAATAGCGAACGAAAATAATTCGTCCGACGGTTATTACATTAAAAGGGAAACCTTTTTTCTTGGGAGAAAAATCAGACATTGCGGCTGGGGTAACGATTATCAGTTAAGATTTTTTAAAAAACAAAAGGGAAAATACGATGGTAAAATCGTCCATGAATCAATAAAAGTCAATGGAACGACTAATCGCATAGAAGCACCGCTTTTTCATTATTCCTATCCTGACAGCAGAACATATTTTGAAAAAATGAACAGATATACTTCTTTGCAGGCGGTCCGGAACAAAAAAAGGTTTTTGTATTTGAATTTGTTTTTTAATCCTTTTTTTAAATTTTTTAAGATGTATTTTTTAAAATTTGGATTTCTGGACGGCATGCAGGGATTTATACTTTCTTTATACAGCGGTTTTTCTGAGTTCGTAAAGTCCGCAAAAATGATAGAACATAAAAATGATGAAATGCGTAACGGCTTAATAATAAGGGCTCCCAACTGGATTGGAGACGCCGTCATTTCAACGGCTTTTTTAAAAGAAGCAAAAAGGGTATATAACAGACTTTACGTTCTTTCTGACGTAAGAGTAAAGGACGTTTTTATGAATAATCCTTACGTTGATGAATTGATGGTTTTTGATAAAAAAAATTTTTCCGATAATTTAAAGATAATTTCAAAAATAAAAAAACACGGCATAAAAACGGGGATTACACTTACGCCTTCTTTTTCTTCTTCTTTGATTTTTTTCCTTTCCGGCGTTAAAAAAAGGGCAGGATATTACCGTGACGGTATTTTACTTAATTTAAAACATAAACCGGATAACAAACATACAATTCACATATCACAGGAATATAAAAGGATTTTTTATCTGATTTCCACACGGTTTGAATTTAAAGACGTTAAACAGGAAATTTTTACGGATTTAAAGGAAGAAAAAGAAACTCTTTCCGCTTTTGATTTAAATAAAAGACATTTTAACGTAGTGATTGCTCCTTTTGTCCAATATGGACCTGCAAAAATGTGGAACATAGATAAATACGACGTTTTAATTGACAGATTAAAACAAAAAATCAGAAATGTAAAAATTTTTATTATAGGGACGGAAGAAGATAAAAAATATGATTTAAAAAATGACTATAAAATAACTGATTTAAGGGGACGAACAACCATCAGGCAGATTATTCACGTCATAAAAAATTCGGATTTATTCATAGGAAACGATTCAGGGATGATGCACATAGCAGATGCATTTAACAAGCGGTCGGTCGTAATTTTTGGTTCAACGTCGCCGGTATGGACCGGACCTCTATCAAAAAATTCAAAAGTAGTAAAAGTAAATTTAAAATGTTCGCCGTGCTTTGACAGGGAATGCAGATATAAAACTTATGAATGTCTGGAACAAATAACGGTTGAAATGGTTTTAAAGGAAATAAATAAAATCATAAAAAATAATGGTTCAATAGTGCATCCCAAAAGGTAAAGTATGGCTTTAACTCAATGAGCACCAGATACGGATTGTTTTTCTTACAAAATCAACCCTGCAACCGCCACGTCCCTCATCAGAAAGGCTCGAATGAATTCCATGAAAATGAAATCAAATTTTCCATTATAAATGATGCCCATCCAATCAACTAATTTTAAAAAACATGTAATTTGAAAGGCATTATATGAAATTTATATTTTTTGCCGGACAGGATTGGCTAAAAATTTTGATTTTAAACTATAATTTATGATATAATTATTACATAAATTTTAATTTAAAAGAAAGCAGGAATCCATAAATGAAAAAGATAAAATTAATTACAGTATTTATTTCAGTTATTTTTTTATTTGTGGCGTCAGCATGCAATAAATCAAATTCTCCATCTGCTCCGGGTAACAATAATGCTGTTTACACGTATACATTTACGGCTACGCCAAAAATGACTTTTACTTCTACCGCCATTAATACGGGGACGTTAACTTTAACATGCACATTAACTTTAACAGACAGCGTAACTCCATCTGTCACTTTTTCATCTACGCCCATTAATACTTCAACCATAACATCTACGTCTACAGTGACATTTACAACTACGATCACTCCGACGTATACGTATTCAACTACAAGGACGGTAACGCCAACGATAACTTTAACTCCGATCGGAACTCCTTACATATCGGCACTGTTAGTCGTTACAAAGGGAGGACCTCCCAATGTCACTGTTAACCTTTCGCTAAATAATGCACCAATGCCAAACGCTACTGTTATTGTGGAAGATCTTAATAATACTGCTATTGCGTTTTATGTGCCTTATCGTTCTAATTGGTCAAATCTATCGCAATATATTATAGACAATACAAACAAAGGTGATATAGTCCTTTCAGCCGAAACAAATTACAGATTAACCGTTATAATGTATGGAAAAACCTTTAGTGCAGAAGGGCAGACTCCTAGTATGCCGACTATGGCGTCAGACGGACTTTCAGTTGACCTTGGTAACATACATCCAAGATTTGACCTTTTAATAATTGATTCATCATATACGATTATTACAAAGACCGTAAAAAACATGAATCCTGGTAGTCCTTTTTACATACCACCGTCAGTGTATCCTGGTCCTGGTGAGTATACTTCGCATAGTGACGTAATAAATCTTCTGGACAATAATTCAGGAGTATTTACGGACATAGATAATAGAAGTAATTTTACGCTTTATTCTTCCGAGATAAGTGTATATAATTTCGGCAATTAATTAAACTGATAAATTAAACAATTCCTATCTAAATACCACATATCCGCATCCGCCGTCATCGTTGCACCATTTATATTTAACCAGATTGTTATTATACGTTTTATCGTTTATGATTATGTTAAAGTCCAGATTTTTGTTTCTTAACGAGCACAGGCAACCCATCATGAAATTATGCCATGGAATCTGGGATTCAATTACGTAACCATTTTTTGTTTTTTTATAAACCGTATTTTCCCTGTCAACCGGCGCTTTTAAAGTCCAGTTCCATAACTCTTTTTTTTCTGACGCTTTTATGCCGATGTGATAAAACGTCCCGAAATTAATCAATAATTCGATGGAATCCCCCATGTTTATTTTTTCTTTCGTATTCTTATTTAAAGCAGGCGAAGCGTCAGAAACATCCGCAAATAAATAAAGTCCGTTGTTGTTATAACTGAAATAAATTTTTGCCGTTATTGATTTGCCGTTTCTGATTATAAGGGGATGCGTTTTAATCTGCTCATTTAATACGCCGTCTATTTTTATTTCAGGCGTGGGGTTTATTTCAAAAATTTTCCGGTTTTCCTGAAAATCGCTACCAGGGATTGTATATAAAACCTTAAAAGAAGGGTCAGGCAAAGGAACGTTTACTTTTTTATCTTCTGCAAAAACGTTTATAAACGCAAATAAAAGTATCGGAAAAAACAATGTTTTTTTCATAAATAAAAATTATCATTTTTGACGCTTTATGTCAAACGTTTTTCATTGCAGTCCGGTAAACCTGATGGAAATATTGTTGCATTTTTTTGTAATGCACGTCCTTCACCATTTCCCGGAACTTATTACAACGAATTCCATAAAAAATACAATCAATTTTTTCATTTTTATTGATGTTCAGTTAATCAACGAATTTCATAAAAATGCATTCAAAGAAAAGCGAGGTAAAGAATTAGTATAAACCGCCATGCCTTAATAATTGATGCCCGTGCAATCAATAATTTCTAAATAAAGAAATTATATGAAATCTGTATTTTTTTTACCTGACGGAAATGCAATGCAGGGATGTCTCTGCGGTAAAAATAAAATTCTTGTAAAATCTTGAATATTTTAATATAATTATATTTGTTCGTCGTTACTTTTTAATAATACTAAAACAGGATTACGAAGGCGGATTATTTATGAAAAAAGGCAGAATAATAATAGACGAAGAAAGATGCAAGGGCTGCTTGATATGCGTGCATCAGTGTGCCAAGAAAGAGATTCAGATAAGCGATAAAATCAATAAATCCGGATATAACGTAGTTGAATTCAAAAATAGCGGACAATGTAATGCCTGTGCATTATGTGCAATAGTATGTCCTGATGTCGCCATAGAAGTCATTGAGATAATTGAGGAAAAGGAGCAAAAGAAATGAGCCAGACAGCAGAAAAGATGTTCATAAAAGGTAATTTTGCGATAGTAGAAGCGGCTCTTGATGCAGGATGCAGATTTTATGCCGGCTATCCCATAACTCCGCAAAATGAAATACCTGAATATATGTCAAAAAGGATGAGGGAAGTAAAAGGCGTTTTCCTGCAGGCAGAAAGTGAGTTAATTTCAATCAATTCCGTTTTTGGAGCTGCTGCTGCAGGTGCACGTGCCATGACCACGTCTTCGTCTCCCGGCATTTCCCTAATGCAGGAGGGCATTTCATACATGGCCGGCTGTGAATTACCGGGGGTAATAGTAAACGTCATGCGAGGAGGCCCGGGATTAGGGGACATTGCACCGTCGCAATCCGATTATTTTCAGGCATGCAAACCAGGACATGGCGATTACAGGTTGCTTGTTCTCGCACCTTCTTCAATCCAGGAATTATACGATTTGACTTTTGAAGCATTTGACCTGGCAGATAAATACAGAAATCCGGTAATGATTCTGGCTGACGGATTGCTCGGACAGATGATGGAAAACGTGGAACTGAAGCGCAGCAAAAAATCCGAATATCTTGATAAGATAAAGGACTGGGCTCTTACCGGTGCAAAAGGCAGAAGCGGCAGAAAGATTTTGTCCCTGCTGATGACGCCCGGTGAGCTTGAAAAGCATAACTATGATTTAAAAAAGAAATACGATACGATAACGCAGAGCGAAATAAGGTTTGAAGAATTTCATAAAAACAACGATGCGGAATATTTAATCGTTGCTTTTGGAACGGTTGCACGCATATCAAAAAACATAGTTAAAAACGATGCAAACATAAAATTATTCAGGCCCGTTACTTTATGGCCTTTTCCTTATGGCGAGTTAAAAGAATACGCGAAAAATGTAAAAAAAGTATTTGTCTTTGAAATGAACCTCGGACAGATGGTGGAAGACGTCCGACTGGCACTTGAAGGAACGAAGCCGGTGGAGTTTTACGGAAGACCAGGTGGTGGAGTGCCTACGTCTGAGGAATTATACGAATTCATTCAAAAGAGGATAAAATAATGCAGGAAGAAAAATTTTTATATAAAAGGCCAAAATCGTTAAGAAAGGCCGGTTTTACTTATTGCCCTGGTTGCGGACACAGCACGGTCCATAAACTGATTGCAGAGGTAATTGACGAACTTGACATAAGGGAAAAAGTTATAGGCGTTGCGCCGGTTGGCTGCGCGGTTTTTGCCTATGACTTTTTTGATTTTGACGTTTCAGAGGCAGCCCATGGCAGGGCTCCTGTCGTCGCAACTGCAATAAAGCGGGTTCATCCGGACAAAGTCGTTTTTTCCTATCAGGGTGACGGTGACCTTGCATCAATTGGCATGGCAGAAACCATACATACGGCAAACAGGGGAGAAAACGTTACCATAATATTCATCAATAACATGAATTATGGAATGACCGGAGGGCAACTCGCTCCTACGACTTTAATCGGTCAGGTTACGACTACGTCGCCTGATGGCAGGGACGTAGGAACTTTTGGTTATCCAATAAAAGTGCCTGAATTACTGGCTCCGCTTCAGGGAGTCAAATATCTCGAAAGGGTAAAAGTAACCGATGCGGCATCCATTATAAAGGCAAAAAAAGCCATAAAAAAAGCGTTTGTCAATCAGATTACAAACGTGGGCTTCTCCCTTATTGAGGTTATTTCTTCATGCCCTACAAACTGGAAAAAAGAGCCGGTTGAGGCAAATAAATGGATAGATGAGACCGCATCAAAATATTATGAAATCGGCGTTATAAAGGATACAAAATAAAAATTTGAGGAAAAAATATGGAAGAGAAAATTATCATAGCAGGCAGCGGTGGTCAGGGCGTTCTTACGCTCGGATTGTTTTTGTGCAACGTTGCAATATCGGACGGTAAAAACGTAACGTGGCTTCCTGCTTACGGAGCGGAAAAACGCGGCGGCTTTTCTTTTTGTAACGTAATTATTTCCGACGACGAAATATATTCTCCCGTCGTTGACAAGCCTACTACGCTGATAGCGTTTGACCAGAGGGCTTACGAAACCTATAAAAATAAAATAGAAGAAAAAACCATTTTTATTGAAAATTCGTCTCTAGTGAAAAGTGAACGGATAAAAGGGAAAAAAATATCGGTGCCTGCATCTGACATGGCAAAAGACATGAATTTTATAAAAGGGTTAAACATGATAATGGCCGGCGTTTATTCAGAAACGGTTAACTTTTTTGAAAAGGAAAAATATTTAAAGGTAATGGAAAATATGTTTGCCGCCAGAAAAAACGAAATCATTGAAAAAAATCTCCTGGCATTTAATCAGGGAATAAAATTCGTAAAAGACGATAAATCAGACGAAAATAAAAAACGGAATACGGGAAAGTAGGAAGGCTGGAAATGGTAAAAGTCCGTCAGGCAGGAATAAACGACGCCATTTTTATACACAATATCATAAAAAAACACGCCGTTGAGTTTGACCTGATCCCGAGAGGACTGGCAGACATATATACGCAGATAAGGGATTTTTACGTTCTGGAGGATAACAAAAAAAAGATAGGTGTCGTAGGACTACACATATACTGGTATGACCTGGGTGAGATAAGGTCTTTTATAATAGAAAAATCGTATAGAGGCATGGGATACGGCAGTAAATTACTTACCTATGCGATAAACGAGGCGGGGAAAATAGGAATAAAATCCGTTTTTGTCCTGACGAAAATACCGGATTTTTTTGTAAAATATGGCTTTAGGAAAATACAAAAAAAAAATTTGCCGCAAAAAATATGGAAGGATTGTCTGAATTGTCCGAAATTTCCTGATTGCGACGAGCATGCACTGATTTATCATTTTAAAAAAAGAAAAAGGATTAAATGAAAGAAAAAGAGAACATAAAAAAATTAACCACCGATCTGGAAATCGTAATAATAAAAGAGGAAGGTAAATTTTTAGGCGAGTGCAGGGAACTGCCCGGTCTTATCGTAAGAGGGAAAGACACGCGGGAAGTGATGAAAAACATAAAAGCAGCAATCCCGCTTTACCTTAAATACGTTCCAAAAGAATCTTTTATCCCCGTTTTTGAAGACAAAAATCTGCCGATAATTTACGATTTTGAAGAATTTAACGGATATCTCTATGCTTCAACAAACAAGGATACGGTAATAAGAACGTCAACCGGGGACGTTGGAGCGTGGGAAACCATAAGTATTTCAAACATATTTTCACCGTATTTTAATCCGCCCATTGCTCATACAAAGTCGCTGGAGGAAGAACAACTCGGGGATTATACGCCGCAGGTGTATTGTTTAAAAACATTTAACGACCTTGGAACTCCAAAATTATTCTGTGGCACAAATGCAACCGGCGGAATATACGAAACTCTTGATGGCAAGGTATGGAGTTTGTCGTTTAACAGCGGTGAGGCAAGGGTGCATTGTCTCGAAATATTTAAGGGACATCTTTTTGCAGGAACATCAACAGAAGGTAAAATTTACTCATATAACGGCACGCACTGGATAATATCGTTAAATACGTCGGAACTTGCCATAACTACTTTTGGCCTGTTCCGTGATTATCTTTATGCAGGCACTTATCCAAACGGTGTTATATACAGGACCGCAGACGGGGTTAACTGGCAGAAAGTCTTTGATACGAACCAGAGTTTTATAAACGATTTTTTTGTTTTTAAAAACAGGTTTTATTGTGCAACTTCAAAGGCGTCCGGCGGACTTATATTTATGTCGGAAGACGGCATAAACTGGATTGAATGTTTTTTTTCGGATAAAGACGTTAATTTTTATAAATTTGCATCATTCTCAAATAACCTTTTCGTCGGCAGCGGCGAAAACGGAAGAATTTTTAAAACCAGCGATGGTAAAAAATGGGATGTCGCTTTTCAGACGGACGAAGAGGATATAAGAATTTTAAGGGTTTTTAACGGATATCTTTATTTTGGTTCTTCACCCAGAGGTAGAATTTTCAGGACCACGGTTTCAAACGTCCCGCCGCCAAAGGTTATGGACGTGGTATTTGAGGAAATAACGTCTCACAGTGCAGTCATAAAATGGACCACGGATAAGGAAGCAAGCACCATAATAGAATACGGGACGGACCAGAATTATGGATATATGATAAAAAAAGAAGAAAAAGAAATAATACACAAATTAACTCTTACCAATTTAAAGGCACTAACTAAATATCACGTAAGGATACTTACTTATACGGACATCGGAAATTTTTCCGGAGTTGCCGACGACTGGACTTTTACCACCACAGCAGCGGTTACCCCCGTGCTTTCGTCAAGAACGCATCCATCACAGGACGAGTGGTATAATAAAAACGAGATTGACGTTTACTGGGGAATACACCCAGAAATAAAAAATTATCTTTACGTGATTGACAGGAATCCTGATACGAATCCGGCTCCTAAAAACTGTGAGGTAACGACGAACGACAGCGTTACCATCAAAGGACTGGAAGACGGGATATGGTATTTTCATCTGCTCATAGAGGATAAAGCCGGTAACGTAAGTCCGACTGTCTCACATTACAGGGTAAAAATAGATACCGTTGCATTGCCACCAAAAGTCACGTCCCCAACGCATCCTGACCCGGAGCGGTGGTATAACACGTCGCCCGTTTTTACGTGGGAGACGCCGGAAGACCTTTCAGGCATCGCGGGTTATTACTATTTGATAGATGAACTGCCATCCACGGTTCCGGATGAAAAAATTGCACAATGGACCGTTGAAAAAAGCGTAAAACTGGGAATGATAGAAGATGGCACAAAATATTTTCACATAATTTCAAAAGACAAAGCCGGTAACACGGGAAAAAAAGCGACCCATTATAAATTTAACGTAGATACCCAGGCCTTACAACCCGTGATAAATTCAAAAACGCATCAGGACCAGACGTCCTGGTATAACAATACTACCGTGGAAATACACGTTTCAAAACCGTATGATTTGTCCGGCATAGCCGGCTTTTATTATCTCGTAAATAAAATACCGGATTATGAACCTGTAGAGACGGAATTGACGTGGACTGAACAGACCGAAATTATTATAAAGGAAAAGGCAGACGGCACATGGTACGTTCATGTAAAATCAAAGGACCTGGCAGGAAACGTTTCGAGAGGGACTTCACATTTCAGATTTAACATAGATACGCAGGCATTGCCGCCGAACGTTTCATCCGTAACACATCCAGATTCCCAGAAATGGTATAACGTAAAACGCGCCCAGTTTAAGATAAGCCCACCTGAGGATTTATCCGGCATATCAGGTTATTTTTACGTAATTGATAATAATGACAAAACGATACCCGACGAAAAAAGTTTATGGATAGATAAAGATACCATATTTTCAGGTGATTTAAAGGATGGCACTTGGTATCTGCACGTAATTTCAAAAGACAGGGCAGGCAACGTCGGACGCCAGGCTTCGCATTTCAAGTTTAACATAGATACCGTAGCAAAGCCGCCGGTTGTGTATTCCGTAACTCATAAGGATACGGAAGAATGGTATAAAAATTCAATACCGCAGATACAATGGGATACTCCGGATGACATTTCCGGAATAGAGGGCTATTATTATACGATTGACCAGAAAAATTTTACCGTCCCGCAAAAAGATAATTCTGAATGGACGATTTCCAATCAGGTAACTCTTTCACAACTTCAGGATGGCATCTGGTATTTTCACATTATATCAAAGGACAATGCAGGAAACGTCGGGCCTGAGGCATCTCATTTCAGGATAAAAATAGATACAACGATTGAACAGCCAAAGATAACGTCTCCGACGCACCCGGATGAAAACAAATGGTACAACGTTGGTCTCATCAAATTTACGTGGACGATTCCTTCGGACCTGTCGAAAGTAAAAAATTTTTATTACGTATTTTCAAAGGAAAAACACATAAAAATAACGCCTGACGCTGCGGTAAGGACCGACATGAGGGAAGTTGACATAGCTGTTGCGGAGCAGGGCATTTATTATTTCCATCTTATTGCAGAGGATAATGCAGGAAACGTAGGCGAAGAACCTGCAATTTATACCGTCCATCTTGATTTTATTGCCAACCCGCCGGAGGTTATTTCTACGACGCATCCAAATCCGGAAAAATATTATTCCGAAAAATATCCGGTTTTTGTAATTGAAAAGGTTGACGACCTGTCAGGTGCGGACGGCTTTTATTATAAAATAGACAGAAAGAACGATACCATTCCAGATAAAAAAGAAGGAAAATTTACCAGAGATAACACGATAAAAATAAACGAACCGCTGGACGATGGAGAATGGTATTTCCACGTCGTGCTGAAGGACAAGGCGGGAAACGTAGGCACTGAGGCATTTCATTACAAATTTAAAGTTGAAACGAATCCACCGGACGTGAAAATACACGAAATGCCGGAATTCGTTAACTCCGAAAGTTTTGAAGTTTCATGGGAGGCAGAGGACAAGGAATCCGGAGTTTTTGTTTTTACCCTTGAATACAAAGAAGGAGACAAGGGTAAATGGAAATTATGGTTAAAGGAAACGAAAGATACAAAGGCGGTTTTTAAAGGCGAGGATTCAATAACGTATTATTTCAGGATAAAGGCAAGGGATAATGCAGGCAACTGGAGTGAATTTTATGAAAATAGTTCCATAAGAACGACCATTGACGTTTCTCCGCCTTCGGCAATAACGCAGATAGTTGCAAAACCATTAAAGGAAGGCAACGTATTGCTTGAGTGGACAAAAGCAGTGGATTCAGTTTCCGGAGTTGATTATTACAGAATATACCGCTCCACCGTTTCCGGACAGGTCGGGATGCAGATATGCGACGACGGGACCATAAGGGAAAATAAATTCATTGACGATTCAAAGGAACTTGAAGACGGCATTATTTATTATTATACGGTAAGGCCGGTTGACAGGGTAGGCAACGAACGTGAAAGCGGCAATAAACAGATACTCGTGGTATGCGATAAGTTTGCCCTTCCGCCGGTAGTCAAATCTTTTACCCATCCGATGCAGGATGCATGGTATAACGTAAAAGACGTAAAATTATCGTGGGATACGCCACAGGATGCAACAAGAATAACCGGTTATTATTACATTTTTGACCAGAATCCAACGACTAAGCCTGACGTAAAAACCGGAACGTGGTATATCGACAACGAAGTTGATCTTAACAACGTTTCTGACGGCACGTGGTATTTTCACGTCATTTCAAAGGATGAAGCAGGCAACCTCTCGGATGAGGCATATCATTATCAGATAAACATTGATACGACTATACCAAAACCACCCGTTGTTTCTTCAATCACGCATCCTGATTTTAACCGGTGGTATAACAACAATACCCCTTCTTTTACCTGGACAATTCCTTCGGACCCGTCCGGGATAGAAGGCTATTATTATATTTTCAATCAGATAAAGGATACGATACCAGACGTAACCACGGCAAGCTGGACAAAAGGCACCATGGCTTCTTTTGTTGACGTCCCTGATGGCATCTGGTATTTTCACATCGTTGCAAAAGATAATGCTGCCAATATTTCCCAGGAAGCGTTTCACATGCAGATAAAAGTTGCCATGACGCCGCCTCCGCCTGAGGTTTTTTCCATTACTCATCCCGACCAGAACAGGTGGTATAGGGAAAAGAACGTGCGACTGCAATGGAAAACGCCGGAATACGTAAACGAAATAATAGGATTTTTTTACGTTCTTGACAATTTTGAGGACACAGTGCCTTCTTCCAGAAATTCAAAGACGATGGATACTAACATTGGTTTCCAGAACCTGTCTGATGGTATCTGGTATTTTCACGTTGTGTCGGTTGACAAGGAAGGAGTGATAGGAAGAACCGCCGCTCATTTCAAAATAAAAATAAAAACAAAAGTAACCGTAAAAGGGACAATAACCCAGTCAAACGGAATTATGCCGCAGCCGGGTGCAACGGTTGAAATAATGCAGGAGGACGGGACAACGCTCGGCATTGCAATTTCAGATAAGGACGGAAATTTTATCATAGACAATTTGCCGGTTGGTAAAGTAAAGATAAAAGTAGTTGCAAAGGGCCTGCCTCCGCAGATAATTTACGACATAGAATTAAAAGCAGATGAACCGGAAAGGATAATAAACGTTTCCACCGAAATATTTGCCATTTTTGAAAAGGCATCCGATAAATTCATATTCAGTTATTACATCCCGGAAGATGGCCTGGTTACGATAAAAATTTATAACGAATCCGGCAAACTGCTGCACACGATTGAAGAAAAAAAGAAAGGTAAAATATACAATTCATCTTCTTGTTCGAGCGCAAATCTGGAAGCCGGACTTTACATGTATCAGATAACGTCAAAGGGAGATGCGTCGGGAAAACTCACGAGGTATGCCATACGAAAATTAAGAAAGGATTAATAAAGGTTTTTAAAAGCGCAAAAAATAACAATCAATGACGGAGGTATAAAAATAAATGTCAAAAGTTTGTAAAGCATGTCGGGCAGAAAACAGGGACGAGGCAAATTTTTGTAAAAATTGCGGTTCGCCGTTACCAAAAAGGAAGGACGTCATAATAGATAAAGAAAAACAAAAAAAAATAAAACAATTCTGGATTAGGATAGGAATATCCCTGGTGGTTGTAGCCGCAGTTTTGGTTTTTATTTTTAAGAAAGTGGAATACAACAACAAACTTGAAGTATACAAATCGTATCTTACTAAATACAGCAAAGAAGACGACCAGGCATTTGGAACCATAAGAAGCGACAAATTTATTTTTCAGTCGCTTACATGGGGCATGAGCATTGAAGACGTTAAAAAGATGTATCCATACATAGTGGAATCAAAAGACCCTGATTTTGTATCGTCATGGACCATAAACCAGACGGATTACAGGGTTGTAGTTCCGCACGCCGATTTTATAAGCGTCGGCGTATATAATGGTTACGTATATGCTTTTAAACTTGAATTCGGACCAATGCCTGAATTCCAGTCCCAGATGTTAAAAGTCCCGAATAAGGATGAAATTATGTATGGCAGATTCAGAGGCCTGGAAAAAATATTTCTGGAGTTATACGGTCCGCCGTTGCAGGATAAAGACGAAGTAAAAAGCATGAAATTTGATGAAGCGATTAAAACCGTAAAAAACGGAAGATTAAAAAACGGCATGCCGAGCAACATTTATAAATCATGGGAACTTGGACAGACAAAGGCCGAACTGGTATTTTTTTCATATCAGAAAAAACTGCATCTTACCGTCCGTTATCTGTATCTTCCGGTCTGGAACAGGATAGGGAAGCAGTAATTTTCCGGTAAAGAACATTAAAATAACGGATTGCCGTTTCTGAAAAATAGCAGGAAATGGATTATAAAATTTATAATAAAAAATCCGGTATTGCCTGACGGATTTTGGAGAGAGTCGGGCATAAAAAATTTTCATTATGATTTTTAAATTTTAAGATGCTTTTGGCTTTAATTTATTTATTATGACGTGGAGTAAAAAAGTGCTGAAATCAGACGTTAAAACGACAAATCTGCATTGTTTCCTGCTGTTTTTCCTGTTTGTGGCAGTCACCATCTCATTTTCACCGGAAGATTATAATTTTATCCTGATAAAAGAGATAATATTGATAACCGGAACGGCAGCGTTTCTTCCGCTTTTTTTGTTTAAGAGCGACTTTAAAATAAAAAAAATCGTTTTTTATCCGGCAATGCTTACGTTATGGTTTATAGTTTCGTTTATTTTCAGTGATTTTAAAAACGTTTGTCTGCCTGCAATGCTTATGTCCATAACCTGTTTAATTTTTCTTTTTTTAATAATGCATTCTGATTTCGACGACGTAAAAACGTCCGATGTCATTATTTTAAGTTTTATTCCTGCACTTTTTATCGGCCTTTTGCAGATTTTTTTTCCTGACAGAATGAAAGTTTTTATGGCGTTTGGTAACAGAATACCATCCACTTTTGGCAATCCAAATTTTTTTGGTGCATACCTTTCCGCAGTCATCCCTTTTGTCATAAGTCGTTTTTTTAATTCAAAGGAAACTTTTTATAAATTATTTTTATTTGTTGTTTTTGTAATTTCTTTTATTCTGATATTTTTTACCGGGTCAAAATCGTCTTTACTCGCCCTTGCCATTGGAATTTTAATGCTTTTTGTTTTAAATTTAAAAAATTTAAAGGGTAGAAAAATTTTAATGACGTTGCTCGTCATATTCGTCATTTTTGCAGGTTTGTTTTTAAAACGCAATTCAGAATCGCTGAAAGAATCGCTTTTTTTTAGAAACTATGTCTGGCGCGGCACCATAAATGTAATGTTAAACAACCCGGTTACCGGAACGGGTTTGGGCAGTTTTGCCGTAGTTTTTCCAAAATACAGGCCTTATGAATTAATGAAATGGACTTATGAACACAACTATGAAGTGCATTATCCGGAAAATATTTTTCTTCAGATAGGTTCCGAAACCGGGATAATCGGTTTGTTGTTATTTATATTTGTCCTGTCCCTGATTTTTAAATCAGGCAGGTCGTCTTCGCCTGAATATTCTGCCGGCTTTGCAGCAATGCTTACGACGAATTTTTTTGGCGTTGACGTTAATTACGCACCATCCATGATGCTTTTTGTCGTAATTTCAGGCGTGATGATGAAAAATGACAAAGATTATTTTTCAGTAAATCCACTTTATGCACGATTAATTTCAATTTTTGTCCTGACGTTCCTTGCTTTTGTTTCTGCTTTCTGGGTAAACAGGCACGTAAGCGGTATTTATACCAAACGCGGGGTTTATTTTTCAAAAAGCGGGGATTTTAAGACCGCAATAGAAAATTACAAAACTGCACTTAAATTTTACGATAAAAATACGGAAGCACTTTATTTCATGGGAAGTTCATATTACGATTCAGGTAATCCTGAAGATGCATTGAAAATATTCAGACATCTTGAGAAATCGGCACCTGATTACGTTTTATTGCATTATAAAATTGCAAAAATCTATAACGATACGGGATTATACGATGATGCAATTAAAGAATACAAAAAAATGTTAAAAATTGATCCGTATCTTAAAGAGGCTCTTGTTGAACTTGCATATATATATTATAATAAGAAAAACATGTTTGACGAAGCAGAAAAGTGCATGTTAAATGCAATTGAAAAGTATAAAGACGACCCTGCACTTTATTCCAACCTTGGAAACATTTATTTCATTGAAAAAAAATATAACGAAGCAATAGAGTGTTTTAAAAAATCTATTGAAATAAAAGAAGATAAAGATTATTATTATAACCTTGGCTGCGTTTATTTTATTATGCATGACGTTAAAAATGCGGAAGTATGCCTGAAAAAAGCACAACAGATGGCGCCTTTTGACGTAAAAATCAGACACATGCTGCAGACGATTGAAAAATACGGCAGAATGACGGAGAAAAAATAGGTCAGTTTTGTTTTTTATGGCATAATTTTAGAAGTAAGTAAATTCAGGAGACGTTTTAATTTGAAAAAAATAGCGGTTTTCGTTTCCGGTTCTGGCACCAATTTACAGGCAATAATTGATGCGTGTGAATCGGGTTATATTTCACAGGGAAAAATTGAAATCGTTTTCAGCAATAAAAAAGATGCATACGGTCTGCAACGCGCAAAGAAACATAACATAAAAACGATGTATCTTGACCCTGAGAATTTTAATACACGGGAAGAATATGACAGGGTAGTTGCCGGAAAAATGAATGATATCGGAATTGACCTTATATGCCTTGCAGGATACATGAGAATTCTGACAAAGATATTTCTCGATACATTTAAAGGTAAAATTATGAATATCCATCCTGCTCTTCTTCCTGCTTTTGGCGGAAAAGGCATGTATGGTATACACGTGCATGAGGCGGTCCTGAAAGCAGGCGTTAAAGAATCCGGTTGCACGGTTCATTTCGTTGACTATGGAACCGACACGGGTCCCGTTATATTTCAGAGAAAAGTTCCGGTTTTAAAAGGGGACACTCCGCAGACTCTTCAAAAAAGAGTTCTTGAGCAGGAGCATCTGGCATATAAGGAAGCTATAAAATTGTTTACTGAGGATAAACTTCAGATTATTGGTAATAAAGTTAAAATAAAGGAATAAAAAAATGTTTTGCCCGGTATGTTTATATGAGTATAAAGAAGGAATAAAAATATGTCCAGACTGCGGGGCAACTCTTGTTGACAAACTGCCGGAGGAAGAAGAAGGCAATCCTGCACTCGAAACTGCAGAACTTATTGACGTTAATAATGAAGCAGAAGCAGAATATATACGTTCCGTTCTGGTGGATAACGGGATATATAGTTTTTTCAGGAGCAACGTGTTGCCAGGTTCCCGTCTGGCTTTTTTGTCGGAAAGGCAGAAAGGCATAGGCACGATTATTATTAATAAGGAAGACCTTGAAAAGGCAAAACAAATATTAAAAGATTTAGATGTAAAATAAAGACGTCCGGCAAAGGCGTTTAACGTCAGCATAAAACGTCGGTAACGAACGATAAAAATACGGAGGCGCGTATGTTAAAAGTAAAAAGAGCTTTGATAAGCGTATCAGACAAAAAAGGGATAGTTGATTTTGCACGTAGTATTTCTGAAATGGGCGTTGAAATCATATCAACGGGAGGAACGAAAAAAGCACTCCAGGAAGCAGGCATTAAAGCAATTGACATATCAGACGTTACTGGTTTCCCGGAGATGCTGGATGGCAGGGTAAAAACGCTGCATCCCGTTATACATGGCGGTCTGCTTGCTTTAAGGGATAAAAAAGAACACATGGAAACGATAAGCAGACACAACATAAAACCCATTGACATGGTAGTCGTAAACCTGTATCCATTTAAGGAAGTCATTAAAAAACAGGACATATCCCTGGAGGAAGTAATTGAAAACATAGACATTGGAGGACCTTCCATGATACGTTCTGCTGCCAAAAATGCACAGTCGGTGGCTGTCATTACGGACGTAAACGATTATCAAAAAGTCCTTGAAGAAATGAAAAACGAGGGCATAAAAGACGAAACCCTGAATTATTTACGCGTAAAAGCATACAGGACGACGGCAGACTATGATGCATACATTTCGGATTATCTCGGCAACAGAATACTAAACGAAACGTTGCCGGAAAGGGTGATAATTTCTGCCGATAAAAAGCAGGAATTAAGATACGGGGAAAACCCGCACCAGAAAGCTGCATTCTACGTTTTTCCGGATTATCCAGAGGCAGGACCAGGCAGTGCGGAACAACTGCACGGTAAAGAATTGTCGTTTAACAACATTTTTGACATGGATGCAGCATTAAACGTCGTAAAATCTTTTGACGAACCTGCTGCGGTAATCGTAAAACATGCAAATCCGTGCGGAGTGGCAATAAGCAGCGACATAACCGATGCCTACGTAAAGGCATATGAAGCAGATTCAGTTTCTGCATTTGGCGGTATATGTGCCTTAAACAGAAAATGCACCATGGGCATTGCGGAAAAAATAGACAAAATGTTCATGGAAGTCATAATTGCACCTGATTATGAGGAAGAAGCTCTGAACGTTCTTAAAAAAAAGAAAAACATAAGAATAATAAAAATGGAAGTTTCAAAAAGAGCAGAAGTAAAAAGCATAAGAGCAATGGACATAAGAAAAGTTACGGGCGGGCTTCTTGTCCAGGATATGGATACTATGGACGTTACCGCAGAAAATCTTACGGTAAAAACAAAATTACGACCAACGGAAAAGCAGTTAAAGGACATGCTTTTTGCATGGAAAGTCGTAAAACTCGTAAAGTCAAATGCAATAGTCGTGGCAAAGGACGGCGTTACGATCGGCATAGGACCGGGCCAGACCAACAGGGTGGGCGCGGTTGACATTGCATTAAAAAATGCCGGTGAAAAAGCGAAAGATGCAGTTCTCGCATCCGATGCATATTTCCCGTTCAGGGACAACGTGGACGTGGCAGCAGCTGCCGGAATAAAGGCAATAATACAACCCGGTGGTTCAATAAGGGACGAAGAGTCAATAAAAGCAGCTGATGAACACGGCATTGCAATGGTATTTACCGGGGTAAGACATTTTAAACATTAAAAAAAAAATTAAATAATACGGAGGTTTGATTTGTTAAGCATAGATGAACAGTTAAAAATAATAAAACGCGGAGTCGTTGACGTCGTTACGGAAGAGGAACTGATAAAAAAATTAAAATCAGGCAGACCGTTGCGCGTGAAACTTGGCATAGACCCCACTGCTGCCGATATACATCTGGGGCATACGGTTGCCCTGAATAAATTAAGACAGTTTCAGGACATGGGGCACAAAGCCGTCCTTATAATAGGTGACTGGACGGCGATGATAGGAGACCCTACCGGAAAAACTGCGGAAAGACCACGCCTGGATAAATCTACGATTTTAAGTAACGTTTCTTTATACAAACAACAGGCATTTAAGATACTTGACAAAACAAACGTTGAAGTCGTATACAACAGTGAATGGTTTGGCAAAATGCGTTTTGAAGAAGTTTTAAAATTATGCTCAAAATTTACGCTTGCACAGATGCTCGAGCATGAAACGTTTGAAAAAAGATACAAAGAAGGTCTGCCGCTTACGTTACAGGAAATGTTATACCCTATATTGCAGGGGTATGATTCGATTGCAACAAAAGCAGACATAGAACTCGGCGGAATTGACCAGAAATTTAACGTCATAGCAGGCAGATTCCTGCAAAAGGAATATGGCATGGAACCACAGGCAGGAATATTTATGCCCATTTTAACAGGCCTTGACGGAAAAAATAAAATGTCAAAATCGCTGAATAATTACGTGGGCATTAATGACAAACCGGAAGACATGTATGGAAAGATAATGTCAATACCCGACGAACTTATCATCCTGTATTTTGAACTTTTAACGGACATAGATTCAAAAAGGATAAAGGAAATAAAAAAATCAATGGAAGAAGGCAAAAATCCGATGGAATACAAAAAAATGCTTGCCTACGGCATAGTTGAAAAATATTGCGGCAAAAAAGATGCGGAATTTGCAGGTGAAAATTTCCAGAAAACTTTTTCAGAAAGAGACATCCAATACAACAATTACAAATACTCGTGGACTTTTGATGCAGAAGAAATTTCAATAGGAGATTTTTTAAGGAATTTAAAAATCGTTGATTCAAATTCGGATGCGAGACGACTCGTTGAACAGGGCGGATTTTACATAAACGACGAAAGGGTGGACGATTTTAAACGAACGATAAAAAAATCCGAAATGCCTTTTACTTTCAGGGCAGGCAAAAAAAATTTTGGCACGTTTGAATGAAATTAAAGTTTTTTTCTTTTACCCTACGGGATAAAATGATTTAATACGTAAAAATGACGAAAAACAGGAAGGCAGAAACATGAGAATTATAGTTGATTTTCACGTACATTCAAAGTATTCGCGTGCGACAAGCAGCGATATGAACATAACGAACATCGTGAAATGGGCTGATAAAAAGGGTATAGAAATAATTGGCAGCGGTGATTTCCAGCACCCGGTATATTTTGGTGAGTTAAAAAACAAACTTGAGCCGGCAGAACCGGGACTGTTTAAATTAAGAAAAGAGCAAACAAAGGCACGCGTGGTGCTTACCACAGAAATATCAAATATTTTTAAGCAGGGAGACAAGGTAAGAAAAATCCATACTTTAATTTTCATGCCGGACATTTATATGGCTGAAAAATTTTCAAAATTATTGTCTGCAAAGGGCAACACCTGTTCGGACGGCAGACCTATTTTCGGATTTTCCGTAACTGAACTTGTAAAAATGACCCTTGACATTTGCCCGGATGCAATGATAGTCCCGGCACATGCGTGGACTCCATGGTTTTCGGTTTTTGGGTCAAAATCCGGATTTGATTCACTTGAGGAGTGTTTTGGTGAATGGACAAAATACGTAAAAGCGATTGAAACCGGACTTTCCTCCGACCCTGCTGCAAACTGGCGAATATCGGCTCTTGATGCCGTTACCCTTATTTCAAATTCAGATGCACATTCTGCAAGAAAGATAGGAAGAGAAGCAAACGTTTTTGACTGCGGGATGGATTATTATGAAATAAAAAAAATTATAGAGAAAAAGGACAGGAAAAAATTTTTATTTACGATTGAATTTTTTCCGGAGGAAGGAAAATATCATTACGACGGACACCGGTTATGCGGCGTATCGTATCATCCGCGTGAAGCAGTTGCATTAAAGAACAGATGCCCGGTATGTTTTAAACCTTTAACGCTCGGCGTTCTTCACAGGATAGAAGAACTTGCAGACAGACCATGGGATTACGTGCCTCCTGATGCAATCCCGCAGAAACATCTGATACCTTTGGAAGAAATAATTGCAGATGCACTCGACATGTCACCGCAGTCAAAAAAAGTCCGGTATGAGTATGAGACGCTTTTGTCAAAATGTGGTACGGAATTTGAAATCCTTCTGGATTTAAGCGAAGAGACGCTTCGAAAAAACGTTTCCATACAGAAAATTACGGATGGAATAATGAAGGTGAGAAGGGAAGAAGTTAACGTCGTTCCTGGTTTTGACGGTGAATACGGCAAAATAAGCATTTTTGGAAATAAAAAGGAAAACAAGGAAAGAAAAAACGTCCAGATGAGCATGTTTGGTGAATGACGTGAAAAAAACCATAAGAGACGTAATATTGCTGGTTTTCGTTTTATTTGCAGGTTATTCCATAATTTTAAACGTGTATCTTACTCCTTTTATAAAAAATGTGGATAAAGACATAAAATATTCTTTTATATTTTCAATAATCCCGGACAGAATTACGTTTGTCAATTTTGAATACGGCAGTTTTAAAGTCCTGTTTCTGACCATGGACGTTTATTTGCGTGAAATAATAAAAAAGGATTACGATAAATTTTTAAACGGAATTTCAATAGTAGGCGGAACTTTTAAATTCGTAAATACACCCGCGAGCAATAAAACGCAAAAAAAGGAAGTAATGAATTTTAATCTGCCTTTTTGTCAGAAGATAAAAATTTTCGGAAGTAAAATAATATACGAAGACATGGAACAACTCGCAATGCTGCGCATAGACAACATAAACGGGAATAGTAAATATTTCAATAAAGGTAAAAAAGACGACGAATATCTCATGCTTAACCTGTCGGGAAATTTACAGAAAAGAAAGCAGGACAAAATAATGGTAAAAATGTATTTTTTTCCTTATTACAAAAACAGGTTCAACGTAAACATATTCGGGACAAACATAAAAGCAAGAAGTTTTGAGCCGCTTTTTTCAAAATATAATTTAAAGATTGAAAGCGGGGAAGTGGATTTTATCGTCCGGGTAGCGGGTGAAATGAGAAAATTATATTTAAACAACGCAGTCCAGATAAAAAAGTTGAAAATAAGGGAAGACACCGGCCTGGATTTTAAGGCAATTTTCGGGGTTTCCTACGAGCAGATAGGGAGATATCTTACCGATTCAAACGGTAATTTATACGTCAATTTTGATTTTATGATGCCCGATTCGCAACTTTCACAGATCCCGGATTTATACATAAAAACTTTTACAAACATCGTGGTTGACAGGATAAAGATGGGCGTGATAACGGCGCCGGTGAGGCAGGTAACTGACCTGATATGGAATTTAACCGGAGAAAACGTATTTCGAATATTCAGGATATTTGGAGGAAAGTAATGGAAGCGTTGCCAAACGGCAATACCAACAAATACAGGAGGTTTTTATGAAAGGTATGGACAGATACGTTCTTGAAAACATTGCAGACGATTCATGGAGGATGTTTCGTATCATATCCGAATTCGTGGATGGTTTTGAGACGCTTGGAAGAATAAAAAAGGCAGTAACCATATTTGGTTCTGCAAGGGCAAAAAGGAACGAAAAATATTATACGGCGGCAGAAAACGTTGCTTACCTGCTTGCAAAGAAAAAATATGCAATCATTACCGGCGGCGGAGGAGGCATAATGGAGGCAGCAAACAAAGGTGCATCAGAAGCAATGGGCATATCCATAGGATTAAACATAGAATTGCCACACGAACAAAAACCAAATCCTTATGCAAACGTCCAGATGGGATTCAGATATTTTTTTGCACGTAAAGTGATGTTTGTAAAATATGCATCGGCATTCGTGGTATTCCCGGGCGGATATGGAACCCTGGATGAGTTTTCTGAGGCAATTACGCTAATCCAGACGCAAAAAATTCTTCCTTTCCCCATTATTTTATACGGCAGTGAATACTGGGAAGGACTTATTGACTGGATGAGAAAAAAAATGCTTAAAAACGAGTTTATTTCACACGGAGACGATAAATTATTTGACATGGCAGACAAACCAGAAGACGTCGTAAAAATAATATTAAAAAAACACAAACGGCTATGAAAAAGAGAACCATATTTTTTGATGCAGGCGAGACCCTGATTTACAGAAATCCGTCCCTGCTTACGATAACGGACAGATTTTTAAAAAAAAATGGAATAAACATAAATAAAAAACGTCTTGCATCGGTTTTAAACGAATGTGCAATTAGCATGAAACCAGTTGCAGAGAGCGGCAGCGTGCCGGATTCAAAAAAATGGGAAATCTACGTTTCAAAGATTTTTAAAAAATTAAACGTTAAAGATAATAAAATTATGATTAAACTCAGGGAGCATCTTAAAAAGGGGACCAGTTACAGACCTTTTGACGATACTAAAAAGACGCTGAAACATTTAAGGAAGATGGGTTTTAAACTCGGGGTTATTTCAAATGCTTCTTCCGAACTTACCGGAATACTGAAAAGAACCGATATTTACGACTTTTTTGACGGTATAATAATTTCAGAAGTGGCAGGACACGAAAAACCCGACGTAATGATTTTCAGAAAAGCATTGGAAGCCCTTAAAGCCACACCTGAGGAATCAATATATATCGGAGATAATTTTATAGCAGACGTAAAAGGCGCGATAAAAGCAGGGATTACTCCTGTATGGCTTCATAGAAAATCAAAAAACAGCGAATTTTCGTATTCAGGCAGGGCAGACAAAAACGTTTTTAAAATAAAAAAACTATCGGAAATAATAAAACTTATGAATGAAGAGGGGTGGATTTGATTTCAATAATAGTCCCGACCGTGGACATGAGCAGGGAAAAACAGATTCTGAAAAACGTGGGAAACTGCGGTGATGAGGTCATTATAGTGCAGGGCAGAAATCCGTCTGCACAGAGAAACGAAGGCATTAAAAGAGCAAAGGGAGACGTCTTATTTTTTTGTGACGACGATTCCGTTTTATTTAAAGAGTGTTTTAAAAAAGCAGCAGAGATATTTTCAAAAGATAAAGACGTCGGCGTCGTGGGTGGCCCGAGTTTAACTCCGGTAAAAGACGGTTTGATACAAAAAACTTTTGGTGCAGTTTTGTCGTCCCCATGGGCAACCGGCATGAGTTCTGCCCGCTACAGGAAAAAAGGAAAGATGCGGGAAACGAATGAAAAAGAACTTATTTTATGCAACATGTTCATAAAAAGGGAAGTCTTTAATAACTGCGGATATTTCAGGGAGGACCTTTATCCAAACGAAGAAAACGAATTTTTAAACAGGGTTCAGATGTTAAAATACAAAATAATTTATTCGCCGGACGTTTACGTAGAAAGACCAAACAGAAAAAATCACATTCAGTTTTTCATGCAGTGTTTTAATTATGGCAGGGGCAGGGCAGAGCAGATGATAAAGGCATTTAATTTAAACGACCTGATAAATACCGTTCCGGCATTTTTTGTTGTTTATCTTGTCCTGATGCCGATAACTCCTGCAATACCATTTAAATTTCTGCCTTTTTTTGCATATTTGTTTTTAAATTTCCTATTTTCATTAAAAGCAGGCAGGGAAAACAGGATAACTCCTGCAATTTTGATAATTTTTCTGAATTTTTTCATATTGCACGTTTCTTATGGTTCGGGTTTTATCTGGGGCATTATAAAGTCGGTTTTTCTGAAAAAAAGCATGGATACGAAAACAGAGGTTAAAATAATAAAAAAATAAAAATGAAAATACTGGTTTTATCATCTCAGGCAAAAAATACGGGTTCAACTCTTAGGGCATTTTATCTTTATAAATATTTAAAAAAGCAGGACAGCGACGTTGATTTTATTGAACCGCCTTTTAAATCAATGCCGTTTATGTTTGATTTTTTTCTTTCTTTTTTTTATTATTTTTTCAAAATATTAAACAAACGTTATGAAATAGCAATTGTGGTAAAACCTTATCCAAATACCGTGCTGCCATGTCTGCTTTTAAAGGCAAGAAAAGCAAAAATAATAATAGACGTTGACGACCTTGACTATGGCTACAGAAAAGGCATAATTTCAGACGTAATTGAATTCATGCAGGGACTGCTCATCCCTGCTGCCGACCTGATTACCTCTCATAATGAGGAACTCATAAAATTAATTAAGAAAAAACATCCGGAATTTAAGAATAAAATTTATTTATTAAAGCAATGCGTTGACCTTTCCGTTTTCGGACGTCGTTTGAAAGAAGATAAAAAAATAAAAGAAAGATACGAAGGGAAAAAAATACTTTTTTACATGGCAAACATGAACGTTGCAAGTTATTTTGAAGACGTCCTTGCAGCAGTTTCAAAAATAAAAACAGATTACGTGCTGTTCGTCGTTGGCGGCGGTCCGTTGCTTGGCCGTTATAAAAAAATTACAAAACAACGTTACGGACTTGGCGAAAAAGTCGTTTTTTTTGGCAGTTGTGATTTAAAAACAACGGCAAAGTATCTGTCTGCTGCCGACCTGTGCCTCGTTTATTACAGGAACCTACCGGTTAATAAATACAGGGCTTCCATGAAATTACGCGAATATCTTGCCATGAATAAACCGGTCGTTGCCAATGATTTCGGCGAAATTAAATTGTTTAAGGATTACGTTTATGCATCGGGACCTGCACTATCGTCTTTTGCGACCGAGATAAAAAAAAGAATAAAATGTCTTGATAAAAGGCATAAAAAGGGGTATAAATTTATACGTAAGAATTATGACTGGGAAGATAACGCAAAAAAATTTTATAAATTTATAACGAACTACTTTAATTTAAATTAAAAATTAATAATGTGGAGTTATATGAAGGAAGCAAGATTTTATAAAAAAGAACCCGTTGGAAAAACGCGATGCCTTTTATGTCCGCAAAGGTGTTTCCTGGCAAATAACAAAACCGGAAGATGCCTGACTCGCATAAACAAAGACGGTGTGCTTTACACCAAAATTTATGGTGAAGTTACGTCGTATGCCATGGACCCGATTGAAAAAAAACCACTTTATCATTTTTATCCCGGCAGCATGATATTTTCAATAGGCTCTTACGGGTGCAATTTTAAATGCACTTTCTGTCAGAACTGGCACATTTCCCAGCAGCAGGTTGAAACAGAAAAATTTATGCCGGAAGACATCGTTGAAATAGCACTGGATAACAAATCCATTGGCATTGCATATACGTATAACGAACCTTTTATCTGGTATGAATTTATGTATGATACTGCAAAAATAGCAAAAGAAAAAGGCCTGAAAAACGTTCTTGTTACGAACGGCTTCGTAAATGAAGAACCATTAAAGGAATTACTGCCGCTTGTTGATGCAATGAACGTTGACTTAAAAGGTTCAAACGAAAGTTTTTACAGGGAGATATGTGACGGCCAGATTGCCCCGGTCATGAAAACGATTCAGACGTCTTATAATGCAGGCATTCACGTTGAAATTACAAATCTTATAATACCCACGTTAAACGACAGGATTGATGAGATAAACGAAATAACCGACTGGCTTGCTTCAATCTCTCCTGACATGCCGCTTCATTTCTCAAGATATTTTCCGCAATATAAAATGGACATAGACCCCACCCCGGTTGAAACTCTGGTGACCGCCTGTGAAACGGCAAAAAATAAAATAAAATACGTTTATATGGGAAATACAGATCCGCAAACCGGATGGTCGGATACGTTATGCCCAAAATGTGGGAAAACGTTGATATACAGAAATGGGTATGAAATAAAGGTTGAAGGAATAAAAGACAACCGTTGCAGACATTGCAACGAACCGATATACGGTAAATTCTGATAAATTTAGGACGAAAAAACATGTATAAAAGGCTGATACTTGCATCAACTTCGCCAAGAAGAAAGCAAATTCTTACAAAATTCGGCTTTGAATTTGAAATTTTTGCGCCGGGAATTAATGAAAATAAAGTCATAAAAAAAACAAAGACGGATGACCCTTATAAAATTGCTACTTTACTTGCTTTTGAAAAAGCAAAGTCGGCCATGCAGAAATTTAAAAGTGGATTAATAGTAGGAGCAGACACGATCGTTGTCCTGGGAAGGGAAATAATAGGCAAACCAAAATCAAAAAAAAATGCAGTTGAAATTCTTAAAAAATTAAGCGATTCAACGCATAAAGTCATTACGGCAATAGCGATAATTGACACTGAAACGAGCAGATCGCTGGTAACTTTTGATACGTCTTTTGTTACTTTCAGGAAATTAAAGCCAAAAAAAATAAACGATTACGTAAACAACAATAATATCATGGACAAAGCAGGTGCTTATGCAATTCAGGAAGGAGCAGATCCTTTCATAAAAAAGATAAAGGGCTCGTATTATAACGTCGTAGGTTTCCCCATAGAAAAGTTTAAAAAAATAATGAGGCATTGGAATGAAATATAAATGGGGCAAGATTTAGGGACGGACATTGGAGTTGAGAAAAGATATTGTTTTCAATAAGAACAAAATATAAAACAGATGATAAATTGAGTGAATGTATCAGATGGCAGGAGCAAAAAAATCATAGGGGCAAAGATGGGGCATTCACTCAGGATAACGATTCCGGGTATGGCATATCATGTCATGGCCCGCGGAAATGAGCGCCAGAGCATATTCCGTGACAAGCAAAATGCTGTCTGTGTATATCATAATATCAGCGTGGAAGTTTTGACCGGAAAAAAATGGAAATGGAATACTGCAAAAAGGGTGCTCATATATTTGCTGGTGAAAGATGCAGGAATAAGAAACCCGGAAATAGCAAGACGGCTAAACGGGCTTCATAGCAGCGGTATTGGAAAGATAAGGGATAAAATAGGGGTGGAATTGGGGAAAACAAGAAACTTGAAAAGGGAATTAAATCGATTAG